>NZ_JBCGUH010000009.1:0-189550 GCF_039822605.1 Paenibacillus wenxiniae
ATAGGTTGGAGGTGGAAGTGCAGCAATGCATGGAGCTGACCAATACTAATCGGTCGAGGGCTTATCCTACTTCTAAACACGCGGTGATTCGTTTCGGATTCAGTTTTCAGGTGATTAACCTGTATCTGGTATCTTTTATAGAGGCATTCGATGTTCTCGCCGAAGATTCCACGAAGTCAACGCTTCGAAAACCAACGTTTGGTGATGATGGCGGAGGGGTTCCACACGTACCCATCCCGAACACGACCGTTAAGCCCTCCAGCGCCAATGGTACTTGGACCGCAGGGTCCTGGGAGAGTAGGACGTCGCCAAGCGAAATGTAAGACTTTGTTTTACTTAAGGTTTTCAATGAAATACTTGAAAGCTTTACTTTATGCCGGTGTAGCTCAGTTGGTAGAGCAACTGACTTGTAATCAGTAGGTCGGGGGTTCAAATCCTCTCGCCGGCACCATTTTCTTTTAAGAAAATAAAAAGTGTTTGTGGCGGTCGTGGCGAAGGGGTTAACGCATCGGACTGTGACTCCGACATTCGCGGGTTCAATTCCCGTCGATCGCCCTTTATTTTTCTTTTCATACCGTAGGGGGTTAGCCAAGCGGTAAGGCAACGGACTTTGACTCCGTCACGCATAGGTTCAAATCCTATACCCCCTGCCATTTTATTTTTGTGAGCCATTAGCTCAGTTGGTAGAGCACCTGACTTTTAATCAGGGTGTCGAAGGTTCGAGTCCTTCATGGCTCACCATTTATTGTATAGATGGTGAATGTTTTTAATGTGTAATATGCGGTCGTGGCGGAATTGGCAGACGCGCACGGTTCAGGTCCGTGTGGGCTTACCCCCGTGGAGGTTCGAGTCCTCTCGACCGCACCATATTATGCGGACGTGGCTCAGCGGTAGAGCATCGCCTTGCCAAGGCGAGGGTCGCGGGTTCGATTCCCGTCGTCCGCTCCATATAGATTCCAGTAGGTGCCAGAATGGGCATAATAGAAACGGTTTAACGTTTCCTATATTCCCGATCGAAGGCGCTTTTGTTTTGGGTTTAAGGCTTGAATTTGGCTTGTAGGTAGGCGAAATGAGGTTCAATGAACGATATTGAATGTTATCATTGTCGATTGCCGTGTATTCACAAAGCGTTAAACCTTGACCTCCTGATCCGCGAGTGTCGTTCTGTGGTAGAACGTCCGGTTTACGTGACCTGTAGTTACTGAACTGGAGCTTGGGTTCGAATCCCATCACCCGCTTAATAAAAAGAGGCTGTTCTCATGTCGATCATGACATGGAGAGCAGCCTCTTTCTGTATAATTTACCTATTCACAAAAGATAATAGCTACTGAAAAAAGGTAATAGCTACTGGACTGGAGCTTAGATTCGGGTGGATCTAATTTAGCAAAAAGTCTAGTTTAGTAAAAAGGGAAGCAATAGGAGTGAAGCCATAGGATAGCCTAGAGCTTTCAGATACTTCCTGATGGTGTGAATGGTTATTTTGTGGGGTTCCATTGAAGAAGCATACCCATCTGTGTTAAACCTGCGCCAAAGCCGTACAGGAGCAGTGTATTGCCTGCTTGTACTTTTCCGTCTTCTACACCTTGTTGTAGGGCGAGTGGGATCGAAGCAGAGGACGTATTGCCGAACCATTCGGCACTCGTTAATGTACGGGTAAAGGGTATACCGGATTTCTCGCAAATCGAATCGATCATTTTGAGATTCGCGCTGTGCGGAATAAACCAGTCTACTTGCTCGGTTGTCCACTCATTCTGTTCGAGCAATTTGCGCAATCCTTGTGGAACTGTACGGACAGCCCATTTGTACACCTCACGGCCATTTTGATAAATGTTGCCGTTGCCTTCCATTGGCGTCCCATTGATATGTGTGGAAAGGCTGCTGCGATATACATGCTGTCCGCCGCCACCATCGCTATCCATAATAACATCGATAAAGCTTGGCTGATCGGCGTCGTATTCAATCAGGGCGGCACCTGCACCGTCACCAAATAAAATGCATGTGCTGCGGTCGGTATAATCTAATGTTTTGGTCATCGTCTCACTGGCAATGACGAGAATTTTGCGATGCATACCGGATGTAACCAGGCTATTTGCCATATGTAATGCATACACAAAACCAGCGCAGGTTGCGTTCAGGTCAAAGACTCCTGCTTTGGAAATGCCAAAATGAGCTTGAATTTGTGCGGCTACACTGGGAAATACATAGTCGGCTGTCGTAGTCGCTACGATGATCAATTCCACATCGTCAATCGTAACCGAGTGATGTTGGAGCATATGCTGTACAGCTTCTATACCGAGCGAAGAACTAAATTGGTCGGGAGCAGCGACTCTGCGTTCTCGCATACCGGTACGTTGGACAATCCATTCATCCGAAGTGTCGACCATTTGCTCCAGATCAGCATTGGTCAGTCGTTTTTCTGGTACGTATGTTCCAAGAGCAGTAAGACGAGCTTTAGATTGAATCATCCGGGTCACCTCATTTTATAGTTATACAGCGAATAATGATGTAGTGTACATGTACAGCGATAGCAAGCGATTGGAACAATAGACGAACCTGCTTCATTTTATGATAAGTGTACAAATAGGTTAGATGGAAGCATTAATTTAATAGTATACAATAGCAGTGGAATGGTACCGGTCTGATCCGATCTGTATCGTGGTCGTTGATGGCTGTAGAGCAGTGAATGATGGTGCATGTTACTGTTTTAGAAATGAAAAGATTGGGATATTGCATGATAATGCCGTCAGCGCTTATAGTCTATTGCTTGCAAAGAAATGAATAAGTCAAAGAATGAGTTAGTGTTTTATCATAGTGATGATGGATGAGGTAATAACAAAAATAATGACCACAAGATAATGATGAAAAGCAATAACTAGAAAGCAACAACTAAAATAACGACTAAAAACAATAACTAAAAACAATGACTGAAAATAATAAATGAAAATAATGACATAAACAATAGAGTAGGTAGAACCTCTAACTTGTAATCAGTAGGTTGGAGGTTCAACTCGTATTGAAAAGATACAGATCAGTTTACATATACAGCGATTCAAACATAATGATACAGAGTGATTTTTATAATACCTAGTATTAGTATCTGGTACTAATACTAACAAATCGTGAAGTCGAAGTAAATAAAAATTATAATACGTGATCAACTTCAGCTATAACAGCGTTCTACTGGTCTTCTTATAAGATAGCACTGCATTTATTCAAAGAATATAATGCTTGGGCGAATCGTGAGCTGATTGGGTCGTTTACATGCGGCGAGCTAACTGAAGCAACGTGAGCATCGTTATAAGTATATTTGTACAAATACGTATTTATTTAAATGAAAATAACACTATAGCTGAGATGGGGGCTTACAGAGTAGTTTACAGAGTCGTAAGCAAGGGGAGGAAAAGGCACAGCACTGTATTTGGTACGTTTCCAAAAGTCTGTTATGATGTTGGGGGATGAAAGCGGTAGTCGAGATCGGCTATTTATAGAATGGAGGAGAATGAATTGGAAATCAGACAGTTGAAAGCAGAAGAATTTGAACAGCATATGGAGTTGTCGAGTTATGCTTTTCAATATAAGCTCAATGCGGAAGAGATAGAGCAGTCACGACAGTTGTTTAAGCCGGAACGTGTATGGGGAGTTTTTGAAGACGGTGTGCTGCAAGCTCAGCTAAAGCTGATTCCTTTTCAAACGTACATACAGCAACAAAGTATGGAGATGGGCGGTATTGCGGGTGTAGCCACGTGGCCAGAAAATCGTCGTCAGGGGCTGGTGGATCAGCTGCTTCGTCATGCTTTGCAACTGATGAAGCAGCAAGGACAGTCGGTCTCCTTTTTACATCCGTTTTATTTTCCGTTTTATCGTAAATATGGTTGGGAGCTGTATACGGAATATATGCAATACACGATTCCAACTGCATTATTGCCTGCAAAAGTGCAAACGGATGGATATATCAAGCGTGGTGTACGTGATCTGGAATTATTGCACTCGATCTATGGGCAATATGCGAGTCAGTACAACGGCACGCTTGTGCGCGATATCGAAAGGTGGACAAATGCAACGCTTCGCTCGGACGATACGCGTACAGCTGTGTATTATGCAAATGATGGACAGGCGCAAGGGTATATTTTGTATACCGTGCTCGATAAAGAAATGAATATTAGTGAGATTGCCTATACGACCGAGGAAGCACGTCGCGGGTTGTGGACGTACATTTCCAATCATGATTCGATGGTGCAGCATGTGAAGCTAAAAGCGCCACTGGATGACGGTCTTCCGTATTTGTTGCAGGACCCGCGGATTGAGCAGCAGAAGGTCCCTTATTTTATGGCGCGGATTGTCGATGTGAAAGCATTTCTGGAGCAGTATCCATTTGAGCACGGTACTACCGGGCAGCTGACGATTGAAATTAGCGATCGGGTGGCAGAATGGAATGCTGGCGTATGGCAGATCGTATGGGATGCGGACGGACATGCAACGGTGAAGCAGATGGAGTCAGATGAAGATGTGGCGCAATCGGCAAACGATGTTCAAGTGAAGGCAGATATACGGGTATGGACAGCGATGCTGATGGGGTACAAGCGTCCGAGTGAGCTATCTCGTTGGGAGCAGCTAGATGGCGATGAGCAGGCGATTCAATTGCTGGAAAAGCTAATTCCGAGACGTGGAACGCATTTGATGGACTTTTTCTAAGTGAAATATCGAGGTTTACTCAGGTTAAGTATAGCGGGAACGCAATACAAGTTGGAATGGGATATGAACTTGAGCACGGGTTAAACCTGAACATAATCTAAGCTGGAATTTGATGTGAACTGGAATACGATAGGAAAAGGTCTTTTTGCCAGGAGATATATGCTGATGGATGAATAAGAGGTGACTCTTCGGAGCCGATTGTTCATTTTACAGGATGTGTTGGATGGGTAGAAAGGCCTTTTTGATTGTGGGGACGTCTTCGATTTAGGCGTTGGATGATAGAGAAGAGTGGAAGCGTGGGAGATGTTTGTAAGGGGAATGGGTTCTGAGAAAAGAGGGGGAGCAAAGAGAAGTATGTAGGCATGCAAGGGGAACTAGAAGTGAGCAATATTACTGAATCGTCTGCATAATAGGTTGAATTATGGTACATTTATACATGGTATTTTTATAGCAATCAGGTTACCATTTGCGACGAACGACGAACGACGAACGACGAACGACGAACGACGAACGACGAACGACGAACGACGAACGACGAACGACGAACGACGAACGACGAACGACGAACGACGAACGATCAAACACTAAACACGATATTTGAATGCGTGATGGAATGCGCGTTTGTAAACTTGAAAAGAATTATCGATCGATTTTGGCTCACAAACGATAGGGCTAGTATCTAAATCAAGTTAAATAGTAGCTTTGATCATGTGCTGGCATATCTACAATTCAGGATTTGAAGCGAATTTAAAGTTAAAATAAATCGTGGTCAAAGTGTTAAAGGTATTAGTACATTGACCGCGTTAAATACGTAATTTGATAATATACAGCCAAGATGAGTTCATGGCGTGATGTATGCAGGTGCATATTTCATACAATAGAGTAGATTAGACTTTCGATTTAAGCTGGTCAAAGTAGCGGTCTTACAGGTCAATTGATACGCGGGAATGTCCAATTATCATAGTTATAATCATACGCGATCACTTTCGTAGATACACGAATATCGTTCACTGGAATGTATTGAATATTAGATGACGATGAAAAGCAGAACAGCCATTAGAATCCAAACGGAAATAAGAAGGAAACAGGAACCGAGAGAGGACGGCAACATTATGAGTAAAACGCTTGTACTGGCGGAGAAGCCATCTGTCGCAAAAGAGATTGCACGCGTGATGGGAAGCGATCAACAGCATAAAGGATATTTGGAAGGGCCGACTTATATTGTCACATGGGCGCTGGGACATCTAGTTGGACTGGCTGAGCCGGAAGATTATAACAAGCAGTATCAGAAATGGAATTTGGAAGATTTACCGATTTTACCGGATCGGATGCGATTGAAAGTATTACGTGAGAGTTCGCATCAATATAAAATCGTGCAGCATCTGATGAAGCGCAACGATGTAGGCGCTCTTATTGTCGCTACAGATGCAGCGCGTGAAGGTGAATTGCTGGCACGCTGGATTATCAATATGGCGGGCTGGAAAAAGCCATTTCAGCGCTTATGGATTTCCTCGCAGACGGATCGAGCGATTCGAGAAGGGTTTAACAAGCTGCGACCAGGTAAAGAATTTGATCGTTTGTACGAATCGGCACGTTGCCGGGCAGAAGCCGATTGGATGATCGGACTCAATGTGACGCGTGCGTTGACGTGTAAATTCGATGCCCAGCTATCCGCAGGACGTGTGCAGACGCCTACACTGGGTATGATTATGCAACGTGAGCAGGACATTCGCAATTTCCGTTCGCAGGATTATCAGACGTTGCAGATTGATCTGGGTGAATTTCAAGCACAGTGGCGGAGTAAGCAAGGAGACGGTAGATTGTTTGAAGCTGCGCACGTACAACAGCTTCAGCAGAAGCTGGAAGGCAAGGAAGCTCGTATTCGTGAGATTAAAAAGAGTGAGCGACAGGAGCCGCATCCGCTTGCGTATGATCTGACCGAGCTGCAACGTGATGCGAATCGACGCCACGGATTTTCTGCCAAGCATACGTCGAATGTGCTGCAAAAGCTATATGAACAGCACAAGCTCGTAACGTATCCGCGTACAGATTCACGTTATTTATCCGCTGATATGACCGATACGTTCAAAGAGCGTCTGAACAGTGTCGCTGTCGGTCCGTATGCTACACTTGCCCGTCCGTTGCTGCGTGGCAAACTGAATGTCACACGCCGAATCGTCGATGATAGTAAAGTAAGCGATCATCATGCGATTATTCCGACAGAGGAAACGGTGCTTTTGAATCGTCTGACCGCGGATGAGCGCAAGCTATATGATTTGATTGCACGTCGATTTATTAGTTTATTTTATCCGGCTGCGCGTTATGATACGGTGCAGGTGACGGTTGAGGCGGCTGGTGAGACGTTTCATGCAAGTGGTGTGACTGTGAAGGAGCATGGCTGGAAAACAGTCTATGATGAATCATGGCAGGACGATGAGGATGAAGAGACAGAGAACCATTCCCCTGAAATGGAGCGGGAACATGCGACTCAATCGTTGCCAGAGCTAAAGCAGGGTGAGTCACATGGGATTCAACGTACGCTTGTACGTAATGGACGTACTTTACCACCCAAACGTTATACTGAAGCTACACTGTTATCACGGATGGAAAAGCACGGACTCGGCACACCTGCTACACGTGCAGATCTTATCGAAAAACTCGTGTCATCGGATACGATTGAGCGTCAGGGGCATTCGCTTCATCCGACTGGTAAAGGGACACAGCTAATCGAGCTAGCATCGCCCCAGCTGCGTACACCGGAGCTGACTGCGCGCTGGGAAGCAGAATTAGAGCGCATTGCCCGCGGGCAAGGGAAACCGGAAGCATTTTTGCAGGACATTCGTGAAATGGCAGCTTCGCTCGTAAATGCTGTAAAAGCGAGTGAGGTAGAGTATAAGCCGCATAATCTATCGCATAGCCACTGCCCGGACTGTGGTACACGTATGTTGGAGAAAAAGTCCAAGCGTAGCAAATTTCTCGTTTGCCCGGCAGAAAGTTGTGGATATCGACGTTCTACGGAAAAGCAGCTTGCAAATCGTCGTTGTCCGCAATGCCACAAAAAGATGGAGATCAAAGATGGCAAGGCAGGTAAATATGTGCAATGTATTGGCTGCGGAATTACAGAAGTATTGAACAAGGATGGCGGACGTCCAGTGAACAAGCGAGAGCAGCAAAAGCTGGTGAAGCAATTTGAACAAAAAGAGGAATTTGGTTCGAGTCTGGGGGATCTGCTGAAAGCTGCTTTGCAAAATAAATCGGAGTAACTGTAACCGGTGTCTGTATTACCAGTTTATTCTAAATATTGCTTGCTTATACAAGTAGAGACTGAGATTCAGGCAGGGATTACGTCATAAAAGTCGTATATATAGCAGTAGAACATTCAAGTTGTTGAATGGTGCATAACAGGCGAATAGCCGATCACGCGGGCGCTTCACATGGAGCGCCCTTATGGAGGTTAACATGAGCAAGACAATTGCAGATATTGCCCGAATTGCCGGTGTGGCAAAAAGTACGGTATCGCGCTATTTAAACGGAGGATCGGTCAGTGTAGCTACACGCCATAAAATTGAACAGGTGATCAAGGAAACAGGCTATGTGCCCAATACATTTGCCCAGAGCCTGAAAGCCAAAACAGCCAACATTATCGGCACGATCGTTCCGCGGCTGGATTCCTTTGCGACCTCGCATACGTTAATGGGGATTGACGATCAATTGCGCAATCAAGGCTGTCGGATGCTGATCACCAATACAAGTCAGGATATGAATCGGGAAATTGAAGCGATCTATGAGCTAGCTCGGCAGAAAATATCCGGTATTATTTTACTGGCAGCACGTATTACAGACGAACATCTGGAAGCTATTGAGACGACTAATATTCCTGTATTACTTGTCGGGCAGCAACATGAACAGATCCATAGTCTGATCCATAATGATTATGATGCAGGCTACGAGCTAGGTCGCTATGTACTGGATCGAGGGCATCGTCGTCTTGCTTATCTCGGTGTCACCGAGCAAGATATCGCAGTCGGAGTACGACGGAAGCAAGGCTTTACACGAGCGGTGGAGGAAACCGGGGCATGTACAGTTGCTTATTATGAAACAAGCTTTCGAATGTCGGATGCACGCCAGTATGCACTACAGCTCCTGCAACAACCTTTGGATGCAACGATTATCGTCTGTGCGACAGATAATATCGCCCTGGGGGTTATGAAGGCAGCACATGAATTAGGGATTGAAATTCCCGGTCAGTTGTCGATAACTGGATTCGGTGGATACGATGTGACAGAAGTTGTTCATCCTGCATTGACCACGATTCGTTATCCGTATCAGGAAGCGGGTAAAATCGCTGCTCAAGATATCGTGAAGCTGGTGCATCGTCAACATGTGCAGATGGTCACCGTGATGGATTACGAATTATTACAACGAGAAAGCGTTGACAAATGCTAAATTCGGTTTTATAATAACTTTGGAATCGGTTCCAAATCACTGTAACCGGATACAAGATCATAGCTGATCATGTATGGCGACTCGCAGCAATGGAAGCTGTTCTGTATGGTTGGATGAACATCTGGATCAATATAAGCGATTGGATGAATGTAAATAATAATCAACAACTGATCTCCACCAGGAATCAGTTGTTATTTAAACAATTTTGGAACCGGTTCCTTAGAGGCGATGAGAGTAGAATACGAAGTGGTAGTATCAGTATGTGATCACCTTTTGAAATGTATCTTATATCAAAATATCTATATATAATTATTAAAACATCTATACACGATATTACAATCAGGGACACGGATCATCTGATCAAGTTTCAAAAATAGTATCATTTAGCAGGTCGTATACAACGCCTTACATACACTAAATGATATTATTTTTTAAGCGAATTGGAACCGGTTCCGTAAATATGGAGAATAACGATGAAAATGACGAGAGAACAGAAATACCGACGATTGGAAGATGTCGCTCCCCAGGAAATAGAGCAGTTGCTGCATCAAAGTGAATCTTCACCGTGGCGTCAGCAGTATCATATTCAACCTGCGATGGGACTGCTTAATGATCCGAATGGATTTGCTTATTATGATGGCTACTATCATTTGTTTTATCAGTGGTTTCCGCTCGGTACGGATCATGGACTGAAATACTGGTATCATCTAAAATCAACCGATCTGACCAACTGGATCGATTGTGGAATTGGTGTGAAGCCTGGCGATTGGTTTGATTCGCACGGTGCTTACTCCGGTAGTGGCATCACACATGATGGCAAGCTGTACCTGATGTATACGGGCAATACGCGTGATACGCAGTGGCAGCGACATCCTTATCAATGTATGGCCATTATGAATGAGGATGGTGAGATTCATAAGCTGAAGGAGCCGGTCATTGCCAATGTACCAGCAGGGTATACGGATCATTTCCGTGATCCAAAAGTATGGCAGGATGGCGAATGGTTTTACTGTGTGATTGGAGCACAGCGGGATGATCTGACAGGCGCAATCGTGCTATATCGTTCACGTCATATGCTGGAATGGGAACTGCTCGGTGAATTGCAGACCATGCTTCCGCAGTTTGGATACATGTGGGAATGCCCGGATTATTTTGAAATGAACGGGCAGGCGGTGCTGTTGTTCTGTCCCCAGGGAATTGCTTCTGAAGGAGAACAGTATCGCAATATTTATCAATCCGGCTATGTGAGTGGGAAGCCCCTTCAATTGCCACAGCTAGAACTGGAGCATGGTTCATTTCGTGAATTGGATGTTGGATTCGACTTCTATGCTCCGCAAACCGCACTCGGTCCGAATGGCAGACGTATTCTGGTCGGATGGATGGGATTGCCGGATATCGCGTATCCGACAGATGATCAGGGTTGGGCGCATTGCCTAACATTACCGCGTGAGCTAGAACTGCGTAAAGATGGAGTGCTGTTGCAACGACCTGTTCAGGAGCTGGCATTACGACGTGGGGAGAAAGCGGAATTTGCAGGTATCCTCTCAGAAGGTCGTAGCAGTTATGCGGGTATAGACGGAATAGCGTATGAGCTGGATTGCCGGGTGGATCTGACTGCGATGGATACGAATACCACAGCAGCGCAAGCTTTTGGCATGGAGCTGCGTGTTGGAGAGCAGGAGCATACTCTACTTCGCTATGAAGCCAATCGTCAACGTTTAATACTGGATCGTTCGGCATCCGGACAGCCGCTCGCTGAAGATTATGGGACGATACGTAGTTGCGAATTGGAGCGTCCGCTGGAGCGATTACAGATTTTTGTAGATGTGTCGTCGATAGAGATTTTTGCGAATGATGGAGAGGCTGTGTTCACAAGCCGTATTTTCCCGCAGCCTAGCAGTCAGGGGATTGTATTTTTTGCCGAAGCTGGGCAGGTGGGGCTTCATGTTGAAAAATGGAATTACTGCTTTAAATCGCAACAATGAATGTACCTAATAGCAGAGGTGGACATGTGCTGCAATGGCAGATATATAGAAGAGAGGATGAATAAAGATGGCGCAAAATCATGAAATTGCCAATGAAGTGCTGGAGGCGGTTGGAGGACGGGACAATATTGCTTCCTTCGCCCATTGTGCGACCCGACTTCGCATTATGGTAAATGACAAGGAAAAAATCGATCAAAACCGGGTCGAAAACATAGATAAAGTTAAAGGTGCTTTTTTCAACTCCGGACAGTATCAGATCATCTTCGGAACAGGCACGGTGAATCAGATCTATGAGGAAATGGAGAAGATGGGTCTGGACGGCTCCAGCAAAGAGGAAGTGAAAAGCCAGGCGAAGCAGCAAGGAAGCGGCTTCCAGCGTGCGATTCGCACATTTGGCGACGTGTTCGTGCCGATTATTCCAGTGCTGGTTGCGACCGGCTTGTTCATGGGGATGCGTGGCTTGCTCACACAGCCTGAAATTCTAGCGCTGTTCGGAATGACCAAAGAGACGATTTCGCCGAACTTCCTGCTCTATACACAGGTGCTAACAGATACTGCTTTTGCCTTCTTACCAGCCTTAGTAGCATGGTCGGCATTCCGCGTATTTGGCGGCAGTCCGGTACTGGGGATTATTCTTGGTCTGATGCTCGTTAACCCGGCACTGCCGAATGCGTATTCAGTAGCAGATGGTTCCGCGCAAGCACTTCGCTTCTTTGACTTTATTCCGGTCGTTGGTTATCAAGGGTCGGTTATTCCGGCATTCGTTGTCGGCCTGCTTGGTGCGAAGCTGGAACGCTTTTTACGTAAGCGCATTCCGGAAGCGCTTGATTTGATTCTGACCCCATTTCTGACGTTGCTCATTATGATCACACTGGGGCTGTTTGCGATTGGTCCGATCTTCCACTCGCTTGAAGAAGTCGTATTGAATGCAACAACGGCTGTGCTTAATTTACCGTATGGCATTGCCGGTATTGTGATCGGTGGTCTGCATCAGATTGTCGTTGTTACCGGGGTGCATCATATTTTCAACCTGCTGGAAATTCAGCTTTTGGAGCGTACAGGTGCAAATCCATTTAATGCGATTATTACGTGCGCAATGGCTGCGCAGGCAGCCGCTTGTCTTGCAGTAGGTCTGAAAACGAAAGACAAAAAGCTAAAAGCACTGGCACTGCCATCCTCGTTCTCCGCTTTCCTCGGTATTACCGAGCCAGCGATCTTCGGTGTGAATTTGCGCTATATGAAACCGTTTGTGATGGGACTGATCGGTGGAGCAGCAGGTGGTTTCCTTGCTTCCCTGTTCCATCTTGCTGGTACAGGTATGGCGATTACGGTATTGCCGGGCACACTGCTGTATCTGAACTCGCAGTTGCCGATGTACATTTTGTGCAATGGGGTAGCGATTGCGGTTGGATTTGTGCTGACATGGGTATTCGGGTTCAGCGATAAGATGTTGAATGAGATGAAGATTTCAGGGAAATAAGAGCTTGCTGGAAAAGGGTAGTGGATAACGTGTAGTAGTTATCCTACAGCTTTGCTAGAATTAATTAGTAGCAAGTAGCAAGTAGCAAGTAGCAAGTAGCAAAGTGCTGGAAGTGTGCTGTAGCATGTCGGACAGCATGTAAGAAATTCGTAGCGGGGTATGCGCGTATTTTCATAAGAGGCAGTAAAGCCAGCTTTGCACTTGAGTAGGTCCAAGTAGATAGCGATGTAGTAGCATATTGCTAGAGCTATTGCGGTCAAACACGACAAAATCGTAAATGATATAACATCATCTCTATAAAAAGCAGGCAGCCATCGCTCTCACGGTTGCCTGCTTTTTAGTTTTCATTTTGCTATAGTAAGCATACAAACTACGATATAGAAATGCGAATCATCCACCCTGTACATCATAAAATGATAAGCTATGACCTATACAGTGGATGATCCGGCAGGAGCGAATATTCATGACGTTATGGAAACAATTAAAACACACACAACATCTGACGACACAGGAGCGCCATGTCGTCGATTATATTGTAAAACAGCCACAGGTCGTGTTTGATCATAATGCGCAGCAGCTAGCACGTCTGACATTAACGAGTGCATCCACGATTGTGCGCCTATGCAAAAAGCTAGGCTTGAGCGGTTATCCCGATTTTCAATTAAAGCTGGCGTTAGAACTGTCGCCAGAGCAGCGCCAGGCGACGCAATCGTCACACGTACAGGACACAATCGGTGTAGCCCAGCATTTGCAGACGATCACTGATGTGTACGATGAAGCGCTGATTGAGACGCAGCGGATGTGTGTACCAGAAACACTACAGCAAGTGATCCAATGGATTAGCGAAGCAAAGCGGATTGATGTGTATGGCAGTGATAGCAATTATTATACTGCCGAGCTTGCCTGTGCACGTTGGAATGAGATCGGTCTAACCGCGATTGCGCAAAACCATGCCAATCATCATTATTTGTCCAGCCCACATATGGACCGATCCACCCTATCCTTCGTCATCTCGCACACCGGGCGCAATCACAGCATGCTCGATATTGCGCATACGTTGAAAAGTAATAATCGGCGCGTCGTCGCGCTCACCGTGCAAGATTCGCCGTTGTCAGAGTTATGTTATTATACGTTATATACGTATGCACAGCGTCCTGGCATGCTGGGAAAAATGTATGCGATGATGTCGGCGCAGTACGTATTTGATGTGCTGTATGCAGGTACGATAGCAGATAGGACAGATACAGAAGATTAGGAACAGAGGCAAGGAACTAAAGGGAGGGATGACTTCTAGTGTTAGCGATCTTCTAACACGAGGTGCAATGAGAAAGTGATTTTTGCGGAAGCAAAATATGTTACAGCTTCTAGTGTTAGCGATCTTCTAACACGGGGTGCAATGAGAAAGTGATTTTTGCGAAGCAAAATATGTTACAGCTTCTAGTGTTAGCGATCTTCTAACACGGGGTGCAATGAGAAAGTGATTTTTGCGGAAGCAAAATATGTTACAGTCTCTAGTGTTAGCAATCTTCTAACACGAGGTGCAATGAGAAAGTGATTTTTGCGAAGCAAAATATGTTACAGCTTCTAGTGTTAGCGATCTTCTAACACGAGGTGCAATGAAAAAGTGATTTTTGCGAAGCAAAATATGTTACAGCTTCTAGTGTTAGCGATCTTCTAACACGGGGTGGAATGAGAAAGTGATTTTGCGGAAGCCAAATATCACACTGCCTTTGAGCACGGGAATCTACAATGACTTGCTACTCCGTAGATTCCTGTACGAGACTGGAGTTTGTCCCCTTATTGCTTGCTAGAATCGTTTATGCCCAGCAAAACAGTTTGCGTACACGCACTAGTATGAATGAAACAATCGATCAAGCCGCATTTTTTGTTTTGCATTATGACAACACTGTTTGATCCAGCCTGCTATTCAATATTAATGCTGGCTTGACATCGCATCCGCTGTAAACACAATACCTGCATCGTATCGTGCCCTATCAAGCGTTTGCATCACCTCATAGCTATAATGAAGCAACTGATAACACTCGTCGTAATCGCCATCACGATACATGTTCACAAAGTCGACCAGTTCATAATAGAGCGTGTTGTCGGTAGTGTGTGCATTGTATTGCTCGGTTGTATCCCCGATATGCAAATGGATCGAACGACAGCCATTAGCGCCATTTTCCACATGAATAAATCCCTTTTCCCCTTGAATAAGTACAAAGTTCATACCCGTCGTATCTTTGCTGCCTACAGCGGTTGCGATAAAGCCATCATATTGCATGACCAGCACGCCTGACGTATCGATGCCATTATCATGCTTATTCGCTGTATAGCTGAGCTGCTGCGGCCTGCCGAACAGATTCATAATAAAATGCAGATTATACACATTAATATCCATCAGCGCACCGCCGGAAAAATGCGGATTGAACACATTGGGTGTCTCTCCAGCGAGTAACCGGTCATATTGGCGTGAATATTGACTGTAATTACACTGCACGATACGTAGCTGACCGAGGCGATGGATTTGCTCTTTCAGCCAGCGGTAATTGGGCAGATGGATATTCGTAATCGCTTCAAATAGGAATAGATGCTGCCCTTTGGCGAGTTGAATCAGCTGCTGCAATTCATGGGCATTGGATGTGAATGGCTTTTCGCAAATGACGTGCTTGCCATGCTGTAATGCTCGCTTTGCGTACTCAAAATGAAGACTGTTTGGTGAGGCGATATACACACAGTCCACATCATCGCTGGAGAGCATGTCCTCCAGATTAGTGTACAGATGAGCAATATTGTATTGCTGTGTGAACAGGCGTGCATTCGTTTCTTTGCGTGAATAGATGGCAGTACAAGTAGCCTGTTCTACTTGCGACAGAGCAGCGAGAAAAGCTTCGGTAATGCTACCTGTACTGATTATGCCGATTTTCATCATAGACGTTGTACGGTTCATTGCATAATCTCCTTTAGCATATAGACGAATAAAATATAACCATCTCGTAATGATAGCATCGGAAGATGAGATCAAATAGAGAATGAATGTCGATTGGTAGCTGTTTGCACCATTTAGCATATGATCGAACAAATGGTGAAATTCAATTTTAAAAAAGGAAGTAAATGGAAAGCGTAAAAAGAAATAATTTTATATTACATATCCATTGACGAAAATAGTTTTCTTAATATATGTTTAAAAGAAAATATTTTCAGGTGGTGAGCGTAGATGAAAACGTTTTTCGAAAAGGCACAGCGATTTGGCAAATCATTTATGTTACCGATTGCTGTATTGCCAGCGGCAGGGTTGCTGCTCGGTATTGGTGGCGCATTATCCAATCCGAATACGGTCAGTACGTATCCGCTGCTGCAAATCGAATGGCTACAGCATATTTTCAAAGTGATGAGCAGTGCGGGCAGTATCGCTTTTGACAATCTGGCGTTGATCTTTGCGATTGGTGTGGCGGTAGGGCTGGCACGTTCGGACAAAGGAACAGCCGGGCTGGCAGCAGCGCTCGCATATCTTGTCATGAATGCCTCGATCAACGCGATGCTTATCAATGCGGGCCAGCTGGCTGAAGAGAATCCAGCAGCAGCCGGGCAGGGAATGATTCTCGGCATTCCGTCTCTGCAAACTGGTGTGCTCGGCGGGATCATAATCGGTCTCGTCACGGCAGCGCTGCATAATCGCTATAACAAAATTGAATTGCCGCAGTTTCTCGGCTTTTTCGGAGGATCGCGTTTTATTCCGATCATCTCATCGTTTGCAGCCATCTTCGTCGGTTTGCTGCTATTCCTGATCTGGCCAACGATTCAGCTGGGCATTATGAAGCTGGGTAATATTGTCGATGCGACCGGGTATGTTGGGACATTGTTTTATGGATTTTTCCTGCGGATGCTTGGGCCGCTGGGACTGCATCATATTTTTTATTTACCATTCTGGCAAACCGGACTTGGCGGAACGTTGGAAGTATCTGGTAAGATATATGAAGGTACACAAAATATTTTCTTTGCTCAGCTAGGTGATCCGAGTACATCCAAATTTTTTATCGGCACATCGCGGTTTATGTCCGGACGTTTCATTACGATGATGTTCGGACTGCTTGGAGCGGCGCTGGCGATTTATCACACAGCACGACCGGAACGGAAAAAGATAGTTGGTGGGCTGATGCTGTCTGCGGCCTTAACGTCATTTCTGACAGGGATTACCGAGCCGCTGGAGTTCTCGTTCCTGTTTGTAGCACCTGTGCTGTATGTCATTCATGCGGCATTTGACGGATTGGCATTTATGCTGGCGCATATGTTCCAGATTACGATTGGACAGACTTTTTCCGGCGGACTGATTGACTTTATTCTGTTCGGTATTTTACAGGGCAATGCCAAAACGAACTGGGTAGTCGTTCCGATTATCGGGGTAGTGTGGTTCTGCCTGTACTATTTCACCTTCCGTTTCCTGATCGTGAAGTTCAACTTCAAAACGCCGGGGCGTGAGGATGATGGAGCTATCGCACCAGAGGGTACAGCAAGTACAGCAGATCGTGTGGCTGGAGCAATAAACCATGCACAGGATGGCGATAGGGCAGCAGCGCCGTCGATGTCCGCATCTGCATCTCACGCATCATCTGCGCAATCATCACGCTCCGAAACTATTGTGCATGCGCTGGGTGGAGTAAGCAATATTAAAGACCTGGATTGCTGCGCCACCAGACTACGGGTATCGGTGTATGATCCGGGTCAGGTGAATAAGGAGGCTTTTCCAGCGACCGGTGCGAAAGGTGTGCTCGTGAATGGAAATGGAGTGCAGGTCATCTATGGCCCGCAGGTGAGCGTGATTAAAAACGAAATCGAAGAGTATATGGAAGGTGAGTGATTGACGTATGGAGCTAGATTCCCTCGGATTACAACACAAACTGATCGTATCCTGTCAGGCACTTCCGGACGAACCATTGCATAGTTCATGGATCATGGGGAAAATGGCTCTGGCTGCTAAGCAAGGCGGTGCGGCAGGAATTCGTGCCAATTCGGTAGCGGATATTGTGGAAATTCGCAAAGAAGTGGATCTACCGGTCATCGGTATTATTAAACGGAATTATGGCGAGCATCCGGTGTTTATTACACCGACATTGCGGGAGATAGAGGAGCTGGCAACGACAGGTTGCGAGATCGTCGCGCTGGATGCAACGAGCCGTCCACGCCCGGATGGAATGGAACTGACAGAGCTGGTGCAGCAGATTCGCCTGAACTATCCGCAATTGCTGCTGATGGCGGATGTATCAACGGTGGAAGAAGGGATCGAGGCGCAGCGGCTCGGCTTTGATCTGGTGTCGGCGACATTAGTCGGGTATACGGCGTACACGCAGGGACAGAAGGTGTATGCGGATGATTTTGCGATTTTAAAAGAAATGGTGCGGCAGATTCGTACACCACTCGTAGCAGAGGGTAATATTCTTACGCCAGAAATGGCGGCGCGTTGTCTGGAGCTAGGTGTGTACAGTGTAGTAGTCGGTGGAGCGATTACACGACCGCAGCAGATTACGGGAAGGTTTGTGGAGCAGATGAATGAGGTACAGCCGGCTTCGGTGACAGAGGAGTAAAAAGGAAGACTCTCTAGTTGTTTTTTTAACTAGAAAGTCTTCCTTTTCATCTAAATGTATTTAAAAGAGATTATTATCTAAGTGATAATTTTTAATTATTTTTAATAATGTATCTTGATTAGAAACAAAATACAATTCGCCATCTTGTATTGTTAATTTCGGAAAGCCACCATCATGATAATGTAATACTTTATGATGGAATGGACACACAACTATAGCATTTTTATAGGTATCTAACTCGTCGTCAAATCCTAAATTGGATTCCTTAGTAATATTATTTAAAGCAATAATATGGTGAACTTCTACATAGTAGCTTCCGTCTTCTTTTTGAATAATAGGAATAACTGAGTCTTTAGTACAAAGCTGGCATTCATAATTGTATAGTTGTTTAAGTTTGCTTACTAAAGATTGATTCCTATTAATTTTTTCATCAATAGTTAAACTGAATTCTAAGCGTCCTTGTATTTTTTCTATTTCTTTGAGCTTACTTTTTATATCTGACATATCTGTAGAATCTTGAGTATTTGAGCTTTTCAAAAAACCACTTTGTTTGTTATATATCCTTTCAAAACCCAATTCTCTTATAAAGTTATCTAATGAAATATCTCTTCTTTTTGAGAAAGAATATAGTTTTTGATATAGTAAACTATCGCTTTTAATAATTACTTTATTTGAACTTTCCTCTATGAGGTATTCTTTTAATTCGTTTATATACTTTTGGATTTTAAAATCATAATTTGAATTGAGTCTACTTTCTATTTTTATATACCCTAAAAATTCAAATAATTCTTCTAGAATCATATTTGCTCTGGAAGCTCTATTAGTGAAGTTATGATAGTGTGGAGAATTAACAGGAAAGAAAACAAGATTATCTTCAATTATATATGTCTTGATGATCTCAACTAGTTCTTGGTCAGTTATAGTTCGATGATCACAATAACCATCTTTATAACCATGAATTTTACAGTACTCATCTAAAGTTAAATTCCGCTTTCTACAGTAAGTAGAAACTTGTTGAACAAAGTTTTTATCAATTCTTGCTTTTTCTAAACCGAGAACTGATACAGGAGTCATATATTCTTTAAATTTAAAGTCTTTTTCTCTAAAAGTATCTAAGTTATTGTTAGAAAATTTTGATATAAGTTGTTCGTTTAGATCAAATATAACTTTAACACCATTAGAAGTAACCAATATTATACAAGGAGTCATATAATTTGTTTTTATTGAAACAATTAATTCTTCTTCTTCATAATTAATTACTTGTTGCTCAATCATGTTTTCTAAAATATCTTCCTCTGAGTCATTCAAATTTTCAGCTACCCAGCTTGTGGTTTGCACTTTTCTTTGTAATTTATCATTTATAGCTTGTCTAGTAATTTTAAACCAATTTGCCATTTCTTGCTGAGTAACGCCAAAATCGTTTATTAATTTAATAGCAGTTGAATAATCAAATTTAGATCCAATTGTTCTTGTTTTCTTTTTATATATAAATCCGTTGGTTTCCAAGAAATACGTCAAATCAATAGAATTTTCTCGAGTATATCTGGATATTATTTGATATAAAGAACTATTATGCGAAGCAAAGTTTTCAATGATTTTATTGGGATATTGATTACTCAATTTTTGGAGAATATATTTTTTCATTGCATTTGCCTCCTATCGATTTTTAATAATTATCGGTAGGAAATAGAGAAAACGTTTACACTGATTATATTTGCTTAATCAATGTAAACGTTCTATTGAAAGTTATCTCATTCCTGCTCCGTCCGATACAACGCATCCAGCGTCTGCTGCCGCGCCATTTGCATTTGCTCATCCTCTAATAGCAACATCGAGATCATATCCAGTACATAAATAATCGCGAGCTGGCTATTCACAAACTGCACATCGCCCACTCGTTGTAAGCCTGGCGTGAACAGGCATAGATCGGTCGTT
The DNA here is from genome assembly GCF_039822605.1 of Paenibacillus wenxiniae. Taxonomy (NCBI): domain Bacteria; kingdom Bacillati; phylum Bacillota; class Bacilli; order Caryophanales; family Paenibacillaceae; genus Paenibacillus; species Paenibacillus wenxiniae. The sequence continues at coordinate 20,121 of NZ_JBCGUH010000009.1, forward strand.
TCTGTAAAAGGGGTATGGTCAAAGTTCGTAATTCCGATAATATAAGCTCCGCGGCTGCGCGCGGTTGCCAGTGCGGTTGTGACTTCATCGGTATGACCGGAATTGGACAGTCCGATCACCACATCATGTGCATCGGTCAGGGCGGCATTCATCAGCATCATATGCGAGTCGCTGACGGCATCAATCGTCATATTCATGCGCATCAGTCGGTACTTGAATTCCAGCGCGGACAGACCGGAGCTACCGATGCCGTACACATAGACACGGCGTGCGTCTGTAATTTTGCGGACGACCTGCTGGACGAGTTCAGGCTGAATCATCTCGGCCGTAGCGCTAATCATTTCATTGTAAATATGCTGGGTTTGAGCGAAGACGTTCATATCGTCGCGCGGTTGAGCCACTTCGCGGTTCAGGTTAATTTTGAAATCGACAAAGCTGGAAAAGCCGACCTTCCGGCAAAAGCGTGTAATCGTCGACATCGATGCCTGCGTTAAAGCAGACAGATCGCGAATATTAATATTGTGAATGGAACCTCGGTTACGTATCACATAGTCAGCGATCTCCTTTTCTTTGGCGGACAGCTGCCGATATTTTAACTGTAGCTCGTCTAGCACACTGAGAGCCATCGTATTTCCTCCTTTTCCTTCTTATGTATGTATCATTATACGAATTAGGAATGAACGCAAGGAACCATGAAAATCATGGATCATGCCATTTTTTTCTGCCGCTAATCGTCCTACAATAAGAATGTAAGCGTTATAGTAGAAAGCGGACAGCACAGCACTGTTAGTATTGTAGCAGATATGGAGCATCGATATGGGTTTATTCAATGTCGTAGCTGGCGGATGCTTGTTGCGCAATACGGTATCGATCGTTGCGTGTATAGACGTCATCCAATGCTTGCTGTACCGGTCATGATTTGGGAGGAAGAGAAAGATGCCAATTTTATTTGATCAACAACAACAGCTTTTCCATTTGCAAACGAATGCGACGAGCTATGTGATTCAACTTGTTCATGACCGTCATCCTGCACATTTATACTGGGGTCCACGTCTGCGCCAGCCTTCGGTTAGCAGTTTGCTGTACCAGATCGAGCGTTGTTCGTTCAGCCCTAACTATCATGCAGAAGATCGGACATTTGCTTTTGATACATTGCCGCAAGAATATCCAGGTTATGGACGCGGAGACTACCGCGAGCCTGCCTTTGAAATTGCGCTGAATAACGGATCAACTGTCAGTGATCTGCATTATGTGAGTCACCGGATTACGACAGGTAAACCGAAGCTGGAAGGTCTTCCTGCGACGTATGTAGAGCAGGAAGCTGAAGCGGATACACTGGAAATTGTACTGAAGGATGAGTTGACTGGTATCGAAGCGGTTATGCAGTATTCGGTCTTTAACGAGCTGAATGCGATTACACGTTCGGTGCGTATAACGAATCAAGGTACAGCGTCGGTATCGATTGAGCGTGCACTGAGCAGCAGTGTGGATTTTAACGGTGATCAATTCGAGATGCTGCATCTGTCCGGTGCCTGGGTGCGCGAGCGTCATATGCATTATCGCAAGCTGGCGCCGGGTTTACAGCGCGTCGAAAGCAAGCGCGGTTCCAGCAGTCACCAGCACAATCCATTTATCGCACTGCTTGAAAAGGGCGCGAATGAAGAGCATGGTGGGGTATACGGCATGAGTCTGGTGTACAGCGGCAATTTTGTCGCTCAGGTCGAAGTAGAACAATTCGGTACGACTCGTATGCAGATCGGGATGTCTCCATTTGACTTCAACTGGAAGCTGGAGCCAGGTGCAGCGTTCCAGACACCGGAAGCGGTACTCGTATATTCCAATCACGGACTGGGCGAATTGTCTCGCACGTATCATCGTCTGTATCGCACCCGTCTGAGCCGTGGTGAGCATCGCGATCAAGTACGTCCGATTTTGATCAATAACTGGGAAGCGACGTATTTTGATTTTGACGCGCCGAAGATCAAAAGCATCGCTGCTGCGGGTAAGGAACTCGGTATCGAGCTGTTCGTACTGGATGATGGCTGGTTCGGTCATCGGGATAATGATCGTTCCTCGCTCGGAGACTGGGTAGAAGATCGTCGTAAGCTGCCGGAAGGACTGGGCAAGCTGGCACAGGATATCGTGGATACAGGCATGCAGTTTGGACTATGGTTCGAGCCGGAAATGATCTCGCCGGATAGCGATCTATATCGCGCCCATCCCGACTGGTGTTTGCATGTGCCGGATCGTAGCCGCACGATGGGACGTGAGCAGCTGATTCTCGATCTGTCACGCGCCGATGTGTGCGATTATATTGTGGATTCGGTGAGCCAGGTGCTATCTTCTGCGCCGATCACCTATGTAAAATGGGATATGAATCGTAATATGACGGAGATCGGTTCAGCACTGCTGCCTGCGGATCGTCAGCGCGAAACGGCGCATCGTTATATGCTCGGTCTGTACCATGTATTGGAGCGCATCACGACGGCATTCCCGCATGTGCTGTTTGAAAGTTGCTCTGGTGGTGGCGGACGCTTTGATCCAGGTATGCTCTATTATATGCCGCAAACATGGACAAGCGATGATACCGATGCAATGGAGCGTTTGAAAATCCAATACGGTACGAGTGTGGTGTACCCAGCAAGTGCAATGGGTTCACACGTATCGGCTGTGCCGAATCATCAGGTGGGACGTGTGACGTCGATTGCGACACGCGGTCATGTAGCGATGTCTGGTAATTTTGGCTACGAACTGGATTTGACCCGTTTAACCGACGAGGAAAAGCAGGAAGTTCGCGAGCAGGTAAACCAGTATAAAGAGCTGCGTAAGTTAATCCAGTTTGGCGATTTCTACCGTTTGCTCAGTCCATTTGAAGGGGATCAGACGGCATGGATGTTTGTGTCTGGTGATCGTAGCGAAGCTTTTGCTGGCTATTTCAAAGTGCTGGCTGAGCCGAATCCGCCACTACGTAGATTGAAGCTGCAAGGACTGGAGCCAGAGCGTCAATATCGGATGAGTATTAATGGTGTTGCCGAAGGGTTGTATTATGGCGACGAGCTGATGTATCATGGCATCGTCTTGCCAGAGCGCTATGGCGATTTCCAGAGTACGCTGTTTTCGTTTCGTGCCGAGTAACCGAGTCGATCTAAAGCATAGCTCTATTGCTTTCATATGATGAGGTTACTTAAAGAAATGAATGATGATATTAAGGGGTGTACTTTAAGAAATGAATGATGATAGGGAACACTGACCCATATAAACGATATCATTACAAATGAGAACAAACATTTACAATCAACCAAAACAATAACCAGACCTACGAAGAGAACGTCAGTATGACGTTCTCTTTGTTTGTTCCGAGCAACATGGCAAGGTATACTGTTCATAGTTCTTTGGCTTGGACTTACCCGAAGATGGTTGTAAGCTCTAGCATTCGCTATTAAGAACGAGTATAGGAGCTGGAATGAGGGACGGATGATGATCGAACAAATTTTGGACATCTGGCTGGTGGTCATTAATGTGATCGCGTATAGTACGATGTCATTGGATAAAAGCCGAGCGGTGCGCGGACGAAGTCGGCAACGTATTCCGGAAAAGAGATTATTCACGCTGGCTGCGATCGGTGGCGCTGTCGGCATCTGGATCGCGATGCTCACCCGTCGTCATAAAACAAAGCATCGCTCCTTTGTCATCGGTGTACCTGCTTTGCTAGTATTGAATGTACTGGTGTATGGGTATATCTTTTACTTTTTGTTGAGAGGGTAGAGTCAGAGGTAGAATCGCAGCATAATAATCAGTACCGCCATTGTTCACAACAAATAACCGGAAGCATGCTCACCCTATGCGTGCTTCCGGTTATTTGTTGTATGCAGTGTATTTTTGTTCTATGTTGCATTTTGTTGTCTGCGTTAAATTTTGCTAGAGCGTATGCGAGTTTGTGTATACGCCCTGTTCACTTGCCGCTAAGAGAGAATTGCCTGTATCTAAGCGACTGCTCCTTGCAGGCAAACTTAGCGACGCATATGTTGGCGATAGTGGCTCGGTGTGGAACCGAAGCGTTCTTTGAATTTTTTATGGAAAAAGGACGGGCTGGAATAGCCGACTTCTTCGGCTATAGCAGGAATAGCCATTTCGGAGTTCGTTAAAAATAAAGCCGCCCTGTTCAAGCGTTCCATTTGCAGTAAATCCATAAAGGAGTGTCCGGTTTCTTTTTTTAGAAAAGCAGATACATAATTCGGATGATAGTCGAACTGTGCTGCCAGTTCAATCAGATTGCAATCACGATAATGCTCCCGCACATAGCGCAGCATGTCCAGCACCATCCGATCACGCGTTTCTGGTTGTTCCTGTCCGGTGCCTGTGCTACTATGTCGCACTAGCTCGGTGAATAAAATAGAGCAATACGAATCGATAAGCTCAGCAGAGCAGAAGTCACGATCAAAATATTCGCACATGATCTGGACGAGTGTAGGTTGAAGCGATCGATCGGGCTTCGCTTTAAAATATAGATAGCCATTCGTCCGACGACGATCGATTAGCGAATGGATTAAAAACGGAGTCGTCATATTCGTACTGGCTAGACGGCTCGATAAACTGGCACATAAATAATCCCGTTTGAGCTTCACATCGATAATAATATCGTCTGTGCTCGTTGCATTGATCCGATGCGGCGTCTGTTTATCGATTAAAATGAGATCTCCTTGCTGCATCACCATTTGCTGATTCAACAAAGACACTGTACATTGTCCGCGATATACATACGTTAATTCGATATATTGATGCATATGAAATGGAATATACACGCCGGGAAGCTGCTGTGAGATTACGATACTGTCCTCGATGGGCACATCGGGCATATGCAGATGGAGATCGAACAGATACACTTGCTGTCCCTGTACGGTGACAGATGAAGGCGGATCTTCTGCCATCCATTGCTGCAATTGCTGTTCGTCAGACCCAGGGGGCTGATTATGTTCAAGCAGTAACGCATCCAGTTGTGCTGGGTTCATGAGTGTGCTCCTTTCAACAGGATTTCTATACACAGGTAAACCGGAATTGAAATTTCCTTAATTGAACGCAATGTTGATATATTGATTATACAACTCGTTCATGAAGAGAAAATGAACGGCAGTTAAATTGTTGAATAGATTGGCATAATTCGCTGCATTTCATCTATTCAAGTTTGTGAGAGAGCTTGTATGATAAGAAGTCCGCTTCTAATTGATGTATTCCAATGATGTATTTTGATTTTACCGGTATCGCGAGCGCCAACAGTAGCTCGTTGCAACGCCCTGCAAAGCCTTTTCGTTTCAGCAGGAAAGTGTTGCGGGTAATTCAATATACAGGCATATATCCGCATCTGTATTTGCTTATCACTCCAATGTGTGAAGTGGTTGGTATATCGCTGTATGCTGTTTATATGTTAACAATGGTATAATAGAAGTGGGCCTGATAATTGCCCGAGTATGTACATAACCGTTTGCAGCACGAATAATCGGGCAGCGGCTATTATTTTGACATCAGCACTACGCTGAGAAAGAGAGGGGAACAAACATGCTATTTTCTAACATTTTGCTTGCTTACGATGGTTCCAAAGCATCCAATAAGGCACTGAATCGTGCGATTGAGCTAGCTCAGGCGAATCCGGAGGCACATATCGACGCGATCCATGTGTTTGATTTTCCACGTTATTTTATGGGCGAAGGCATTGTACCTGTACCAACGACCTCGAATGAAGAGCTGTACGAGATGGCGATGCAAACGGCGAAGGAAGCGAAGCGTCGTCTGGATGAATCCGGGATTACGAACAAATACGATGTAGAAATGATTCAAGGCTCCGCAGCGCAGAGCATTCTTGAATTTGCTGACAGTCACAACTCTGATGTGATCATTATCGGTAGCCGTGGACTGGGCAGCATTCGTGAATTTGTACTGGGTAGTGTGAGCCACAATGTAGTGCAGCATGCTCGTATTCCGGTATTGATTGTAAAATAAAGCCGTTAGTGCAGTTAGTGCATGCGAAGAACAGATGTCCTGCTTGCGTTTGAAAGTTATACACCTTTAGAAGCTACACATCAATCATAGTAAGCAGAATAGCCATATTGTCTTTATCGATGTAAAACGATCGATGTAAAACAATCCATGTAAAACTGTAAAACCAGCCAGCGAGCTTCCTAGGAAGTGCGTTGACTGGTTTTTTTGTATAATCCTACCAAATTACTACAAAAATAAACATGATAACAGCCGATAACATACATACGTTGTGCATCGCGTTTGACGAATGCACAGATTGAATTTGATCCATAAGCATAAATAACTCGTTAAAAAGGTTAATAACAAAGTATACCAAATAGCAAGTAACGTCTTTTATTCGCCAATTGATGCAAATACGCTATACAACACAATACAGTGATGCAAGTGAGAAGGGAGCAATTATAAATGGAAATACGGCTGCAAGTATCGGAACAGATGTTAGGCAAGCTCGACCTGCTCATGGAGCGCATTCCTTATCTCGCTGAAGACATTACAGGTGTGACGTATAGTGAAGAGGATCGTGCGGTTGTTGTTGGGTTGGATACAGAAGTAGACGCTGCGGCGAATGAGTTGCGTGAAGACTATACGGCCCTGTGCGATAGTCTGATGCAGACGCGTGTGATTAGTAAAACGGTCGTGCGCAGCAATCAATCCCCTGCTGATCGGTCTGTGATGCCCTACGCATCGAAAGTAAAAGAAGCAGCGGTGTCTGCTGCTTATTTGGATGAAACGGACATTACGCTGCTGGAGCAATTGGATCGTGCGTTTATCGAGATTGCCCGTCGGCATGGCGCTGTGCTGCGCGAGTATCCGTCTACGTTTACAAAGGCGAATATGGCACGAAACCAGTATCATATTAACTTTCCACAAAATATTGTCGGTGTAGCGACCGTACCGCATCAGTTCAAAACGATCAATCGTTTTCGTGAGCAGGCTGCTACACATACCCATCATCAGTCGCTCGTGCCAACCGGGGAAATTTTGCAGCCGTGTATTTGTTATCATTGTTATGAAGAACAGCAGGGGAGCCGTTCCAGCACTCGCCGGATGATGACAGCGAAAGGCAAATGCTTCCGCAATGAAATCGCCTGGCGCAAAGATGAGTTTCGTCGTACCGAATTTATGATGCGTGAGATCGTATTTGTCGGTGATCAGGAGTGGGTGATGGACAAACGCAATGCGATCATGGACGAAGTATGGGAGCTGTTCACAGGTCTTGGCTTGATCGGTAAAATTGAAACGGCGACAGATCCGTTCTTTTTCAGTCAGGATGTGAAAACAAAGGGCACGTATCAGATGGTAAGTAATGCCAAGTATGAGCTGGCCGCGATGCGTGTGAATGGGCAGGAAAGCTCAATTGCCTCATTTAACTATTGTGAAGATGTGCTATGCGGCAAATATGATATTCGTGATGAGCACGGAAACGGCATGTATTCCGGTTGTGTCGCGTTTGGTATGGATCGCTGGAAAGAAGCCTTTTTGGAGCGGTATGGCCGTGATCAAAGCGAGTGGCCGACGATTGCGAAGGCGATGCCGAAGCAAGAGCAGGCCGTTGCCGTACCTGCTACGCAGGCTATGCAAACGAGATGTAATGAAGATGCAGAGGAAGCGATTTTGCATGTGCTGCATGATATTTTCCAGACTGAAGTGAACTTGAAGCCGGAGGAAGACCTGAATGAGGCAGGATTGGACTCGATTACGACGATCGATCTGATCGTTGGCCTGGAGGCACGGCTGGGCATCCATATTCAAGATCAGGATTTGACCGTAGCGAATTTATCGTCGATTCGTTCGATTACCGATATGCTGAATAGCAAATATTGCGTAGTCGTCTGATTGAGTGTTAAAGCATGTTTTGCATTGCATGTTTTGCCGTTTGCATTATAAATCAAGTATGATTTCTTGCTGGCGTGGATGTAGTGGCACGATGTCTACTCCCTATCCATAGAGATTACATTTGTAAGAGCAGAACAATGTCCATACCGTATACATCTGTACCAACAGGACGTACCGCACGATCGCTGAGTTCTTTGTCATAAAAAGGAACGTAAGCGATAGCGGTGCGTCTTTTTTTGTTGTTTTACAGTTTCCTACTCGCTATGAGGCGTTATTCATCATCAAAATACGAACAATGGAAATTGTGAACTTTTTAACGTTCGTCTTTTAAGTTGACATATCATGTAGCTGATTGGTACACTGTGTAATGAAGCTTATTAATAACGTGAATTGTGATTTGACTCGTATAACGCTGGGAATAAGGCCCGGAAGTATCTACCCGAAAACCGTAAATTTTCGGACTACGAGAGCAGGGAATGAACAGGCAGTAGCCGCAAGGCTGTCTGCATGCTGTGGCTGCATCCGGTACTATGCTCCAAACCAATGGAGCACCGGCGTGTCAGGCACCCGCATTTCATCCGTTCGGTGCTCAGTAGTCCGGAAATCCTAGAAAACAACAACTGTTTTCGCATGGGTTTGCGGATTTTTTTCTGGCTGGAAATCGAAGTGGCATAGAGCCATCCTTCATTTTCAGTCGCTAACATTGCGCGAACAAGCGAATGCTATGCTTGATAGATAAAGCAGCTAGATGTTCACCATTTATCCTTTCACAGAAAGTAGGTAATGTCATGTCAGTACAGATCGCTGTCGTGATGGGCAGCAAGTCAGATTGGGAAACGATGCAGCATGCCTGTCAGGTGCTGGACGAGCTGGATATCCCTTATGAAAAGCAAGTTGTCTCCGCCCACCGTACACCGGATTTGATGTTCCGGTTTGCTGAAGAAGCACAGGATCGTGGCATTAAGGTCATTATTGCTGGTGCCGGAGGCGCTGCACATTTGCCAGGTATGATTGCTTCCAAAACGCTGCTTCCGGTCATCGGGGTGCCGGTCAAATCAGCTGCACTGAACGGACTGGATTCCTTGCTGTCGATCGTGCAAATGCCGGGCGGTATTCCGGTGGCTACTGTAGCGATCGGTAAAGCAGGTGCGATCAATGCGGGACTACTAGCAGGTCAGATGATCGGTGCGTTTGACCGTTCCATTCTGGAACGTCTGAATGAGCGCCGTGAACGCATCAAGCAGGAAGTGCTGGAGTCGAGTGAGACGCTGGGAGCAGACGAATGATGAACGAATCTGTACAGGGACGCGAGAGGCGTATCATTGAGCCAGGGGCAACGATTGGCATACTGGGCGGTGGACAGCTAGGACGGATGATGGTGCTGCAAGGTGCCCCACTTGGCTATCGTTTTGTCACACTGGACCCGGCAGACCAAGCACCATGCGGACAGGTGAGCAGTCAGATTGTGGCGCATTATGATGATGTGGAAGCGGCGAAGCAGCTGGCTGAGCAAGCGGATGTGATCACGTATGAATTTGAAAATGTCGATGCAGGCGTAGCGGCATTGCTGGAAGAACAGTCGTATGTGCCGCAGGGCAGTAAATTACTGTACACGACGCAGCATCGTTTGCGTGAGAAACGTGCGATTGAGGCGGCAGGCGCAACGGTTGCCCCGTATGCTGAGGTGAAGAGTGCGGAGGAAACGTTAGAGGCGGTACGCCGTTTTGGTACACCATGTGTGATGAAGACCGCCACAGGTGGTTATGATGGCAAAGGTCAATTCGTGATTCGTAGCGAAGAGCAAGCGGTTCAGGCATACGAGGAATTAAGTGCAGCAGGCACCGACCTTGTGGTCGAGCAGTTTATCGACTTCGCTTGCGAGCTGTCTGTCGTAGCCGTGCGTAGCAGCAATGGCGAGATCCGGACATTCCCGGTCGCTGAAAATATCCACGTCGATAATATTTTACATCTATCGATTGTGCCGGCGCGTGTGACAGATGAGGTACAGCGTCGTGCCGAGCAGATGGCGGCGGCGATTGCGGAATCGATGGATGCAGTCGGCTTGCTGGCGGTAGAGCTATTTTGCACGAAGGATGGCGAGCTGTATGTGAATGAGCTGGCGCCAAGACCGCATAACTCCGGTCATTATACGATGGAAGCTTGTGCGACTTCGCAGTTTGAACAGCATGTGCGGGCGATTTGCGGATTGCCGCTCGGCAGCACGAAGCTGCATATGCCAGTCGTCATGGTGAACGTTCTCGGTGAGCATGTACCGGAAGTGCAGCAGCGTATGCTGACGGCAGATCATGAAGCAGAGCGATGGAATGTCATACCTAAGTACCATTTATATGGTAAAGAAGAGGCCAAACACAAGCGCAAGATGGGACATATCAATGTGCTGTGTCATAATAGTGAAGACGCTCTGAACTGGATAGAGCAAACTAACATATGGAGGACGAGAACCTATCATGATTGAACGTTATAGCAGACCGGAAATGCGCAACATTTGGAGCGAGGAAAACAAATTCAAAGCATGGCTTGAAGTGGAAATTTGTGCATGTGAAGCATGGGCAGAACTAGGTGTGATTCCGAAGGAAGACGTGGAGAAGCTGCGTGCGAACGCCAGCTTTGATATCGATCGCATCTACGAGATTGAGCAGGAGACACGCCATGACGTGATCGCGTTTACGCGTGCCGTATCGGAAAGTCTGGGCGAAGAGCGCAAATGGGTACACTATGGTCTGACTTCGACAGATGTGGTGGATACCGCACTCGGTTATTTGCTGCGTCAGGCGAATGAAATTTTGGAACGCGATATTATTAATTTTATCGAAATTTTGAAGGAAAAAGCACTGGCTTACAAAAATACGCCGATGATGGGACGTACACATGGCGTACACGCTGAGCCAACGACATTCGGTCTGAAAATGGCGCTGTGGCATGAGGAAATGAAGCGTAATCTGGAACGTTTCCGCCATGCGGCTGACAATGTGCAGTACGGTAAAATTTCCGGTGCGGTCGGTACATATGCCAACATCGATCCGGCGGTAGAACAATTCGTATGCACTAAGCTCGGTACAAAAGCAGCACCGATCTCCACGCAAACATTACAGCGTGATCGTCATGCCGAGTACATGGCAACACTGGCGCTCGTTGCCACATCGCTTGATAAATTTGCAACCGAGGTGCGTGCGCTGCAAAAGAGTGAGTTCCGCGAAGTTGAAGAAGCATTTGCAAAAGGGCAAAAAGGCTCGTCCGCAATGCCGCACAAGCGTAACCCAATCGGTTCGGAAAACATTTCCGGTCTGTCGCGTGTGATCCGTGGTCATATGGTATCTGCCTATGAAAATGTAACGCTGTGGCATGAACGCGACATCTCGCACTCGTCGGTAGAACGTATCATTTTGCCAGATGCAACGATGTTGCTGAACTATATGCTGAACCGTTTTGGCAATATCGTGAAAAACCTGACTGTGTTCCCGGAAAATATGCAGCGTAACATCCAGCGCACGTATGGCGTACCGTTCTCCGGTCGCGTGATGACGAAGCTGATCGATAAAGGCATGAGCCGTGAGCAAGCGTACGATACCGTACAGCCGCGGGCGATGCAGGCGTGGGAAGAACAGCGTTCGTTTAAAGATATCATTGCTGAGACACCGGAGATCACATCGCAGCTGAGCAGCGAAGAGATCGAAGATGCGTTCAATCCGGCATGGCATTTGAAGCATGTGGATACGATTTTCAAAAAGCTCGGTCTGGACTGAGGTTGAATTATCGATAATAACCTGAGGGAGAGGGAACGCAACATGACAGCACAGGCATTAGCTACGGCAGCGGATCTGATCGATGCGCCGCTCATTTATAAAGGCAAGGTACGGGAGTTGTACGATCTGGGCGAGCATTTTCTGATCGTCGTTACCGATCGTATCTCGGCATTCGACTATGTGCTTGATCCACCGGTACCGCATAAAGGCGAAGTGCTTAATCGTCTGAGTGCCTACTGGTTTGGTGAAACGAAGCATCTGATCGATAATCATGTCGTGCATATCGATGTCGATCAGCTCGGTGATATCGTGCGTGATCGTGAAGCGCTGCGTAACCGAATTATGGTGACACGCAAAGCGGAGCGGATCGATATGGAATGTGTCGTGCGCGGCTATATTACCGGTGGCGGCTGGCGTCAGTATGAGCAGACTGGCGAGGTGAATGGGATCGCCCTGCCGCAGGGCTTGCGCAAAAATGGCGCGTTCCCTCAACCGATTTTTACACCGGCAGCAAAAAACGATGTCGGGCATGATGAGGATATTTCATTTGAGCAAATGCAGCAGCAAGTTGGCGAAGAACTCGCTATCCAGTTGCGTGATAAAAGTATCGAACTGTATGAATTCGCACGCAAACAATGTTTGCAGCATGATATCATTTTGGCGGATTGCAAATTCGAATTTGGACTGATCGACGGCAAACTGATTTTGATCGATGAGATTTTCACACCGGATTCTTCGCGTTTCTGGGCCAAATCGAATTATGCGCTGGATATTGAAATTGACAGTATGGATAAGGAGCCAGTCCGCACGTATCTGGCAGGCACCGACTGGGATAAGAACAGTCAGCCCGATCCACTTCCTGCTGATGTTGTGCAAGCGACAGCAGATCGTTATCTGGCCATTTACGAAAAGCTGACCGGTTCCAAACTTTCGTAATGCACAGATTGTAACGATAGTGCAGTTGCATTCATTCCGCATAGGCGGGCGTATATGCCCTATACCTATATGTTCTGTAGCGAAACGGAACGCTGTTAGAAATGAGCCGACTCGTTTAAGCGCGCTAGCCTCTTTTATAAACCAATGGTCTGACTTCTGGTTGTGCCATTTCGCCGTATTAAAGCGGGATTTACCGATGAGCATGAATATCTGGTATATCCCCAATATGAACCGCAAGCTTACTCACCATCCCAAGGAGGAACAATTAACCCATGATCAAAGCGACTGTCCATGTGACCATTAAAGAAAGCGTACTTGACCCGCAAGGAGCGACTGTACAAGGAGCACTGCATTCTCTCGGATTCAACGAAGTAGAGAGCCTGCGCATCGGCAAATTTATGGAGATTGAGCTGGATACCGACAACCGTGAGGAAGCGGAACAGCGCCTAAAAGTAATGTGTGAGAAACTGCTCGCTAATACGGTAGTTGAAGACTATCGATTCGAACTGGAGGGTTAAGTCGATGAAATTTGCAGTACTCGTATTTCCTGGCTCCAACTGTGATATCGACTGCTTCAAAGCAGTAGAAGAAACACTGGGCGAGCCGGTTGATTATGTATGGCACACGGCAACAGACCTGTCGGCTTATGATTGTATTCTTGTACCTGGGGGCTTCTCCTACGGTGACTACTTGCGCTGTGGCGCCATTTCTCGCTTTGCACCGGTAATGAACGAGGTGATCAAAGCAGCAGAGCAAGGCAAATACGTGCTGGGCATTTGTAACGGATTCCAGATTCTGACCGAAGCGCGCCTTTTGCCTGGTGCATTGCTGCGTAACGAATCGATGAAATTCCGTTGTCATGATACGGTATTGACGGTAACGAACAATGAGACGCCATTCACACTGGATTATGCAAAGGATGAAGAGATCGTCATTCCGATCGCACACGGTGAAGGCAATTATTATTGTGATGAAGCAACACTGGAACAGCTCCAAGCGAACAACCAGATCGTGTTCCAATATGGTGATAATCCGAACGGATCGCTGCATGATATCGCCGGTATTTGTAATGAACGTGGTAATGTGGTCGGTATGATGCCGCACCCGGAGCGTGCGGTCAATGAACTGCTCGGCAGCACAGACGGCAAGAAAATGTTCACATCTATTTTGAAAGCCTGGAGGGATCAACATGACGCAGCAAACATCCGTTAAGGAACCGACGGCGGAGCAAGTCGCAGAACAGAAATTGTACCAGCAAATGGGCGTATCGGATACCGAATTCGACCTGATCTGCGGTTTCCTCGGACGTAAACCAAACTACACGGAAATCGGCGTATTCAGCGTAATGTGGTCGGAGCACTGTGCGTACAAAAACTCCAAGCCACTACTGAGACGCTTCCCAACGGATGGCCCGCGCGTATTGATGGGCCCAGGTGAAGGCGCAGGTATCGTTGATATCGGTGATAACCAGGCGGTCGTATTCAAAATTGAAAGTCATAACCATCCATCCGCAGTTGAGCCATATCAAGGTGCAGCTACTGGTGTGGGCGGAATCATTCGTGACATTTTCTCGATGGGCGCACGCCCGATCGCATCGCTGAACTCCTTGCGTTTTGGCAAACTGGAAAGCGAGCGTGTGAAATATTTGTTTGAGCATGTGGTCGCTGGTATTGCTGGCTATGGCAACTGTATCGGCATTCCGACCGTTGGCGGCGAAGTGATGTTCGATGAAAGTTATGAAGGCAATCCACTCGTAAACGCGATGTGTGTCGGTCTGATCGACCATGACAAAATTCAACGTGGTGTAGCAAAAGGGGTAGGTAACCCGGTATTTTATGTAGGCCCTCCAACCGGACGCGATGGTATTCATGGTGCGACATTTGCATCGGAGGAGCTGACAGAGGAATCCGAAGCACGCAAAACGGCAGTACAGGTCGGCGACCCATTTATGGAGAAACTCGTCATGGAATCCTGTCTGGAACTGATCGATAGCGGCATCGTACTCGGGATTCAAGATATGGGCGCAGCCGGTCTGACTTGCTCCAGCTCGGAGATGGCAAGTAAAGCAGGCAACGGTCTGGAGCTGTATTTGGATCAGGTGCCACAGCGTGAATCAGGCATGACGCCATACGAAATGATGCTGTCGGAATCCCAGGAGCGTATGCTGTTCGTCGTAGAACCTAAGGATGAAGCACAGGCGATGGAAATTTTCGAACGCTGGGGTGTCATTTGCGCCAAAGTTGGTAAAGTAACGGACGATGGTCGTCTAAAACTGTTCCATCACGGAGAACTGGTTGGCGATATGCCGGTACACGCGCTCGTTGACGAATGTCCGGTCTATAACAAACCATCCGCTGTGCCTGCATATTATGAGCAAATGGCAGACGTGGACACAACCAGTTATAACGAGGTGACCGATCTGTCCGGCGCGCTCAAATCCGTACTCGCTTCCCCAACGGTAGCGAGCAAAGCATGGGTATATGATCAGTATGATTACATGGTGCGCACAAGCACAGCGGTTCGTCCAGGTTCGGACGCAGCGGTCGTTACTGTGCCGGGCACACGTAAAGCACTGGCAATGACAACCGATTGTAACTCACGCTTCGTCTATCTCGATCCAGAAGTAGGCGGCAAAATTGCCGTCAGCGAAGCGGCACGCAATATCGTTTGCTCCGGTGCTGAACCGCTGGCGATTACGGACAACCTGAACTTTGGTAGCCCGGAAAAACCAGAAATTTTCTGGCAAATGGAAAAATCCGTTGACGGTATGGCAACAGCTTGCCGTGCACTGGAAACGCCGGTCATCGGCGGTAATGTCAGCCTTTACAATGAAAATGCACGCGGTTCGATCTACCCGACACCGGTTGTCGGCATGGTCGGTCTCGTTCACGATACGGATCACATCACTACACAGGTATTCAAACAAGCAGGCGATGTATTATTCCTGCTCGGCGAAACTAAAGCCGAACTGGGCGGCAGCGAATTCCAGTATGTTGTACACGGTAAAACAGAAGGACGTCCGCCAGCACTTGATCTGGTCATCGAAAAGCAATTGCTGGATGGCGTACTGGGCGCAATTCAAAGCGGTCTTGTACAATCCGCACACGATCTGTCGGAAGGCGGTCTGGCTGTCGCACTGGCTGAGTCCTGCATTAGCGGCAAGCTTGGCGCGGATGTAGAACTGCAAGCCAACGATCTGCGTAGCGATCTGCTGCTGTTCAGCGAATCGCAATCTCGTATTCTGTTGTCAGCAACAGCTGACAATGCAGCTGCACTCCTTAGCAAGCTGGAAGCAGCGGGCGTACCGGTAACACAGATCGGACAGGTAACCGCAGCACCAAATCTTACGATTCAAGTGGACGGCAAGCAAGTCCTGGCTGAAGGAGTAGACGCACTTCGCCAGGTCTGGGAGGATGCGATTCCATGTCTGATGAATTAAATGGATTACAACTTTGGACCGGTGACTATTACAATCAGGGAACCGGACCGAATGATATTTTCGATACGTTAAAGGAGGAATGCGGCGTTTTCGGTGTCTACGGACACTCGGGGGCCGCTTCCCTGTCTTATTACGGTCTGCATGCACTCCAGCATCGCGGCGAAGAAAGCTGTGGCATTTGTGTGAGTGATCGCAATCAGTTTAACTACCATCGCGGGATGGGACTGGTAAAGGAAGTATTCGATAAAGAAGTGATGGGCAGACTCACCGGCGATATCTCGGTCGGTCATGTGCGGTATTCAACTAGCGGCAGCAGTCATCTTGGTAATGCACAGCCGCTCGTCTTTCGCTATCGTGCAGGCGAGCTGGCATTGGCGACAAATGGCAATATCGTGAATGCACCGCAAATTCGGCGTGAGCTGGAAGAAGCAGGTTCGATTTTCCAGACGACGAGTGATACGGAAGTGGTCGCGCATCTGATCGCACGTTCATCCAAACCGCTCGTCGAAGCGGTGAAAGATGCTTTTCGCCGTATTGTGGGTGGCTTTGCTTTTCTCGTCATGACGAATGAGAAGCTGATCGTAGCGAGCGATCCGAACGGTTTGCGTCCGCTCACAATGGGACGTCTCGGAGATGCGTATATTTTCACTTCGGAGACATGTGCATTAGAAACGATTGGTGCGGAAGCGATCCGTGATGTCAAACCAGGCGAGCTGCTCGTACTGGATGAGCACGGATTGCATGAAGATTCGTATGTAGATGAGCCGCAACGTAAAGCGCTGTGCTCGATGGAATATATTTATTTTGCCCGCCCGGATAGCGATATGAACGGCTCCAATCTGCATTCGGCACGCAAACGGATGGGTTCGGTCATGGCACGCGAAGCGTTCGTCGATGCCGATCTTGTGACCGGCGTACCGGATTCCAGTATCTCGGCAGCAATCGGCTACGCCGAGCAGACCGGTATCCCTTATGAGCTAGGTATGATCAAAAACAAATACACCGGACGTACATTCATCCAGCCAAGTCAGGAACTGCGTGAACAGGGTGTGAAAATGAAGTTAAGTGCGGTACGCCGCGTCGTAGAAGGCAAGCGCGTCGTGATGATCGATGATTCGATCGTGCGCGGTACAACGTCACGCCGTATCGTCAATATGCTACGCGATGCAGGGGCAACCGAAGTACATGTACGCATCACATCGCCACCTTTTAAAAATCCATGCTTCTACGGCATCGATACCCCCGATCGACGCGATCTGATCGCTTCATCCAAGACGATTGAAGAAATTCGCGAGGAGATCAACGCTGATTCACTGGCATTTCTGAGCCATACCGGACTGGTGGAAGCGGTCGCTGGCGATAATAAGGACGATTACAAAGGCGGCATGTGCATGGCGTGCTTCGACAACGACTACCCGACGCAAGTAGATTTCGGCGGCGAAGAACAATTCGGATGTGGGTGCTGAGAAGTGGTTTTCTGGATGGTGGAAAAAAGGGTGGGGAGTGGTGCTGGGAACGCTCCGGGCGAGGAATAGGCCGCCGATCGCTTGTTGAACTCGGGTGCCTTGGATTGGATAACCTCTTGTAGAGGTAGGCACCCGAGTTCAAAGGCGATCTCTGACCTATTTCCTCGCCCTCCGCTCCGCACACTCTCCATCCATTTTCCAAGTCAGAGAAACCATTCTCTAGGTTGGATTGGCAGGGGGAAAGATTAAAGCTTTAAACCAACCTTAAATCTTAGAGCTTTAAAGAGTACAGATTTACGTTCTTTAAAGAATAGTGGTGTAAAGCTTAGAACAGTGACATCGTACAGGTACGATGTGATTGGAATAGGGGCAAGTGCAAGAAAGCGTAGAGAAAAAGAAAAAGAAAAAGTTAAAGTCAAAGTTGAAGTCAAAAGCAAGTAGGACTTGCAGAGATTCCAGACAATTAACGAACGATCGAACTCAAATAATGAAACTAAAAATTAATGACTGAATAGAACAATATGACGTAACACAACGTGTGTGGAACAATATATAAACAACACAAAAAACAACAAGAAAAAACAACAAAGAAAACAAAGCATCTAAAACCCAATACAACAATCAATACAAAACACCAAACCCAATCTATACATTCTCCATACAATCCAATATAAGTTGCCATAATAAATAACTCAACAATGTAGCATGATGTAGCAGTTACAGTCTTTATCCGGCTACTCCCCCTAATGAGGCGGAAATGGTTTTGGAGCGCAGGAGCTTACTGCACCTAGCGGAGGGGATGGAATCGATCGGGCGCAGCATTTGTAGCTGGCTTTTGACCGCTAAGCGGTCGTTCCAAAAAGCCAGCTACAACGGCGAAGCCCGACCGATCCATCCCCGTAGCGCCCGTCGCAGTTAAAGCTCCTCCCGCCCACATCCATCCCCCGCCACACATTTTACATTTGAAAGGTGCGATGGCAGTGTCAGAAGCGTATAAAAAGGCCGGTGTCGATATCGCGGCAGGTAATGAAGCAGTCGAGCGGATGAAAAAGCATGTGAAAACCACGTTTCGTCCGGAGGTCATGACGGATCTTGGTGGTTTTGGCGCGTTGTTTGGTCTGAACAAAGATAAATACGAGGAGCCTGTACTCGTATCCGGTACGGACGGTGTCGGCACGAAGCTGAAACTGGCTTTTGCCATGGATAAGCACGATACGATCGGGATTGATGCGGTAGCGATGTGTGTGAACGATATCGTCGTACAGGGTGCAGAACCGTTATTTTTCCTCGACTATCTCGCTTGTGATCGTGTTATCCCTGAGAAAATCGAAGCGATCGTATCCGGTATTGCGGATGGCTGTCGTCAGGCAGGCTGTGCGCTGATCGGTGGCGAGACGGCGGAAATGCCGGGCATGTATTCGGAAGGCGAGTATGATATTGCTGGCTTTACTGTGGGGATCGTGGATAAGCCAAAAGTGATCACAGGGAGCGAGATTGCTGCTGGTGATGCGGTGATCGGTCTCGCTTCAAGCGGCGTGCACAGTAACGGATTTTCCCTTGTGCGTAAGCTGCTGCTGGAAGATGGCGGCTATGAACTGACAGCTCAGGTCGCTGAACTGGACAATGCGGTACTGGGCGATGTACTGCTCGAACCAACACGCATTTATGTAAAATCATCGCTGGCGTTGCAACAAGCGGTACAGGTCAAAGGCATGGCGCATATTACAGGCGGTGGCTTTATTGAAAATATTCCGCGTATGTTGCCGGAAAATGTAAATGTACAGATCGAGTATGGCAGCTGGCCGATTTTGCCTATTTTCCAACTGATGCAGGCGAAAGGTGCAATCAGCAATCGCGATATGTTTACAACATTTAACATGGGTATCGGGATGGTGATCGTTGTACCGGCGGAGCAAGCAGAGCAGGCATTGGCAGTATTAGAGCAGCATGGCGAGCAGGCATTCCAGATTGGTACTGTAACCGAAGGCGAGCGCATCGTTACGTTTACCGGAGCGGACGTGTAATGAAGCCTGTAGCGATTGCCGTATTTGCATCCGGACAGGGCAGCAACTTTCAGGCGATGGTCGATGCGCAGCGTAGCGGTCTGCTCGGTCTGGCTGAAGTGAAACTGCTTGTTTGCGATAAGCCGAACGCGCCAGTTATTGAACGAGCGCAGCGTGCGGGTGTAGAAACATTCGTGTTTCAGCCGAAACAATATAGCAGCCGTGAGCAATATGAAATGGAAATTGTGAGCGAGCTACAACGTAGACAGATCCAGTATGTAGTGCTGGCAGGTTATATGCGCTTGCTCACTCCGACGATGGTGAATCCGTATATGGGACGGATGATTAACATTCATCCGTCACTGTTGCCTGCTTTTCCAGGTAAAGATGCGATTGAACAGGCGCTGGATTATGGTGTGAAGCTGACCGGAGTCACGGTTCATTTTGTCGATAATGGCATGGATACAGGGGCGATTATCGCTCAGCAGCCTGCGGCTATTCATCCGAACGATACGGCTGACACGCTGGCTGAACGTATTCATCATATCGAGCAGACGCTGTATCCGCGTGTCGTTTCTCAGCTTGCCGCTGGCAAGATTCGGCTGGCGGACGATGGACGGCATGTGATGGTGGAGCAGTAACAGGGACGTTGTATCCTAGTTACGTTTATAAAAGTAGGGTCTCATTTAAACTGTTGATAGATGCAGTTCATGATCGCCTGATGTGTGGACAAGTTTAGATATATGAAATCTCTATGTTTGATGGAGAAAAGGAAGTACTTTGATCAAATTAAATTGTAGATTTGATCGTGTACTGGCGTATGTATAACTCAGGAATTAAAGTTACACTCGGTCCATATAGTCGAAGATCGAGTAGCGTGCCGATGTTGCTATGGGTATCGATGTTATTCGTTGATGCCATGCTGTTTTGCCGATAACGTTATATGGATCTATTCAGGCTGTACCCATTTGAAGGAGGAATCCCTAATTATGAGTATCAAACGAGCGCTGGTCAGCGTATCCGATAAAACAGGTGTCGTTGATTTCTGTCGCGAGCTGTCCGAACTGGGCGTAGAGATCATTTCAACCGGAGGAACGAAAAATCTACTCGCAGATGCAGGCGTACCGGTTATCGGTATTTCCGAAGTGACGGACTTTCCAGAAATTTTGGACGGACGTGTCAAAACATTGCATCCTGCTGTACATAGCGGTCTGCTGGCGATTCGTGATAGCGAGGAGCACCAGAAGCAGATGCAAGAGCTTGGACTTGGCTATATCGACCTTGTCGTTGTGAATCTGTACCCATTCCAGCAAACGGTAGCGAAACCGGATGTCGTGTATGAAGATGCGATTGAAAATATCGATATCGGCGGTCCGACGATGTTGCGCAGTGCGGCGAAAAACCATGCGTTTGTAACGGTCGTTGTGGATGCAGCCGATTATGCGAATGTGCTGGAAGAAGTGCGCGCAGAGGGCGATACGACACTAGCGACACGTAAAGGACTGGCTGCTAAAGTATTCCGTCATACGGCAGCTTACGATTCGCTCATTTCCGATTATCTGGCAGGCGTACTGGAAACACCATATCCAGAGCGTTACACGGTAACGTATGAGAAAATTCAAGACCTGCGTTATGGCGAGAATCCGCATCAAACCGCTGCTTTTTACCGCAAGCCACTTGCGCCAGAAGGCACGCTAACGACAGCGGAACAGCTACATGGCAAAGAGCTATCCTATAACAACATTAACGATGCGAACGCAGCGCTCCAAATCGTGAAGGAATTTACCGAGCCTGCGGTTGTCGCGGTGAAGCATATGAACCCTTGCGGTGTTGGCGTCGGTACAACGATTGCAGAAGCATACAACAAAGCGTATACGGCTGATCCTACTTCGATCTTTGGTGGCATTGTAGCTGCTAACCGTGTGATCGATGCGGAAACCGCACAGCCACTGAGTGAGATTTTCCTGGAGATCGTGCTGGCACCGGACTTCACACCGGAAGCATTGGACATTTTGACGAAAAAGAAAAATATCCGCCTGCTGAAAATGGGTGAATTGGCTCCTGCTGGCGAGCGCAAAGCACAGCCGATCGTGACGATGGTGGAAGGTGGCATGGTCGTACAGGATAGCGATGTACATGCGATTACCGAAGCCGATCTGAACATCGTGACCGATCGCGCACCGTCTGCGGAAGAAATGAAGCAACTGCTGTTCGGCTGGAAAGTTGTAAAACATGTTAAATCGAACGCGATTGTGCTTGCCGCAGACGATATGACCGTTGGCGTAGGCGCTGGACAAATGAACCGTGTCGGTGCAGCCAAAATTGCGATCGAGCAAGCAGCGGATAAAGCAAAAGGTGCGATTCTTGCATCCGATGCCTTTTTCCCGATGGGCGATACGGTAGAAGCGGCTGCCAAAGCAGGCATTACCGCAATTATCCAACCTGGTGGATCGGTTAAAGATGAAGAATCGATCAAGGCAGCGAACGAGCATGGCATCGCGATGGTATTCACTGGAGTGCGTCACTTCAAGCATTAAGATCGGTCACGTATGAGGCGGTCATCCATACCATGAATGAGCCTCTACATGCACCATATATATAACCTTCAACCTGCATAGATGCTGTATCGGAGACAGCACTTCTGTGCAGGTTGTATTCCATTTGAATGAACGGAGAGTGACCTATGGATATTCTCGTTATCGGCAGTGGTGGGCGTGAGCATGCCATCATCTGGGCGCTGGCAAAAAGTCCAAATGCGCATCGCATCTACTGTGCACCTGGCAATGCAGGCATCGGACAGATTGCGGAGTGTGTACCGATTGCCGTCAATGAATTTGAAAAACTAGCTGATTTTGCAGCTGAGCGTCAGGTGGGTCTGGTGATGGTTGGCCCGGATGATCCGCTGGCGGAAGGAATTGTGGATGTGTTTGAAGCGCGTCAGATCCCGGTCTACGGTCCGCGCCAAAATGCAGCTATTATTGAAGGCAGTAAAACATTTATGAAAGACCTGCTGCACAAATATAATATTCCAACTGCCGCTTATGCCAAGTTCGATATGTATGAAGCTGCACTGGCTTATTTGCAACAACAGCCGATTCCGGTCGTCATTAAGGCAGACGGATTAGCTGCCGGTAAAGGCGTAACAGTCGCTCGTAGCATGGATGAAGCGATCGATGCACTGCAAGCGATTATGCAGGATAAAGTATTTGGCGAAGCAGGCAGCCGCGTCATTATTGAGGAGTTTATGGAAGGACAGGAGATGTCGATTCTAGCTTTTGTCGACGGTGAAACGGTACGTGCAATGCCAGCTGCCCAGGATCATAAGCCGGTCTACGATAATGACGAAGGACCAAATACAGGCGGTATGGGCACATACTCTCCGCTTCCACATATCGATGAAGCGATTATCGATGAGGCGTTGGAGACGATCGTTATTCCAACCGCGAAAGCGATGGTTGCCGAAGGCCGTCCTTTCCGCGGCGTACTGTTTGCTGGTCTGATGATCACACCGGATGGCAAGCCGAAAACAGTTGAGTTTAACGCACGCTTTGGTGATCCGGAAACACAGGTTGTATTACCGAGGCTGAAAACCGATCTGCTCGATATTTTCCTCGCCAGTGTGAACGGCACGCTTGCCGAGCTGGAGATCGAATGGTCAGATGAAGCTGCTGTATGCGTAATTTTGGCTTCCGGTGGTTATCCAGCTTCCTATCCGAAAGGACTGCCGATTCACGGTCTGGATGCTGTCGATAGCTCGAAAGCGCTTGTGTTTCACGCCGGTACAGGCACCAGTGCTACAGGCGAATTGGTGACCAATGGTGGTCGTGTGCTCGGTGTTGTCGGTCTGGGTGCAGATATCGCTTCTGCCCGTGTAGCCGCGTATGAACAAGCGGAAAAGATTACGTTTGAAGGCAAGCATCAGCGTAGTGATATTGCTGCGAAAGCGCTAGTTAGCCAGTAAGACGAAGGGCTAGTCTCGTTTTTCGAATCGTTTGCAATGGAATAGCCCAAGCCAATATGTATCATCTATGTTCCTCCATACACGGATTCATCTTGTATCTGACTCAAGTAGTGTTCAACTGCTCGGGTCAGATACAAGATGAGATCAAACGTATGGAGGATTTTTGGCGTTGTGCATGCTTCGGTATCATTTTAATCTAAAGCAAACCTTATTATTTGAGCACGACAGCACATGTATAGCGATACATATACAGACTAGTTTGTCAAAATTTATATAAGTAATTGAGCATATTTTAAAGTGTTTATATATCGGTTACTTTAACGAATAAATGTATAGTTCTAAGTGTTTAATTAAGTAGTCTATAAGAACCAATAACTAAAATTTTTATTAAAAAAATAATACTACCTCCGATATAAATAAAATGACATATAAATAGTATGAGTATATGATTTGTAGCTTGTGTAAAGTACCATGCTAAGTCAGGCGAGTATGATCTTAAAACGAAGGCGAGGGGAGAAGGCAAATACCGTTATTAATATGACGATGATTATAAAGCTGCAAACAACAGATTGGTAACATCAGTATATTCAGGTCAATATATTCAGGTCAGTATATTCAGAAGTGATATCGATAGGAGGAGTTATGTAAATCAAGTATACCTCTATTCATTTGGAGCAAGTACGAAACGAATTAGCAATCATTCAAGTAAGGGAGCGTTTAATATGCTTAGATGGATAACCAGAAAAGTGATGATCGTTCTGTTATGTGTAGCTTTCACAATGATCGGTAGAGCTGTGTATGCAGCAGATTATACGTATGATTCGCTAAATCGAGTCATTTCAGCAGAGCATGAAAATGGTGTAACAACGTACAAGTACGATGCTGGAGGCAATTTGTTAAGTATTACATCGACACATACACCAGCTGTACAAAAAAGTAATGTGATTCAAGATTGGACGGCTTATATTACACCCGGCATCAAAGCGCGTTATGAAACGGCAACTGCTGACGTGTACGCATCGTCCGTGACCGATGATGTGTATACAAACGCTACACCAACCGTAACGTCCAATGTGTATGCCAATTCTGGCACAACCACAACCGTAACTTCAGATGTCTATACGCCACCGACAGACAGTCTAGTTGCTCAGTGGATGACCCTTGATGCTAGAAAAGCAGGCGGTGCAAGCATTTATCGCGATATCCCGGTACAAAGCAATACAAGTTATACATACAAAGGCTGGGTGACATCCGATCAATTGCAAAACGCCGTCGTACAGGTCGTCATTAACTACTACAATAGCCAGAATCGTTTGATCCGCTATGATCATGTGCTTGATTTGCAGCAAAATACAACATGGGCACCTTACGCAGCCAGTCTGATAACACCAGCAGGTGCAGTGAAAGCGAGAGTGCATTTACAGGTCGTCTTGCTCAAACCTAATGCTCACGCCCACGCTGGCTTTGCTGACCGCACATTCAAACAAGCGGAGGCGACGTCATGAAGCAATTTCCTGTCAAAGAGTGGTGCACGGCGGTTATGCGCACACGATATCTCAAATGGCTTGGTCTTGTTTTATTTGTATCGTTAGGAATCATGGCGCCACATGTGCAGGCGGCGCAGGCGAATACCATTACGATACCGGCTGGCTGGGAGTATTCGTATACCCATTCCTATTCCAGCGGTATTGATGTGTATGTGCAAGGTCAGCAATTTGAATATGCCGTATACAATCCAAAAGGTCATGCCGAAGAATACGGAACCTATTCCGGTCGCCGAGCTATTTTGATACCTGCGGGTTTCAGCATGGAGATTGCGAATACGTCGTCCAGCGATTTGACGATCAATTCAGGCTCACGACAATTGCAACAAGGTGGCGGTTTCTATCCGGGGCATGCGTTAGTCAGTATGACGCTGCAACCTGGCGATAGCGTTGACGCGCTTAATTTGAGCAGTACAGCAAGCAATACGATTCATATCGGTGGCATCAGTGCCTATCTCAAAACGAATGGCTCTGGAACAGAAAAAATATTTAACCACCACAGTTCAGCGAGCGTTCAAACGGTTGATCAGGGTGGAGATATACTGATTACAAACCGCGATACGCAGCCTTATCTTGTCTATGCGGCTGGAGATAGCTTTTCACTAACGAGCACAAGTCAACCTGCCGATTTTAATTACACGTTACCTGTACAAGGCTCGCTGCAAATGACCAACACCTCTAACAAAACGAACTATGTGTATGTCACGGCAAAGGGCCAGTATGAATACTTTATTTATAACGCGGACGATTCCACGTACAGTTCCGGTCTGACCACATCACCAGATAAAGCGGTGCAAGCGGGTCAGCGACTCGTCATTACGAATACCACATCTGCACCGATTACACTGAATGGGCCATATTATGCATTTGCGACCTCGACCCAGATCGATCCGCCGATGACGACGTACACACTTGCACCAGGAAAAAACTTAAAAGTACAAAATACATCGAACGGCACGGATAAGTTATTTTTAAATGGCGTATATGAGCATGCCGAATACGATGCCTCCGGTAATGTGGCTAATTATAACAATGGCAGCACATTATCGACGTATATGCTCCCAAGCGGCAATACGGTTGTATTTACGAATCCGAGCAGCAGCCAGTCGATCACGATTCGTGTACCGAGGGAAGAAACGAGTGTTTCCAATTCGGATGATCCGGCATTATACTACAACAATTTAGCACCCGGTGGTTCGCTGGAAGCGACTAATCTGACGGGCGGTTATGCGAGCATACAGACGAATAGTCGGTATGATTATGCATTTTACGATAGTCTGGGCATTATGAATTATCAGGCTTACGCTGCTATCAATCAGTTGCAGGTACAGGCTGGACAACGAGTCGCGTTTACGAATGTGGGTGTAACGGTAGACCGGATCTATACGCCTTATGAAGCATTCCGTTTTAGTGTCCATACTCAGCCGATCACATTCACCCAAACCCTGCAACCAGGACAGACGATCAAAGCTGTCAATACGTCACGCTATCCATTTCATGTGAGTGCAGACGGACAGCATCATTATGCAATCTATGGGCAAAAAGACAATAGTGTGTCCGATTATGGATTCCCTGTTAAAGGTGCCAGTTATCTGGTAACCAACAACCAGCTGATCGTTATTACTAATAGCTATACAACGCCGCTAACGATTTCCGGACCTAATGATGCGTTTACGTGGAGCAACCGTACAGCACCAGCATTATACAAAGGTTATCTAAACTCCGGCGATAGTATAAAGGTTACCAATAGTAGCCCGAATACATTCCAGCTGTCTGTACAGGGCACATATGATCAATCGACGTATCAATCCGATCAGTCGCTACAGTCGCTGAATCATAACAGCACAGCAGGCTTGTTGCCACTATATGTCGGTGACCGGACTGTCATTACTAACTCGGGCAATGCGCAACTTGTGCTGCTGGCGCCATATGATGTGACCGGTCTACAATCCAGCGCTGAGCCGGCATTGCTGATGAAGCAACTTGCGCTCAATCAAAGTGCCGAATTTACGAATGTATCCAATGCAGCGGCAACCGTATATTTTACAGGCAAGCATGATTTGATGGATTATGATGCAAAAGGCAATCCGAATACGTATATTCGACAATCGGTTAGTGGCGATCACGAGCTAAGTGCTGCGCAAAAGCTAGCAGTTATGAACCGGGATAACGGACCGATCGACGTATATGGTGCTTATGAATTGTTCAAAGCAATGAATCGCGAGCATCCGGTGACGTTCCACGAGGTGCTAACGAATACGAACAGTCTGAATTTGACCAATACGGCAGGCAAATTATTCAATCTGTATACGAGCGGCGGCGCTTACGATTATGTGTTGCGCGATTCCAATGGGAAGATTAGCAGCATGCAATTGATGGATACCGATCCGATTCAATCGATCGACGCAGGTAATAAGCTGGCGGTGACTGGCTCAACGACGACGCCAGCGGTGCTGGAAGGGCCGTATGATGCCTTTAACATTGAAACTAGAACGAATCCTGCATTGATCAAGCGGACGCTCCAACCAGATGAGTACGTCGATGCGGTTAATGTCGATTCCGGTCCTTCATTACTTGGTGTACAGGGGCATTACAGTCTAGCGAATTATAAAGCTGATGGCAGTCTGAGCAAATATGTGAATGAGATGGCACCTGGAAATACGGCGCTCGCTTCCGGTATGCGCGTAGGTGTGCAAAATGTAGACACAACCGCTACGATCGTTTATGGACCGTATGAATCGTTTGTGTTTAAAGATCGTCAGCATCCGGTAACGTTCAAAACGGTGTTATCGTCCAACGAAACGATCGCCTATGTACAAAATGCACTGCCGAATCTGACACTGTATACGACTGGCACATACGATTATGCGCAGTACAAACGCAATGGTGCACCGGAGAGTTATGGTGTACAACAGACAGAAACGGGCGGTTATATCTGGCAAGGCGATCGCATCGTCATTTCAGGCAGCCCGAATGAACAGGTGACAGTATCGGGTTCCTATGATGGTTTCCAGGCTACACCGGTGCAAGAAAGACCGGTTCTGACCAAAGTGCTGCAAACAGGCGAAAATTACTCGCTACGTAATATTTCACCAGGCGGATTCAGCTTGAAATTAAGCGGTACACATGCTTATCAACTGTATGATGCTTCTGGCAAAATGACGTATAGTTTGGATCATAGTACATCCGGTCTGCATATTTTACAGCCCGGTGTGCGGATTGCGATTACGAGCGAGGATGCCAATTCCGTAACGGTTTGGGCACCAACAGAAGCCGTTCGTGTTACACAGGGCGATGATCTGGCATCCAAAACGCTTGCTCAAGGTCAGAGCATGCGAGCAAACAATACGTCTGCCCAGGCGTCCAGTCTGCTAATCGATGGCACATATGATGTCGCTATATACGATGCATCCGGTCAACCAACAGACGAGTATGGCTATAAAAGCACAGATGAGGCAAACGGAGCCGTATCGATTCCTGTCGGTGGCTATGCGATTGTGACCGCAGAATCGAGCGCAGGCATTATTGTACGAGCGGACAAAACAAGCATTACATTTGCCGATGCGAATCATGCGGCATTGTCGCTGTACACGCTATCTAAAGGCAATATGCTCAAAGTCGTCAATGTGACCGATCACAATCATACATTGTCGGTTAACGGTAGCTTCAACTATTGGACGACGCAAACGGCTGAGCAGCCGGGCAATGGAACAGCATTGATCGGTAGCGGCGATACTGCCATTATTCGCAATACGAGCGCCGGTGCGGAGACGGTGTACAGTCCATACGGATTGTTCCAATGGGCAGAAACGACCGACCCAGTCATTACGCCACCAGCGACTGGCACGCCGATCAGCTCGCTCAATCCGGCAAGTGGCGATCCGCAGACATTTTATGCTGATCCGATCGATACGTCTACCGGTGCACAGATGATTAACAAAAATGTACTGACCGCACACGGCAGTATCGATATCCCGTTTCAGGCACAATACTATTCATTACTGCAAGGGAACGGTGCACTGGGCAAAGGCTGGAGCGATAACTATGCGATCCGTCTGCAAAAAAATGCGACTGACGGCAGTGTGAATGTGTACTGGAATGATTTCCGGTTCAATACGTTTACACGTCAATCGGATGGATCGTACACATCGAATCAAAAAGAAGTTCGTTATGACGGGCTGATTGTCAATGCGGACGGAAGCTATACGCTAAGTCGATATAACCGCACGGCATTGCATTTTGCCGCAGATGGCACATTGCAATCGATGAGCAATAGCGATGGCATCACTGTAAATATGCAGTATGATGATTCCGGCAAATTGACGGCGGTGATCGA
The DNA here is from genome assembly GCF_039822605.1 of Paenibacillus wenxiniae. Taxonomy (NCBI): domain Bacteria; kingdom Bacillati; phylum Bacillota; class Bacilli; order Caryophanales; family Paenibacillaceae; genus Paenibacillus; species Paenibacillus wenxiniae. The sequence continues at coordinate 49,439 of NZ_JBCGUH010000009.1, forward strand.
GCCGTCTACTGGAGCGAAACTTGTACTGACCTATACTACAACAGGACATGTCGCTACGGTGGCGGATCAATCCGGTCGCAAAGCATCATTTACGTATGACGATAACGGTCAATTGACAGACATAACCGACCCAACCGGCATGGGGACGACATATACGTATGATGCCAATCACCGCATCACTACAGGTGCGCTTGCTGGAAAACAGCTATTCGCCAATACGTATGATGATACCGGACGTGTGACAGAGCAAACGGACGGCATTCCAGGTCATACGACCAAGCTGGCATATAGCACCGCCAATGGACAGATGACGACCACGATCACCGATCGTAACGGCAATGTACAGCAGCGTGTGCATGACGCGCAATATCAACTGGTACAGGTGCAGGATGCATTGGCAGGTAAAACGACGTATACGTACGATGAACAGGGCAATCGCACCAGTATTACGAATGCGCTGAATCAGACGACCCATTTTACGTATGATGACAAAGGCAATGTGCTCAAGGCAACCGACCCATCCGGGCAGTCGATCACCATGACCTACGATAGTCTGGGCGACTTGCTGACAGCGACCGGGCCAGACGGCAGCACGATTACGAGCACTTACGACAATCGCGGTCGTCTGCTAACAACAACCGATACCGAAGGTCATCAAATCAGCTACGCCTACAATGAGCAAGGACAATTAACTTCCGTCACCGATCCACGCGGTGGACAGACACTGTACGGCTATGCGGATCAGCATTTGAGCCAGATTACCGAGCCGACCGGCGAAACGGTAGCGATCGGCTATGATGCAGCAGGACGTATGACCAGCGAAACGAATGCGGCAGGCAATACCGCTCGCATCGTCTACAATGACAGCGATCAACTGGTCGCTACGCTGGATGAGCTGAAAAACAAAACGAGCTATACGTATGACGATCAGAATCATCTGGCCAGTATTACCGATCCAAAAGGCAATGTGACCCACTACAACTACGATGCGAACGGCGAATTGACGGGCATCACGGATGCACTGGGCAACAAGACGAGCATCGCTTACGATGCCGAAGGACAGATGACTGGTGTCAACGATGCGCTTGGACGGACGACGACATTCACCTACGATGCGGACGGGCATCTGCTGAGTGAAACGAATGCGAAAGGCGAAAGCCTGCGTTATACGTATGATGCACTCGGTCGCCCGATCGCCGCTTACGATGGATTAAATCACCAAAGCTATACCGTGCAATACGATACCGCAGGTAATCCAATTAAGTTAACCGATGCGCTCGGCAATACGTATACAAGCACGTATAACGAACTGAACCAGTTAACAGAGACCGCCGATCCACTCGGTCACAAAACAAGCTACAGCTATGACAAACGCAATCAGCTGACCGATGTGACAGACGCATTGCAAGGCCACACTTCCCAGACGCTGGATGCGTTTGGCGATATTACCGCGATGACCGATGCCAACGGTAATGAGGCGCAGTATAAGTACGACCTGCTCGGTCGCCTGACCCGTGAACAGGATGCCGCAGGTGGCAGCCATACGTATGTGTACAACAATGTCGGTCTGGTGAGCAAAGAAACCGATAAAGACGGACGCGATACGACGTATGCGTATGATGCGACCGGACATCTGGTTCATTTTACAGACAACGCAGGTGAAGTGTCGTATGGACAGGATGCGAACCATAACATCGTTTCGGTAACCGGCAGCGACGGCAAAGTGATTCGCCGCACGTTCGATGCGCTCAATCGAGTGGTGAGCTATACTGACGGAGATGGGCATACGATCGGGTACACGTATGATGCGGCTGGACAATTAACAACATTAACGTACCCGGATGGCAAAAAAGTACACTATACGTATGATGGTGCAGGACGCATGTCCACGGTAACCGACTGGGCTGGGCATCAGACAAGCTACACCTACGATGCAGCAGGTCAGCTGGTCACAACGAAGTATGCAGATGGCACACAGGAAAATCGTGCTTACGATGCCGCTGGACAATTGACGAGTTTGACGGTGCTGAATCCAGATGGCAGTACGCTGGCGCAAACGACATATAGCTACGATGCCGCAGGCAATGTGACGAACGAAGATGGTGGGGAGATCGACAGTCCGGCAGGCAGTGTGACCGGAGATGTGTATGGACCGGGGTTATCGCCAGATCCGGGAAGTGATGCGGGTAATAATGGCGGTGGTAATGCGACTGCTGTTACAAACACAAACCAGGTGCAGATGCAAAGCGGAGCAGCTTCCGGTTCTTCTACCCAATCTGCCAACGAACCAATGCCAGCTCCAGCAACCGATACAGCTGTACAGGCAGATGTGTATAGTGGTAGTGATGCTGCTGGCAGTAATCCAGGAGCAGGAAGTGCTGGAATAACCCATCCAACGGTTACGCAGGACACCTATGGCTTACTCGGCGACCTGACAATGACCTATACCGCCGATAATCGTCTGGCAACAGTGAACGGACAAGCAGTACAGTATGATGCCGAAGGCAATATGCTGTATGGTCCCCTGCAAGGCAGTATGCAGGATTACAGCTATGATGCACGCAATCGATTGATCGCAGCTGGCGACGTAAGCTACGGCTACGATAACGAAAACAACCGGACATCGATTACGGTAAACGGCGTGACCACCAAACAGATCATCAACCCACAAGCCGTGTTGTCCCAAGTGCTGATGGAAACGGATGGTAGCGGCAATCCGACCGCATGGTATGTGTACGGACTGGGCTTAATTAGCCGTTACGATGCCAGCGGTAATATGCAAACGTATCATTATGATCTGCGTGGTAGCACGATTGCCCTGACCGATGACAAAGGCAATGTGACGGATACGTACACCTATGATACGTATGGTGAAGAACTCAGCCACGACGGTACGACGAACCAACCGTTCCAGTATGACGGACGGGATGGCGTACAGACCGATCCGAATGGACTGTATCAAATGCGTTCGCGTTACTATAATCCGGAGATTCGTCGCTTTGTGAATCGGGATGTCGTAACGGGTACGATTGCGGATGGTTTGACGATGAACCGGTATGCGTATGTGAATGGCAATCCGGTATCGTATGTTGATCCGTTTGGACTCAGTGCAGAGCGATCCGACCTGATGCGTACAGGATTCAGTATGGCACTGGATGCGATTCCGTTTGTCGGCACGGTGAAAGGGATTCAGGAAGTGTTGACGGGCACGGATTTGATTACGGGTCAGCAGTTGTCGGTAGCGGATCGAGTGGCAGAAGGCGCGGGGACGTTGCTCAGTTTCTTGCCGGATGGGAAGATACTGGGGACGTTTGCAGCGAAGGAAGCGATTGATGGTGGGGAGTGGGCTTGGAAGCAGGTTGGGAAAGAGGCGGAGAAACTTACTGAGGGAACGGGAGATCTTGATTATAAAGAATGGTCAGACATGCCTATTAGCGGTGAAGTACGATTAAATGCTAAGGGAATAAGACTGTTAAGTATTAAGCAACAGAAACAGTATATAAGAAAAATGAAGGATTTATACGGTATAGAAGTGCAAATTGATAGAAACGGAAAAATTTTATCACCAACTCAGGCAGGGGGGTTTCATCCCGAAGATTATTATATTGTACTACAAAGAAATCCTAGTATTTTAGCGGCTGAACATGAAGCATATCATGTTGCTCAATGGAATGAAATTGGCAAAGAAAAATACCTTGAGCAAAGCACTTTACAGAGAGAAGAACATGTTTACAATGAAATTATGAAAAATAAAAGTAGATATAGTGATACTGAGATTCTAGAGGCACAAAAATATATATATTATGTAAGAAATGGTCAATGGCCAATTCAAGGTTGGAAAGGTTTTGAAGAGTAATGGAGGTAGAGAAGTGAAAACAAATATATCAGCAGAACAAGCATTACAAGTTGCTAAAACTTATCATAAACAATATAAAATTCCAGGTATCATTGTAAATGATATAAATAAATCGGTAGTATTCTATGAAAGTATTATGGATATTGACGGCTTTGCTTGGGTGGTATTATCGAAATTAGATTCAGATGGATTTGAAGGTAATGATCATTTTTCTTTAGTTATCTCTGATAGGAAGTCTACTGTAGAGTATGTGCTGGATCATAACGGGATGTCACATGCATATCATCTGGACAATTATTATGACAGTATGACTGATGAAGAATTTGAGGCCTATCTAAAGGATGATAGTGATGTCTAAGTCTTAAAGGAAGTATTTACTTGTGACAAACGAGTATTGCTGCTTGTCCGACGTTTCTTTATATTTAGTCGAAATTTAAGTTATTTCAATAATTTAAAGTAAACTTAAGTTACAATCCCACAGAAGATGGCAACATAAAATCAATAACGCCACATTGCGAGCTAGCCGCTCGTGATGTGGTCTTCTTTGTTTATTTCTGTCACTGTCTCAGCGGTTGATGAATAGAACCCACCCAGTGCGGGATGCATCGGGTGGCTAAGCTCAGGCAGATTTGACCCATGTAATACTTATATAAATATTTCTTCTTTTCGGTTGTATGCACATCAAATGCTTTAATTTTATAACCTTATCTAAAACAAGTCGATTATGTTCAGATACTACCATAATTGACCTGTTTTTTCTTATCCTTATTTTTTAGAAATCACTCGCAATTATAGACTACCCTATCATGATTATAAAACGAAGATAGCAGTAAATCATATCTTTTAAGTGGTTGATATGTCTTTAAAAATTCTTGGTATTCCGTCATATCAGTATCAATTATGTAGACTATAAGAAGGTTTACTCGGCGACCTGACAATGACCTATACCGCCGATAACCGTCTGGCTACAGTGAACGGACAAGCAGTTAAGTATGATGCCGAAGGCAATATGCTGCATGGTCCCCTGCAAGGCAGTATGCAGGATTACAGCTATGATGCACGGAATCGATTGATCGCAGCTGGCGGCGTAAGCTACGGCTACGATAACGAAAACAACCGGACATCGATTACGGTAAACGGCGTGACCACCAAACAGATCATCAACCCACAAGCCGTGTTGTCCCAGGTGCTGATGGAAACGGACGGTAGCGGCAATACAAACGCATGGTATGTGTATGGACTCGGCTTAATTAGCCGCTACGATGCTAATGGTAATATGCAGACGTACCACTATGATCTGCGCGGCAGTACAATCGCGCTGACCGATGCGAAAGGGAAGGTAACGGACACGTACACCTACGATACGTATGGTGAAGAACTCAGTCACGACGGTACGACCAACCAACCATTCCAGTATGATGGACGGGATGGCGTACAGACCGATCCAAACGGGCTGTACCAAATGCGTTCGCGTTACTATAATCCGGAGATTCGCCGCTTTGTGAATCGGGATGTCGTAACGGGTACGATTGCGGATGGTTTGACGATGAACCGGTATGCGTATGTGAATGGCAATCCGGTATCGTATGTTGATCCGTTTGGACTCAGTGCAGAGCGATCCGACCTGATGCGTACAGGATTCAGTATGGCACTGGATGCGATTCCGTTTGTCGGCACGGTGAAAGGGATTCAGGAAGTGTTGACGGGCACGGATTTGATTACCGGTCAGCAATTATCGGTAGCGGATCGGGTTGCGGAAGGCGCGGGGACGTTGCTTAGTTTCTTGCCGGATGGGAAGTTGCTGGGCACGTTTGCAGCGAAGGAAGCGATTGATGGTGGGGAGTGGGCTTGGCGAGAGTTGAGTAAAGAGGAACGTTATGCTAAACCTTCTGAATTATTTAGGGAAGGTACTTATGCACCTGCTGGTCAAAGAATTGCTCCAAAGAACTTATACCGTGAGTTAAATAAATCTCAAGTAGGTAAGGAAACAATCAATCTAATTGAAAGTAATAATACAAAAATCAGGCTTGATTATGGGGAAGTTCCAACAGACGCATCTGGTAATCAAATTCTTGGGAAGGCTAATATGAATACTAATACTGCTACGGTTTTTGTTCGAGAAACTGAATCTATAGTTAGAACTGCACAAACTATTATCCACGAAGTAACGCATACTTCACTTAATAATCCTATTTATACACAACGTGAAGAAATTATTGCGTTTATGAGGGAGGCTCAACATATAAAAAATAACCTTTCTTACGGTGAGATTCGAGCTATTATTGAAGAAGTAAAATCACTTTACCCTAATATTCCTTATAGATAAGGAGATGATTCTATGAACCCTTCTGACAATAATGATTTGGAACAAGATATTGATGTAAGAGTAATAAGAGGGGATAAAGTCCCCTGTCCAATATGTGGACAAATATTGATATATCAACAAGCAGAGGATGGAAAACACCCTGCTATTATTTGCCCTAATGAGGACTATTCGGTATTGTTGGAAGTAAAACAAAATGATATTTTAGAAAAATTAGGACTTAGAAAGAAAAGATAAACTGAAAATTATTAGCTTGTTTGTCCTTGATTGACTTGAAGTCTTTCAAGGACTTTTTTTATTTTAGGAAGCGATTGATGGTGGGGAGTGGGCTTGGAAGCAGGTTGGGAAAGAGGCGGTTGAAGATGTTCGTAAAAGCGTGGGTAGTGCATATGATCACGTATATACGTCCACTAAACCGCTAGATGATCTATTCCCTGAACTTAAGGGAGTCAATCCGCATTATGTAGACGGGGCTGGAGCTGGAGTCAATATTAATTGCGTTTCTTGTACCAATGCTGCTCATCAACGAATTATGGGTATTGACATGAATGCCGTTGCTGAAAAATCAACTAGATACGGTACGATGAAAGAACTAGTTCCATCTGCGCCATGGGGATTTCACATGAGAAATTTAAATGTTGATGAGGTCAAAACAATTATGCGTGAAGCTGGAGATGGTTTTGCAACGGCTCTACTTTTGAATCAAGGCCCTATAAAGCATGTTATTAATGTAATCAATAAAAATGGAGAGATTTATTTTGTTGATACTCAAATAGGAAAGATAGTTGAGTTAAATCCAAATGTCATATTAGATGTGGGGAAACCATAAGATGAAAAATACCGATAAACAAATTACATTTGAAACTGCACGAACAATTGCAGAGAAAGCTGCAAGCGAGCAGTTGAAAGACTATGCGAATGAAGAAACATCATTTTTAAGCCATGAGTTTATGGAGGCAGAATACTGCTGGTTTTTTTTCAGGAATAAGAATATCTTCGGACCGCCTGAACAAGTATTGAGATGGGATTGTGCATTTGCAGTCAGTAAGAAAGGTGAACTTAATCTTATCGGAGATTTCTCTGAAGATGCTAAAGAACTAGAAGATTATTTGCAAAAAATGTCTAACTATTTTAAAGAACGCGGACTTTGATTTGAGAGTCGTTGTTGTATAATTCATATCTAATATTAAGCTCTCATATTAGATATGTTTATGTTCAAAGACCTTGAAGGTAAAAAGCCTTTCAAGGTCTCTTTTTTAGGGGATTACTGAATAAGAAGACTTTAGTAGAACAGGTGAGTATCTGTCTTCTCGCTACTAAAGCCTAGAAAGAATCGCAATATAGTGACGGGCACAATTACCGATGGGTTAACAATGAATCGGTATGCGTATGTGAATGGTAATCCGGTGTCGTATATTGATCCGTTTGGACTGAGTGCGGATGGAGCGGATTGGCTGAAGCAGGGCGGAAGCTTTGTAGCGGATGCGATTCCATTTGTAGGTACGGCGAAGGGACTGCAAGAGGTGTTCACTGGCGTGGATCTGATTACAGGGGAGCAGTTGTCTGTAACGGATCGAGTCGCGGCAGGTGGAGGAACGCTGCTGAGCTGGTTGCCGGGTGGTAAGGTGGCTGGAAAATGGGCGGTGAAAGGTACCGTTGAAGGCGGGACCTGGTTAGTTGGAAAGCTTGGGAAAGTCAAAGTAAATGAAGTTCAAGCTGTAGAGAAGCAAGGTTTGCGATTGAAGCTGGATTTGCAGTTGTTTGCTAAGAAAAAGGATGAAGGTAGTGGTTTGTTTGTGCCTGATGAATATTGGGGAAGAAAGGCTCCAATTTATAATACACCAGGTTTAAAATATGATCATTATAGAGAATACAAAGGAAAAGTTGAGAGATCTACAGTGATCTATGATAATTTTGGAAGACAAAGTTATCGAGTTGACCATTCGGATCATAGTATGCCTAAAGATCATTCAATTCCCCATTTACATGAATATAAGTTTGAGACAGGGTATGCTGACCAGGGTAAAGAGTTTGATTATCATTTTTGGAATGATGAGAGGTGAATGTAATATATGGAATTCATAAAAAATTTTCGTATTATCTCTGAGAAATTGTCTTACTTTAGAGAAAAAGATATAAAGTTAGTTACAGGTATAAACTATTATATTGATTACAATGAAAATGGAGACGAAGTATCATTTTTGGAAGTGGCGTATATTTTAGAGCCAATTAAAGTTAATGGTGATAGATATAAACTGCTCTTAAAGTTCAACGAAGTGACTTCTTTAAATATTACAAACTTCGGAGGAGCTTTTAATCAAATGATTGGCTTCAAAATAACAGATATGAAGGATCGTAATTGGGAATCTAGTCATAGATATTATGTTCATGATTACGAGAATGACACAATGAATTTTTACTGCAAATCAATTTCAGCATTATTATTTGAAAAGTTGTAATTCAAAAAACCTTGAATGGTATGAAGCCATTCAAGGTTTCTTTTTTAGAATAGTAAGTTACATAATAAAGCATGGTATGTATACGGACTCGGACTGATCAGCCGCGAAGACGCAGCCAGTAACGATCAAACATATTACTACGATATGCGCGGCAGTACGATTGCCCTGACCGATGCAAACGGTCAGATCACGGATACGTACACATACGACACGTATGGCGAGCAAGTGGAGCATGACGGCGATAGCCAGCAACCATTCCAGTACAACGGACGCGACGGCGTACAGACCGATCCGAATGGCTTGTACCAGATGCGTGCACGCTACTACAACCCGGAGATCAAGCGCTTTGTGAACCGCGATGTAGTGACAGGAAGTATCGGTAATGGATTGACGATGAACCAGTATGCGTATGTGAATGGTAATCCGGTATCGTACATTGATCCGTTTGGATTGAGTGCGGATGGAGCGGATTGGCTGAAACAGGGCGGAAGCTTTGTAGCGGATGCGATTCCATTTGTAGGTACGGCGAAGGGATTGCCACTGGCGGATTCTAATTATTTAAGATGCTTGAAAAGACTAGAGTAAGTAAAGTTCAAGAAGTAGAGAAGCAAGACTTCCGATTAAACCTACATTTGTTAGGAGAATAAGAATGAATAATTATGTAATATCTCTCATGAAGAAATGGACTCATTTTTTGAGCAACAGAAAATGTCAAATGTTGTTTATCTATAAGATGAGGATGATAATGAGCGATTAGATCACATTGTTTTTTTCGAAAAGGGGGATAGGTCTAATTTAGGTTTGTATATACGAGGTTTAAATTCTTTATTTTCTGTTCATAAAATTTATGAATTAGACGATTTTAATTTATTTGCAAGTTATGAGAAGTTAAGTGAAAATATAGAAGAGTTTGGGCTTAGCCTAGATTACATCTTCTCTCATATTAACTCTGAATATAATGAGCTGCTAAGCATATATTTATCTAATAGCAGCAAATCTCAGTCCATATGAATATCATTTTTGCAAAATAAGATTGAGTTATTAAAGAATTGTACATGTTCAGATATAAAAAATATGCTAGAAATTAGGTGTTTGCAAGAAGGCTATACAAGTTATGAGCAATATCATAACGAAGAATGGAGTAAAATAACAACTGTAGATGAAGAATAGTGTATACAGAGTGTTAGATACTGATAAACAAATTACATTTGAAGCTGCGCATAGCTAGTTCTTTTTCAGCAATCGCAATATTAAAGAGCCGCCTTAACAGGTTTTGACAGGGGATTAGGCTTATGCAGTTAGTAACAAAGGTGAATGAAGCGAAATTGGCATTACGCTGGCGATTGAGTAAAGCTGGAGCAGTATTTACATAAAATTTTGGATTATTTTAAAGAAAGACAGCTTTAGACCAGGGAGGAAATCTCATGAAACTACCGATACAATACGGCGAAAATATTATCGTTGCTGTGATCTATAATGGTACGTGGAGCTGGTATGTTACGGACAAGGAATACTGGTATTTGGATTTAACCAAATTAGAACAGGCTTATTTGGATAAAGGGTATCAATGGCCTAACGTGGGTGACTATTCGGAGCGCTTTGATATTGCGTTATTAAATGAGGATTCAGCAGCAGATTTTCTACATAAAATAAATGAATTTAAAGTCAGTGTGGTGGAATTAAGCGAGTTATTATTAAAACTAGATGATACACAATTGGCTCAACCGGATTCGCTTACGGAGTTTACTCCAGCATTGTTAGTTGATTTTGATGAGAAAGTACTTATATCTTATTTTCCAGAACCTGCATCGTTTGAATATTATATACCGAATGACTGGATAGGTCGGTATGAAAGTTTTATGGATCAAGTGCCGCCGCAGGAAAAATATTGGATCATACAGGGGAAAGATTATTTTTCGAATCGATAAATGAATATATGTACTTTGTTCATAATTAGATGTCCACATCATTCAATTGAATTTAGTGGCTATACTGGACATATAGAATGCCTAAACGAAATAGTTTGGCTGAAAACAGATCATAATGACGAAGAGACTTTTTATAAGTGTGGCAGCAATAATGATCTGAGTACTGAGAGTTTAATCTGAAATAAAGAGAAGCGAATAAGTAAAGAAGCATTTCAATCCATACACCATAACCAAAGGAGTGAAACCTATGCCACCATCCTTATCCCGCACCGAACTGATCGAACTCGTCCAACGTATTCTGGACGGCGAAGGCAGCGAGCAACAGCAGGACGAATGGCTGGACTTGTTAATCCGTCAGGTGCCACATCCCGAAGTGAGCAATCTTATTTTCTGGAATGATGAAGATTGGACAGCAGCGCAGATTGTGGATGAAGCGTTAGCGTATCGTCCGATAGTGCTTGGTGGAGAAGGAAACGAAAGTGAAAGCTAATTCCGTTTACATCTATCCAGAGCACGATACGATACCGTTTTATTTGGATCACATATGCATGCGCACGGGTGAGCGGAGAAGTTGGCAATTTGTCTGGCACCTATTCATTTGATCCGGTAGGTTATACATCGCCATCGCAAGCGTATGATTCCTATCCATCCCACACACTCTATTACAATTGCTAGGCGATTGAATCCGCCCGCAGCGCTGGCAACATGGCTCAAGGAAGCTGCGGAGCCGGAGAGATTGGACGACATGTAAGGAAGAGAGAAGAGGATTTGTTACAATTAGCCTACGAGCTATAATTTGATGCTTAGGCTATATAATTAAAATAAATGGGCTAATCATTGTCAGCATTCTCATCAGAACTCCCATCAACAGTACCTAATCCATCTGTTACAGTATTTATCGCTCATAGCTAACAAAAATAAACCGCCGTAGGATAGCCTATTCTGCTACATACGGCGGTTTTTATTTGGACAATTGTGTATAAAATGATGCCCTATTGTCAGATGTCCCTATTTAACGAAGGGCAAAGCATGTTAAGCCAAATCTAATCCGTAAAATACATCCAAACGCTGCTTACAGCACTTTCTCCAGGAAGCTAATCGTGCGCTCATGCTTCGGACTGCCAAATACTTGCTCTGGTGGCCCTTCTTCCACGATATAACCGCCATCCATGAAAATAACACGGTCCGCAACTTCACGAGCAAAGCCCATTTCATGGGTAACGATCATCATCGTCATGCCTTCACTTGCCAGATCTTTCATAACGCCCAGCACTTCACCAACCATTTCCGGGTCAAGTGCAGAGGTGGGTTCGTCAAACAGCATAATATCCGGATTCATTGCCAGTGCGCGTGCAATCGCTACACGCTGCTTCTGACCGCCGGACAGGCTGCCTGGAAAAGCATTGGCTTTATCCGCCAGTCCAACACGATCTAGCAGCTGTAGTGCCGTTTTACGCGCTTCTGCTTCGGATTGCTTTTTCAGTTCGACTGGAGCGAATGTGATATTTTTCAGCACGCTCATATGCGGAAACAGATTAAAGTGCTGGAACACCATCCCGATATTTTCACGAACTTTGTTAATATCGGTACGGCTATCGCTGATGTTGTAATCGTCGACGATCACTTCACCGGCAGTCACTTCTTCCAGCTTGTTCACGCAGCGCAGCAGCGTACTTTTACCAGATCCAGATGGGCCAATCACACAGACCACTTCGCCTTCTTCCACCTGCATGTTGATATCTTTTAAGACTTCGTTGGAGCCATAGCTCTTTTTGAGGTTATTGACTTGAATTTTACCCACGGCGTGTTCTCCTTTCGACACTGTCTGCCAGTTTAGTCAGGATCGTGATGACGATCAGGTACATGATTGCGACCATAGACCAGATTTCAAATGATGCATAATTATCTGCAATGATAATTTTACCAGACTGGGTTAGCTCAATCAGGCCAATAGCAGACATGATTGATGTATCTTTCAGCGTAATAACTAACTGATTAATGAACGATGGAATCATAACTTTAATCGCTTGCGGAAGAATAACTTTAATCATTGCTGTACGATGTGTAAGACCGAGAGAGCGTGCTGCTTCCATTTGTCCTTGATCAATTGACTGAATACCACCACGAATAATCTCTGTAACATATGCGCCTGCGTTTAAACTGAGTGCCAGTACAGCACCAACAATTAAAGGCATTTTGAAGCCAAATGCGGCTGGCAAACCAAAGTAAATGAAGAAGCCGAGTACGATTAGAGGAATACCACGGAACACATCTACAAAAATGGTTGCAATTGCACGTCCGAACTTGTTATGTCCAACTTTCATGAACGCGAAGATCAAACCAAGAATGAATGCGAAAAATAATGACATGATTGTATATAACAAAGTCATGCCAAGTCCCTTTAACAGCTCAGGGAATGCCGCACTCATGATCTCCAGACTACTTTTTGGTGGAGGTGGTGTAGTTGATTCTTGTCCTGGTGTAGAGGAGCCTAGGTATTTGGCAACAATACTATCGTATTGTCCATTAGCTTTGAGGTTAGCTAGACCAGTATTGAATTTTTGCATTAACTCTGTATTACGACCTTTATTAACTGCAAAGCCGTAAGGAGCACCTTTTTCTTTTTCGGTTACTGTCTTTAACTGCAAGCCTTGTTGGATTGCGTAAGCAATAACTGGATAATCATCAAAGCATGCTACAGAGTTGCCAGACGTAACTTCTTGATACATTTGAGCAGAATCATCGAATGGTACCAGAGTGAATCCATATTTGTCCTTAATCGAACTAGCAAAAGAATAGCCCTCTGTCCCTGTTTTTACAGCAACACGTTGACCACGTAAATCTTCATAACCTTTGATTGTGTCATTCTTTTGTCCAACAGCCATAACAACGCCAGATTCATAATATGGCTCTGAGAAGTCGAAAGTTTGTTTTCGCTCGTCAGTAATGCTCATACCTGCGATCATGCCATCGATTTGGTTGGCTTGTAGCGCTTGAAGTGCCGCATTAAAACCAAGTGGGCGAATTTCGTACTTAAAGCCCTGATCTTGTGCAATAGCAGCCATCAAGTCCATATCGATTCCAATATACTTGCCATCACGTTGGAACTCAAAAGGTGCGAATGTAATATCTGTTCCGATAAGATACGTCTTGCCTTCTTCCGATTGAGCGACCGCGCTTGGACTCCAGCTTGCGGTACACACGCCGAAGAAAAGAAGGAACGCAATGGATAACCACATAAACCTGGATTTCTTCATAATATCCTCCATTTCATATATGCCAAAATTACGAGTTTGTGATGGTCGTCGACAATGCTCTACTGAGCCAGTGAAGAATGAGTATGCCTTCACATTGTATGTAACATTTAATGTCTCACACCACATGTCTTCTTATTCTACAAAAAAAAATTTGAATTGACTATAGCGCTGTGAAGCTTAAACGAGCGAAATTTAGCAAAAAATCCAGAACTGGTGGCATATAACCTGCCGGAAACAATTTTTTCGATAAAACGATTAGGGTAAAAAATCAACGGTTGTCAGCATCGTAGCAGGCAACGTATGATAAAAAGCAATGATCATACGCATTGCAATCCACATTTTTTTCTAAAGTCGCCTTTTACAGGAAAATAGAATGGGATAAATGGATAGCAGGCAACGATAGTATGTTTAAACTTCAGCAATAGAAAGGAAACGATAATAATGAAATCTGTTATTTTAGACGTAGACACAGGCATCGATGATTCGATGGCTATCGCTTATGCCGTACATTCGCCAGAGCTGAACGTACTTGGTATTACAACCGTATTTGGCAACATCACTGTAGAAGAAGCAACACGCAATACACTGGTCGTACTGGATCAGTTGGAGCGCCCGCTGTCGGTATATCCGGGAGAGGCTAAGCCATTAGAGCGCGATTATACGAAACCATTTGCCCGTCACATTCATGGCGAAGATGGCATCGGTAATCAGTATCGTGAGCCTTCTACCAGACAGCCCCAATCGCTATCCGGTCCGGAATTTATCGTTCAACAGATTATGGCTAATCCCGGCGAGATCACCGTCATCGCCGTAGGCCCACTCACTAATATCGCTCGGGCTTTACAATTAGAGCCGCAAATCGCCGAGCATATCGACCGCCTGATCGTTATGGGCGGCGCCGTAACGGTACCCGGCAATGTCACACCTTTTGCCGAAGCGAATACGTATTCCGATCCTGATGCCGCAGCGATTGTATTCAGCTCCGGTATGCCCGTCACACTCGTCGGCTTGGATGTCACGATGCAAACACTGCTCACGTCTGCGCATCTGGAACAATGGCGTAGCCTGAACACCAGTCTGGCCACCTTCCTTGCCAATATGACTGACTTTTACATGGAAGCCTACAAAGGCGTCATCACTAGCGGCCGCGGCTGCGCCCTACACGATCCACTAGCTGTCGGCGTAGCGATCGACCCTACCTTTGTCCGTACCGAATCTTACGCGGTACATGTAGAATGCGTTGATGCCGATTCTCTAGGCAAAACAACTGGCGTACACGACAGCCAGGCTTCACATATCGATGTCGCGCTGGATGTCGATGCCGATCGCTTCGTACACCATTTTCTCAGCCACATTGTGTAATGATCGCTATGAGGAAGGCATGATCGTGGTGCACCGAACACAATCATCAAGTCGTTGCACGTTACGATAAGCTAAGCGTCCATATAAAGTAGGTAAACATAAACCAGCGTCATTTCAAAATGGAACGTTACCGCTTGCACGATATCTATAAATATATCTATAAACTAACCGTACCTCTTAATAAGAGGTACGGTTTTTTTGAAAACAGGACCTGTGGAAGAGCATGCTAGCAACTGGATCAGTCTAATCTATGGAATATT
This sequence comes from Paenibacillus wenxiniae, assembly GCF_039822605.1. Taxonomy (NCBI): domain Bacteria; kingdom Bacillati; phylum Bacillota; class Bacilli; order Caryophanales; family Paenibacillaceae; genus Paenibacillus; species Paenibacillus wenxiniae. The sequence goes on from NZ_JBCGUH010000009.1 coordinate 64,884, forward strand.
GTGTAGTTGTAACTTGAAGCGTCAACGTTGACATTCAATCGTGTGAAGAAATAACCAACTATAATAGATGCAGCAGCATGCAAGATGATAGACGAAATCTGAATTGTTAAATATTATAGGCTGTATGCACAATCTTTATGGTGAAAGGCTTAGAAATAATAGGGGATGAGTAGATATAAATGGTCGAATGCTACTCATAAAAAAACGCAAGAAGGATTGCAAAATACGGTTACAAAGCTAACATTGAGCAAGAGCAAGAGCAAGAGCAAGAGCAAGAGCAAGAGCAAGAGCAAGAGCAAGAGCAAGAGCAAGAGCAGCAGACTACAATAATAGGCATAAATTGAGACTCAAGAGTAAAATGATGGCTATTACGTCGAAAAGCTCTTGTTTCGTATGATGCGACCAGCACAGAACGGAGGGAAGGAAATAAGGGGAAAGGGCGACTTTGGAGGGGCGAGAATCTACATACTATCCCAATCCATAGATTCTCGCGGCTCCACCCGAGTCCGTCCCCTTATTCCTTCCCGAAGTGGTGTACGCCCAAACCAAACAACCCCCCCAGAAACCAGTTCATTCTCACTTGCTCAACCCCTTATTATCCATTTAATGTAATAAATAGCATAAAATCAAGATTTTAAGCTTCGAAATAAGCGAATAAGCCCTTTTTTATTGTGACGAATGTCTAAATACGGTATATTGAAGTAGATGAACAATTTGCAAACGGACACTTGTGTACACTTCAAAACAATAAGCGTTTACATGTCGTCCCTATGCAACATTTTCCCTCTGCAAGCAGGAGCGGATCATGTGCGCAATATACTGAAATTATGAAATGATTTCGACAATGAACATCATGTATACTGCTTCCTGCTTTACTCAGCATCCATCATGGATTCACAGCTTGCAGATCGATTGGATTGATAATTTATATAGTAAGGCCAGGTGTACTCAATGAGCAGCAAAAATCCGAGGCGACAAGATGCATTATCCGCAGCACAACGCAAACTCGAGACCCTGCGCATTCTTGAAGCCGAAGGCACAGTCCGCGTATCCGGATTAAGCCGCCGCTTCAATGTGACAGAAGAAACGATTCGGCGTGATCTGGAACGTTTGGAACTTGAAGGTATCGTTGTGCGTACGCACGGTGGCGCGGTATTTAACCGTAACCGTGAGCAATACGAATCTCCTGCTGTACAGCGGGAAACGCAAAATATTGAAGAGAAAAAGGCAATTGTGGAGCATGCGTTATTGCTTATTCAACCCGGCGATGTGATTGCACTGGACGCGAGCACAACCTGCTTGCATCTGGTCAAACAATTACCGAACCGTCCGTTAACTGTGCTTACGTATTCTCTAGCTATCGCGAATGAGCTTGTGCCCAAGACCGAGATCAATGTAATTTTGATCGGTGGTTATTTGGATCGAGACTCGATGGCAAACACGGGTATTCATGCGGAAAAGATGGTAGAGAGCTACCATGTGGACAAGTTTCTGTTTTCCTGTCACGGTTTTGATCTAAGCCGTGGATTGACCGAACCTTCTGAAGCGCATGTGCAACTGAAAAAGAAAATTATTGAGATTTCCGATGAACTGATTTTGCTAACCGATAGCTCCAAGTTCCGTCGCAAATCGCTGGTTCGTTTCCTCGGCATGGAAGACCTGAACCGTTTCATTACCGACGATCAATTGCCGGAAGAGGCGATTCACGAACTGGAGGAAATGGGCGTTGAGGTCATCGTTGTCGATTAACCGCATCAGGCATGACTAGCCGCACTGTAGCGACAGGGCGGCTTTTTGTTATGTCTATCGATTCCATTATATTCATTATTACAGCGATGAAGACTAGAGAGTATGATTACAGTGATCAAGCCTAGCGAGTACAGCATCAGTGTGGAAGATTGTGATTACACACCAAATCAAATAGAAACAAAACTGAAAATGAACATAAATGTAAAAGTAGAGCGATGTCAAATAAACTAAAGCGGAATAGTGGAACAAAGAACAGATACGAAGAACAGAGAAACATAACACGAACAGAGAAACATAAGATAAATAGAAAAACACACGAACAACAGAAACATATCTTTGTTAACGCTATCATCATCAGTACACGTAGCAATCCTGAACGTTATGCACATAATTTACGCCAATGCACTTGAAAATCGTTCCAGATGGCGGTACGGTAGAACAATAGCATCATGCTAGCTAGCAGCGATACCCGTTCGGGTAGAGTCGACAGTCAGAATCGGTAGTCTGCTATGGAATGGATCATCCAATGGACAGCAGGACATACGGTGATTCCCTACTATACAGGATGCTGAGTCAAAACGAATAATGACGGGATGGGCGTCTGGAGTGAGGAGACAAGCAATGAAAGCAACAGAGGACAACAATTCGCAAACGGTCAGTATGGAGGATATCGTGCGGGCGCATCACGTACTGCGCGACGTTATCGTGCGTACACCGCTACAGCGGGATGCAACCCTGTCTGAAAAATATGAGTGCGAGGTGTATCTGAAGCGAGAGGATATGCAGGTCGTGCGCTCGTTCAAAATTCGCGGAGCGTATAACCGGATTCGCAATTTGTCCAGTGAGGAAATGTCAAACGGCATCGTGTGCGCCAGTGCAGGAAACCATGCACAGGGCTTTGCCTTTTCGTGCCGACACCTGAATATTCGAGGCAAAGTCTACATGCCAAGTACTACACCGAATCAAAAGGTGAAAATGGTGAAAAAGTTTGGCGGTGCGAATGTCGAAGTGATTCTAGTTGGCGATACATTTGATGATGCCTACGCCGAAGCGATCAAAACGTGTAAAGAGCAGCATATGAGCTTTATTCATCCGTTTGACGATCCCTATATTATTGCAGGTAACGGTACGGTCGGTATGGAGATTATGGAAAGTCTCGATCGTCCGGCAGATTATGTGTTTATTACGATCGGCGGTGGCGGTCTGGCTGCTGGCGTTGGTCAATATATGCGTACAATCAGTCCTTCGACGCGTTTGATCGGTGTAGAGCCACTGGGTGCTGCTTCGATGAGTGAAGCGATTAGCCAGAATCAGGTCGTTACGCTTGAGGAGATCGATAAGTTTATCGATGGCGCAGCGGTCAAACGTGTCGGGCAACTGACGTATGAAATTTGCCGCGAAACACTGGATGATGTGATTCGTGTGCCGGAAGGCAAAGCATGCTCTGCTATTCTGGATCTATACAACGAAAATGCGATCGTCGCTGAGCCAGCAGGTGCATTGCCGATTGCCGCGCTGGACATGTACCGTGAGCATATCAAAGGTAAGACGATTGTATGTATTATTAGTGGCGGTAATAACGATATCGACCGTATGCAGGAGATCAAGGAGCGTTCACTCATCTATGAGGGACTGAAATACTACTTTACGATCAACTTCCCACAGCGTGCAGGTGCTTTGCGCGAGTTTCTGGAAAAAGTGCTCGGTCCAAATGACGATATCGCTCGTTTTGAATATACGAAGAAAAGTAACAAAGAGAACGGACCGGCGCTCGTCGGCATTGAACTTAGTTCGCCAGATGACTATGGCGCACTCATTCAGCGTATGGAAGACCACAATATTCAATATGTGGAACTGAACCGCGATCCAAATCTGTTTAACTTATTGATCTGATCTCCGAGCGGAGTCATGTGCTTATCGGAGTCCTATGCTGTATAGCCTTGATATACCCGGTATTTCTCCACCAGAGAAGCCGGGTATTGGTTTGTCCAGCGATTACAAGGGTATGTAAAAGTGGGCAGATCTGTCTTGCATTCAGCACAAACTTGGTTTTTTAGGCAAAGTGGTCTATACTATTAAAGTAAGTTTATTACAGTTGATAACCACCGAGGAGGATGTACACATATGCTTATCATTCATGCTAATATGTTAATTAAACCTGAAAAGGTCGATGAATTTTTGAAAGAGATCGATACACTTGTTACGGCTTCGCAGGCTGAAGAAGGTAACATTTCATATGTACTGAAACGCGATGTAAAGCAGGACAACCTGTTCACAATGGTTGAAGAATGGAAAGATGCAGAAGCGATGAAACTGCATAACGCAACTCCGCATTTCCAAAAGTTCGTACAGGACATGCAGCAATTTGCAGCAGCTCCACTGGATGCGAAAGTATTCGAAGCTACTGAAATTCAACGCGGCTAATACTGTGCTGTCAATATTGGCATAAAGCCATGTTATACAACTATAGATATACCTAAAATCTCCCTTTGAAATAAAGGGAGATTTTTTTATGTTACCTATACATAATTGCTGAATTCACTCCGATATATCTCACTAAGTTAGCTTGTCGAAAATTCCCGAAAGAAATCGAATCATATACTTTAGGTCAAGACTTAGACACAGCAGCATTTAGTATAGCGAATCCCTTTTTGGAGCAGAGGCATGTCGACTATCATCATACCGGTGAGAAGGATCTCGCTTAAACGCCGGAGTCGGAGGGAATGACTAGTATGAAAAAGACAGTAAAGATATGGATTGCCTCTCTGTTTACGGTGTCCAGCCTTGTAGGGGCGACTTCGACATATGGGCATGACCAGGCATTCGCCGCAGGTGCGGAGCAGGATGTCATCGTCGTATACAAAAATCAGGACGGTAAGGAAGCTGTGCTTGATCAGAGTGTCGACGTTCAGCACGAATTTGAAACGGTTCCTGCCGTTTCAGCTACAGTCACACAGGCGGATTTGAACAGTCTCGTGCAAAATCCAGATATTGCGTATGTGGAGCGAAATGTTCCGTTTCAAATTACAGACGATAATATTACGCCGCTCGGCAGCACGTCTCCAGTTAATGCGAATGAACAAGCACAGTGGAACTACCAGGCAGAGCAACCGAATTTGGAATGGGCAAAAGGCTACAATGGCTCTGGCATTAAAGTCGCTGTTATCGATTCCGGTATCGCAGCCCATCCCGAATTAACGATTGCTGGCGGTGTGTCCACCGTTGATTATACAACGTCTTATACCGATGATAACGGTCATGGTACCCATGTGGCTGGTATTATCGCCGCGCATAACAATGATGGATCTGTAACCGGTATGGCACCAGGTGTCCAGCTCTATGCTGTAAAGGCGATGGGTTCTGATGGTAAAGGGAATCTGCAAGATGTACTGGAAGGCGTAGATTGGGCCGTTCAGAATCATATGGATGTGATCAATCTGTCACTCGGTACGGAATTTGATTCACAGCTCTTGCACAATATGTTAGATCAAGCTTATCAGGCAGGCATCGTCGTTGTTGCATCCGCAGGTAATAGCGGTGCAGGTACAGACACGGTCAATTATCCAGCGAAATATAGCAGCGTAATCGCTGTTGCTGCTGTAGACAAAGATCTAAAACGTGGAAGTTTTTCATCGACAGGTCCCAAAGTAGAACTGGCGGCGCCTGGCGTATCGATCGTTTCCACTTATCTCAATAATGGTTTTGCGATCGCAAGTGGCACCTCACAAGCTGCACCGCATGTGGCAGCGATGGCAGCAATTTTGAAACAGGAAAATCCATCCTTATCTGCTGCTGCGCTGCGAAGTAAGCTACAAGATTATGCGGTAGATCTAGGTACAGCCGGACGAGATTCCGAATATGGATATGGATTTGTAACCTTCAAACCGAAGCCAGATACGACGGCACCAGGTGAAGTGAGTGGGCTTCAAGCAAGTGGGATCAGTACAGATTCCATTACGTTAAAATGGCAAAATCCAGTCGATGCCGACTTTGCAGGCGTACATGTGTACAATGACCACGATTCAGCTAAGCAAACCGTACAAACCGATGTGTACACCGCACAGGGACTTGTGCCAGATACAACGTATACGTTTACGGTAAAAACGTTTGATCAAATCGGCAACGAATCGGTCGGCAAAACGGTTACAGCCAAAACCAGTGCGCTGCAATCGACGCCAGACTCCAATAACGATTCATCTACACCATCCAGTAATAAACAGCTAGTACCTGACAATACACCAACCTCAACCGTAACACCAACGCCCGTAAGTACGCCGACTCCAGTCGTAACACCTGTTCCAGCGGTAACGGTGCCTGTTGTGACGACACCCGCACCGACCGGTGGAGGCGCACTTATCCCTGCATTTGGTGGCGGCGGTGGGGGAGGCGGAGGTGGCGGGGGAGCACCAGCCGCAGCACGTCCTGCCGTAACACCAGCACCAGTTGCTTCGGCACCAGCCGCGACGCCAACACCAACACAAAAAGCACAGCAACAGCTCAATACAGCCAAGTCATCCGGCAAGGCGTCTGATTATATGAAGGCAAGCTTTAGCGGACGTGGATTAAATAACGCTAGCTTTAGCAAGCAATTGGCTGATCTCAAGCAAAGTCTGGGTATTCAAGATGTACCGATGCGCAGCAGCCTGCCAAGCACTGTACCTGTACGCATCAGTTTACAAGTGGTGACAAAGAACAGTCAGTACAAATATGTTGATCCATCCACGATCAATACCGATAATGTAACGGTACTGGACGGAAACGGTAATATCGCAGGCAATGTACAGGTAACGATGAAGTTTAATCGTATCTTTATTACACCAACTGAGGGCGGCTTTAGCTCCGGTCAGACGTATACCGTCGTATTGGAAAGAGGAATCAAAGGCAAATCTACAGCTCGCTCGGATCAATCGACAGAGCTGAACAATCCGCTTGTCCTACAATTCACGACACGCTAACAGCGTGCGATATTATAAATGAGCTTGACTCAAGGAAAGGTGAACAGCGATGAATAGACGAACATTATCCCGTTTGCTGCTAACGCTAGGTTTACTGCTGACGATGCTAGTTTCCAGCTTACCTCAGCAGGCACAGGCAGCGGATGGAAAGCTCTTTTCCGATGTGTCCAACAATTACTGGGCACGCGATACGATTGCATGGGGAGTACAATCCGGTCTGGTCAAAGGATATGCCGATGGCAGCTTTAAGCCAGGTAAAACGGTAACGGAAGCTGAATTTCTGGCGATGCTCATTCGCTCGTATGAACCCAATGTTACCGCAGGCAGCAAAGCTAACTGGGCATCCCCCTATTATGCCCGTGCCAAAGCACTGAATTATCCAGTACAAAGCTATACTAATCTGTCCACTCGCAATGCGACGATTAGTCGTGCACGTGTGGCGGAACTGGTCTCAGCAGCCGATGGGGTGAATTTTAACGGTGATAATGCGATTCGGTACTTGCTTGCGTTTGGATTAGCGAATGGCAGCAATGCCGGTCAAGCGACCGTCGCTTCGTTTAAAGGAAAGCAATCATTGACGCGTGCCGAAGCGCTGCAATTTATTAAAAACTTCGTTGATTACGGCGCAGGTGGACTGCTCGATCGTCCACAGGAAGCATCGAATGCCAGTGATCTTCCGGCCGTTGCTGATCGTTAATCGTTGCCAGTAGTAGAGTATGACGGATGTTGCTAGGTAGGGTGTACACCCTTGTGTGCGGAGGGTAACGCTGTAGATGGGTATATCGCATCGCTCTACTGCTTATGTCTCCATATAACTTATACGCTGCTTCTATACAGATTCATACTCATAGGGTATGAAGTAAAAGTATCGATATGCTATGCATAGGCAGTAAAATCGCTCGGATAGGTTATACACTATCAAGTCTAATGTTCCTCGTACACTTAGTTATAGTTATAGTTATAGTTATAGTTGTAGCCATAGTTATAGTCATGTACTCTGTAGTTATATAAACAAAAGCCCCTGTTCCTGTCTGAATCGGAAGATCATCTGTAGGATGAACATTCGACTTCAATGGGAAAGGGGCTTTATTGGGTTTGGACTGAATCGTCTTATCTCAGTAAGATAGCCTGATGAACATACAATCTTAAAAAGCTACAGGTGCCGAGCCGTCTGGATCATGATCCATATGCAGCAGCTCACCGATATTGGTAGTCGAGATTACTGTCAAGCGTTTCAATTGAAGGGGGTCATCGCCTGGTCGAATAAAGCCTTGATGCACGGTGAATGCCATACGGTAGCCACACTGTTTGAGTGCATAGATCATTTGCATCCGGAAATCGCCAAATGGATAAGCAAAGTATGGAGTGTTAATTCCAGCTTCGGTACGCATAATATGATCGTCCGCTACAAAGCGATCCGGATCCATCCCAGCAGCATAATCATCACCGCAATGCAGTGGTTCTTTGAAATGCAAATTGTACGTATGGCTGTTAAATTCAAACACATCGGTCGTTGCTTTCATTTCTTCACGTGATACATAGCTTGTTTTGGTCGGATCAAATGTTTCGGTTTTCGCCTGGATTTTGGAGCCAATCACAAACATCGTAGCATGGAAACCATACTTTTTCATAATCGGGTACGCATAAATCATATTGTTCTGATAACCGTCGTCAAAGCTGATCACGACTGTATTTTGTGGTAATGGAGCTTGTTCATTGACGAACTTCTCCAGCTCTTGCAAAGTCGCTGTATGGTAATGATTATCGTACAGATATTTCATATCTTTTTCGAACGCTTCAAGATTAATAATCGAGTTGTTTTTCGGCTCGGTATTGTACTTGGCAGGTACGATGTAGTGATACATGAGCACAGCGACCTTATCTGCGGTGCCTTGCGGCACAACATAATCGGCTGCCAGCGCTACATTACGCTGATTCAGCTCATCCCGGTGCTGCCAATAAAACAATTCATTTTGGGCAGCGACCCAGGAACTGCACATTTTATGGGCGAGAATGGAAGACTTCGGGAAATTCACCCCGAGGACATAGACGACGAGCAGCATCGCCAGCAGGGCGAACATATACTTTTTCCAGGGCTTACGCATGCTTTTACATATGTCTCCTTTAATGTGAAAATAGACGGAAATGCACAGCACCAGCTGTCGTTACATGGATCGTAACGAAGTGGTTTCTATGAATGGATAGACGTGGTCTCATAGTGCTGAATACATTGCACACAGCAGCAAACTCCGTTCAAACATTCCTTTATCTAGTTTAACGGAAAGTTATCGACAAAAAGTTACATTACGGCTGAAGAATAGTAACAGTCGCAAGGTTGACTTTTATATTGTTTGCCGACTTGCTTTCAGCAGTCACCGGTAAATCCATTTATAATCCGTAATAGTAGTTATATCAGATAAATGTATGAAAACTGTGTGAGTGCAGATTTTATAGGCGCATATGGTGGGAGTTGTAGGAAGTGCAGTTCCATTTTTAACGAATATAGGGAAATGAAAGGGGTACACCGACCGAGAGTCGTTTTAACTTTAAATTCACGTTACATCTTGCATGATAGAGGTGCCACTACACGATCAAAGCTACTATTTAATCTGATCAAAGTATCAGGGCTAAGACCGTGGAAATTGATCATACAAAAATAATTTACAACCTACACAGAAACATAGCAAAACAACCTTCAACGTAAAAAGCACCTGTTCCCCTCAGCGAATAGATAGAGAGTAACAGGCGCTTTTTCATAAGCAGGCGTTTGGTATCGTTAAAATGGTGTGGTTTATCGTATACAAACGATACCTATGATTGCTACGTTGAAATTCAGTTCGACATCTGAGTCCTAGCCAGTTGCTACCTGAAGCTTAGCTACGCACGAACAGACGCCTCTACTGTTTTACAGTGCGATTTCAAATGTTTTGATCTCGTATGGTTCCAGTACGAATGCGATCGTATCGCCAGCTGTGTCCTCACCTTCCGGCTTCTCCATCAGATTGCATTCGCGATAGCTCGTAATGCCCAGCTCGCTCGTCAGTGTTAGCCGTTGACGACTGCCGGAGAAGTCATGCACCCGTACAATGATGCGATCGCTGTCTTCAGCCTTTTTCACCGCATCGATCATCGCCGTTTGACCGGATAGGGTGAACAGGGAGCGTTCCGGTGTATCCGAACCACCTGCGGTGACACGCAGCGGACTATTCAGCGCCCATGCTGCTGGAACGGTGCCGCCTTGTAACCAGTCGCCTTCATGTGGAAGCAGGGAGTACGTGAATTCGTGATGCCCCTGATCCGCTTCAAAGTCCGGATGGATGGCGCACTTGATCAGCGACAAACGCAGCACATTGTTTTTAATATCATAGCCATATTTACAATCGTTCAGCAGGCTCACGCCATAGCCACGATCAGACAAATCTGCCCACTGGTGACCGACCGATTCAAAGCGTGCGCTATCCCAGCTTGTATTCCAGTGGGTTGGACGCTTCACATTGCCATACTGAATATCGTAAGTCGCTTCGGTAGAGCGCACGTTGACCGGGAAGGCGACTTTGAGCAATTGCTGACGTTCATGCCAGTCTGCTTCGGTGACAAAGTCGATCCGGCGATCTTCCGCATACACAATCATCTGCTGACGGATCGTCGATTCGCCAATTTTCCATTCAAAACGAACGACCGTGCGCAGCAGACCGGTTTCTACCACTTCAGATGCAGTCAGCTCCTGCACTTCTTTCATTTTTTCCTGATAATAAATATCGATATCCCACGCATCAAAATTCAGCGGCTTATCTTCAAACAGTTGCAGTACATTACCGCGCTCGCCAGCAGCCAGCACTTCACGGTCTGCTGCTCGATCATACAAGCGTGTTAACTGCCCCTGTTCATTCCATTCCAACTCATAAAATGGTGTGCTCAAACGCTGTGCTTCCACAGTGAATGGGGACGAAGCAGCCGGTGCTTCTGTCGCTGGATGGAACGAAATTGTAGTATAGCCCAGTGCAGGCACCTGTGGCACCTGTACGATCCATTGATCATGGTGCAGTTCCGCTTGCAAAATAGCGCCATTTGCGCCGATCCAGCTACCGTTTTGCAATGAATCATCCGCAGCGATCGTTAGCACGCCGTCACTTGCCCACGGTGCGGAGTTCCATACGGTGCGAGTATGGACATCGGACTTGCCGGCAAGCTGTTGACCACCCTGTTCCCAGATGTCAGCGCCAATTTGCCATGCTTCTGCATATTCTTCGCGGCTATCTTCATATACCTCACGGATCGAAGAGCCAGGAATAATATCATGGAACTGGTTGCGTAAAATGATTTTCCAGCCGTCGTTGAGCTGTTCTTGTGGATAGGCATTCCAGTTGCCATGAGCTGCACTTTGCCATGCATTCAGCCATTCTGCTTCACGATATAACAGCTCCAGCTTACGGTTCATGCGTTTGTTATACGCCTGACTTGTGTACGTACCGCGATGATACTCCAAATACAGCTCGCCATCCCATGTATGCACATAGCTGTCCGTATGTGCTACCGTCTCCTGCAAGCGACGGAAATAGTCTCCTGCTAATCCAGTCCGCATATGGGGCAAGCCTGGCATACGGTCGATCCGGCGGCGCATTTCCAGCATCGTCCGGTTGACACCGCCGCCGCCATCGCCATAACCGTATGATATGAGTAATTCACGATTCATTTCCTTGTCCCGATAAGCTTCCCAGCTGCCTTGAGCTGTTTTGGGAACGAGCTGACCATTATACGTATAAAACCATGAACCCGGCTCCGAATCCGGTTCAGTCGTCGTAATAAAGTGTGTCAGCACCTCGGTTCCATCGATGCCGCGCCAGTGGAAAGTATCATGTGGCATCCGGTTAAACTGGTTCCAACTGATCTTAGTCGTCATGAAGGTATCGATACCAGACTTTTTCAAAATCTGTGGAAGTGCCCAGCTATAACCAAATACATCAGGCAACCACAGATAATCCGACTCCACGCCGAACTCTTCTTTGAAAAAGCGTGTGCCGAGCAGCAGTTGACGGGTGAGTGACTCCCCACTGGTCAAATTGCAATCCGCTTCCAACCACATCGCACCGCCTGCTTCCCAGCGACCTTCAGCGATACGTGCTTTAATCTGCTCATATAGCTCAGGCGCATCCTGCTTCACATAGTCGTATAGCTGTGGCTGTGTTTGCAGGAACACATAATCCGGAAATTTCTCCATTAAGCGCATCACAGTGGAGAAGGAGCGAATCGCCTTTTCACGTGTATGTTTGAGACGCCATAACCATGCGACGTCAATATGGGTATGCCCGATCGCCGTTAATTGAATAGAGGAATGTTTCTCGATTTCACCAACGAGTTCGTCAAGCAGCTTCTCCGCTTGCTGAATACTATCATAGAAAATATCCGAACCAGGCACAGCCCAGTCGATCAAACGGAAAGCACGGTCAATCGCACGCAGCAGATCTGCACGCTCAGGGGAGTGTTCGCCGAGCACTTCAACCGTTTCCAGTACCGTAACACCGGTATAGTACAAATTGTCTGTCGGCTCATCCAGCCAGCATAGTTCTGCTGTCTGTAGCTCATGCTTTTGCATAATGCGTTTGCCGCCGCCTTCCAAACCTGTCCATAGACGGAACGTCAATTGCTGTTGCTTGCCAGCTGCATCAGCAGGCAGGAACACTTCCATATGATTGGAGTCTACGCCTTGATACGGTTGTCCGTTCAAATAAAGCAGGGATTCAAAACCGGAATTTGTACCGCCGCCTGTTTTACCAAAATCAAATCGACCTAGAATCGTTTTGCCGCTCCATGCGGCTGGGACTTCAGCGCTCACATCTAGCCACAGGTAACGGTCGCGTCCTGTCCAGGTGTCGCCCAGCTTCATCTCGGTCCAGGTATTATCCGGTTGCAGGGGGGCAGAATGAATACGCTTACCATCATCTTCATGCGTTTGAAACGAAGACAGGACAATGGCCTCACGGTAACGATAGCTATCCAGTTCATTAAGTCGGGATTTCAGCTTCTGCTCTGTTAAAAACATACCTTCACTCCTTGATCGTTGGTGAATTTCCGCAGGTCAACCGGTGAGCAAGCCTGTATGCTGGATCGTGCCAGCAACATAATCAACAAGTACAGGCAGATGTTATGTTCATGATGCCGCCATTCGGGACAAGCGAACTTCCACTTCTCATGTTGGCACATCCTGCGGACAAATACAATATGTTATCTCTGAATTTAAAATGGTAAAACAAATACAACATACTCCAGGCGCAAAAAACTAAAACGAAAATGTGAAAATATCAGTAATCTAATGTTAAAAGAACCATTATTGAGCAAATCATACATATCAAAGGTGAAGAAATCGAATCGCATTCACTTTGCCAAACGAGCGCGTTAGGACGTCTTTCTACGTATCTGACATACCAAAATCTTATATGTCAGTATGTATTCCATATTTCGATGAACACTGAATAGGATCGATTATATAATCGCTGTAGCCCATTTGTGGAAGAGCGTATACGACAAATAGGGTAATATAGATCACAGTGCTCCACATCGTGCAGGTCTGAAGAAGCAACATCCAAGCCGCATTGCAGAAGCACCTATAAAAAGGAGAAAACGAATGAACCGAATTCACATGCTGTTCCTTATTGTACTGACTACTTTTCTGATGGGATCATCGTTTGCGATTGGCAAAATAGGATTAGCATTTGCCTCGCCATTATTATTAGCCGGTTTACGTTTCCTGCTGGCAGGCATCATTATGGCTGTACTTGTGCGTTGGCTGCGCCAGCCTCATCCATCTGTCTGGAGGGATTGGGGTAAAATGGCGCTGATTGGCGCCTTCCAGACAGCGGGTGTGATGGGTTGTGTGTTTATTAGTTTGCGTACGATTACAGCAGGCGAATCCTCAATTCTAACCTTTACGAATCCGCTGCTGGTCGTTGTGTTTGGTACATGCTTCGTCGGTATGCGTTACCGCTGGTATCAGTGGATCGGTGTGTTGCTAGGCTTGATCGGGGTCAGTATTACCGTTGGCGCACAGCTTCAGTGGAAGATCGGGCTTGTATTTGGACTGGCTTCGGCAGTATCCTGGGCAACGGCAACACTACTCGTCAAACGCTGGGGTGGTGATTTGAATACATGGGTGTTGTCTGCTTATCAGATGCTGGCAGGTGGCATATTGCTGCTGCTCGGTAGCGTACTGTTCGAGCAGCCGTCCTTTGTTTGGAATGGAACGTCGATTATGATTTTGTTATGGCTCAGTCTGCTGTCATCGATCGTACAATTTGCTGGCTGGTATTATGTACTGCAAAATAGCGATCCTGGTAAAACGAGTGCGTTTCTGTTTCTCGCCCCCTTTTTCGGTGTATTGACTGGCTGGCTGTTGCTAGGAGAGCCGCTGTATCCATCGCTCATTACAGGCGGCGTGTGTATTCTGGTCGGTATTTATCTGGTGAATCGGCAGGTTCAAGCACCAGGTCAAAATAATGGCGGAACGCCTGCTGACCATCAGCGGTAACGATAATCGCTCGAATCCCTGACATCCGCTCAATCCAGCCTCGATCCAGACAGAGTTGCAATAGGCCATGTCCTAGCGCGCCGCCCAGATGATGCTTGCGTTCGCTCCAATCGAGGCAAGCATGAGCAAAAGCACGACGCTTGCGGCGTAACTGGGACACATCCAGCCCTATTGTGGTGAACAGTTCCAATCCCGATTCGCTGACTTCAAATGCACCATTACCATTATGCGCCAGCAATTGTCCCTGCTGAACGAGCGCTTCCGTTAATGAAACGCCAATCTGACCGGCCAGATGATCATAACAGGTGCGTCCATAGCGTAGCCGATCCATCTGCTGGGACTGCTTCAATGAACGCACTTCCGGCACCGGACAGATCACTAGAAACTGCTCCAGCTTGTGGGCTGTGTCGCTGCCTGCCAGTCGATAATACCGATAGCGTCCATGCTTTTCCATACTAACCCAGCCTTGCTCCGTCAGCCGAGCCAGATGAAAGCTGGCGGTTTGCGGTGTGATCGAAGCGGCATGAGCCAGCTCACCAGCTGTATGGAAACGTCCATCGAGCAAGGCAGTCAGCATATTCGCACGCGATGGCTCGCCTAACAGGGAGGCGATATTGGATATATTAGAATGCAGTGTCATGCCTACAACTCCTTTTAAGTGATTTTGAATTTGTTATCAAGTGGAAGCTTATAGTCTCCTATGCAGAATGAAATTGTCTTCTATAAAGGATTGCCTATTTTATGCGAATATCGTTAACATTTGGTACAGGTACAGGTACAGGTACAGGTACAGGTACAGGTACAGGTACAGGTACAGGTACAGGTACAGGTACAGGTACAGGTACAGGTACAGGTACAGGTACAGACAAAGACACTGCTAGAGCGAAGTGTACAGGCTTGTACGCATTTGTACACACTATAGTATTTCATATTTCGATGATTACTTAATTATAGTATACAAATGATACAGAGTCTCCCACCTATCCTCCTCCTTGCTAGCAAAGATTAACCTCATGTTCCTCTTGCACAGCATGGTAAAATAAACATAGACCTAGCAATGCCTATCTATCGTCTTCATAGGATCTGCTGCTCTGATCCCGAAAAGGCCTGAATTTGCCAGCATTTCGTTTGCCAGAGAAGCACGATGGGTATGTTGTTGATGGAGGTTGTACGATTATAACGAGGATCGGCTACAATCGAAAGGGGATGGCCATGGAGCATTTTATCGCTGTACTTGTTATTTTGTTTTTGATCGGGATTTCCAATGTTCTGAATCGGCTGGTTCCCTTTGTACCAGTGCCGCTATTTCAGATTGTGCTTGGGATCGGCGTAGCCCTGTTTGGGTTAAAAGTAGAGCTTGATCCAGAGCTATTTTTGGTGCTGTTTATCGCACCGCTGCTATATAATGATGCCCGTCAAACACCGCGCGGTGAGCTGTGGAATTTGCGGGTGCCGATTATTTTGCTCGCCTTCGGGCTTGTATTTGTCACCGTAATTGTTGCAGGCTATGGGATCAACTATTTGATCCCGAGCATTCCGTTACCGGCGGCATTTGCACTGGCAGCAATTTTGTCTCCAACCGATGCGGTGGCGGTAGGCTCGCTGGCAAAACGGATTCATTTGCCCGGTTCGATTCACCGTCTGCTGGAAGGAGAGTCGCTGCTGAATGATGCGTCTGGACTAGTCGCGTTCAAATTCGCTGTGGCGGCGATGGTGACCGGTACATTTTCACTGTGGGCAGCGTCATTAAACTTCCTGCTCGTTGCACTGGGTGGACTGGCGATTGGTACGCTTGCTTCATTTGTACTTATTCGCTGTCAGGTGCTGGTGCGTAAATGGGGTATGGAGGATATTACGGTGCATGTGCTATGGCAGATTTTGACTCCATTCGTCATTTATTTGCTAGCTGAGGAAGTGGGAGTATCCGGCATCCTTGCGGTCGTAGCAGGTGGTATCGTGTATGCGATGGAAAAGGATCGCGCCGAATCGGTACAACTCAAAATGCAAATTGTCTCAACCAGCACGTGGTCAGTCATTGTGTATACGCTTAATGGTCTGGTATTTATGATGCTGGGCTTACAAATTCCGGAGGTAATGGGCAGCATTTTCACCAATCCGGAGTTCAATAATGGACTTGTGCTCGGTTATGTTGCGCTTATTACGTTGCTGCTATATGTGCTACGATTTATTTGGATTTATTGCTACTGGAAAGTCCGTTATGTGATGAGTCGGCAGATGGACGATAATCGTCCCAATTTAAAGGGGATTTTGCTCACCTCATTGTCCGGCGTACGTGGGGCGCTTACGCTGGCAGCCGCATTTTCGATTCCGTATGTGCTGAATGACGGTTCGGCTTTTCCGCAGCGTGAGCTGATTTTGTTTATTGCCGCAGGGGTGATTTTGCTGTCGCTCGTTCTGGCAAGCTTGCTGTTGCCGGTATTATCACCAAAACCGCAGGCAGATGTAGCAAATGCATCGGAAGCAGGGCAGGGCATGCAGCAACGTCAGTTTGTAGAAGATCGGATTCGGATGAAGGTACTTTCGGCAGCCGTACAGTCCGTCGAATCCAGCACGAATGATGCGAATCGTGAAGCAGCGCAGACGCTCATTTCAGATATTACGCAATATATGTTCCGTCGGGATGGGATGCAGCCGTCCATTTTACATGATCCGAATCCGGATAAGGAAGAGGTCAAGTTGTATCTCATTGCGATTCATGCAGAGCGCAAAGTCGCACGCAAACTACGGGATAACGGGGAAATTACACCGGAATTGGCGATGGAATTTGAATATCGTCTGGATCGGATCGAAAATGCATTGACCGATCGTATGGATACCGGTATTGCCGAATGTGTGGATAAATGGAAAGGCATGTTGCCGATGCATCTGCCCGCTCCGGTTAACCCTACCAAACAAGCTGGTAGCGATGGCGAAGCAGAACAACCAGAAGTCATGAGCAAACTGGATAAAATGCGCATGCTCAAACATCTGAAGCTCCAATCCTGCCCAGCAGCGATCGAAGCGATCCGCAGTCGGATGGATGGTCATAATGAAGAAGCCGCGGAAAAAGTCATTTCCCGATATCGTAAAATTATGAGTTCCATCCAATATTTCAACGAGAAAATCGTACCGGATATTACGCTCGATGAAAATAAGCTCAACCTGATCACCAGCGCGGTGCAAAACCAGCGTGATACGGTACAGGAGCTGTACGAAAGCGGCGAGATTGATCGTCAGTATGCACGTAAGATGCGTAGCTTTGTGCAGGATTTGGAGAAGTGGATTTTGATGGAGACGTAAGTTGCTGTTTAAAACAGCTACTACGATAACGATGGAACGTATTTTAGAAATTAGTTTAGTTAAAAGGCTACTCAAACCAATACAAGGCACCGGAAATGATATCCGGTGCCTTTATTCGTACCATTACTTGCTTATTGCACCACGTCCAGCATCTGCTTCACCACATCCAGCGGATGCTGGTTTTTATCCAGATTCGCATCCGGTACATACTCCACATCGTCAGGCAGTATGATTTGGCGGCGATTGATCCAGATGCAGCGCCAGCCTGCTTTTTTTGCACCTACGACATCGTTCAGGTAGGAGTCGCCGAGATAAACGGTGTCCGCAGGCGCAATATTCATCTGCTGCTCCACATGACGGAAAATAGCGGTATCCGGTTTGGAGATACCGAGTCTGCCGGAAATGAACGTATCCTCCGGCGCAATCCAGCGATCCATCCGCAGTTGTTTCACTTTGCCAGCCTGATGCTCTGCCGGGCCATTCGTAATGATGCCCATCCGTAAGCCATGCTGCTGACCGTAATCCAGTAGCTCTTTCATAAATGGATGCACTTCGATATGCTGCTGATGAAACGCATAACGGTTCTGAAACTCCATCGCTTGCTGCTCGGAAATTTCAATGTCAAAGTCGGCAAAAGCATGCATAATCCGGTACACATGCATCTCATCATCGCTCATCTGTCCATTTTGTACCTGATCAAATACGACATCACTATGCAGTCTGCTACGCACGAACAGCTTTTCAACCGGAACGGCATACTGCTCTAGCGTACCAAACACTTCATTATACGCCTGGCCAAAAGGGTCCATCTGATCATACAATGTATCATCCATGTCAAATATGAGATTAATCAATTGAATCTCCCGCTTTCTTTCTGTCTCATTCCAGTATGGTAATCGAGTAGTGATTCATGTGACAGTTTTGAAGTATACTACTTTTAATTGAGTTCATACGTTTTAAGCTAGCTCCTGATCTTTCATCTAGCTTATTCGCTTTATTCTAGCTTACTGGAAAATCATATAAAATTTCAAATAAGGCGACTAGACTTTTAACTATGGCCATTAGCTTTACAACATCGGTTGTAGACGTTCATGAATTGAGATAGACTGTAAACGAGATTGCATAGGATGCAGCGGAATGTCATCGTTCCATCATCATAGGCAGAGAACGGAAATAAACGAATCATTTGATGCAACCAGCAGGGCTGGTCATATTCGCACAGACAGGAGGATATTATGGCGAACACAGCAGAACATAGCCGTGTAGGCATTATGGATATTGGGTCGAACTCCATTCGACTGGTCATTTATGAGAATGGGGGCGGCATGGGATATAAGGTGCTCAAGGAATGCCGGGAATCGGCACGTCTGAGTGCGATTGTCACACCGGAAGGGGAGATGCCGCTGGAATCACTGCGTTTTATCGCGCCGGTGCTACGTCAGTTTGCTGAAGTCAGCCGTGCCTATGAAGTGAGCGAGATTCGTGCGGTGGCGACAGCGGCGATTCGGAATGCGACCAATGGTGAGCAAGTGATCCAGTATTTGAACGAACAGACCGGACTGGATATCGACCTGCTGCCAGGCGAGATGGAAGGTCATTACGGTTTTATCGGCGTGGTGAACCGGATCGATATTCGTGACGGTTATATTATCGATATCGGTGGCGGTAGTACCGAAATTACACTGTTTCGCGATCGGACACGCATTTCCAGTGTATCGTTCCCATTTGGTGCGGTGAATATGAATGTGCGTTTTGGTAAACAGGAGGATGGTCGCTGGGATGAGAAGGCTGTGTCCGAGCTGGAGCAACTTGTATTGAAAGCAGCTGAAAAACATCAATGGATTCGCAGCAATCCAGGTTTGCCGCTTGTCGGATTGGGTGGTACGATTCGGGCAGTCGGTAAAATGCATCAGCGTAAGCGCAAATATTCGATGGAGCAGATTCATCAGTACACATTACAGTCTGAAGATGCGGACTATTACTACCAGCAACTGCCATCGATGACGAATGAGGAGCGCAAGCGTATAGCTGGATTGAGCAAAAACCGGACGGATATTATCGTACCGGGGATGATCATTTTGCGTACATTGTTCGGTTATATGCAGTGTGATCATTATCTGATCAGTGGTACCGGTTTGCGGGACGGGTTGTTCTTTGAATGGGAACGTGGACGTGAACATGCGGTACTGGAAGATGTGCTGGAATATGAGCTGGAATCGGTACTTGATCTGGAGCCATTGCCGCGTCAGCGACATTTGCGTCAGGTAGCACAGTTGTCAGTGCAGTTGTATGAAAGTCTGGGCGAAGGTATGGAAGATCGTTGGAATATGAAGCTGCTCCGTACGGCTGCTATGCTGCATCAAATCGGGATGAAAGTCGGTTACCATGATTATGAGGAGCATACCCGTTATTTGCTCACGACACGTGCGCTGGCTGGATTGAATCATCGGGAAACGGTGCTGGTTGCTTTTATCGCTATTTTCGGCAGTAAAGGTAAAATTAAAAAAAGACGCATTTCGGTAGAGTATGCGGATATTTTACATCCAAAAGACGAGGAGCGTATTCGTCGACTTGGAGCACTGTTGCAACTGGCGGCTGCGATGGACGCAAGCGAGACGCAACCGGTGGAATCGCTGCTCGCTGTACGCAAAGGAAGAGACTTCGAGCTGACAATTCACTGTCGCACCGAAGCCTCTATGGAAGTTGCTGAAATTACGGAAGCTGTTAAAGATTTGGAGAAGGAGTGGGATGTCCGAGTGCGGCTGGTGGTACATACGGTTTCCACGAGCTAATATTCCACGCATGGAACTGGCTACGCAGCGGCGGTTCTCCATTTTTGAATAATTCATAATTACCGCTTGGCAACAATATTCTGGCCTTCACATTGTCCGCAAGGATCAGGTTCAGAATGTTGAGCACAGCGGTTTTTGTGTTTTTATCAAACAACGGGCACATTAGCTCGACCCGGCGCGTCAGATTGCGTGTCATCCAGTCCGCACTGGCAAGCCATACTTCCTGTTCGCCGCCATTTTCAAAGGCAAAGATACGCGAATGCTCCAGATAACGGTCAACGATGCTGCGAACGCGAACATTTTCACTGAGACCCGGTACGCCTGGTCGCAGGCAGCAGACGCCGCGTACGATCAAATCGATCTTCACACCAGCTTGAGAAGCGACATACAACTCGTCGATAATTTGCTGATTGGAGAGCGAGTTCATTTTGGCAATGATCCGTGCAGGCTTACCATTGCGTGCATGATCAGCCTCGCGGCGAATGAGCGAGATGAATTTGTTCATCATCGTACTTGGCGCAACCGCGACTGCTTGCCATTCATGACTTTCCGTATAGCCGGTAATATGATTGAACACCTCGGACGCATCTTCACCGATCTGTGGATTCACCGTCAACAAGCCAACATCGGTGTACAGCCTTGCTGTAGAGGCGTTATAGTTACCTGTACCCATATGGATATAACGGCGTAGCGTATTGCCTTCACGACGCACGACGAGAATAACTTTCGCATGCGTTTTGAGTCCGACCAGACCGTAAACGACGTGGCAACCTGCTTTTTCCAGCATTTTCGCCCAGACGATATTACGTTCCTCGTCAAAACGTGCTTTTAGCTCCACCACCACCGTCACCTGCTTGCCGGATTCAGCAGCACGAGCAAGTGAGTGGATGAGCGATGATTTGCCACTCACACGATATAGCGTCATTTTGATCGCCATAACATCAGGATCATCTGCGGATTGCTCGATAAAATCACTGATGGCATCAAATGATTCATACGGATGATACAGCAACACATCGCGCTCACGAATCACGCTGAAAAAGTCCGTTTCGCTGCCTTCTGGGAACTCCGGTGCATAACGCTGAATTTCAGGTGGATAGCGTAGCGAATCACGTCCAACTACCGAATCGGAGAAGCTCAGCAGAAAGCCAAGATCGAGCGGGCCATCGATCTCGTATACCGCTTCGCTCACATCGAATTCTTCTAATAGCTGAGCAAGTGCATACGGATGAAAGTCTTTTTGAATTTCCAGACGAACCGGTGCACTGCGTCTGCGTTTGCGCAACTGGTTCTCGATCTCTTCCATCAAATCTTCCGCATCTTCCTCATTAATGTCCAGATCGGCATTACGCGTCAGACGGAACGCGTTGACCGCGATCGGCGTATAGCCGCCAAACAACGTTTGAATATGCTGGCAGATCAAATCCTCAATTAAAATGTACTGCTGCTTTTTGCTGTTTTGACGGTGTGGCAAGGCAACCGCACGCGGCAAATTCGATGGAATTTGTACGATTGCAAAATAATGCGCTTCGCCATCTTCCTGATCAACTGTTTTCAAGTTTGGATGCTCCAGTACGACCGACAGATAGACGCTCAGACCATGTACGAGTGGGAATGGGCGACTTTGGTCGACTGCCATCGGTGTGAGCACCGGATAGATCACATCATGATAATAGGTGTCCGCCGCTTTTTGCTGGGTCACGCTCAGGTCACCATAATGGGTCAGGGTAATGCCCTGTTTACCGAGTAAACGGGAAAGTTCCCGATATGTACGGTATTGCTGCGAGACCATCTTCTCCACACGTTTCGTAAGGCGCTTGTATAGTCCGGCTGGTGTATAGCCGGTAAAATCCTTCTTGTTGTAGCCAGCTTTAATCTGATTACGAATACCGGCAACCCTTACGCTCATGAATTCATCGAGGTTGCGCGAAACGATACCGAGGAACTTGATGCGTTCCAATAGTGGCGTATCCGATGCCTGTGCTTCCTCCATAACCCGGGTATTAAATTCAATCCAGCTTAGATCCCGGTTGATATACGTTGCTTGAGCTTGGTGGTGTCCTTGTTTAGTTTCCATAACGCCTCCGGTTCTAGTGTTAGTGATTTTCTAACACGAGGTTCAATGAAAAAATGATTTTTGCAAAGCAAAATAGCTTACAGCTCTAGTGTTAGCGATTTTCTAACACGAGGTTCAATGAAAAAATGATTTTTGCAAAGCAAAATAGCTTACAGTTCTAGTGTTAGCGATTTTCTAACACGGGGTACAATGAAAAGTGATTTTTGCAAAGCAAAATAGCTTACAGTTTCCAGTGTTAGCGATCTCCTAACACGGGGTACAATGAAAAGTGATTTTTGCAAAGCAAAATAGCTTACAGTTTCCAGTGTTAGTGATTTTCTAACACGGGGTACAATGAAAAAATGATTTTTGCAAAGCAAAATAGCTTACCTTCCAGTGTTAGCGATCTCCTAACACGAAATTCAATCTAATTTGGTTCCAGATTGCATCTGGCGGAAAGTGTAACCCATTATTCCGCCCACAACCGTGTCGAATGATGCAAAAATATATCGTATATAGCCAGTATAGCCAGCTTTTGTTAACGCTGTGTAAAAAAATGCGTTAACTTTCGTTCCATAACTGAGTTCCATCCATTTTAGCAATCGAACGCTTCTGTGTTCGGCCAAAGTTAAAGCTCCGAGTACGCAGTTCATATCCTTCGTCTTCCAGCGGTAGCAGAGTCTTCCATTTGTGAACAGTGTACGCTGGATAACCAGGCCGATGCATATCGATCAGGATCATATCCTTGTGTAGCATATTCAGGCATTCACCAAGAGTCATAGTCGTACCCCTTCCATGTAAAGGATCGCTACAGCATAGGGCGCAGCAATACGGTCTTCATCACGATGATATGGAAGACCACAATGCGCGAGCTTGATGGAAGTAGCGTGTAACTCATTATTACCCGCTAGCTTATATTTTGAGTGAATCTTTAAAAAATTGCAAAGCAAAATCAACAATGAAAAGAGCCTATAAAAGGCACAATTCGGAGTCAAACAACTGACTGAGCAGACTCCAGCGGTGTAGTAGTACGATCGACACGCCTGTGCAGTATAGTTGTGAAAGCAAATCCCAGTAAAAGCCGTAAAAGCCAATCACTTTATACAACAAAGCTCTTACCGCCAACGTCGTACAGGTTGATGGTAAGAGCTATGAAGCAGTATACATACGATGTCATTGTTGTTTCAAGACAGCACACAATTATTCTTCTTGTGAACAGTCTACGCTTATTCATCCGGCAAATTCAGCAAATGTCTGACCGTCGTCGTGGAGGTAACATTCATTCTCGGTAGATACATCGGATCATCACCTGGATGCACAAAGCCCGGTCGCACGGTAAATGCCATCCGATAACCATTACGTTTCAGATCGTATACCATTTGCGGATCATACTCGCCATATGGATAAGCAAAGTAAGGGGTATTAATGCCGGTTTTGCTTTTCATTAGCTCGATATCATGGGTGAATCGCTTGCTATCTTTACCTGCTGCATAGTATTCCGCACATTGTACAAGTCGTTTGTAATGTAGATTGTACGTGTGACTATGGTAAGCAAACACATCGCTCGTTGCTTTCATTTCCTGTTTGGAAATGGTCGTTTTGGCGGTTGGAATGAACTTTTGCTTCTCGTCACTCAGCTTGGTGCCTACGATAAAAATATTCGCTTTAAAACCGTACTTTTTGAGCACCGGATAGGCGTACACGACATTGTTCTGGTAACCATCGTCAAAGGTGAGTACAACCGTCTTTTCAGGTAATTGAATCTTACCCTGCACGTACTGTTCCAGTTCCTGTAATGTAGCGGTATGGTAACCTTCGTCATGCAGAAATTTCATGCCCTGCTCAAAAGCTTCCAGATTGATGCGTGCATTGTTAGGCTCAACATTGTATTTTTTCGGTACAACATAATGGTACATCAATACAGCCACATGGCTGGCTTTGCCATTAGGGGCTGTTTTCAGATGAGTGCTAGGGGCGGCGGAAGCAACATTCGATGCGCCTTCAGGAACTTCACCGTTTAATGTTTTGAATAGATCGTCGGTCATATCGTAAGTCGCTCTGCACGTCTCATACGAAAAAGCAGAGGCGTGAGGGTATTTCATGCTCAGTATATAAAAAGTAATCACAAAGGCGATCGCGATATAGAGCATGATGATAATCATATTACGGAGGCGTCTTAGCTGCATATCTTCATAGGCTCCTTTATAAACAGGTTAAAAATGATGAATCTGCTATCCAATCGCTGTTATACATCCTAAGCGTAATGGGCTATACATCGTAAAAGCGATGCGATAGCTTTGTGCTTGGTGTAGCTCTATTTACTGGTGATGAGAAGCAGATTGGCGTTGTTTTGGGACGAGTAGAGGTGCAAATGTAGTTCATATGCGCCGCATGATCATTTGCTTAAGGCGGCAAGACTTCACGGTAAACCTTTCACTTATGTATAACATCGGATAGATTCGACTAAATATTTATGTTACTAAAGAATCATATGACCATATAGGACGATGCTCCTGATGTGGGAAAATAGCTAAAAGCCAGCTTACACAAGCGATGCAGGCTGGCTCTTAGATGTGGAACTTTGTGATTCAATGTTTGTATTTCGATGCTCGGATCGGGTGCTTGAATGTAGACATTCGTTTGATGATTTCTTTTGATCCTCGATCAGATCAAGCAGCTACGCTTTATCCACTCTCGCACCAGAAAGAGCGCTACGATGTCCGGTGCGAAGCGGAGTGAACACAGCAGTTTGCTGAGTTGGCTGCAAGGCTCCTTTTCAAAAGATCATGATCAAATGAACATGTCTAATTTGGGCTAGCTGCGACTGCGACTTTTACATACATACCACCTTTAAGATCATATACATCATTCACGTCTAGCTTACATGTGTATATTTAAAACATGGTCGTATCTTTAGACGAAGACTCTGGTACAGGCTGACTGAGTGTCCACATCGCCGCAATCTGGCCATTATCGACTCGGAACAGTTGAATGACAGCCTGTCCGCGATCATTGCTATTGTTCTGCATATGACTGTGTACGAGTACCAGGTTACCTTCAGCAATCGTATTGACCAATGTTGCTTTGCTATCGGTATTGGCGCGGAAATCGGTCAAATAGTGACTGACCAGTGCACTACGTCCATTTTGAATACCGGAGCCGTATTGTTCTACATTTTCGCTAACCGCTTCATTGGCGATATCAGTTTTATGCTGCACAAAGAATGTGTTGAAGAAATTATTTACAAAGTTTGCGTTAGCGGCAACTGTTGCACGGTCGGTCGATGCCAGCTCTGTTTTGGCAGACAGTGTGGGCAGTTTGTCCGGTGTGAATACTTTGGCTGGATCATCGACACTTTGCTGCACATCCCAGTGCTCAGCAATCTGGTTGTTGCTAATGCGGTAAATATCGACGTAGATCGCTGTTTTTGCCTCGGAGTTACCTGTGGCTGATGTGGTGGTACTTGTAGCATCCGTAGTAGTTTCGCTATTGCTAGCTTCTGCACTGGTAGCATCGACTGACTTGGTAGAGGTTGCTTCAACGTTACCACTACTAAACACAGCAACGAGATCACCCTGGCCCATCATACCGGTAATCTCTGACTTGTAGTTAGGATAATGCTTGAAAATACCTTCATAAAACGTAGAAAATTGATCTCTGCCGCTCTCCCTATACGGATTATGCTCGGTATAGTTTTCAGCGATATATTGATTCACTTTATCCAGCTGATGACCGTTCAACACATCATTATATAAGCCGATTACGAGCTGTTTGTTAGCGATGATGCGTGCTTCATCAGCCGTTGGCGTGCTCGCTGGTGTCGTTGTTTCGCCACCCGGCGCGGTGTTGCCTGAATTTTCAGTCGTTTCCGGTGTGGTAGTCGCTGGCGGTTGACTGGAGTTGCCCGTGCAGGCAGACAGTACCGTCATTAACATAAAACTGGCGAGTAAAAGACTGTATTTTTTCATCATAAGCATGCTCCTTTGGATACGATAGTTTGGAATACGGTGGCATTCGTTCATCAGCTGTCAGCAGTGGAGCTTCACCTTCTTTCGGTTATATAACCATATTGTACAATCGTGAATGCGCACCGTATAGCGACGGTCAGCACGTTCCTGATCTAGCAAGGATTGTCAAGTTGTATCGTGTCATAGAGCATTGATATCTGCGATATAGGATGTCGTTCGACCGCAGCAGAACGTCGCGTAACTTCAACATACGGTGGTTCGAACCACCTTGATACGGGTGAGCCTATAGGCGCTCTTACTTATAAAGACACTTCAATCAGGGCAGAGGTTGCATGATGAACAGGGCAAGCTGGCGCAAAAAATAGGCTTGTTGCATCGCTCAGGAGCCAGTACAATTGCCAACGCCAACGCCAACGCCAACGCCAACGCCAACGCCAACGCCAACGCCAACGCCAACGCCAACGCCAACGCCAACGCCAACGCCAACGCCAACGCCAACAAAGGAAAATAACAGCGCCGCAATGCAAAAACAGTCGCCAGCGATAGCTACAAAGGCAGCGTATCGATGGCGACTGTTTTCGTTTACTTCCTGTCCTGTAAGTACACATATCATTCGGCTTACCGCCAGAGCGGATCAGCGACGCATAAAGATAAACTTTTGCCCCAGAATACCGATCGCACACAGTCCTAGACTGACCCAGGGCGAGATGACGACCACAGGCATAATGCGGCGCAAGTAGTTCCCTACTACAATAATCGCTACTAAAATAATCAAATACGTAATGACAGAACGCATATTAATTTGCATGCGTGGACGATCCAGATCGCTCTTCTCGGCAGGTTGATTGGCCACACGCATCACCAGCTCAACAAGCACAATCGCGCCTACGGCGACAAGCACGAGTGTAGATAAGCTAATTTCACCTACAACGCCTGTACCGCTAATACTAATTTTGAAAAAGCCTGCTAGCGCTTGCAATAAAAACACCCATGTGAGCGCTACCCAGACAATCATCAAATAATACATCGGCTTACTAAGCTGTCTGCGCTCCGGCAAGTTCTCGATCAGCTGTCCAGCATAGGTGTCTGAATCTTTGGCAAATAATTGCTGAGCCGATTGACCACGCTTTTGCGCATCCAGCAAATGTCGACCCATTTCTAGCAGTAGTTCCTCGCCAGATTGACGCTCGATACGTGCATCGCGCACATGCACGATCACATCATCATAATAGCTGAGATTTTCCTGATTAAGCTGGTCACGGATCACATTAATATCCCGTACCAGATGACGTACTGTACTCATCGCTGTTGTCCCCTTTCGCACTGGTGTCGGTATGAATCTATTCATAATCATTCACATACCTGCAATCCGGTCATCAGAGTGTACATACTTGCTATTACCCAGCTCTGCTTCAATTCGATAGCCCGCTAACTTTGGGTCTCATAAACAGAGCTACAGTGCAAAAGATTCACTCTGCTGCACATCGATCGGAAACTCCTATTTTGACACACTTTAACCGGATTGACAATTGATCTGGCGCAGTGATACTATAGGATTATTATAATACACACTAAACTTATCGGAATTATTTAATTTTAAATAGAACGCCGGTTAAAACTTCTATATATGCTTCATCATACAATGTTCACGTACAGGAGCAAAATGCGGGTATATCTGTCGGTGTATCAGCATACGCTAACACGCGAATGCAGCATATATCGTGTACGAAACTAGCATCTTTTAAGGAGGAGTTCATTATGGAACGCAATATTACGATTCGTCATCATGAGGTTGATCTGGCTGCGAGTATACATTATCCGGTTGCAGACCATAAGCCGGAAGGCAAAGGAAAAGGTCGAACTCCGCTAATCGTGATCTGTCACGGTTTTGTAGGGAATCGGATCGGTACGGATCGCTTATTTGTCAAAAGTGCACGCAAGCTGGCGAACGAAGGCTATATGGTTGTACGCTTTGACTATGCAGGTTGCGGAGAAAGCACAGGTGAATATGGTCAGCAGGGATTAGAATCGATGGTCGAACAGACGCGTACCATTTTGGATTATGTAATGAATTGCAATGATATTGATCCGACTCGGGTCACCTTACTTGGACATAGT
This sequence comes from Paenibacillus wenxiniae, assembly GCF_039822605.1. Classification (NCBI taxonomy): domain Bacteria; kingdom Bacillati; phylum Bacillota; class Bacilli; order Caryophanales; family Paenibacillaceae; genus Paenibacillus; species Paenibacillus wenxiniae. The sequence goes on from NZ_JBCGUH010000009.1 coordinate 93,344, forward strand.
CTGGGCGGAGCTGTCGCTATTTTGACTGCGGTACGTGATCGACGTGTGAACCATCTGGTGTTATGGTCGCCGGTCGGTCATCCATTTAATGATATCGTCAAAATTGTTGGCAGAGAAACGTATGACCAGGCGGTATTGGAAGGCGAAGCTGATTTTCTCGGTTATGGCTTTGCACCGGAGTATTTTGAATCGCTCGGTCATTTCCAGCCGTTTCAGGAAGTACGCCGTTTTCAAGGCGATGTGCTTGTGATTCACGGAACGGGAGACGATGTGATTCCAGTTGACTATGCCTTTTTATATCAAAAGGAATTGTGGACACGGAGCGAAGGTCGTTGTGACAAAGAGATTATTTTCCAGGCAGATCACACGTATTCGTCAGGACCCCATCGCCGCGAGTTGTTGGAGCATACATGCAAATGGTTGTCAGAGCGTTCCGCTGCACAGACGCAGTGGCAGCATTGGATGATCTAGCGCAGTACTGAATGATATCGTACTGAATGATATCATCTAGTACTGGAAGGTTTAGCGCAGTATTAGATGATCTTATGACTGTATGATCTTATGATAGCAATGAACGATCTAACATCACATGATCTTGTGCGATACTCAACGGTCTAGCCCAGCTGATGAAAAAGGTCGCTGCATGTGTATGATCCATATTAGAAGTCACCGCACGATAACGCATACCTAAAATAGGCAAAATACTGTACACTTTGCCAAAGTACGATGCCCGTGGTATGGTAAAGAAACATTAGCAGCATAGGCGTATGCCTGTCATGCTAGATCTATACAGCAAATAGTAGCTGCTACACATTAGCGATATTGTACGATATCGCTATAACGTACATCTGCATAACGAACGAGCCGACTATGCGTTACAAAGCAGCATAGCGTGGCAGCAATTTCACTAGGGGAGCCTTGATGGCTGAGACGGATACGATATTCGGACCCTTGGAACCTGATCTGGATCATACCAGCGGAGGGAAGTGGAAGATGACTATTCATTTCAACTTATGAGGCGGACTCAGACTGTAAGGGTTTCCTCAACAATAAGTGAACGGATATGACCCACCTTTCTCTCACGGGAGATCGGTGGGTTTTTTGTTGTATATGGGGTTGTGAGGTAGCAAATTGCCAGGTAAAGCGGGTATCGGTGGTATAGCGGAAAGTCAGCATACTGGGGATGTACAGACTGCTAGTGATACACAGACCGCTAGCCCTAGCCCTGTAAAGACTGTTGACGATGTAAAAACTGCTAAGCTGAGACAGCTAGAGCTGGCATAGCAGTAGCCGTATACCTGTTCAGGGACAACGAGGAAGAATCAAAATGATATCTGGGAGGCGAATGAAATGTCATTTTTACAGCAAGTACGTAGCGTGAATCCGCTTATACACAATATTACGAACGTGGTCGTTACGAATTTTACCGCGAATGGATTGCTTGCGCTGGGAGCTTCGCCATTTATGGCGTTTGCGCATGAAGAAGTCGAGGATGTAGCGGCGATGGCAGGCGCGGTCATGCTGAATATGGGAACGCTTGACCCGTATACGGTACAGTCGATCAAGCTAGCAGGGAAGGCGGCGAATCGTGCAGGTGTACCGGTTGTATTTGATCCGGTCGGTGCAGGGGCGACCTCGTATCGTACCGCTTCCGCGCATGAGATCGTCGCTGAGGTGAAAGTGGATATTTTACGAGGCAATGTGGCAGAGATTGCGCATGTGATCGGCGAGAACTGGCAGATCAAAGGCGTAGATGCTGGCGGAGGAACCGGAGATCGGAAGGAACTTGCTTTGCGAGCGGCACGCAAGCTTGGCTGTATTGTTGTCATTACAGGCGAACAGGATATCGTGACCGATGGCGTGCAGGTGAATACCGTCAGTAACGGACATGCGCTGCTTACTCAAGTTACAGGTGCGGGCTGCCTGCTCAGTTCTGTCGTTGCTGCCTTTGCTGCGGTGGTGAACGATACCGAGCAACGTCTGAAAGCGGTAACCGAGGCGGTAGCGTGTTACGGACTTGCTGCTGAGCTGGCGGCTATCGATGCGGGTGGACAGGGAACAGGCAGTTTTCAAATGGCATTTTTGAATCGATTATCTATGGTTACACCGGAGCAGGTGGATGGGCATTGTCTTATTCAGCGACATCTGGATTCGGCACATGAAACGAAGCATTGAGGCGACCCATGATCCATGTTCACGATTGGATTGACAATAGACAATAGCAAATGGCAAAGGAGCGAAAGATGATGCATATCCCACAAGCATTAACGATTGCCGGCTCAGATAGTGGAGGCGGAGCAGGCATTCAAGCGGATTTGAAAACATTTCAGGAGCTGGGCGTATATGGTATGTCTGTCATTACAGCAATTACCGCGCAAAATACAGCAGGCGTACAGGGTGTCTATCCGGTCGAAATGGCAGGTATTGTCCAGCAGCTGCATTCGATTGGAGATGATCTACAGCCTGTTGCGGTTAAAACAGGCATGCTGTTTAGCGCCGAGATTATTCGCGAAGTGGCGCAAGCGGTACAAGCCTATGGCTGGACGACACTGGTGATCGATCCGGTGATGGTAGCCAAAGGCGGTTCGGTGCTGCTGCAAGAACAAGCGGTACAGGCGCTTATTCAGGAGTTGCTTCCATTAGCAGCAGTCATCACACCCAATGTACCTGAAGCAGAGTTACTGATCGGCAGACCGATTCGCACGCTGGCTGAACGCGAACAAGCAGCAAGCCAGCTGATCGATATGGGCGCGCGTGCAGTTGTGATCAAAGGCGGTCACGATACCTCTACCGCACAGGCGATCGATGTACTGTACGACGGACGCAGCTTTCACTATGTAGAAGGGCCACGTATCCATACGCCGCACACGCACGGAACAGGCTGTACTTACTCGGCTGCGATCACAGCTGAATTGGCGAAACATAACGATCTGCTCACCGCTGTGCAAACTGCCAAAGCATTTGTGCACGCTGCGATTGAGGATGGACTGGGCATCGGCTCGGTGCACGGGCCGACCAATCATTTTGCTTATCGACAAAGGAGGGCTGTACGATGAATCAATCGTCATTGTCGGATAGAGATGAAGATAGAGATAGAGCCAGTCAACACGAATTGTGTGAACATTTGCAATCCCAGTTCATAGCCAATTCGGTTTGCCAGCATACACAATTGGATGGAGTGGACGCATCTGCTAGCCATGATTCTGCTGATGATCGCATTTCTGGCGATATGCTGCTTCCTCGCATCGGTACAGCGGAACGTATCGATTGGATACGTGCGCGCCTGTCGCTCTATCTCGTTATGGGCAGTGTGAATTGTCACCAATCGCCAGAACAGGTGCTAAAACAGGCGATAGCGGGCGGAATTACAATGTTTCAATATCGGGAAAAGGGCAAACAAGCGCTACGCGGGCAGCAGTATGTAGAGCTGGCGCGGCGCTTGCAGGATATTTGTCGCACCCATCATGTCCCCTTTATCGTTAATGACGATCTTGAATTGGCGCTGACGTTAGATGCAGATGGAGTACATGTGGGACAGGATGACGCTCCAGCAGAATGGATACGCCAGCGTCTCGGTCCCAATAAAATCGTGGGCGTATCTGCCCATTCGCTAGTGGAAGCAAGCCGTGCTATCGCCGCTGGAGCAGACTATCTTGGTGTCGGTCCCGTTTACCCGACGGTCTCCAAAGAGGATGCACAGCCGGTACGTGGTACCGAAGTGATTCAACAATTGCGCCGCTCAGGTCTGACCATTCCCGTGGTTGGCATCGGCGGAATCAATGAGCATAATGCAGCGCCGGTAATCCGCGCTGGCGCGGATGGAGTGGCCGTCATCTCGGCGATTGCGGCAGCTGATGCACCTGCGGAAGCGGCGCATATGTTAAAAAAGACGATTGTTCAATATTTATAGTTGCCATTGTTGATTGTCCCCCTTACAATGCTCGGTTGAAGGTTGAAGGTTGAAGGTTGAAGGTTGAAGGTTGAAGGTTGAAGGTTGAAGGTTGAAGGTTGAAGGTTGAAGGTTGAAGGGGTTCCTTTTAGCTAAAGGTTGCTCACTGCCGATTCATTTGAGTTGCTGTCTGTATTTCCCTATAATTGGATTGGAAAATCTCCTGTGTCGATCGAAGCGAATTGCTATGGTATGCAACAGACGCTGCCCGTTTCCAGATTGAAGCAGATACGTAAAAGGTAGCCGTAATGTCTGTGCAGTACACATCCATACAGGAGAAAGTGGCGAAGCAATGCTGGAAGGAGCAATCTATATGCTGAAGGAACGAATTCAATATTTGTGTGACAAAAAGCAGGTGACGCGCAAAGAGCTGACTGACGGGCTGGTGACTCAGGCGCATTTTTCCAACATTCTCGCCGGTCGTTATGCGTTGCCGGATGATCTGGCGGAGGAGATGGCACAGCGGCTTGGTGTAGAAACCGACTATATTGCACAGACCGACAATACCGATGCATCTACATTACAAGAAGCGGAGCGTATTTTTGAAATATTAACGGCACAGGCATCGGCGATTCCAGAGCAGCAGGTCAATGATCTGCCGGATCGGCACCCTGCGCTGACCGTAGAGCTAACAACTGCACTTATGAAAGCGACATATTATCAGCAATTGAACGATCCGGATGCTTATCAGTATGTGCATCAATCGTATTTGAACTTTTATTTGGAGCATTTTGGACGGCCGGATCAAATTCAGCTGCCTGTACCGCTGCTCAAAGCACTGTTATTTTATAAAATACAGCGTTTTCGTTCGCTGGGGCAGTATTACGATGTGCTGTATCAATTGGAACTATGGCTGCCCCTGCTGGATCAAGGCAATGAAATATGGCTGACTGCACAGCAGATTAGTATGGAAGCTTATGTACATACGCGGCAGTTTGAACAAGCGAAAACGGCTTTCACAAAGATGACTGCGCATATTTATGAGCAGCGCATGTTCCATCGTTTATCCGGTCTGTATGTGCTGTACAGTGGGTACTGTTTTTCGATGGAGTGGACGCAGGAAGCGCTCACTGCACTGGCGATGGCTGAAGCGCATCTCGTTCATACACAGCACCAGAGTGATACGCTAAGCGCGATTATGAACAATCGTATCATTATGCTTACACGCAGCGGCGAAATGGAGCAGGCGGAACAGGAGCTTACTCGTTTTCAAGCGATATTACAGATGCAATCAGAAGAAGCACAGAAAGGATGGGAACCGATAGTACTCGTCTATCGCTGTGAGATTGCCTTAACACGCAAAGACTGGGGCACGCTTGTATCGCTATTAGATCGGCTACGTAACTGCACTTTGGCAACAGATCAGCAGATGGCGCTTTGTTTTTATGAAAGTCAGCTATCGTTGTCTTCGGGACAGCATGAGTCGTTTGTGGAGCGGGCGCTGCAATGTTTGCCGTATTTTGAAGGGATTCGCCAGCAGGATCGGCTTAGTGTGCTATATGAAGGTTTGGCGACGGTGGCGGAGGAACAGCGACGGTACAAAGATGCAGCGCTGTATTATCGTAAGCTGGTGTATGTGTTGCGTCATGCCTGAATAGGTGGAATGGCAAAATGATGGCAGGGGGGATATGACTCCCCTCTTATTTCTGCTTTTTATCGAATTTTTGTTCTTCATCAAAAATGAAATGCTGTTGTTCATGATTGGCATGGAACGATCCAATGAATAAACGACCCAATGAATAAGCAACAAAATGAATACAGTAGACGATATATTCAGCTTAAAAACTTCCCCATTCGCCTTAGTTGACCGCAAAATCATGTGGATTTCGATCCAATTGAACAATATACAGCTGGAAATAGCCTATTTAAATATGGATATTTTACGGTTTGTTTGCGAAAAATTCCTTTTCATATGCAAAAAAGATGTCATTCGCTCGTACTCAAGCAGGCAAAATGCCTGCTTTTTTGTATGTCCCCCAATGTATTGTGATGATCGACAGCCGTTTCTATAATGAAATTAAGCAGCACACAGTTATCGATAACTTATTGTACAAGCGACTAGATCAATTCAACGTAGAATCATTATTCCAACTTCAGACCATTCAAACGTAGAGGAGCGTGTTATCATGATGAAATTTTTTAAAAAGAAATCCGAACCGACCGACCGATTACAGCAGGCAGATGCGGCACTAAATAAAGGACTGAGCGGTATGCTGATCAAAGGACTCGTTCCAAAAGAACAACGGCAGCAAATGAATGCCGGACTCGAATCCGCCAAGCAGATGCAAACCGCAGCATCCGGAAGCGCAGCGATCACGGCTATGGCTACTGTCGTATCGGTCAAGGATACCGGCAAGCTGGTCAATTTTGATCCGATTGTGGTGCTGACGATGGATGTGGTCGAAAACAGCGGTTCCCGCTATTCCCATAGCATGGAGACGCTCGTTCCAAAAATGCAAATTCCACGCCCTGGCGATGTGATCGGACTCGGCACCCATCCAGCGCATCCATCCTCGTTTATTTACATGGGACGACTTGACTAAACAGGGAGTGTAGCCTTCACCATTGCAACGAAGAACGAAGAACGAAGAACGAAGAACGAAGAACGAAGAACGAAGAACGAAGAACGAAGAACGAAGAACGAAGAACGAAGAACGAAGAACGAAGAACGAAGAAATTTATATAGGAAATGAGGAATGAATAATGATTAAAATGCTGACAACAACGGGTATACTATGTATATTAGCAGTAGCACTTCTGCCTCTTTACGCCAACTTCACCGGTAATGGTGTAACTTCCATTACCGATGCATCATGGTACAAACCACTCCTGTACATTGGCATCGCATTGGTGTTCATCCCATCTATTCTAGGCACCGTGTTCAGCTTACGTACGATCAAATCTGGTGAATCGGCAGTGGGCTTGATCCGTCGTGTGCAGCAAACAGGCACTTACGTCAACGAGCAGCCACAGCTAAATATCGAGGTGATGGTAACGCGTCAAGGGCAGCAGCCCTATCCAGCCTCTTTTCAAGCGATTATTCCACAAACCTCCATTCCGCAATTTCAACCGGGCAGTGTGATTCCATTACTCGTCTCTGCCCAAAATCCTGCTAAAGTCGGTCTGGATCGTAACGGTCAAGTATCGCAGGAGCAAATGCAGTCTTTGCTTAACGAGCAGATGATTCGGCAGGGCGTAGCGCCAGAAACGATGGAGATTGCACGTAACGGAGAACAGTTATATGCCAAAGTATTGGATGTCGTGCCGATGGGGAACAGCCGCGATGGCAAAATTCCACTACAATTGACGCTTAGCGTGACCACATCAACCGGAGAAACACGTACAATCCATACGCAAAAAGATATTTTTGAAAGCAGCCTGTCCCAGATACAGCAAGGACATATTATTCGCGTCATGTACTCGTCCAAATACCCAGATGACGTTGCTCTGATGCTCCAAACGGGTGAGCAAGATCTACAGCGCGCTTTTGGCGGACAGACCGACCGAGCATAAAGGATGAGCTATTTCATCATGCTCCTGCCTATCATTCTGTCGATGGTGGTGACCTTATTCCGCACAATCCGCGCACCATCATGTTTACAACCAATAGCCAGCCTCGTTCTAACGGAAATTCCGCATAGATGAGGCTGGCTATTGATTTAAAAGATACTGCTCTTATATGTTCTACAGCGTGGTTTTAAGGTCAGGCAGTAACCAGGGCGTGTATGCAAACTTGTATGGATACACGCCGAAGGGGGGCTGTCCCAGCAAAACAGTTTGTGTATACGATCTGGCGAACCTATCCAATTTTACTCAGGCGGCGCTATGCTTAGGTGCGGTCGGTGTGCTGCCCCCGTGTTTCGGTTGCCGTTTGAAAATATGTGCTCTCAAGTAAGGCAGCACCCAGCGGTCGAGACCGATTCGGCCGGCATTGGCACCAGCTACGACGATGAAAATTTCGAGCAGGATCAGATACGGGTTGGTGCTGATCGTACCCGAGAATAGGAACGCAAAGTTCATCACCATGCCCATAAGCGCAGCGATCGTTGTAAATGTACCGAGAATCAAGCCAAGACCAACGAGGAATTCGCCAACAGGCACAAGGATATTGAACAAACCTACATTCGGAAGCGCAAAATGTTCGAGGAAGCCTGCCCATGCCGCTTTGACGACCGGTTTTTCCCCGGTACTCATCGAAATTGCATTGGTAAGGAAGCCACTAGCATCGAAGCCGCCAGTCAGTTTGCCTCAGCCGCCATGAATCCATTGGAAGCCGACATAGAAACGGAGAACGGTTAACAGCCACATCGCTACTTTATTTTGTCTGAGCCAGGTATTCATATTGTATACACTCCTTCGTCATCATCTATTTGATGACTTTATTTTAAAACATGATTAAAATTTAATATGTAAAAAAAATCACAATCATTGTTTGATTTCATTGTTCGTTATGTTTAATTTTCATTCCTGGTTATTGAAGTTAGGAAAAGACAGAACAATATAAGTCTGTACATGTAGACAAGAGGCAATAAAAGTACATTTTGCTCATAGGAAATATACTTTAGTTGGTTCCGCTGGCTGGATTGCTATGTATATAATGAGAATATTGCCGATATATGGAATGAGTTATGTTTTATACTTGTTTATTTTGCGTGAACAACATGACTGACAACAATCGTCTGTGTAGTAAGGAATATATGTGATGCCTGAGTCGTGTAGGAGTGATGGTGTACCCGTAATGCTGTTTGAGTAATGGCATTTGAGAAACACGCAATTAGGGAAACAAGGGGAGCGATAATGCTACTTCGGGTTGGAAGTCTATAACGGTAGGCTCGAGCTTTGGGGTGAAGGGGGAGCAGTATAATATGAGTAAAGGGATAAGGTGTTTGAGGTGGGAGAGATCGATGTTGCCGATAGTGTTGGGAGTGGCGCTAGTGGCTTGTCAATCGGAGTCGAAGCCGGAAGCTGTTGCACCTGTGGCTCCAGCGCCGGAGCAGCAGACGGAAGCACTAACTCCAGAATTAGAGCCGAAACCGGTTTATACGGCACCACTGACAGGAGAAATGCAGGAGCAGTCTGATGCTGCACGTCCGCTTGCAGTAATGATCAACAATGCGCCCGCAGCGCGTCCGCAATCCGGGCTGTCGGAGGCAGATATGGTGTACGAGGTGCTAGCCGAAGGCGGGATTACGCGTCTGATCGCTGTGTATCAGAGTTATCATGGGGACGCGACGATTGGGCCGGTTCGGAGTATTCGACCTTATTTGATCGGTATCGGGGATTCGCTACATGCGCTACTTGTACACGCAGGTGGCAGTACGGATGCCTATGCCATTTTGCAAGGTGGTGGACGAGAGCATCTGGATGAGATTACGAATGCAAGCGCTCCGTTCTGGCGTGATTCCAGTCGCAAAGCTCCACATAATCTGTATACAAATGAAATCAAATTGCGCGAAGCAGCTGCAAAAAAGGGATATGCGGAAAAAGTTGATATTCCAGCCTTTCCTTTTCTAAGCGCATCGACTGGGGAGGCGGCTTTGCCTGATTCTACTAATGATGGTTCCGACTCCTCATTAACAACAGAAACGACAAAAAAATTAGAATCAACAGAACTAATAGAACCGACAGAAACGACAGGAGCACAAGGAACAACAGAAATAGAGCGTACAGATAAAGCAGCTGCACAATCTTCATCTGGATCTGCATCTGACGCAACTGCTTCAACAACGACATCAAGCTCACCAGACAGCATCTCAAACCGATCCACTTTATCGCCTTCTGTCTCCAACGGCACATTAGCCAAATCGAACAGTACAGCCCAAGCGAAAGCTAACGGATCAGCAATCTCAACACAATCAGCGCGTCAGATCGAGCTGCGTTTTTTACTAAAAAGCTACAAGGTCGGTTATACGTATAACGATGCTACAGGTTTGTACACTCGCCAGGTTAACGGCAAAGATCATATCGATCTGAACACCAATAAGCCGCTTACGACTGCCAATGTGATCGTGCTCGCAGGCAGCTATAAAGTGCTGGACGATATTGGACGACTTAGCTTGAATCTAAATGCTGGTGGTCAAGCGCTATTGTTCCAGCAGGGTAAAGTGATCCGCGGCGAATGGAAACATGACAAAGGCGATGCCATCCGCTTTTATAGCGAAGGGCAAGAGGTGCCGCTTATAGCTGGAACGACCTATTACAATATTGTGCCGGATACCCCTTCTTTTAACGAACACCTGACGATTGACGGAGAAAAATGGGACTGATTTGGATATAAAAACCATTTTCTGGTGTAATAGGTATCATATAGACCGGGTTTGTATGAATTTTGTATGAGAAATGTGAATCATTTAATAAGCTATTCTTTACAAAATGGTACACAGATTGATAAGATAACAAGGGTTGTTATCGACGCCAGATTTGTGTTTAAAATGCACTTTGTCGACAATATTCGGCATAATTGTGAAAAGGGGTTAGAGAAATGCGTATTAAAAAGAAGGATATCTTTTTTGAGACGCTGGAGAATATGGCGGATACGATCGTACAGGCCGCAGATTACTTCGCTGAACAAATTGCGAGCCTGCAAGATATTCCACAATTCACCAAAACGATGAAAGACTATGAAAATAAGTGCGATTCGTACACGCATACGATCATCACTGAATTGAATAAAACGTTCATCACACCGCTGGAACGCGATGACATCATGGATCTGACCACAACGATGGATGATGTGATGGACGGTATGGAAGCTTGTGCTTCCCGTTTTGATATGTATCATATGAGCACGCCAGACAAGCATATTATTCGTTTTGCTGCGATTTTGCGTGAGTGTGCTTTTGAAATCCATAAAGCGATCCACCTGCTGTCCCAGAAAAAGTTGCTGGCGATCCGTGAACATACGATTCGTCTGAACGATCTGGAAAATCAAGGCGACGATCTGATGCGCGATTCCATTAGAGAACTGTTCGCTACTATAAAAGACCCGATCGAGCTGATCAAACGCAAAGAAATCTACGAGCGTCTGGAGTCAACGACTGACGCCTGCGAAGACGTAGCCAATATGCTGGAATCTATCATCATGAGTAACTCCTGATGACAGACAGGAAACCGAACCGACATGTGCAAGGCTGGTTCGTTTTTCTTTTGTCACCAGAACGTAATCCGGTTTATACGACGCACTAACTATGCGAACTATTGTTGCAGTTCAGCCAAGCAAGACCAATTTATCATTAACAGAAGCTGATGATTTTGCGGCATGCAAAATCTCACGATATTAAGGAGGTAATGTCATCCGGGCCTGCAGGAGTGGAGGAATCACCGGATGATGAATGATTATGGTAGAAACCTCATTACTGGTGCTCGGAATCGTCGTGTTTTTGGCACTGGCATTTGACTTTATCAATGGATTCCATGATACAGCCAATGCGATTGCCACATCCGTATCGACGCGAGCATTGCCACCGCGTACCGCCATTCTAATGGCAGCCATTATGAACTTTGTCGGTGCGATTACATTTACCGGTGTGGCGAAGACGATCGGGGGAAGCGTTGCCGATCCAGCGAAGCTGGATAACGGGATCGAGATCGTGATCGCGACATTGATTGCAGCTATCATCTGGAACCTGGCAACATGGTGGTTCGGTATTCCATCTTCGTCCTCGCACGCACTGATTGGTGCACTTGCAGGTTCGGTACTCGTCGGCGCAGGCTCTGATTCCGTCAACTGGAGCGGCTTTGGTAAAATTGTCGAAGGTTTGCTGCTGTCGCCACTAATTGCCTTTGTTGTCGGGTTTATCGTCATGCATATTTTAAAATGGATTTTTGCCAAACGCAGTCCGCATAGCGTAAACAAAGGCTTCCGCACGATGCAGATTTTGACCGCAGCGTTGCAGTCCTTTTCGCACGGAACGAACGATGCGCAAAAAGCGATGGGGATTATCACGTTCGCACTCGTAGCTGCGGGTGTGCAGGATAATCTCGATGTACCGCTCTGGGTAAAAATTTCCGCTGCAACCGCGATGGCACTCGGTACATCGGTCGGTGGTTGGAAAATCATCAAAACGATGGGTACGAAAATTTTCAAAATCGAGCCGATCAACGGCTTTGCTGCTGATGCAACTTCCGCTACCGTTATTTTCACAGCGACGCTAACACACTTGCCGGTAAGTACAACGCATGCTGTAACGTCCGCGATTCTCGGTGTCGGCGCTGCCAAGCGCTTCCGTGAAGTGAAATGGGGACTGGCAGGACGAATCGTCATCGCATGGGTCGTTACGATTCCGATCGCTGCTTTGCTGGCAGGACTTATCTACAAATTGCTGTTCGATCTGTTCTAAGTGATACGATCAACAGACTAAACGTGGATATAGGCTAAAAATAGAGGTGTGAGCAAGCTCGTAGGATAGGAATTGCATAGAAGGAAGTAGTTGCAGTCCTACAACACAAGTTGGCCACACACTTGGAACCAAAACATGGAATTTCCGCCGTTGCATCGTAACGGCGGTTTTTTATGTCTTCTGCGGCTGGCTGAAATTCGATCTGACTCATTCCTATATGATATACTCGCGACAGATTTATGAAGCATGATTTTATCGAAAAGAGGGCGAACCTGTTGATACGTATACTCGGCATCACAGCAGAACACGAAATTGTGGACAATGTACCGCTAGAAGATATCCATTCGGACCAATATGCCTGGTGCTGGGTCGATTTTGATCAGCCGACGAAGGAAGAAGCAGAACGGCTGAGCAGCTTTTTTCATTTTCATCCTCTGGCGATTGAGGACTGCATGCATTTGCTGCAACGTCCCAAAATGGATTATTACGGTGACACCCAATTTCTCGTTTTACATACAGTGAAGCGAGATACGCTAAATGCGGAAGAAGTCGATCTGTTCATTAACGAGCGTTTGATTGTTTCCTTCCATTCGCAGCAGCAACGCGAAGTCGATAACGCATGGGAGCGCGTACTGAGCTATCGGACAACGAAACGTCCCGTCTGGATGCGAGGTCCTATCGCAGTAGCCTATCTGATCATCGACAAAATCGTTGACGAATACTTTCCATGTGTATTCGATATTGAGGATGAACTCGATACACTGGAAAAGCTAGGTCCCAGCGAAGCCGTCGATGAGCTGCTTAATCAAGTATTCGCCCTGCGATCTCGCTTGCTCAAGTTGCGTCGTACCATTATCCCGATGCGTGACCTGATGTATCGTGTGATCAACTCGCAACATATCCAGCAGATCGACGAGCATCATTCGTACTTTGGCGATATTTATGATCACCTGCTCAAACTGTCCGATATGATCGAGTCGGATCGCGAAATGACATCCGATCTGCGAGATAGTTATATTTCGCTCAATTCCAATCGGATGAACGGCATTATGAAAACACTAACTGTCATCACCACGGTTTTCATGCCTTTAACCTTAATCGCAGGCATCTACGGTATGAACTTCGACAACATGCCTGAACTGCATTGGAAATATGGCTATTTTGCTGTATTGATCCTAATGGTAGCGCTCGGTGCAGGGATGATGATGCTGTTTACGAAGCGTGGTTGGTTTAAGTAGTTTAAATATGTGTTCGTCTTTGCTGATCTGAGGATGGGTACTGGTGTAAAGGTAGGGATAATTGAGTCGTTAAATGAAGATTGTACACGCAAATGGACATTGTGGAATAGCAATCACGCTGTGAAAGAATAAGTGGATGGATTCCCGTCTTGCACAGAAATCTACGAAATAAAAGCCAATGTAGATTTTTACGTTCTACTTGAGGACATCACCGTATTCCTTGCCGGAGCGGTTGAAGCGATTCGCAAACTATATTTGCATACGTGCAAAATGCCAAATAAACCTTTATGGATACACAAACGCTTACTAAACATCATAACTATCTATATAAACATCACAACTATCTATAACAACCTACCAATCAAAAACGAATATTTTGTTACAATGAGCACTTTGTAAACTACCACCAACAGAGCAATGTTCACGCACCAACGCGCTCCATTTCATAGCCATCACTGCAAAGTTTTCACCATTATTTCCATAAACATCATTTTGCCAAACTGACATCAAGCCGTGTACACTGTCCACACTATGGAGAATGCCATTGGTAACGAGTTGATTCGTGAATTGGAAGTCACTTCGCTATTAGCCGAACATGACGCCGATCTATCATTTCCAATTGCTGTCCACACACCAAAGACATCATTTGAAAACGTCGCGTATTCCATTTTCATTTTCACCATAGCTTTAACGCAGTGACACCAAAGCGTCAGAGCGTTGTCATTCTGCAATACTGTACATCGTTAACGCTTGAAAAAACGAATGGTAATCTATACAATGAAATTACATTAACCGTAGTAGGGGATGATCTAATCGTGCAACTTAAAAAGCTTGATGATAAAAGCGTTGACCAATTATTCGAAGCGATTCTGACACTGAAGAATCTGGAAGAATGCTATATATTTTTCGACGATCTGTGCACTGTCAATGAAATTCAATCACTATCTCAGCGTCTGGAAGTTGCGCGCATGCTAGGTAAGGGAGCGACGTACAATCAGATTGAAGCAGAGACGGGTGCCAGTACGGCAACGATCTCGCGTGTCAAACGCTGCCTGAACTATGGCAATGACGGCTATAAGATGACGCTGGAGCGTCTGGGGAGATAATTCATGAGCAAACCGGGGATATTGATTATTAGTCATGGATCGCCGGAGTCGGAATGGATGCACTGGATCGATGAAGCGATCGAGCGTACTACGTTTCCGGCAGACTTGCCTGTATATAGCAGCTATCTGGACAATGTGCCAGGTAGATTGATACAGGATGGAATTGATGAACTGGAGCGACAAGGGGTAACCGATCTGCTGGTTATCCCCCTGTTTGTATCTTCAGGCAGTACGCATATTGATGAAATATCGTATGCACTCGGCGTGAAAGAAACGCCGGATAAAGAGACCGACCTTGAACCTTTTCGGATAACAGCGAAGGTTCATTTTGGTTATCCGGTCGATGATGATGAAGATATCGCTCATATGTTATGGGACAAAGTGAAGCATCTATCCGAAGATAAGACACGCGAAGTTGTGCTGATCGTCGGTCACGGTAGCATTCATCCCGGTTTTTTACATCGCTGGGTAAAAGGAATCGCTTCGTTATCCAGACGAGTAGGTGGTATTAGTGGAACAGCTTATGCCGACTATGCGCTGCTCAATCCGGATAGCCTGACACTGAAGACGAGAAAGTGGACAAAGCGTGGCTACCGCGTGTTGGTTGCCCCACTCTTTTTGAGCCGTGGGTATTTCCTGAACACCGTGATTCCTCGCCGTTTGGAAGGGTTAATTCATCAGTATGCAGGTGAAGCGCTATTGCCGCATCCACGCCTATCTCACTGGATTCAGCGTCAGGTGGATGTGCTGCTGGAACAGATGACGGTAACGAAATAAAACACAGCCCGGTCTGTTGGTTTGCCTGTACTCATAGCAGGTGAATTGGTTTGCGTTTTGCAACAGGCTTATCAACTCAACAATAGGTGGCATACAGGAATGAAAAGAGCGAGATTAATATACAATCCAACTTCCGGTCGTGAGGAAATGCGTCGCCGACTGGCAGATATTTTACAGCGTTTGGATCGCGGCGGCATTGAAGCAAGCTGTCATGCAACAACCGGTGAAAATGATGCAACTGAAGCGGCTAAGGATGCGATTGAACGTGGCGGCTACGATATGATTATTGCCGCCGGTGGTGACGGTACGATTTATGAAGTGATCAACGGTATGGCTGCATATGATAATCCGCCGCCGCTGGGCATTTTCCCACTCGGTACGACCAATGATCTGTCCCGTGCGCTTGGCATTTCGCGTAATTGGGAGACGTACTGTGATCTGGTGATCCGGCAACATACTCGTCCGATCGATATCGGGCGCGTGAACGATCGTTATTTTATTAATATTGCAGGTGGCGGTTCGTTTACCGAACTGACGTATGAAGTACCGAGCAAGCTGAAGACGATGATTGGCCAGATGGCTTATTATATGAAGGGCATCGAGAAAATGGTCAATCTGGCACCGACCGAGCTGATCATTCGCCCGGAAGGTATGGAGACGATCCATGATCAGTTTATGATCTTCCTCGTCGCAAACAGTAACTCTGTCGGCGGTTTTGAAAAGCTGGCACCCGATGCACGCATCGACGATGGCATGTTCGACGTAATCGCTGTGAAAAACTGTAATCTCGCCGAATTCATTCGTCTCGTCACGATGGCGCTGCGCGGCGAGCATCTGGACGATCCCAAAGTGCTCTATTTCCGCACGAGTCGTATGCATATCGAGGCTCCACAGGCAGATAAAGTGTTATTAAATCTGGATGGCGAGCTAGGTGGAAGTCTGCCAGGACAATTTGAAGTGCTGAAGCATAAGCTGCGTATTTTTGCAGCGAATTAGTACGATCGCAACGAATGTACAGCGTAGTATCTAATCAACCTTTTAGCACCACATTAACATTACAATCTCAAATGAGTCATAGTATCGAATGAGTGTCCTAGCAGCATAGTATCGAATGAGTGTCCTAACAGCATAGTATCAAATGAGTGTCCTAACAGCGAATGAATATCGCATTATTGAATAGAGTGTTCACCCAATGAAATGTGATCAAGACAGCAATGCAATACAGCAATGCAATACAGCTTTCACAATCCTTATCCCTGAATTTCTGAAAAGAAAGGAAGACGAGGGAGTTGTGGAAGCTTTTTTTATGTATTGATTGAGGAAAGAGTTAAAAAGCAAGCAAGTATTACTGCGCCAGTTGAATTTTTTTTTTGTATTGTTTGAGGGAAGAGTCAAGTAACATTATTCCGTATTCCGTATTCCGTATTCCGTATTCCGTATTCCGTATTCCGTATTCCGCATTCCGTATTCTATATTCCATACTCTCTATACTCACGCTCTTATTCCATATCTCGTATCCCGTCCCACACCCATATTCCATCCTATATTCCCAATCCCCTTTATGTCGCTTAACTTGAGTAGGCACGCTGTTACTAGTACACTAGATACAGATGGATTTTCGGCAAATGCTGGCGATATCGAAGCAGCAGCACTGTATAGCAACAACGATCAAACCAATTAGCGAGAACGACGCAATCATCCCACACAGCCCTATTTGCCTGCTGCCATTTCTGTCATTAAAGTGAGAAGAATACCTATCATTTACTCTACCATGCATACATTTGAAAGGAGCAACAGATCATGAGTACATATTCCAATTATCCCAACCTGCTACCTGAAACGAAGCTCAAACAATTAATTGAAAAATACGAAGCACCCGAGCTAGAGCCGTATTTACGCAATCATCAGCGTCCACTTGTAAAACTAATTCGCGGCGAGCAGGGACATGAACGTGTCGGACACTCGCGTTTTGGTGGAGCGCCGGATTTGCCGGAGCAACTGGAATGGCCACAATCGAAAAATGGTGAGCGGATGACCTTAATCGCCCAACTCAATCTAGCTCAATTACAGGCAGAAATACAGGATGAAGAGTATGGGGGTGTGCATAGCTCACTTTTGCCCCAGCATGGAATGTTATATTTCTTTGCCGGAGAAGGGGAGACCGCCCAAAATATCGAGCATCGGGTACTGTATTGGTCTGAAGCGGACATGTCTCAGTTAAAGTATCAGGAGTACGAAGAATTTACGATCTGGGAGGAAGAAGACGAAATTAAGTTTGAGGCTTATGAAGTTCATGCCCATGCTGATGTTGAGTTCCCGAACTACGGATATAGCACAGTGCATCTGTTGGATCAGGATACGTTAACCGATGAATCGGAAGAAAACTATATGCTCATTACCGAAGAAATGGATTGGAAGCCTGGGGATAAAATCGGTCAGTTATTCGGTTACGCCGAAGGTCAGCATGGCGACGACGAGCTGATTGCAACATCATACCTGTACAACGGCAAATATACGTATCGTCCAGACGATGATCGCAAACGACTGCTCAAACATTTTGACGGCGATGAAGCGCGTCTGCAAGAGGAGCTAGACAATGTGTATATGCTGCTTGAGGTAGATAGTGATCAAAAAATCGGCTTTGTGTGGTGGGATGCAGGATATATGCAATTTTTTATCCGCAAAGAAGACCTGCTCGCCGGTCGATTTGATCGGACGTTTTGCTCGATTTATTCTAGTTGAGCCGCTGTGTTGCAAGGAATAAGCACTTGCGAGGTTGCGAAATTTGGCAGTATGGTATACATGTTTAAGTATCATTTTATCTTGCTTGAGGTAACGGCTATGAGATCAGCATGTCGAGACGGTGGATCTAATCGATGAGAGCATGCAGCAGACATATAACTTCCTTATATTTTGCTAGGTTGCAAATGATGCCATGCTGAACCCGTTGTTGTGGATTTGCATTTAGGAATTCAAGCGATCTGAACTATACTTGTGTACTATGGTATGTGTTGAAAATGAAAACAATATAGTTTGCAAGTGGAAATGTCCAGTGAGAGCGATAGTACCAAAAGCAACAAACTAATAAGAGAAGAAAGAGAAGAAAGAGAAGAAAGAGAAGGTTTAAATAAGATACTGTTTGAACCTGCTCTTTCTTCATAACAGATCGTAAACCTATAACAATATGTACTCATAATCATATGCACTCACAACCACATCATAACGATCTATCACCAATACATCATTCATGCCTGCCATGACCTAATCACGATGTACCACTAACACACCATCCATGCCATGAATGAATATCTATCCTCAACACGTTATTCATTTCATGACCTGATAAAGATCTACCATCAACACATCATCCATGACAAACCCTATTCCTCACTTCCATCCATCAAACAAATTCCAATAATCCGCTGTGAAAGTAGCGATATGTATTGTAACGTCGTGCAGTTTTCTATACAATTTAGTAGTTGCCCATCCGGGCGTAACTCAAATTAAGATGGAAAATGGAGCAATGACCATGAATAACAACCGCAAAGGCGGTCACTCACATAAATCGAAATCCAATCGCCGTAAACCGGCAGCTGCATCCGCAGCACTCGCTAACGTGCCGGTAGCCAAAAATGATGAAATCGAGCTGGAGATGATCGGCTTAACGCACGAAGGCGAAGGTGTCGGTCGCGCAGACGGCTATACTTTATTCGTATCCGGCGCCCTGCCAGGTGAACGCGTGAAAGCGCGCGTACTCAAAACGAAAAAACAATACGGCTATGCCAAGCTACTCAATGTACTAAACGAAAGTCCAGATCGCTTACAAGCCCCTTGCCCAATCTACACGCAATGCGGCGGCTGCCAGCTCCAGCATATGAGCTATGCCGGACAGCTGGAATGGAAACGTCAGCACGTGATCGACAATCTGGAGCGGATTGGTAAACTGACTGTGCAGAAGCAGACAGAGTCGGATGATTCGGAAAGCACAGGGATAGCAGCTACAGCAACAGAAGGTATAGGAACAGAACGTACAGCAATCGAAAATAAGACGATACAATCAAGTGTGGATCAAAAGTTTCATTCTTCCGAGATTGAATCACATGCAACAGATACAGATACTGAACAAAAAGTAACAGACCAGGTATATATTACACATCCAGGTGGCGATGAAGCAGTTCATGCAGCTACTTTCACCCAATCAGACTCGTCTGCTGCAAAGCAATTTACAATGTCGGACGGTATCCGTGTACTGCCAACGCTCGGCATGACAGAACCGTGGCGCTATCGCAACAAAGCCCAAGTGCCCATCGGTCAACAGGATGGACAACTGGTCGGCGGCTTCTACGCACGTGGCAGTCACCGCATCATCGACATGCAAAGTTGCCTCATTCAAGACAGCCGTAACGATGAACTCGTGAACAAAGTCAAAGCGATTGGTCAAGAGCTGCATATCCAGCCCTATAACGAAGAAACAGGCGAAGGCATCCTGCGTCATGTCGTTGTCAAAATCGGTTTTGCCACGAACGAAATGATGATCGTACTCGTTACCAACGGCGAACGCCTGCCACGTAAACGGGAATGGATCGAACGTATCCGTGCCGAGATGCCACAGGTCGTGAGCATTTGCCAGAATATCAACACGAAGCAAACGAACGTTATTTTCGGCGATGAAACGCGCACGCTGTGGGGACGCGACGTAATCCACGATTATATCGGTGATGTAAAATTCGCCATTTCCGCGCGCTCATTTTATCAGGTGAATCCGGTGCAGACGGAAGTGCTGTATGAGAAAGCAGTGCAGTATGCGGGTTTGACGGGTAAGGAGACCGTAATCGATGCGTACTGTGGCATCGGTACAATCTCATTGTTCCTGGCACAGCATGCGAAACGTGTGTACGGCGTTGAAATTGTGAAAGAAGCGATTGAAGATGCACGTAAAAACGCCGAACTAAACGGCATGACCAATGTCGAGTTTGAAGTCGGCGCATCTGAGGATGTCATTCCACGCTGGAAAGAACAGGGCATCACACCAGACGTGATTGTGGTCGATCCACCACGTAAAGGCTGTGATCCGAGATTGCTGGAGACAATTATACAGATGCAACCGGAGAGGGTTGTGTATGTGTCATGTAATCCGTCGACACTGGCACGGGATTTGCAGGTGCTGGAGGAAGGCGGGTATCGGACAGTGGAGGTGCAGCCGGTGGATATGTTCCCGCATACGGTGCATGTGGAGTCGGTGGCGGAGATGCAACGCAGAGATACTTAGAAGACGGACTTCTAAGTATCTCTGCGCTGTTTATAACTTCTACGATAGAAGATTCTGATTTTAAAAATAATTTTCTAAAATAAACAATTGAGGTTTTGATCTGTAGGATCTTGTTTTAGAAATCGATAGTTAGATGTAGAGAGCGTTTTTAATTAGACGCTCTCTTTGATTTATATTCGGCAATAATATTTTATACTGACACAGCTTTAAATCATATATAATTCCTTTAAAAGGATATATTTTCTTTTTAGTGAAGGTTTTTGTAAATGAAAATCGAATATTACTATATCTGATATTTCATAAAAATATTCTACTGAATGGATGAACGAAAAGATGATGGTTATGAGAGACTCTGCATAACTAAAGATGGGTATTGGAATTATAGCTCAAATTTACATTTATATTCCAATTTAATATTTTTGTCCGTGACTGTATTAACAAATGATATTAAAGTGATTTTTTTAAAATAAAAATGGAGTCAAAGCGTCTCTATCAAGAATTTTCAGACATGTATTAGTTATTTATCAAGAAAATATCTATCTACGTCATTGCAAAAATTTAGAATGCTTTCTCTCACATAGCAAGTGGAAACGACTTCCTCCTACTCTTTATAACGTAGTAAAACAACACTGAGAAATTCTTATGGATTGAACCTATGCTGATTGCTTTTAAAAGTATTTAAAAGTGACTAAATATAATACTTTAAGATAATCCATAAAATCTATGCTGCAACCAAATTAAAGGAGGGAGTTCAATTGGAAGTAATGTTACCCAAACCGTTATACGATAAATTTGAAACTTTAGGACTTGACGTAGAAGTTTCACTTAACTGGGTACTTGGCTATGCTAGAAATGAATTTGTTCGGCAAATGGATCTTAGTATTTTAGTTTTCTCATTTAATGAAAGTGTAACTATTGATATTTCAGATGATCTAGTTCAGCAATTAAAGTTACATGCTCACCCTACGGTCAGCTTGAATGAAATTGCTTACTTATTTTGCTTGCTTGCATTTGCATTAGGAGGAAGTGAGTAATTAGTTATGCAAACAGCTGATATAAATATATTTAAAAATTCGTTAATTCAACTTGATCAATTAGAGCATCATATCCAATCAACTAAAAAAAGCATTTTGAATATTTCTTCTTTGGAAGTTGATAACTCTCCATCTGAGCTAGATGGTTATGATTATGCTTTCTCACTTGTGTTTGGTGTGCTTGGCGGAGTGTTTTCTTCTAATAAAAAAATTGAGACTATGCTGGACAGAATACACACAGATTCGTCTAAATTAAATCCGAAAACACTCCTAGGAAGACTTCTTCAACATAATGGAGATGAAATCGATCAGGCAATAATGCCATCTGGACTTAAATCATTTATCAACCGTGATGGTATAAGTAGACCAGAGATTGGATTTCATCGACTTATGAGAGGACACGACCCTTTTTCTAAGTCTGGTGATAATCCATTTCAATTACTTTGCAATCAGCACGGACTTTTAAAGGGTATTTTGCAAGTATTTCGACATCTTACAGCTGATACATTTTCAAAACAGGGACTACCAATTCCATTTCATTCTTTTTTTGATTATGAAAAAGAAGGTAAGTTGAGTAACTGGTTGCTCAAGGTCACCAAAGATAGCGTCAAAGGTAATAATGTCAATCAAGTAACAGCTTTTAATCATATATTTACAGTTCGTATGCAGGATATTGCATCTCAAGGATTACTATACGCATTGTGTGAGGCATATTTTTTAGCTCGCGAAATAAAAGATGATATACGTAAAACGCAGTTGAGAATCATCACGTATACAAGTGGTTTTCTCACACATGGAATTACAGGTATGGCACGTCAGAGTGGTGTGCCTTATATTAATTGGCCGATGCTCTCTATGCTAATGAAAGAGATGTGCGTTTTTTTAAGGCTTAATTATCAGGAAATTAAAGCTATGGAGCGGATAACAGCTTCAATTATCGACGAAAATAAATTATTAGAGAGGCAGGTATTTGAAACTGGAAAATCACTCATCAGCTATTCAGATGGGAGCGGATATATACGAGAATTACAGAAACAGGACACAATTTTTGAGGATTTGGTTGATTTTTTTGAGGAGGAATAATAAATATGGCATTACCTATACTAGTACCGATTATTGCTGCACTAGGCGGTGTAGTTGCAGGGGCCTTATCCCGCCAACCTGAAGTTAATCGTTTAAAACAACAAGTTCGAAAATTACAATCCGAAATTCAACGACTTCAGCAGCTTGTGCAAGAGCAAGATCGGCAAATCAAAAATCTTAAAATTCGTTATAATGCGCTCAAAGCGTATCAGTTTACTGAAAAAATGAAACAAAAATCTAAACTAAAGGGAGTATTGATGTTTCAGTATTCTTTCAAAGAATACATGGATCTTCTTGTTGTACAAGTTAAGAATGATAATTATCTTCTGAGTGAAGATGAAATGTACTTTTTTAATTCATTTGAACGTCTTATGAATACTCAAGAAATTTCTATTGAGGAGAGACTACTGATTCGTACTTACATCCGAACAAAGTACGCTCATGAAATCGATAATCAAATTGATCCACAAATGAATGATATAATGGATAAGGTGGAGAACATCAATGTGGCTTAAGTCTGTTTTATGGTATTTGCTCTATTATTTAAAATATTTAGCTGCTGGAGCATTTATAAGTGCGATTATTGCATTTTTTTTTCCTACGGCTGCATTAGTTTTAATGGGAATAATATTAATTGGTGGTTTGCCAGCGTCTTACAAAGATCTGAAAGAGAAGCGGGTTCCACTTATGAAGGCAAAGAAGGTTAATAACCAGTACTCTAAACTAAAGAATGAATTTGAAGGATTTGAAGAAGCACTAAGGCTAACAAAGAGAAATTTTTAGTAATGCGTTTTAAATTCTGAGTATTGAGTTTTCGCTAAAATAAATTTTCTATTTTAGATGTGAACAGAAACTCTTTATTGAGGTATTTTCATAAAAACCGTCTCCGCGAGACATGCTGATTTGGTCGTCAATTTTAGACAGTATATCGTGTTACAGATTAGATGTGACAGGCATGGTCAATGTGAATGATCACGCTTGTCATGTCTTTTTGTTTGTGGAAAGATTTATAGAATGTATCTCGATTTTATAAGCTATAATTTCAATATATAAAGCTCTTTTTATCACCGGTCTATATAACTAGAGTTTGGTAAAATGTTGTTAGGAGATGTATTTAATTTATTGTTAGGCTGAGTGATCCTTAAATTCTATGAACTTGATGTAGTGGAAAATAAAGAATTTATCACTTATGATTAATTATGACAAGAATTAAGTAAGCATTATCAGCTAGAAGAAACACGTATAATATTGATTAATAAAAGATACATTGAAAAAAAGAATATATTATACTGGAAAATCATGAATATACTTATTAACAAAGGTGGTCGAACACCATTCTTATCAACCAACTCAAAGTAGGCGAAGAATTCATCGGCTTCTACTTACTCAAAATGCTCGAAACCAAACAAACCAACACCACACCAGCCAAAGACTATTTCGATATCATCCTCATGGATGCAACTGGAGAAGTTTCCGCCAAATATTGGGACGTAACCGCGGACGAAAAAGAAGCCTTCGCTGCGATGGAGCTAGTCAAAGTACAAGGTAGTGTGCAAACCTACCGAGATAAGCTCCAGGTGAAAATTAGCCGTATCCGCAAAGCCGTAGAAGAAGATCAGATTTCGCTAACCGATTTTATCAAAGCAGCACCGATCAGCCCGACCGATCTGATCCATACGATTCAAAACACAATGAATGAGATCCACGATCCAACAATCAAACAAATCGTATCCTATTGTGTTGCCAAAGTCGAAGACAAGCTGATGGAATACCCGGCGGCCAAATTTCATCACCATGCCTACTTTGCAGGACTCGCTTATCATATCGTGCGCATGCTGGAGCTTGGCGATTTTGTTTGTAAACAGCGTCCTTTTTTAAATGCGGATCTTGTGAAAGCCGGCATTATTCTCCATGATATTGCGAAGCCGGAAGAGATGAATGCACAACTAGGTATCGTGACAGATTATAGTGACCACGGCAAGCTGATCGGGCATATCGTGATGGCTTCCAATTGGATTGTGGAAGCAGCCATCACTCATCATATACCGCTGGACGCTAAGCAAGTAGTTGCTTTACAGCATCTGGTTCTGTCTCATCATAATTTGGGCGAATGGGGTAGCCCGGTACAGCCTCAATTGCCGGAAGCGGTCGCCCTGCATTATATCGATGTACTTGATGCGAAATTACAAATGGTGGAGGATGCTTTAGCCAATACATCTGCAACGGAATCGTGGACACCTATGATTAGAGGGCTGGAGAATAAAGCGTTATTGCGTATGACGTTTGATGAATAAATAGATGAAACTGGTATGTTGTGCCTTTTAAGAGAGTTAGCTGTATTGTTATATTTAGGCTAGAATAAGTATTAAACTAATAAATTATCAATAGTAAAATGATCTAAAGGGACGGTGAAATTCAGAGGACTAATCCTGAGCTTATCGTCCCCTTTATTTTATTGCTATCTATATTGTATATGTATAGTTAAAAATAAATTGTTGCCTAAATGATTGTGATGGTTTATATTGTACATATTATTTTTATGTTTTATTCGAGAGGAGTGTTATAGTGAAGGACGGTGTTTTTCTTGCACCTAGTAATCTTTTGAAATTGAAAATGGCTTTACATATTCCCATACCGACAGTCCCAGAAACTCATGTTATTCCTCCAATTGCTTTTTCAACTAGCGATAATGGACAGATTGCCATCATGGATAAGAAATTAGCTCATGGTCTTTTAGAAATCATGTTGATAGAAGTAAGTGAAAGAGAGAAGCGAACTATAAATCAGCTTTCTGAAGAGGAAGCTACATTATATACTGAATTAGTTGAGCTTTTTCTTTGTTTTATTAATGAAGAGGATATAAAAAAAGAATTTAATTTACATAATACAGTATCAAGAATCGTATTTAATTATGATCCTTGGACTGAGGACCGTGATGGTTTACAACCTGTAAAAAGATTTCATACTCATCTTTATATAGTGGATGATCATGTGATAAATCAATTAAATAAAAATACAGTCGTATATGAAGATTTACAAAGTAGATATGAGCGTAGGAAATTAGTAGATCCTTTTAGTTTTATTGGAACAAGCATTTTATTCGATATTCATCAAAATTTGTTGAATAAAAAAGATCTAAATATAAAAATAATGAACGTTGATCCCGTAGAGGCAATAGAACAAGGCTTACCTTTAGGATTAAATATTAAACTACGTAAAAATAGAAATGGAACCGTTAACAAAAAACTCAAAGAATACATATTAAAGATTAATGAGCTTATTGAAAATTCGTTTATTGATATTTATAAGGCTGTAACGGGAAGTATACCTCCAGCACAAAAATATAAGCGTCATGATCTGTTAGATACAGAAATAGCGATGGAAAATCTAAGTCAAATTAGTTGGTTATCAGAAAGAAGTATGAAGGGTTTATATGAGGTAGTCACAACGTTAAATTCGGAATCTTACAAGTTATTTCAAAGAAAAAAACACTTGGATCTTCTTCTATTTCATAATTTATTAAATGGATTAGCCTATACTTTTTCGATCAATATGAATATAGGTGAACCTCATTCAGAAATTGATATTTTAGATATTAATATTTCTGTGAGATTGTTTGGAGATTCAGGTGGTGCGGGCATGTTCGGTTTGAAAGAAAAAAGTATTGTATTGTTCAATCGTGGCGAAGGTATTTATAATAAAGAGCAACTGGCAAGAAGACATCAATTTCAAAGAAGATTTCAAAAGTATGTAATTGAGAAATTAAAACTGCAATATACGTACAATACGATAGAGGCAGTTAAAGCAAACAGATTATTGAATAAGTATTACAATAACAAAATAAAAGAAAGTCAAGGAATTACAGAGAAGATTTTATTGGAGATTATTGATTATCATCGAAATAAGTAAGGGTTTAGTTAACATCCTAAATCTAAAATGAAAGGATTAACAACATTGCATATCTATTCACAAACGCCTCATGCTGCTGGAATTGAAAACTATTATCAGCATGTAATTCAATTAGCACAATGCTCCGAGAAATATAATTATAGAGGGCTTCTTATAACATATTCCACAAGCAATATAAATCCGTGGTTAATTAGTAATCTTGTACTGGATAAAACTAAAAATATACGCCCACTCGTAGCTCTGCAACCAGATACTATGTCTATTGACACTTTGGGTAACATTATTAAAAGTACTATATATTTACATAAACGTGAAATCGCTTTAAATTTGATTGATGGTACTTCAAAAAGGCTTAACGGAACTACAGAAGATAGTTATAAAACTAATCGATATGATTGGCTTCTTGATTATATGCATGATCTACAGCAGAAATTATCTAGCACTGAATCCGATTATGATCATGGTCTGTATAATCAAAAAACTTATTTTGCTAATGAAAATAATTACCCGCTAGATTTCTTTATATCAGGGACGTCAAAGTATGCCTTTGAAAGTAGTAAAAATGGGGCGAATGGTTTTTTAACGGTTCCTGGGCCTATTGATTCCTTTAAACAAATGTTTGGAGAAATTACAGATTGTGATTTTGGTGTTTGTTTTGGCATTATTGCTCGAACTACAAGTGAAGAGGCTTGGGAAGTAGCTAAAGCAACTTTTCCATCATCCAGAGAAAATGAAATCCAACTATTACTCAAAAAAAATTCTAAGATGAATGCAGTAAGACAATTAGCTAATCTAGCTCTGGAAAATGAAGTTCACGATTCTGTATATTGGTTGGGTGTGTTTAAAAATGGTAGAAATATTTATCCCTATTTAGTAGGAAGTTATGATCAAGTCGCAAATTATTTAAAAAAATACAAAAATCATGGAGTGAAATCTTTGATTTTAAATGTACCTTTTAGCTTAGAAGAGTTTGAGCACAGAGAGCAGGTATTTAAGCGAATGTAACTACACTCAGGAGGAACTATAGCTATGATACAGGTAGAAAATTTATACAAAAAATATTACGTAAAGCAATATAGACAGGGTTTGATGGGTGGCATCAAAGATCTGATCAAACCTGTATGGCAAGATAAAGAAGCGGTAAAGCATATCAATTTCAATATAGAAAAAGGAGAAGTGGTTGGATATATCGGCCCTAATGGTTCGGGAAAATCGACAACGATAAAAATGCTAACAGGTATTTTAACTCCTTCTGATGGAAAAGTTTTAGTGAATGGTTTAGAACCTTATAAAGATAGAAAGAAAAATGCAATGAACATTGGTGTAGTTTTTGGTCAACGAACGCAATTATGGTGGGATTTAGCCATTAGGGAATCATTTGAGTTATTTAAATATATTTATAGAGTGCCTGATTCTATTTTTAATGAAAATCTAAACAAAATGATAGAGCTACTCAGTTTAAATGAGTTTTATTCTACTCCAGTAAGACAGCTAAGTTTAGGTCAGAGAATGCGTGCGGAAATTGCTGCGGCTTTTTTACATAGTCCTTCTATTGTGTTTTTGGATGAGCCTACCATCGGATTAGATGTTGTTGCTAAAGAGCAAGTGAGGAGCTTTCTTAGAGAAGTAAATAAGGAAAAAGAAACGACCATTATACTAACTACTCATGATATGGACGATATTGAACAGGTTTGCGATCGCTTATTGATGATTAATCAGGGTGTACTTATTTTTGATGGACAAATGAAGTCCTTTATTGACACCTATGGTAATGAAAGAATTATAACGGTGCAATTCGAGAAACCTATTCCGAATGTACAATTTGAATTTGGAAGCGTTTTATCGAATGAAGGAAACAAGGTAAAAATTTTATTCCAAAAAGAGCATGTTTCAGCAACTAAAATTGTACAAGAACTTTCCCGCAAGTTTCCTGTGGTAGATTGTCATTTAGAAGAACCCAAAATCGAACATTTAATTAGACAGGTGTACGAAGGCAGGAGTTGAAAGTAATGACAAGATCTTTATATTCGATTAGAACGTTTTATTATATTGCTCGGCAATCATTTTTAAATTCGATGGTGTTTAGGGCGAATTACTTTATTGATGTACTGATCGATATTGTATTTATCTATTTAAGCATTGCATTGTGGAGTACGATCTTTATGGATAATCCAGGAAATAACATGGTAAGTAAACCTGAATTAATTACATATATGGTTCTTGCAAGAATTGCAGCCAGAATCGATATGGGATTCGTTATGGAAGTGCAGAATCGCATATTAAATGGCGAAATTGCTAGTGATCTTACCAGACCGTTAAGTCTAAAGTTTTATCACTTTTCCCAAGAAGTAGGTAGTTATCTAAACAATCTATTGATTAAAGTCGTTCCTATTTTTTTAATAACAAATATGGTTTTTGATCTGAAATGGCCTCCAAGTATATATCAAACGTTTTTGTTTTTGATAAGTCTTTTGCTTTCATTTTTTTTAGTATTCAACCTCAACTTTATTGCAGCGATTATGGCTTTTTGGATTACGAAGTTGTTCAGTTTGAGTGTATTTAAAGATCAAACGATTCGATTGTTATCCGGAGCTATAGTACCATTGTGGTTTTTTCCAGAATCTATATTACCGTGGGTGAAGCTACTGCCTTTTTCAGGTATCGTCTTTATGCCTATTAATATCTATCTTAATAAAACAACAAATGAAGATATTATAACTACTTTTATAGTTCAGATTTTTTGGATTATTGTAACATCGGTTATAGGGAGGTATTTGTGGAATAAGGCTACAAAAAGGATCTCTATTAATGGGGGATAAGCATGTTTGCTATCAAATTGTATATCAAATCGATGTTGGTACAGATCAAAGGTAATCAGCAATACAGATTTAATTATTTTCTAACACTATTTACAGTCGTATTTCATTATTCTGTACAACTACTGGCGATCTGGATCACTTTGAGCCATTACGACAGTATAAGAGGTTGGAATATTTACGAGGTAAGTTTTATTTATATGTTTTTTATATTATCGTACGGAATTATGATCACTTTTTATGCAGGATTCAGAGATTTTTCTGGGATGATTCACAATGGTGAATTTGATGTGATACTCATTCGTCCGCATAATCCAATGTTACAAGTGATGAGTGGCAGGCTAGAACTCACTTCATTTGCACAAATAGGAAGTGGAATATTTCTATTTTTCTGGTGCAATCATTATTTGGAAATTCATTGGTCAGCCTACCAGATCTATTTATTCATACAAGGAATTATTGGCGCTGCCTTTATACAAGCCGCTTTATTATTATTATGGTCATGTTTAGGATTCCGAATCACGAACACATCCGCATTAACCCGATTCGGCTGGACATTAAATGCTAATTACTTAACCTATCCACTTGGGGCATTTAACAAAACGACTAAGCTTTTATTTACAGTATTTCCGCTGGGCTTCATCAGTTACTATCCTGCCAATGCAATTCTGGATAAAGATCATTTTGCATTTTCTAATTTGGGTAATTTTAGTGGAATCATAGGTATTTTATTTTTCATGTTAGTTTATTTATTTTGGGAGTATTCGATACGGCATTATAAAAGTACGGGAAACTAAGTATAACGTTAAGGAGAAGAATCGTGACTATTGGAATCCAGGCGAAAAACTTATATTCTTTTTTGATCAATACTAATTGCTCTCCTGCAAATACATTTATGTATGCTGGCGCAGAAAAGGTAACATATGGAGAATTACATGAACAAATTGAAAAACGAAGGAAAGAAATCGAAGAACAAGGCATATTAGAAGGGGATTTAGTAGCTGTACAGCTTCCTAGTTCACATACATTAATATACTTGTTATTAGCACTTTGGAAACAAGGCGCAAGTGTTTTTCTAATAGATGTTCGCTTAAAGGCTGATGAAAGGCTTGAATTATTTATAAAAACAAAACCTCGATATTTTATTAGTAGTGAAAGTTCTTTAAGCATTGCTGCAATTTCAGAAATTGAAATGAAGATAGAAAAATTGGACGATTCTACTATCGGAATCGATGCTCCGCTACTATTATCAACTTCGGGTTCTACCGGTTCTCCTAAAATTGTAGGTAGAACCTATGAGTCAATACATAAAGAAATAATTCGTTTCATAAGTATTCCAGATGGTATACATGCTAAAGATGTAATTATGATCCTTTCACCTATTACATTTTCGTATGGTTTAATGAGCGCATTACTGCCAAGTTTGTATATAGGTGCAAGTATAATTATGCCATCGATAAGAACTAATGACATCATATCAAGTATTTTAAAATATAAGGTTTCTGTTATTTACGGCGTTCCTTATCATTATAATCTACTTCAGTCGACATATGATGAAACTTCAAAACAAGCGAATTTATCTTCTTTAAGGGCTTGTATCTCAGCAGGAGAAAGACTAACTATAGAAGTTTTTAATTTGTTTAAAGACAAATTTGGTGTGAAAATTGGACAGTTATATGGGATGACTGAAATCGGATTGATTTCTGTAGATTTTAAGGGGGAATATGATGACTCGGTAGGAGTACCCTTATTATCTTTACAATTGAAAGATAACCACATTTTTGTTGAACAAAAGTATTCTCCTTATATTTATAATATGGATGAATCTTTGTATACTTCTCCCTGGTTGAAAACTGGCGACGTCGGAATTTTGACAGAACAAGCTCTGTACATAAAGGGAAGAAGTGATTCATTAATTATAAAAGGTGGAATTAAATTTTATTTATCTGAAATAGAAGAGGTTTTAAGAAGAAGTATTTATATTAAAGATGTGACGGTACAGCGCAACCCTAACAGCGGGGATATAATTGCATATTTAGAAATAGAAAAGATAGAGAGTATCGATCTTATTGTGTCTTATATAAGAAGTAATATATCCAATCATAAATCACCTGGGAAATTAGCTTTTTTGAAAAGTTTCCCGCGTACTATGTCAGGAAAGTTAGATAAAAAGCAACTAAACCATATTACTCCAATTAAAGAAGTCAAACTATAATTCATTTTAGAGAAAGGTTGGATTTGAAAATGAGTTCAGAAAATATAACCGTAAAGAAGCTGGAGCAAAAAGATTATGTCAGGCATTATTTAACACTTAACTTAAATAAAGCTTATAGTATAGAACAAATTGAAAAAGAATATAAAAATGCCTATCAGTATTTTATCGATTTAAATATGGATATCGTCTATGAGAAATGTTTTGGATTATTAAATACTAAAAATAAGTTGAGTTTTTTAAGAGAAGAAATATCTAATCATTATAATATTCAGCTTCCGCCGTTATCTTATATAGAAGGTACTCCAGCTTATGGAACCGCTCTTTCAAGTATTACAATTTATGGAATACATAAGAAAGATAAAAATGTTCAACTTGAATATATAACCAATGAGTCAGGAGGTACTATTGGAACTAAAGTAATAACGAGTCAAATGGAGTATATCTATTTGATGAATATTAATAATGTTCATCATAGTTACACAATGTCTGAGTTTGCGGCTACTTTTGCATGGTTAGGCGATTTTATGAAAAAGAATGAATTGTTAGGCCCTCATTTAGTGAGAACATGGATATATTTAAATGATATTAACAATAATTATGAGCAACTTAATACAGATCGCAGGGTGTTTTTTGAAAGATTTGCTATAGACTATAGTGAAAAATCAAATATTTTACCTGCTAGCACTTGTATCGGTGGAATATCAGATAAGAAGTGCAATATTTCTATGGATGTGATGTTTCTAAAAAGAAAAAATGATCGTCCTATAATTGAAAGAGTCTATACTGCATTGTTGAATGAAGCAGAAGGTGTCGAGTATTTATTTAAACCTACTTTTTCCAGAGCTTTGAAAATAGAAGATGAGGGAAATATAGAAATTCAACTTTCTGGAACAGCAAGTGTTAATTCTTTAGGGAGAACAGAATTTAAAAATGATGCTTACAAACAAATTAAAAAAGCATTAGAAAATGTCACTAGTATTCTTGAATCTAATAATCTTACTTTTGATCATTTTTATCAATCTACATGTTTTTTTAAGCGGCAACAAGACGTACATATCTTTGAAAAATTGTTAAAAGAGCTTAATATCCCAGCTTTTGCTAATACTTTTGTTGTCAACGATGTTTGTAGAGATGACTTATTATTTGAAATTGATGGTATTATTATTAAATAATTCTATTTAAGGAGAATTTGAAATGACTAATAGCACTTTGACCAAATTAGAAGCTGTTGTAGGAACTATTTTAAATAATCAAGAAAAAGTAGGATTGGAAGACAGTTTATCGACTTGGGGACTTGATTCATTGAAGACAGTAGAATTAATAGTTCTACTTGAGAAGGAATTTGATATCACATTTGATAATAGCGATCTATTACTTACTAATTTTAAAGATTTGAAACATATACTATTTTTGTTGGAAAACAAAATAAATAAACCGAAGACGATAGGAGATACTTTATGAATGCTGTAAAATTGCCAATTATTAAACCAGACATACACGGATATTTATGTAATGCCTATCCTCTCTCAGTTGCCATGCAACACCAATCGGCAGAGGCCTGGTTCTATAGCAATTATATTCAACTCATTTGTGCTGGCAATTTTCCAGAAGGCAAGTTTTTCTCATTTTATACATCCAATTTATCATGGTATGATTTTTTCTTGAGTTGTCCATTGATCAACTATCAACAAATAGATTACCGTTTTCTTGATAAGTACGAGGATGGACTTATTGGATTTATATGTGATTCTATTCATACAGGTCAGTATGTCTATCTGTATGTAGATGAGAGTTATATTTCTCACAAGAAAGCATACAAGAAATATCCTTTGCCACATGAGATGTTGATTTTTGGATATGATAAAGAGAATAGAAAATTTCATGTCTCTGGTTACAATGCTGATATAATTTTTGGAGAATACGAAGTAAACTTTGAAGAGTTTTTGCTTGCTTTTAATAATTGCGATAAAACTAAAAATAATCGACACTATATATCTTTGTTGGAATACAATGAAAAACATACTTATCGTTTTGATATAAACTTAGTTATTCAATCTTTAACCGAATTAAAGGATAGCTTGAATTCTTCATTTCATTTTCGCTCACTGTCGCCTCCTTCGAATTGGATTTATGGTTTGTCTATTTATGATCACATTATTCGTTATCTCGAATACGAAATTATCACATTAACAGAAAAAATAGATGTTCGAATTTTCCATACATTATGGGAACATAAAAACGTTATGGTTGGTAGATTGAAATATATGAAAGAGAATAAATACTTAAACCATTCAGAAAAATTTATTGAAAAGTATACAGAAATCGAGTCGATCTCTATGACTTTAAGAAGTATTGCTATGATGTATAATTTGAATGATAATCCAGCGCGTATAGGTTCTTTAATAGAGAAGTTAAAAGAGCTAAAGCAGATGGAAGAATCTATTTTGAGTGAATTGATTGTACAATTAGAGCAGATGGACCGAACAGAGATTTTGCAAGATCATTATTACTTATAATTATAACTAGTAAACTGAATGATATTAAAATGGCCTTTCCCGAAATGTATTCAGGAGAGGCTATTTAGTTTGCCGTATAAAACATTTTGATTTCAACAGTATTGAATGACATGTCATTCATACGATATTGCAACGTATAGCGTATTTACTTACTCTGCATCATAGTAGTATAGATTTCGCTAGCAGCTCTGGGCAGGTTAGGTTTCGATAGGATTGAACACTGTACACTACCCTTGCTTTACAGCAAACCAAACCGTCCAGCGATCCTGCTCCACAATCGGAAGCTCAGTCCCTTGTAGCTTATCGGCAATATAAGCGACTAACTCCTGCAACTCCTCCTCGGTCAATTCATGCAAAATAGAGCGGCCCGTTCGTAGCAGCAGGTCTTGCTCCAATTGTTCCATCGTCTCGTACACGCGTCTTGTTTCCCAAAGCGGTACGGTTTGAAATAAGCGCAAGCCGCTGGCTGTTAATGCTTGTTCCACTTGAATAGAATCGTATCGGGAAGTGGTCTCGCGATCTTTTAGACGAGAGAATTTTTCGAAAAAATAGCCTCTAATGTGACTTTGATCGCCAGGCAATAAGCAATCTTCAGGTGTGCGATCTTGCACGATAAAGATGCCGTTCGGTTTTAAAACTCGTGCCACTTCCTTAAAGCATTTTTCCAGATTGTTGAGATGATGGATCAATGCACGTTGAAGCACGATATCGAGTTCATGCGCAGGCAGGTTGGAGTGGTAGGCATCCCCTTTGTGAAAAGTTGCGTTGACCATATGCCTACAATTGTGCGTAGCTGCTTTTAACATTTCATCTGAAAAATCGACGCCAGTGACATGCGCAGCGCCCATTTCGATTAGTGCTTTTGTATAGATGCCACCACCACAGCCGATATCGGCGATTCGTTTGTGCGGGACATCTACATGTTTGGTAATGGCAGAAATCCAGGATGGATCTGCGTTTCGAGTAGCATATGTTTCTCGGTTTTGTTCATCGTGGAAGTTGATTGGCATGTGAATCGTCCTCCTGTTGATTTCGTTTTTTTGTTGATGTCGTTTTTTGCTAGATCTTCGTGGTCACTTGAAATGTTTATCTTTTATTCTTTTGCAACTATTCTCTTATGGTATCTATGTTCTTCTATTTAGTTTCGTCAGATGGAACAGTGTTTCGTTTTTATTTTAGCATGTTGTTGTATTAATTTCTACAAAAGCAGATAGAGTGTGAGCGGTAAGGTAGTATAGATTGTACATTGTATGATGAACATCTATATTTTCATTTATATTTTTATTAATACGGCTTATGTGTATTCGTTTATCGGACTACACCTAATTACATCTGACTCCCATCATGACTGAAGCGATGGCTATCATGGATTGGGATGGGATGTTCTATTCGCTGAGGTAGTCATCGCTACATGTTATTTCCACATTAATCGCTGAAATCATTGACATTTGCAGGTGTTTGTTTAAAGATGTTTAAGGACGCAATCGATAGAATGGATTGCATTGTAATTTAATGGTTGTTGTCGTTGAATCAAACGTTTGGAAGTACTTCACTTGCTGTGATCGTAAAGTACGAGCTTGAAGCATCATTTTAAAAGATGATCGTGAAGCAACTAGACGCACCCGTGTATCAATAATGAACGTGGATATAGAATGAAAGGATTTTTAATATGACAGACAATTTTTGGCGTGATTTACCGAAACCGTTTTTTATACTGGCTCCGATGGAGGATGTGACGGATGTGGTATTTCGTCATGTCGTGAGTGCGGCGGCGAGACCGGATGTGTTTTTTACGGAGTTTGCGAATACAGAGAGTTATTGTCATCCAGAGGGCAACCACAGTGTGCGTGGACGGCTGATGTTTACGGAAGATGAGCAGCCGATGGTGGCGCATATCTGGGGCGACAAGCCGGAATATTTCCGGCAGATGAGTATCGGGATGGCGGAGCAAGGGTTTAAAGGCATTGATATCAATATGGGCTGTCCGGTGCCCAACGTCGCTGAACATGGTAAAGGCAGCGGGTTGATCTGTCGTCCGCAGCTAGCAGGTGAGATCGTGCAGGCAGCGAAAGCGGGTGGTCTGCCGGTCAGCGTGAAAACACGATTGGGCTTTAGCGAAGTGGACGAATGGCGTAGCTGGCTGACGCATATTTTGCAGCAGGAGATTGCGAATCTATCGATTCACCTGCGCACGCGTGACGAGATGAGCAAAGTGCCAGCACACTGGGAGTTGATTCCTGAAATTAAAAAGCTGCGTGATGAGATTGCACCGCAAACGCTGCTGACGATTAACGGGGATATTGCCGATCGTGCAGCAGGGCTGGAACTGGTGGAGAAGTATGGGGTAGATGGTGTGATGATCGGGCGCGGGATTTTCAGTAATCCGTTTGCGTTTGAGCATGAGCCGAAGGAGCATACGAGTGAGGAACTGCTTGATCTGCTGCGACTGCATATGGATCTGCATGATAAATATTCGGCGATTGAACCGAGATCGTTTAAGCCGTTGCCACGGTTTTTTAAGATTTATGTGCGTGGCTTCCGCGGAGCGAGTGAGCTGCGGAATGAGTTGATGGGTGCACGTTCGACAGATGAGGTGCGGGCGATGTTGGATGCGTTTAAGGTGAAAGCGGTGGAATTGGAAGGATCGAGATAAGACCCATTTCTATTTAATTAAAATTGTATTATAAAGCTATGATGAATACGGAATTAGATTCAAGTAATTTAAGATTAGCTAAAAGTTGAACGTATAAATTATAGATACAGAGCCGGGACTTATAATGAGTCTACGGCTTTTTTGTATTCAGGCAACGTATTCCATTAAAGTGCATTGGACTTCGTATAATTCGCTATAGAGAAAAATCCACAACGCCTTTATAATGGAATTAATGGATATAGATTATAAAATATTCCATTTAAACATACATATTTTGTGATGGGAGCGAAAATATAATGACATCTCATGTAGAAGTATTATCTGTAGCGGCTGGAGATACAATTTTATTAACTAAAAAGCATTTCGTTCATGCTTGTCCGCATCATCTTCAAGGCTATCAATATAAACCTTCAACATTTATTACTTTTCGGGCTGCAAACGGCGGTGAAATGGAGTTCCTGTACAAAATCAAAGATATAGTCGTCATTGACCCATACGCTTTGGATTTGGATGAAGCACTTAAGGGCGTTGAAGCTGATTTTGCCAAGCGAATTAAAAGTTACCATGCGGATCGATTAATAACTAAAATCGGATTTGAATATAAAAATGAACCTTATCGTTTTTATAATTTAGATCAAAATAACATCATTGAGCTGAAGCATTTACCAAAACCACAGAAGAATAATGCTGGCGGATGGTATTATACTGTTGAGAAATTAGTTAGCGGCGATAAAATCGTTTAATTAGTGAACGATTTGGAGATATTGATAGAGCTTATAAACAAAAATACATGATATGGTTTGTTCCGAATTTAGATAGAACTAAAAAGTAGAGTGACTTCAATGTATACTACTTTTAAACATGATTATAATTAAAAGACTTATACAAAATATGATGTTATATCTATACTGGACTAGCTAGAAAGGAACCTACCATGCAACCGATCCAAACGAATCGTTTAATTCTACGCAATTTTAAACGAGCAGATGCTCCAGGCTTGCTGGAATATACATCCAACCCACGGGTAAACTGCTTTTTAGACGGCAAAATGAATACGCTGGAGGAAGCGGCGGCGGAAGTGCAGAAGCGAAACAGCGATGATTCACATATTGCGGTGAGCTTACAGGAAACGGATGAGCTGATCGGAGAGCTATTTCTAATGCAGGAGGAACGTGAGCCGGATACGTTCAATATTGGATGGAATTTTAATGCGCGATATGAAGGCAAAGGGCTGGCGCGTGAAAGTGCAGAGGCGTTACTGGATTATCTGTACATGCAAAAGGAAGCGCGCAGACTGTATGCTTATGTCGAGGATGATAATGTTCGCTCGCAAAAGTTGTGCGAAAAGCTCGGTATGCGTCAGGAAGGCTGTATGATGGAGTTCGTTACGTTTACGAATCATGCAGATGGTACGCCGAAGTATGAGAATACGTATATGTATGCCTTGCTAAAAAGGGAATGGTTGAAGCGTACTTCTATTTGAACAGGTATAATTAATTTCAAACCAATTGAATAACTGAAATGATTTAAAATTCATTACTTACAATTAAAGAATAAGCAGGTGGAACTATTTTTAAACGTATAAACTGCAATTGAAGTTCAGGTTTGAAGTTAATTAAAGTTTGAAACAAAAATTATAGAATTAGACTAGACGGCTACCCGTTGCAGGATACCCGTCTAATACAGAATATTATCTATTTGTGGATGAATCTACTTATATAAGGTGTAAGGTGAACATTTTACAAAAAATGGTTTAGAGTAATTTAAATAAAAATATGTTAGTACTTGAAGATACGTAAGATATATACTTCGCTATAAAAATCAACTTATTTTATCATATATATCAAGATATTATAGTATTATCAAATTAATAAATTTTAAATATCAAATAGTCGACTTTCTCTACCTTCGAATAATCTAGAATACATTCTTAGTGCATAAGAATCTGTCATTCCAGCTAAATAATCGCAAATTATTCTTGCTTTAGTAGATTCGCTTCCTTTTTCTATGAGCGATTGGTCCTCTGATGATAGTAATTTAGGTGTATCATAAAAGGCACCGAACATTTCTTTGATAATATTTCCTCCCTTCCATTCTATGGTTTGAACTCTTTGTAAACTTATAACCTTGTCATATACTAAATTAGTAAAATTTTTAATTAACTCTTTAAGTGGCTCGGGTAAGAATGCATGATAATGAAGTCGCTTATTATTCAAAGAATTTCTACTATTCAGATCTACATTTGAGATGAAAATGGATATCAAATCAGCAATAATATCTTTTATTTTATCAGACTCATGTCCAACTGCTTTTTTTTCTAATTTTTCTTTTATTTTTTTAAGAGTCGTATCAGTATGATATTTTTCTAAAATTGAAATGATTTCTTCATTTTTTATGAATTTTAATCGAATTGCATCTTCAAGGTCATGTGTAGCATAAGCAATGTCGTCTGCTAATTCAATAATAGAGCATTCAAGAGTTTTGTAGATTGTTTTTTTGTGTTCATTAATATTTTTGTGATGTGTACTAAGATAAAAGGCTTGTTCATTGCTATTCATAGGTTTAATTAACCAATCAAAAACTTCTTGATCTTCTACATAGACACTTGACTTAGGCGGCTTGTAACCAAAACTTTTATCTTCATATACGTCATAATTAACTGCTTTATCAAAGCGAATTGGGTATTTCAAAATTGCTAGTAAGGTTGCTCGTGTCAAATTTAAGCCTCGCCCTCTTTCAAGACTTGTAAGAATCCTAAAAGTCTGGGCATTTCCTTCAAAACCACTTTTTGCTACATTATGCATCATTTCATTTAATGCGCGCTCACCTTGATGTCCAAATGGAGGATGTCCAAAATCATGGGCTAATGCTGCTGCTTCTATCAAAGAAGAGTCGATTTTTTGATCACTTTCTATTAATAGTTTATTTTTTGAATTTAGTGATGAAGCAATCCCCCTTGCAATCTGCGCTACTTCCATAGAATGAGTTAAGCGTGTTCTCGGAAAATCACTTTCACCTACT
The DNA here is from genome assembly GCF_039822605.1 of Paenibacillus wenxiniae. Lineage (NCBI taxonomy): Bacteria > Bacillati > Bacillota > Bacilli > Caryophanales > Paenibacillaceae > Paenibacillus > Paenibacillus wenxiniae. The sequence goes on from NZ_JBCGUH010000009.1 coordinate 133,269, forward strand.
CCTATTACCTGGGTTTTAGATTGAAGTCTACGAAATGCCGCTGAATGAACAATTCTACCATAATCTCTTTCAAATTCATCTCTAGATTGATCTTTAGTTCTAGGTGATTGAGGCTGTTGGCGTTCTTTATCTTGTGCATTATATAGTTTATTATCAGGCATTTTAGATTGAATCATACAAAACCCTCCCAAATATAATGTTGTATTGTTTTATTAAGTAATATAGTACATATAATTACATTTTAATATATTTTAATCATTGTTTACGATTAAAAATACAAATTTAATTGTGATTTTAAATAATATTAGTTTCACAATCAAACTATGTAAGTTTTAGTAGTTAAGTTGCTTTATATAAGATTATAAGTATTTTGTTTAAATTTTTTCTCTGTTAAAAGATCTTTGAAATCTATTTTATCATTATGTAAGCGTATACATTTTTCTGGGAAATGAATGGTAAACACCTTTAATTTATAAATTGTGTTCCCTTTATATGTATTTTATAATTTGAAATGGAGGTGAGGTATTATTTTCCAATTATGTGTATCTTAAATTAACAGATACGATAAAAGGAATCGATCAACACAGATGTGTATAGCCTGAACAGGCTAACACGGTTACGAATGGATACATTGACGATGATACCGGGGTATAGAATTGATCGCAGTCGTAAGGCAAAATGGCATTTGAGTTGCTATGTTAATGATCTACTACATTCAGGGAGGTACACCATGTTCAAATTTAAAAAGAAATTGATGACTACACTGCTTGCCGTAACGATGGGTTCCAGTCTGTTCGCAGCAACTTCCAGCGCAGCAACCGATTACTGGCAAAACTGGACTGATGGTGGCGGGATCGTCAACTCGGTAAACGGTTCTGGCGGTAACTACAGTGTAAACTGGCAAAATACAGGCAACTTTGTTGTAGGTAAAGGCTGGACGGTTGGTTCGCCAAACCGTGTTGTCAATTACAATGCAGGCCAGTTTGCACCGCAGGGCAACGGCTATCTGACATTGTACGGATGGACGCAAAATTCGCTGATCGAATATTATGTTGTCGATAGCTGGGGTACGTACCGTCCAACAGGTACATATAAAGGGACGGTAACGAGCGATGGCGGCACATATGATATCTACACAACGATGCGCTACAATGCACCTTCGATCGAAGGCAACAGCTCAACGTTCGTACAATACTGGAGTGTTCGTCAGACGAAACGTCCAATCGGCACCAACTCCACGATTACATTCAGCAACCATGTACGCGCTTGGGCTAGTCATGGTATGAATCTGGGCAGCAAATGGTCGTACCAGGTAATGGCGACTGAAGGCTACCAGAGCAGTGGTAGCTCTAATGTAACGGTGTGGTAATATAAAACGCTGGAACATATCGCTATGAGACGACATTGAAATACGCTTTTAAAAGAAAAGAGTGATCTACTTCTATTGCAGAAGGCGGATCACTCTTTTTATGAATAGTTGTATTGTGCATGTTGGTATAGATGGATATCGGGAAACAATTATACTTTTACAGATACAGATACAGATACAGATACAGATACAGATACAGATACAGATACAGATACAGATACAGATACAGATACAGATACAGATACAGATACAGATACAGATATTTGAAATTGCGCTGTGTTTGTACGATCGATATGGATTATCTACTTAATCCCATACCATCTGCAATCGAATCACTGTATAGGCGTAAAGGGATTAATGATAACGTCTAGCTTCTTCCAACATTTTGCGGTTACGTTTCTCGTTTTCAGTCTGGCTAATGACGATGAAAGCATGAATTACCCCTGGGAGCCATACGATCAGTGTCAGGATTAGATTTAGAATCGCTTTACCCGGTTTGCCGCAGAGCAGCACCGCTACTGGTGGCAGAAAAATAGCCAAAATATAGAGCATCGTCGTCACTCCTTTCGTATAATATCGGTTAATCTCTATTTACCAACCTTACATCTATAATAAACGGCGTTTGGATACATACGCATTGTACTGGTGATGGTTGCACGCTTGATGAGGAGTATAATCTTTTAGCTTGGTAAGTAGCCTGATCTTTTACGATTAAAAATATAGCGTATGCATCTTTGACCCAATGTAGAGGTCTAGCGCGCATCCCCGACCAAAGTCCAAGTTACAAAACCGTCTAACGGCGGTTGGAGCAGCACCGAATATTTCGTAACATAAATACATAAGCAACACACATCCAAACGCATAGGAAATACGAGAAACCTACACGAGCGCAGGCATGAAATGTTTAACAAGTGATAGGCAAATGGCAGGCGAGTGACAGACAAAAAACACATACATGAAACACATCATACACACGCGATAGATGATGTGAACCTACGGATAAGCGCGGCAGATGATGTGAACCTACGGATGAGATTGTTCGCGTATTTCTTTTGAAATGAGCTTTAATGATCCGTAACGCTATGTTCAATCAGACTACCAGGACAGAACATAAAACACACACGACTATATTAAAGGAGAGAAATAAAATGAAAAAATGGCATCGTTCGAGTCACGATAAGGTGATGGCAGGGTTAATCGGTGGATTGGCACAAATGATGGGTTGGGACGCAAGTCTGTTACGGATTTTGTTTGTCATTAGCATATTTCTAACAAGCGGTACGAGCTTGCTGATCTATCTGATCGCGTTACTGTTTGTACCGAAAGAATATCCGTATTAATTTCGAGCTTCACATTCGGAACTTCTCGTCAAATCTGCAAGTTAACATGAAGTTCTAGTGCGTTGACCGGGATTAATGTTAACTTTAAATTCGATGCAAATGCGGATTTATAAAAATGCTAGCATACGATAACATATACGATTTGACTTGTTTAATGAACTAAGGGGTATAGCAAACTTATATAGAAGCAAGTCGATGTGCGCTCCATCATTCACGAGCTGCCACGTTAGTGTCTAGCCAACTTATATAGAGGTAAGCCGTAATGGTAGATGCTATAGTAAAACATCGTGAGCAGAGAAAGAAATGAAAAGACAGCTGCCTTAAATAGCCTTTTACGCCCTATACGAAATAAAGAGAATATATGATATATCCATAGCAACATAATAAGCGGCAGTGTTCTGTTATATTCAACAGAATACTGCTTTTTTTGTTGTCAAATCGTAATGTTTACGATAATATGTAGATCGTAATTGTTACGGAATAAACAGAGACACTGAGTTCAAATAGGGGAGAGATACTTCAATGAGAGATACGAACAAGCACAAGGCAGCATCGACTATACATAATGTCATCGCGATGCTCGGTCGAATTGCACGACCACAGGCATCGAATGACGATGTACGCCTGACATCCTATATTAAAAGATCCATACGTTCTAACACATTAACGCACGTAATACATTCAGCGAAATTAATAAACGTAGTAAAGAAGATAAACACAATCAACGCAGCAAAGAAGATAAGCGCAATGAACGTAATGAACGCAACAAGCGCAATAAGCGCAATAAGCGCAGTGAATGCAGTAAACGCAGTAAACGCAGTAAACGCAATGAACCTTACAAAATCGGCAAATATAACAAGCTCGGCTCGCAGTAAACGGCGATATGGCTGGGCAGGTGCGCTGCTAGCGATCGTGATGTTGCTGGGAGCATGTTCCCCTGCGTCAAACTCGGCAGCTGAAGCGGAGCAGGGGAAGCATGTACATTTTCTATATAATTTCTCGACGCGTTCACTTGATCCGCATACGGATTCTAGCTATGTTCCACTGCGTGCAGGCATTACCGAGACGCTGGTGCGACTGGATGAGGACAAGCTAGCTGTAGCACCGTGGCTTGCGAAAAGCTGGGAAGGTGATGACGGTGAACATTGGACGATTCATCTGCGCGATGGCATTACGTTTCAAAATGGGAAGCCGCTAACTGGTGATGCGGTGAAGGCTTCGTTAGAGCGTGTCATTCAGGAAAATACAGGCGTGAACAATGCGCTGAAGATCCAATCGATTGAAGCGGATGGACAGACGCTTCATATTACGACGACAGAGCCATTTCCGGAATTTGTATCGGAGCTGGTCAATCCGAATACTTCGATTATCGATGTGAATGAGAGCGATATCGTGAATAAGCCAGTAGGTACCGGACCTTTTGTATTAAGCTCATTCACACCGGGAAGTCGTTTGGAATTGAAGCGTTATGATGGCTACTGGAATGGAGCCTCTCCACTGGATGGAATAACGTTTTCTTTCAACGAAGATGCTAATGCTCGCTCATTGGCGCTCAAGTCCGGTCAGGTCGATATTGTGTACCGTCCAGAGGTAGAAAGTCTAGCATCGTTGGATGCTCAAACTGGAATCCGTGTCGATGCCACGTCTACGTTTCGCGTGCATCAGATGACGATGAATATGCAGCGTCCAGCATTGCAGGATGTGAATGTGCGCCATGCGATTGATGCGCTGATCGATCGCAAAGAAATTGTGGATAGCATTTTACTTGGCTATGGTGAGCCGGCGACTGGGCCGTTTTTGCCATCATTGCCTTTTGCTCCGGTGTATAAGCAGCAAGCTGGTGGTGAAGAGGTTGCCAAGCAGTATTTACAAAAAGCAGGCTACACATTCGTCAATGGCACGATGCAAAAGGATGGTCAACCGCTAAAATTAACGCTGCTGACGTATTCATCACGTGCTGATCTGCCGCTGATTGCCCAGGTGTTCCAATCGGATGCAGGACGAATCGGCGTTGGAGTCGACATTCGTCAGATCGATACACCGGAAGAATATATGGCGGCCAATCGGGATTGGGATCTGGCGACGTACAGCAATCTAACCGCACCGCGCGGAGATGCAGGATATTACCTGAATGCGACCTACCATCCAAAAGGTGCGCTGAATTTTAGCGGTGTACATGATGATCAGCTGACGGCGATCATCGACAAGCTGAATCGTACCGTTGAACCACAGCAACGTGCCGTACTTGCCAAGCAGGCTGCTGATTATGTGCATGACCATGTGATTAATGCATTTGTGCTGTATCCATCGACCATTGTCGCCTATAACGAAAATAAAGTGAAAAACTGGGTCACCACTCGCAGTGAATACTATATGATCACGAATAAGCTGGATGTGATGTAATGCTTCGTATTATCATTCGTAAGCTGATGGAGACCGCAGGTTTTGTACTGTTCATCACGCTTATTAGCTTTTTATTTATTCGTCTTGCACCGGGTGATCCGGTGCTGACAATTCTGAACGTAGATGAGCTTTCTGTGAGCCGCGATCAGGTGGAAGCGCTGCGTGAGGAGCTGGGGTTTAACAAGCCGCTGCTGTTCCAATATGGGACATGGTTATGGGATCTAGTACGGTTGGACTTTGGCACTTCTTTTGTGACCGGACAGTCGGTAATACAGATGATTAGCGCTGGTTTGCCTGCTACGTTAGAGCTGGCAGGTGGCGGATTGCTCGTTATGTTACTGATCGCATTGCCGCTTGGTTCACTATCAGCGCTTTATCGTGATCGCTGGATCGATCATTTGAGCCGGGGGTTAGCAATTATCGGCGCTGCTGTGCCGAGCTTCTGGCTTGGGTTGTTGTTGATCGATTGGCTCGGTGTACGCTGGGCATGGTTGCCGACGATGGGACGAGATGGCTGGATTACGCTGATCCTGCCCTCGTTAACACTCGGTCTGGCAATCTCAGGTGTGTATGTGCGTCTATTACGCTCCAGTCTACTCGATTCGCTCAGTCAGGAATTTGTGCGAGCGGCAAGAGCAAGGGGCTATAGTGAATGGCGTATTTTCCGTGTACATGTATTTCGTCATAGCCTGCCGCCGGTCATTACAGTGTTCGGTGTAAGTCTAGGTAGTCTAATTGGCGGAGTGATCGTTATTGAGGTGCTGTTTGCCTATCCCGGCATCGGTAAGCTGATCGTCGATTCGATCCGGCAACGGGATTATCCGGTTATTCAGGGTTATATTTTGCTAATGGCTGTGATCGTATTTGTAGTGAACACAACGGTTGATCTATCCTACCGCTTCCTCAACCCGGAGCTGCGATTAAAGGAAAAGAAGGCAGGTGCATAAGAGATGGACATCGTGAAAAAACATAACCGTATCTCCTTACCGCTTCGCCGTTTGCAGCCGATAATCTTGATCTTCATCCTGGCGCTGGTGCTGGGTGCATGTGGGTATGCTTTTTTATATTTAAAGCATGATCCGCTATTAACTGATCTTGGTCAGCGACTGCAAGGGATGAGCTGGCAGCATCCACTTGGGACGGATCATCTGGGGAGAGATACACTGACCCGTTTGCTACTTGGTGGACAGCAGACGCTCGGTTATAGTTTGCTTGCACTCGGTGCAGCATTGTTGCTTGGTGTTCCATTTGGACTGCTGGCAGGATATCGTCGTGGCTGGGTAGATCGTATATTCGTACGAATCTCGAACGGCTTTCTAGCCTTTCCCGATACGATTGTAGCGATTGTGCTGAGTGGATTACTTGGCGCAGGGATCAGTAATCTGGTGCTGGCGATCGTTATTGTAAAATGGGTCAATTATGCGCGCTTGGTGCGTAGTGTCGTGCTTGGTGAAGCAGAGAAAGATTACATTCGGATTGCGCGCACGAATGGACTACAGAGTGGTACGATTATGCGTCGGCATCTATTGCCACATGTGATTGGACATGTGCTGGTGATGGCAAGTCTGGATCTGGGCAAAATTATTTTGCTTATTTCTTCATTTTCGTATATCGGGCTGGGTACACAGCCGCCCTTGCCGGAGTGGGGGGCGATGTTGAATGATGCAAGGCCGTATTTCCAATCTCGTCCAGCGTTAATGCTAGTGCCGGGCATGGCCATTGTTATTACGGTGCTGATGGCGAATATGCTTGGCGATATGCTACGTGATCGCTTTGATGTGAAAAAAGATGACTGGAGCAGGGAGGGGCAGTCCTAATGTTAGAACTGGATAAGCTGACCGTTCGCAGTCGTCAGCGCGTGCTCGTCGATGAGGTATCGCTATCGGTCGGTGCTGGTGAATGGCTGGCATTAGTTGGTGAAAGTGGAAGTGGTAAAAGCTTATTATCGCAGTCGATCGGTGGACTGTTGCCTGCGGGTATAGAGGCAAGCGGTAGCATCAGGTGGAACGATCAGGAATTGATGCAGCTCCCAGCACGGCAATTGCGACAGCTGCGTGGTAAGGAGATTGCTTATATTTTTCAAGATTATCAAGGCGCATTTACACCGTTTCGTACGATTGCTCAACATATGAATGAATATCAAAGCGTACATGGGGAAAAAGATCGGCAGCAGCGCCGGCAACGAAATGAACAGGCGCTTGAATCAGCAGGCTTATCGACAAAGTTGCTGCATCGGTATCCCTTTCAATTGAGTGGGGGACAGCTTCAGCGTGCCGCCATCGCGCTAACATTGCTATTGTCACCACGTCTGCTCATTGCGGATGAGGCAACGACTGCGCTGGATAGTGTGTCCGGTCATCGCATTCTGGAACTGTTGCGTCAGAAGCAGCAGGAGACAGGCTGTGCGATTCTGTTCATTACACATGACTGGCGACATGTGCGTCGTTATGCTGATCGCATTGCTGTGATGAAAGAAGGTAAGCTGGTAGAGAGCGGCAATCGGCATCGTGTGCTGGATCATCCGCGTCATCCGTATACTCAACAATTAATCGCGGCTGCGCCGATGTTAGAGCGAAGCGAGCCAATGCTACGTTCCGGTTTGGCGCCGCTGGAGCGATTGGAGGGGCAGAAGTCGTGACTTTACTACAGGTAGAACATTTATGTAAAACGTATGATGCCCATCATGATGATGTTGGATTGGAGAATGGGAAAGGGAATAGGGAAAACGCTAAGATCGCTGGAGTGAAGCGAACGGGTTGGCTGAATACATGGTTTAAACAGCATCACGACTATAATAAGCAGGCAGGCGTGGCGGCGTTGAACGATGTATCGTTTGAGCTACAGCATGGCGAATGTGTTGGGCTGGTGGGTGAGAGCGGCAGTGGTAAAAGTACGCTCGCTCGTTGTTTGCTTGGCATCGAGTCAGCAGACCGTGGTCGTATTGTGCTGGCAGGTGAGGCGTTTGGTGGGCACGCTCGGCGCATACGGCATGAGCAGCGCCGGCATATCCAGATCGTTTTTCAAAATCCGACTGCTGCGCTGAATCCGAAGTTGACGATTCGCACGTCATTACTTGATCCGTATCGGCAGTATGGGCACCAACTGGAGCTGAATCATTTTCACGGAGACAATGAAGATAGCTTTGCGCGACAGCTACTGGAAGCGGTAGAGCTTTCGCCATCGCTGCTGGATCGCTATCCACATCAGTTAAGCGGCGGACAGCGCCAGCGCGTTACGATTGCACGCGCGATTAGCATTGAGCCGAAGCTGGTTGTACTGGATGAACCAACTGCGAGTCTGGATGTGATTTCGCAGGCGGCGATTTTACAGTTGTTAGCACAATTAAAGCAGGAATTGGGGCTGGCGTATTTGTTCATTTCCCATGATTTGGCTGCTGTTTGCAAGTTGAGCGATCGGATAATGGTCATGAAGGATGGCTGTATTGTGGATCGGTGTGTGCGAGACGAGCTGTTTGCGGATGAGCGGCATCCGTATACACGGGAGTTAGTTTCGATTTTTTGATCGCACGGTTTTGAGCTAAGGAAGTTGATCTAAGGAAGTTAAGCTTGGGATTTTGATCTAAGGATGTTGATCTAAGGATGTTGATATAAGGAAGTTAAGCTTAGGATGTTGATCTAAAGATGTTGATCTAAAGATGTTGAGCTAGGGGTATTGATCTGAGTAGTTTGAGCTATAGCGTGTATGCAAACTCATATGCCTGCTCATAGTGGTGGCTGCCCCAACATCAGTTGGCGTACACGCCCTAATCATGTCACTTTAATGATTTTTATTTTGGGATATACATCTAATAATCAGTGTCATTCAGTGTCGTTTATACGAAATGGATTTTACTATACAAATCAGCGGTATATGCATAATGGAACGATGTGCGTATACCGCTGATTTTTTATTTTTATAATAAAGTTAAAGCGAGCTATACATTCACATCGGTGCCTTCCTCTGGATAATACATCATCATAAAATAACTGGCTTTCTCTGACGAGGGATTAAAGTAACCATGCGGGATCGTGCCGGAGAAATGCAGTGCATCGCCATCGGATACATGATACGGTTTGCCGTTAATTTCCACGATTAGCGAGCCTTCTTTTACAAATAAATATTCTTCACCTGGATGGGTTTTGGGCAGGTGTTCGCAGCCAGGCAGCAGATCCACAACATACAGTTCGAATCGGTTCTCTGGATGGTACGGGAAAAAGCTATACACTTTATACAGATCATCGCTATCTACAACAGGATCAAGTTCCCGAATATTTACCTGCTGGATCGGCTGTTCTTCTTCTTTTAGGAACATACTAAAGGATACTTGAAAGCCTTTAGCAATTTTCCAAAGCGTTGTTACAGTTGGATTGGATTTCTCATTTTCAATCTGGGCAAGCATCGCCTTGCTCACGCCTGTCAGTTCGGACGTTTGTTCCAGTGTAAGATTGCGACTTTTACGCAATTTGAGTAGATTACGAGCAATGATTTGCTGAATCGGTTCCATGAATAGACTCCTTTATGCAAAAATTTAATATAACAGACTATTGTATGTTATATTAAATTTTTGTATACTATATTAAACTTAAGTTCATTGTAGCATATCTGTTCCGGTCATGTGGATGCAAATTGTCCCATTCGGTAATGTTCAGTATCGGTGCATATCGAGCTTCCAGCTGTCCGATCGCTTGTTGCCCATTGGAAGGCCATGCTAGGACAAACGGTATACTAAAGGAGGAAATGAGATGTTGACCCACCAGATGGAATGCACCAAAGAAGTACCTATTGCAAGCTCGCCCACTTTTATGGAAGGGGTACGGGATTGTATACCGACACTGCTCGGTTATATTAGTATCGGTCTGGCTGCGGGGGTCGTAGGCGCCGCCTCCGGCTTGAGTGTAATGGAGATGGGCTTCATGTCGCTACTCGTCTATGCCGGAGCAGCTCAATTTATTATTTGCGCCCTGCTTGCTGTGCATACGCCGATATCAGCGATTGTACTGACTACATTTATCGTCAACTTGCGTAATTTCCTGCTTAGTGCGACACTGGCACCGCATTTTGGTAAATATTCGTTATTGAACAATATCGGAACGGGGTTGCTCGTGACTGATGAATCGTTTGGAGTCGCAGCGACACGGCTTGCTTCAGGCAAACCGCTTAGCAATCGCTGGATGCACGGATTGAATCTGACCGCATACATCGTATGGGTCATCTCCTGCACACTTGGTACGCTATTCGGTAACTGGATTGCCGATCCGCAAATGTTTGGACTGGATTATGCGCTGACCGCGATGTTTATTGCATTGCTTGTGTTGCAGCTTGGTAATGTGGTGCCCGCGAAGCTGAAGCATTATTTGAAGCTGATGGCGTATATGGTCATTGCGATGGTCGTATTGTCGCTATTCGTTTCAACGCAACTGGCGATTATTTTAGCGACCGTTATTGTCGCAACGATCGGGGTGGTGACGGAGCGATGATTGTAAATTGGACGGTATTTATCATTATTGTTGGTTGTGCGCTCGTGACGATGATCCCACGTGTAGCTCCCTTTTTCGTAGTGCGTAATATGGTGTTGCCGCAGGCAGTTATGAAATGGTTATCTTATATTCCAGTATGTATTTTTACTGCGCTTGTTGTGGAAAGTATGCTGGACAAGCAGAGTGGTACGCTGCATATCGAATGGCCTGCGGTCATTGTGCTGGTGCCCACCTTGCTTGTTGCACTAAAAACGAAAAGTCTTTCGTTGACGGTCGTTGTTGGGGTGGTGTGCATGGCAGTGGTGCGGTTTTTCTGGTGAGAGCACAAGGGTGATGATCGTAGTGGAGTATATGAAATTTTATGTTAGCATTCGACCAAAAGTTTCGATACCGTAGGTAGTTCATCATGGAAGCAATGATTTAGTTTTGAAATTATTAGGAATATAAGGTTATGGCAAAAAGGCTTCTTGTAGAGGAAGCCTTTTTGGTTTGCGTATTCGTGGTTGTATAGCTAGTGATGATAGGCATAGCGGTAGAATGTTTGTAGGTAGTGGTTGTGAAGTATGCCTTCGCACGGAGAGCGACTGGGCAGAGTCGACCAATTGTGACGCAAACGGCATGTTTCAATCCACGCTCTCGCACAGAGAGCGACAGATAATATCATGCGCTTCATACTGCCCAAGCTGTTTCAATCCAAGCTCTCGCACAGAGAGCGACGCCACGCCACTGACCGAGTTGATCCATTCGGATGTTTTAATCCACGCTCTCGCACAGAGAGCGACTGTTAGCACTTTTCTCCCTTACACCGCAAGGCTTTTCAGCATCAAAAGTGCGAACCTCAAAATTAGCCTACCTAAAACAGAGCAAAAAAACAAGAAAAATACGAAAAAGCCTTATAAATCAAGGGGTGCGAACCTCCCAGGAAAATCATGTTAGCTTGGGGTTCGCACTTTTGGTTTGAACATTCATTTGTACATACATATCTGATTTCGATCACATTAAAAGCCTGTCTACCATCCTTTGCCTAAAGCAGCGGATCGATGGACAGGCTTTTCGCATGTACACGTATATGCATTCACCATCGTAGGAATGGACCATTCTCCTCACTGGTCTGTCGAAAAAGTCAGTACCATCAGACTAATATCCTGGGCAAAATCCCAATCCAGATACGCCTGATCAAGTGATTTGCCAAGAACGGAATGTACAGGCAAGTCATGGACAAAACGATCCAACTCTAATTCACGTTTAGAAACGCGCAAGGCGTTGTTAAAGCCTTTTTTGATAATACGTTTTTCCAGACTGATCAATAATCCTTTGCGAATGATGACCAGTGTGGATGGATCGATCCAGTAGGATTCGATGTCGGCAGGTACTTTTTGCACATCTTCGGTAATCTGGCTGACCCGAATGTGCAGCTCTGCCTTGCCGGAGTACAGATCTTCTTTTTTACGATCCGGTTCCAATTCGAACATGATCGCGATGCAAGCGCGGTTCACATCCTCTTTCCAATCGATAAAATGGTGGATGATTTCTTGTCCAGCCGCTGCTTCAATCTTTTTACGGATCGCAGGGAAGACAAACTGATCAAGTAAAATGTACACATGCGTATATCGCTCATCCGGGTCATCTGGCAGGCGCTCATCATCCGGATCAATCAGCTCATTCAGAAAAATAACAACACTGTGCTCGTTGGTGCGAATAGTGATCGATTCCGGTGATTTGCCGAATTGACTTTGACCCAGCAGGCCGATTTGTTGAATAACAGCTTCCAGGTTAGCGGTTTGGGACACGGCAAATTCTCCTTTGCAGCAATAAAATAGAAATGTCTGATAAGTATTAACCACATGCTAGCCTTATGTAATCGCTGTTAAGCGACTTATTTAGCAAAACATTTGATTATTCAATCAATTGCAAACAAATAGTTGGATAGTCAATCCAATACATAGACCCTCACACGGATCGATCAAGGTGAGGGTCTATTGTTTATTGTATGGTGTATAAGGAAGTGATCCCATGTCTAGCAGACACGCATAACAATAAAGAAATCAGTTCGTTCGATGTGGATACGTAACCGACATCGATTCAGCATGGATCTGAGCTGCATTCGACCTCATTTAATATTGAATGAGCAGTGTGTTTCTATGACTTCAGTAGACGCATCCTCTACCATTCGAACCCATTAATATTGAACGAGCAGCCAGTTCGTTTTGCTCCAGCCCAGCTTGCCTGCGCCTGCACCGTCCGCTGCTTTCAAGCGGCTCACGAGTGTAGTGGGATCGTCAGTCTGGTAACTGTATGGAAGACTGTTAAAGCCATTCCATGAGAACGACAATGCAGCTGCTGGATACGGAGCGAGCGGACTACCTGCTGTATCGCTATTGCCACGGAAGGTTGTGCCATTGGCTGTGTACATCGTATCGACTGCGCGAATTTTGCCCGTATATTTGCTATTACTTGGATCGGTCTGATTGTTACGAATCGGCGAAGCAACACCGATGATTTGTGATTTCTCTACCAGCACCGCTCCACCTTCGGTAGAGATGGCGCCGTTGCTCGTTACGGTAAAATGATAGCCCTTTGAGTTAATCGCTTTATCCATTTCAGGTGTTAATTTTGCTTTAGCAGCGACCAGTCCTGAAGCGTCCATGACAATATTGTACACGTGTGCATTTCCGCCCCGCAGACGAGGCATCCGGTCCTGAGAGTCCTGATAGTAGTTATGGTGGAGTGTAATTTCCAGATCAGCATTGTCGGAAGCAAATTCGGTAGCACCGACGAGATGCGTTTTCTTTTGCCCACCAGCGATAGCGATAATATCCTGCTGACTCAGACCGACGCTACTACTGCGTAAATAGTTATACATAGGGTAAGCAGACTTGTCTGCTTCCATCGCTTTGACTTGCTGACTGACCCAGCTGTTGGAGCTACCATCATCACTGCGGAAGGAAGACCAGGAGATCGTTACACCTTTGCTGCCTTTTTTCACATCGACCACACCGTCATATGCTTTGTTAAAGGTGCAATGATCGATCCAGACTTTGTTCGTCTGTTCCAGTGTTAAATAATCCCAATCATTTTTGTCATAGTCGCCTTTGGTAGCTTCATCCCATTCCCATAGCTCGTCAAATTCCAGATTGCGGATGATCAGATTGGAGCTGCGTTTGACCGTAATGCCAACATGCTTGATTTTGGCACCATTGTTTGAAAATATCGTTAGCCCGTCAAAGCCATCGATCGTTAGCTTGCTCACACCGCTTTGTTTGAGGACAGGGTGAGTTAACGGTTTGTTATGCTCGGCAAATGGAGAGGTTTGGGCGGCAGACGGCAATTCGTTCCAGCCTAGATTTAAGTCGTTCATCACTTCAATGACTTTGACGCCGGAGCCTTTTTTGAGCGCTTGTGCTAGATCGGTGGCGGTATATACTTTTTTGTAACGTGCATCGGTGTCGGCAATCGTTCCGCCTCCGGTATTGCCTGTGGAGAAGCCGGTCAAATTATAGGCGCTGTATGTACCTGTTGCCTGCGCGCTTGCCAGTTGTGCTGTGTTTCCAGACGAGGTGAGAGAGCTACTGTTGTCGTTCATTTCAGTCTCCGTTTGCATAGCGACACCCGTAGCGTCCAGCATAGATGCAAAAATGTTAACGTTTGCAAAAGATGAAACAGAAGCTGGGGATGAAGCTGCTGCCGAAGGTGTGGCGAGCGATAATCCGCTCCATATCATCGCTCCGCTAAGCAATAAAACCGTTCCTTTTTGAAATCCCTTTTTTTTCATGCTTGATCTCTCCTTTGATTGTCGTTGGATGATAACAAGTTGAATAGGCCAGAAAAGGTATTGCATACCACATGTACAAGCTAACATGATAATTAAAGCGCTTACATAGAGCGGAAGAACTAATATTGATACCAAATACATCGAATTATAGAATTGTATAGTAAAATATGGAATTTATGATTAGGAAGGTGGGAGTTAAGCTATGCTTAAACGATTGGTCGTTGTTAAGAGGAGTATGATATGTTAATTATTTAATAACTAAAACAAGTAGCTCAAGGTATAGAAATGGAGCTGGTTATCATTTCGGTATATTTATAGATCGCTCTACATGCTTTGTACGCTAGACTATTATGGACGCTCCATAGTGGCTCTATAGATTATGAATACACTACACTTCCAGAAACGTTATACACATCTTGCTTAATGTGCGCCCATAACAAACAGCTCTTCCGGTAAATACCGGAAGAGCTGTTCTGCGAATATATCGCCTCAGCAATGTGATTGCTAAAGCGTCAAAAGGCAATTACATGGCGGTTGGTCCTTTCGTCAACGCTGGCGTTGGATCGGACGAGCTGCCCTTCAGCTTGTTAACCTCGCCAGTCAGTTCGCTTTTGGCATCGGTCAACATACCTTTCCATTCTTGCACAACACCAATCGCTTCTTTCACAACCGGCGTGATTTCTTTTGCCAGCTCGACCAGTTCTTCTGTGCTGGCCTTCATTTCACGGCCTTTCGATTTTAACGTAGCCGTCAAACTGCTAGCGGAGCTGTTTGCGCCTGATGTGAGTGTATGGCGCATATCTTCGCCCGATTTAGGCGCAAATAGAAGTGCTGCACCTGCACCAACCAGTGCGCCTGCGATAATCCCGAATACTAGATTTTTTTGTTCCATCATCATCATCTCCGTTCAATAAAGGATTAGGATTGTCATCCATGTCTAGCATGCTATCTATATGGTATTACCCACGATTGGCCGCTAAGCCTACGCATTCACCTGTCTGTCTACATAAATTGTATACCCATGTCAGCTAACAGGGATCGTTAGTGAACTACAGGTATACGGTTAGTGAGCGTATGCTTGTTTTTTACATCCTACCTGCTAGTAGAGAAGTAATCAGTAGCTGTGCAATATGTACTTATACAGCAATCGCGAGCAATAAGCGATATACTTAGCATACCGAAGACAGGGAGCAGGGTGCAACTGCGATCTCATAGTAAACATGATGTTAAAAGGTAGCCATGACATGCTATATCAAGCCACGTCATACTACACTTAAAGTAGGAGGGGTTCGGATGCACATCTATATGGAACATGCAACAGAGGAAGATTATGACTATCTTGTTCAATACGATGTACATATGCCGCAAGAGCGTCTGAGGACAAAGATCGCCGCTGGAGAAATTAATATGATTCGTCTGGTACAGGGCAGTGTTGCTGAATCGGTAAATGATAGCAGCCATAGGATCACGATCGGCTGGCTTCGTTATGGCTGGTTTTGGGATCATACGCCGTTTATGAATTTGTTATGGTTGGCGGAAGACTATCGCGGTCAGGGGATAGGCAAGCAGATCGTGCAATTATGGGAACAGCAGATGACAGCTCTTGGCTGTTCCAGTGTGATGACTTCGACTCAATCGGATGAGGAAGCACAGCATTTTTATCGTAAACTTGGTTATAAAGATGCAGGCGCGCTTATGCAGGAGAATGCGGCGATGGAAATTATTTCCACCAAAACGATTGTACCCACATCGTCGTAATCCGAAGTGCATTAAGTGATAAGAAGTACATTAAAGAGTAAGAAGTACATGAAGGACTAAGAAGCACATCAAGGAATAAAATGCGAATGAAAGAATAGATGGATAAAGCGATCAAGCTGATTATAGATGTATTAAAAATAGAAAATCACAGCAAAAAGCTCCTCATCACGTGAAGGTGACGGGGAGCTTTTCCGTTTGAGATATTTTACTGAGATATCTCGCTGCAATATTCATGAGGATCATAGCAGATTTCGTTCAAAACGTACATGTAAGAACATATACTCAATGCCTACAATCAAAAACATAGGGTCAAGAACAGATCGTCTACTGTACTTTAGTCTGGACAGAGATTGCGTCAATCATACGAATCGATCATACGATGCAATTTTCGTTATCCATCATACCAGCATCAGCCTGCTGTAACAGGAGATGGACGGAGCAATTTTTCAGCTACAATACCGAGGAAGATACGTCCTGTGTTCAGCAACGCGCGCTCGTCGATATCAAAGCGTGGATGATGATGTGCAAATGCAGTATCTTCGTCTTTTTGCGAGCCGACATAGAAGAAGTTGCCCGGACGTTCCTCCAGGAAATAAGCAAAGTCTTCTGCGCCCATAGCTGGTTCAATTTCAAACAAAGCTTCTTCGCCTAGCACATCGGCAACGATCGCACGCACTTGATCAGCCTGTTCCGGTGGATTTACCACAGCTGGATAGCCGTTCGTATACTCCAGTGAGAAGGTAGCACGCGATGCGGCCGTAATTCCTGCCAGCGTCGTCCGAATATCGTCTTCAATCTGCTTGCGTACTTCAGGGTCAAATGTACGCACCGTGCCTTCAATTTTCGCTGTATCGGCGATAATGTTAAAAGCAGAACCTGCCTGGAACACACCTACCGTAACGACAGCGGATTTGAGCGGGTTAATATGACGGGCCACGATATTTTGCAATGCGCCAACGACCTGACTGCCGACAACGATTGAATCGACCGTTTGGTCAGGACGCGCACCATGTCCGCCTTTACCTTGAATAACGATGGAGAAGCCATCGGCTGCTGCCATCGCAGGACCACCGATAACGGCGATTCTACCATACGGCAAATAGCTCGCCAGATGGGCACCGTACACTTCATCTACACCTTCCAGTGCGCCATCTTCGATCATCGCTTTGGCACCGCCCGGAATTTTCTCCTCCGCATGTTGGAAAATAAAACGTACATTGCCTTTCAGCTGATCCGCATGACGACTCAGCACATGAGCGACACCGAGCAGGGACGCGGTATGTCCGTCATGTCCGCAGGCGTGCATCACTCCATCATTTTGTGAACGGTAGGGAACATCATTTTCTTCATGGATCGGCAATGCATCAAAATCGGCTCGGAACGCGATCGTTGGTCCAGACTGTCCGCCTTTCAGATCGGCAATCACACCGCCTTCACCGACACCGGTACGCACTTCATAGCCAAATCCTATTAACGTATCTGCGATGAATTGCGAAGTTTTTACTTCCTGAAACGACAGTTCAGGATACTGGTGCATATGTCTGCGCCATCCGACAATATCCTGTTCAAGTACGGTCAATTCGTCTATCCACTGATTTCTCATATGCATCCTCCTGTTATATATGTTTCATGCTCTAATCATAAAATAAATTCCAGAATTTACAAAGGAAATTCACTTTAAAACTATCATGATGAATTTTATATGTCAAATTTGACATTTGTAAAAGAAGATCAATAAAAGCTAGGTGATTCGCTTCCATCCGATAGCGACGGGATCGACATCTCCTTACTAGTTATGAACAAAAATATGTCCAATCGATACGGCTAGCAAAGCTAGATGAACCTTTTTTCGCAAGTATCGACGTTATCGTTTGAATATTGAAAATGAATAGAACACAAACTGAATGAATGGAATACGACAGCAGATGAATAAATGGAGTACGATAGTAGAAAACAAAAACAGCCCACATGCTGTACACTTCGTTTGAAGCGTACAATATGTGGGCTTATCTTTTGAAGCATTTATTGAAAAGAATAGGGTGGAAGAAATCGTGTCATCGTCGTTGATGTAGGCTATGGAACAATTCAATATGGATTGATGGAACATGGAACGATGCAACATGGATCAATTGAAGTTCGATTAAGCGGCTCTGTGATCCGGTGCAGGTGCGGTGGGCGTGCCGCCGTCATGTTTATGTTGACGTTTGAACAGAGTAGCTTTCAGGTAAGGCATTACCCAGCGATCCAGACCGATACGACCTGCATTGGCGCCAGCCACGACGATGAAGATTTCAAGCAGGATCAGGTACGGGTTGGTGCTAATTGTACCCGAGAACAGGAAGGCAAAGTTCATTACCATACCCATTAGGGCAGCAATCGTAGTGAACGTACCGAGAATCAAACCAAGACCGACGAGGAATTCACCGATAGGGACAAGAATGTTGAACAGTTCTACATTGGGGAGGGCAAAATGTTGAAGGAAGCCAGCCCATGCGGCTTTGACGACCGGTTTGTCACCGGTGCTCATCGAGATTGCGTTAGTGAGGAAGCCGGTAGCATCGAAGCCACCTGTTAACTTGCCCCAGCCACCGTGAATCCATTGGAAGCCGACATAGAAACGAAGGACGGTTAATAACCACATTGCAACTTTGTTTTGTCTGAGCCATGCGTTCATAATTCATACACTCCTTGAATGATGTATTGGGTGCCTGTTCATTCAGGCGGTTGTAAACAGTGGACAGTATGGATACAGTCAGCTTCCCGTTTGCTGCGTATAGGCTACGATCTTGATGCCGAGGGATGGGCTGCTGTTGTCTGTTTGGTTGGGGATGATCATCTCTTCCATGGCTTTAGTTTAAAATAAAACTAAAATTTAATATGTGACAAAAATCACAATCTACTTTAAAAATTAAAATAAATTTGCGCCTATTCAACAGAGCCATTCAATCAACAGAGCTATCCAATATTCAGCGGGATTGTTGCTTACGCTGCTCATTCCACTTTTCCAAACGCTCCAAAATAAAATAAATCCATACCGCTACAGCGATATAGCAGGCAAGATTAACGAGATAGCGAATGATATTACCTGAGCTAAACCAGCCTTCCGCAACATCATATTGCAAAAAGGCAATCCTTTTAAAGCTCCAATTGCCGATGACATTGGAGAGCAAAAATGCAAGAATGAATTTACGCAGTACCTTCATATCGATCGCCTCCTTGCGAGTGTGGATAGGATGAGTATAGCATGGTGTTATCCATTTTCTCGTATAGATTTGCGCAAGAATATGTTGATCATAGTAATAAAAGATGGGATGGCTTATTCCTTTCAGAACAGAATACTATGATTGATCTCATGAAGTATTAGATTCAAAGGAAAATGTACTGAGGATCAATTGCAGAAGCTGAATCAAGTTATATATCAACCTTTGACCGTTTCATGTTATCTTCGTCTCTGTTCAATCAATTGAATGTAATATACACATTGTTCACTTGACTCTTCTCCAGAGCATTAATGTTAAGTTTATTTATATTGTAAGTGTCTTCTCGTTTTACTTGGTTGAAACTAAAAAGAGTAGCTATAGCTACTCTTTTTATAATTCATTTATTCATGAACAGGTGTTAGTTTATTTGAGATATAGATCCTAAACAAAAAAAAGGAGAGCAAAGCTAGATAAGTAAAACTATATTAGCTTATTCTCAAGCAGATATAATACCGATCAAGAAGTATATTTAAGTAGAAAAAGATTACAAAAAATTATGGATATGGATTAGCTAGGTTTGAGCATTGCAATGACACCATCTGGTCCAATACTATACTCAAAGCCAGTTTCAGGATCATGATCGATTTTAAGGTGTGTAAATTCTAAAGGTTCTAGTGTCTCCCTAACCGTCTCATACGTATTATTACCAAAAGTCAAAGTCCAAGCCAAATCGTATTCGTCGCCTTGCTCTATTTTTTCCTTAATTGCTTCTTTTATGAGTTTTACTTGAGGTTCGTAAATTTCATATATTTTAAGTAGTAAGCCTAATTTCAATTTTTCACTATGACAAGGGACATCAAACAATATAAATCTCTGACCATTTAAAGTTTTGATTTCAGTTTTTTGATATATTAATAGATCGACTAATTTAAAATAGTATTTTAATGACATTTCATCTGCATTTATGCTGATTTTATCACCTTTTTCCGGCTCAGGATCGATTATATCCATAAATAAAATTTCTTCCTTTTTACTATTATTCAGTTTTTTTGGATATATATGCGAAATTATTCTAGTTAAATTATTGTACTTATAGGCAATTGTGTTGCCGTTCGAAGTAAACTCGATCTCATCAATTGATTCTAATTGTTCTTTTGCTTTTTTTGCTGGCGACCCCTTTTTTATGCTGCTAGAGCCTTTCGCTTCGATAAGATATCCTTTATTTTTAGGTCCAATACCGAATAAATCAGGGTAATTTTTCTTTCCTGGTTTTAAACTATAGGTTATCAATTTTGGATCAGTTAGGTGAGCTGTCACCCGAATATTGTATCTTGATTGAGCCATAGCATGAGCAAAAATCATACCAAAGAAAAATCCTATGGTGACCTTTTCACTCGATTCTAAATAGTTTATATTTTTCAATTTAAAATATGTATCACTATCATCTACAAATGCATCAATCATTCTTTCTTTCCATGAAACTACCTCTATAGGAACTTTGTGTTCATTTATATCTAAACCTAATCCGACTGTTACACAGGCTGCATAAAGCGCTCCTTTGTTAACTTTAATGTCTCCAAGTTCATTGATGTTTCTAGGGAAATTCCCATATTTGTTATAAAAAGCGAATTTAAACATATTAGTCCTCATTTCTTAATATATAGTGTAAATATATTATACAATTAATCGGTTGTTTTACGATGTATAAAGCAAAATAATTTATATAAAGGGAATTAAAGAGTTACATTTGTTTTGGTGAAAAAATCGTTTACTTTAGATTGCAAATTAACATCTAGTCATTTTATATCAATGACGAAAGAAATTTGATTTGTTGGATTATCTATTGTCGCAACTTCCCAGACAAAAGACTATTATACATGTGAAGAGAACTACTATACGAGTATAAAGGGATAGCATATAGGGTAGTTGGGAGCTTGATGCGTAGACTGACAATCTACAAATAATAAAGGAGACTTAACGATGCGAAACCAGCAGCAGATGATGGAACTGATTCTTGATACGGCTCAGCACAATCCGCATATTCGTGCCGTAACGATGAATGGATCGAGGGTCAATCCAAATGTACCGAAAGATGTATTTCAAGATTACGATATCGTCTATCTGGTCGATACGTTAGAGCCTTTGGTGAGTGATCATCGCTGGATTGATGTGTTTGGAGAGCGGATGATCATGCAGCTGCCGGATCGGGAGCAACTGCCTATGCATGATGGAATGATCAAATTCATGTATTTAATCCAGCTCGCAGATGGCAATCGAATTGATTTACGATTGCAACACATCGATCACTGGCGGGAATATGTGAATGAAGATCGTTTAACCGTAATTTTGCTCGACAAGGATGGACGATTGCCGCAGCTTCCTGCGCCAGATGATCGAGATTATTGGATACAACGACCGACAGCAGCTGATTTTGCCGGATGCTGTAATGAATTTTGGTGGGTGTCGACGTATATTGCGAAAGGGCTATGGAGACAGGAACTGTTATATGCGCTGGATCATTTGAACCGCTATGTGCGTCCGCAGCTGGAGCAGATGCTATGCTGGCAAGCTGCAAGTCAGCATCAGTTTCAGATAACGACAGGCAAAAGCGGCAAATATTTGCCACAATATTTGGATGACTCGACAATGGCAAGACTGCTCGCTACGTATCCGCATGCAGATAACGAAGCGATCTGGCAGTCTGTATTTGTGATGGTAGAGCTATTTGATGAATGTGCGCGCCTGGTGGCAGAGCGTCTGGGGTATATGTACGATGATGGGGAGGCGCAGCGTGTTTGTGTTCATTTGCTTCATGTGTATGCATTGCCTGCCGATGCCATTCATATGTATGAATGAACATGATACAGGCTTGTTATAGGCAACATCGAATGTAAGGTTCAGCCAGGATATTACGTGCATACGTGATGAAGTAGTGTATAACCAACAATGGATAGCGATCTGCCAATGTATGAACTATGAAAACTTGTTGATTATAAAAATGTATTGATCATAACAGCTTATTTCATTATAAAAATAAGCATGGCAACTTCGAAACTAGCGCTCCGCAGCTGGACGAGACTGCTGCTCATAACCGTGCATAATGTCTCGCAGGCGGTTACCATGCAAAATGCTCTCAGCGGTAGATTGCTCCAGTGCAGCTATCGCACGAATATGTTCGGCGATACTGTTCAGCAACGGCTCGCGCGGTACTCTTGGCTCAAAGCTACGTAAATACGCGGTACGAACCAACGTCCAACTACGCACAGTTTCGTGAAAGGCGTTAACAATCTGTTCCATAAACGAGTCCTTAGACGCACGCTTTTGTTCAAGTAAATGCAGGAATTGTATTCTAGCTTGAATAATATACAGCAATTCCAGATTGAGCAGATTCATATCGCTTGCATGATGTTGTTGCTCTATATATAGACGATCCAGTTCAATAAAGCTGTCTGCCATATGACGCATCGAATCAAATACCGAATGAGCTTCATCGCCAAGCCCCAGATTGTTCGTAGCGCGGCGCGTCAGCACTTCGTACAGATCGGGCAATTGTGAAGGCAGGCTGTATTGGTCTTGATTTTGCTGTATGGTTAGCAGATCACCCGCAAAGCCGAGGCTAAAATCGCTAACCGATTGTGCCTGATGATACGTCATATAGGCAACATCGGTACAGAAGAGATGATTCGTCAGGTCATCATAGCCTGTAATCAGGTAAAAATGAGATCGATGTAACCGACCATAATCGGCAGGAAACCACGGACAATAGTACGTATCCCCTTTGACCAGTACAGGATGTCCTTGAGCAAGTTCTATGCGAATCATCGTTAACGCTTCTTCCGCAGGTAAGTGTCGCTCCATCCGATAATCCAGACCTGTACATTTCAAAATCTGATCATAAGAAGTATTGTACAATACCGACTCCTGACCGAGCGACGGCACTGCTTTGTTTCCATACTCTGTGAAGCAGGAAAATGTCCAGGCATCGGCAAATGCATACATATAATCACTGCTGAAATAGGCAGCAGCACTTGCTGCATTGCCGGTCAGACTGGACCAATCGAAGCCTTGCAATGGTTTGAGCGGAATCCTGTGCGATTGAGGCATGACCTTTCACTCCTTCTGTATACTGAGCCAGCGAGAGGCTGGTTAGCGGCTGGATCGTTGATCGTGCATGCGACCATTAAGACATAGTATATAATAGTTCAGTTAGTGAGGAAAGCACGTTTTACGTGGCAAAAATATACATATGATCCAGAGCTGTAGACGTTCGATCCTGCATGAACGAGCCTGTTCAGACATTGACATGGAAATTGGGAATATGTTATATAAAAGATAGGTTTAGCACTCTGTAGTTAAGAGTGCTAATATTGAGCAGTATATAGACGTGTAACGCGTATCATTCGTAGTTGAACGAATGATACAGACGGGCACGAATGTAAGGCACACATACATTTATTAATGGAGAGGGGAACACTACGACCATGACCAAAAAGCAATTTCAGGCTGAATCCAAGCGCCTGCTGGAAATGATGATTAACTCCATTTACACCCATCGTGAAATTTTCCTGCGCGAGCTGATTTCCAATGCCAGCGACGCGATTGACAAAATGTACTACAAAACGCTCACCGATGATGCGCTCACTTTTCATAAGGAAGATTACTACATCAAAATTACACCTGATCCAGCAGCACGTACACTGACGATCTCCGATACCGGTATCGGTATGACTGCCGAGGAACTGGAAAATAACCTCGGTGTGATCGCGAAAAGCGGCTCACTCGCTTTCAAAAAAGAGAACGAGGCACAGGAAGGTCATAATATTATTGGCCAATTCGGTGTCGGTTTCTATGCGGCATTTATGGTAGCGGATGAAGTAACTGTCATTACACGTGCACTTGGTAGCGATCAAGCGTACAAATGGCATTCCGAAGGTGCAGAAGGCTATACGATCGAGCCAGCGGATAAAGAAACCGTCGGTACGGACATTATTTTGAAAATTAAAGAAAATACCGAGGATGATCAATACGACGAGTATTTGGAAACGTATCGCCTGCGCGCCATCGTGAAGAAATACTCCGACTTTATCCGTTATCCGATTAAAATGGACATTACGAGCAGTCGTCCGGTTGAACCGGAAGAAGATGCTGCTGAAGATAAGCAACCAGAATACGTAGATTATACGGAAGAGCAAACGATCAACAGCATGATTCCGATCTGGCGCAAAAATAAAAGCGAGCTGACCGACGAAGACTATAACAACTTTTATCAAGAGAAGCGTTATGGCTTTGATAAGCCGCTCAAGCATGTGCATATTAGTGCTGACGGTGCGGTAGTATACAACGCGATCCTGTTTATTCCAGAAAATACGCCATTTGATTACTACACGAAGGAATATGAAAAAGGGCTGGAGCTGTATTCTAACGGCGTCCTGATTATGGATAAATGCGGCGATCTGCTGCCAGACTATTTTAGCTTTGTGAAAGGGATGGTTGATTCCGAAGATCTGTCCCTGAACATTTCGCGTGAGCTGCTACAGCATGACCGTCAGCTGAAGCTAATCGCTAAAAATATCAAAAACAAAATCAAATCCCAACTGCAAAGTATGATCAAAGACGAGCGTGATAGCTACGAGAAGTTTTATCAATCGTTCGGTCGTCAATTGAAGTTCGGTGTGTACAATGATTACGGTATGCACAAGGACGATCTACAGGATTTGATCATGTTCTACTCCTCCAAAGAGAAAAAGCTCGTTACGTTGGATGAGTACGTATCCCGTATGCCAGAAGATCAAAAGTATATTTACTACGCTGCTGGCGATTCAATCGAACGGATCGAGAAGCTGCCGCAAACCGAGATGGTTACCGACAAAGGCTACGAAATTCTGTATCTGACCGATGATATTGATGAATTTGCGATCAAAATCATTAGCACATATAAAGAAAAAGAATTTAAATCCGTATCCAGCGGCGACCTCGGTATTGAGCCGGACGAGAAGGACGAAGCGGCACAGGCAGAACAAAATGAAAGCAAAGAGCTGTTTGCCGCAATGAAGGATGTGCTCGGCGGCAAAGTGAAAGACGTACGCGCATCCAAACGCCTCAAATCGCATCCGGTTTGCCTCACTTCTGAAGGGGAATTGTCGATCGAGATGGAGAAAATTTTGCAAATGATGCCTAACAGCCAGGATGTGAAAGCCGAGAAAGTGCTGGAAATTAACATCAATCATGATGTGTTCCAATCGTTGAAAAAGGCGCATGAAGCGGATCAAGAGAAACTGGGATTGTATACGAATCTGCTGTACAATCAGGCACTGCTGATCGAAGGCTTGCCGATCCAGGATCCGGTTGAGTTTACGAATGATATTTGTAAAGTGATGGTATAAGCAGTACAGATTGTGCATAGTAAACTATATGGATTGTTCATGGTAAGTCATACTGATGGCTTATCGGAAAATAACGATCCCTGTAAAGAACAGTGCCTGTATAGTGAATGGATGCTTAGCTTATGGACTGTACAATAAGCTGAACCTATCGATAAAAAACAAAGCCCGGATGATTGCCCCTATACAGGTGCTCATCCGGGCTTTGTTGTGTTCTAGTGGTTTGTTGTGTTCTAGTGGGTGGGAGAGAGTGCTTCGTTTCGGTAGACACACAACTGGAATCCGTTTTGCTGCACAGAGGAAAGCAGGCTTTTTTTGAGCCTGATTTGATAATAAAATACCAAAATAAAATGAAGTGATAATTTTTTACCAAAATCAACATAAGCTTTAATTCTATTTTGACATTTCCTCCGTAATATTGAACATGCAGGTCGCGACAAAATACATACATTTTAATCCACACCTTGTGCGCCTGATCGATTTGTCTAATGGGACTGTATATCGAAGACTGATCAACACCTGAAGCATTCATAAAGAAACCAAAGCGTTCATGAGAAAGCAAACTATCATTATTTCAGGAGGAATGTATGAACACCACATTCAAAAAGAAATCTTCACTTAAAAGGAAATCTTCACTTCGCCAGGCTGGAACAAGCGGTTTACTATCCCTGTTGCTCATCCCGACACTTCTACTTTCAGCATGCGGCAACAGTACAGAAAACACGGTAGCAAATGGACAGGCAGCCTCAGCGCAAACAAGTACAAACGATTCGGTTGATGTACTTTATACACAGGCCAAGCAAGAGGGCAAAGTTGTCGTCTACTCCACTTCCGGTCGTGCGAACGATGCAGCGGAGACGTTTATGAAAAAGTATCCGGGCGTCAAAGTCGAAGTGAGCAAAGTGAAATCCGATGAAATGATGGATAAAGTGACAAATGAGCAGGATGCCGGACAATTCAATCCAGATGTGATCATCACGAAGGAAGTGAGCGGCGCGGTCGGCAAAGAGATGGTTGAGCAAGGACGTTATGTCAAATACTTGCCCGATGATATCGCCTCAACAGTTGACGAACCGTATCGCACACAAGCACCTGGCTATGCTAACTACGTCGAATTCCGCACGATCTTTTATAATACCGATCATTACAAGCAAATTCCGGTCACCAACTGGTGGGATCTGACCACCCCAGCATTTAAAAATAAAGTGTACGTTGCCGACCCGCTCAGTTCTCCAGCGTTTATGGATCTGTTCACGACGATGGTCATTCATAGCGATGATATGGCAGCTGCGTACAAGGAAAAGTTTGGCAAAGATATCGATCTGCAAGGTGAGGAAAATGCAGGTTATGCGTTCATCCATCAACTGTTCGCCAACGGCTTAACCGTCTTAAAAGGCAGTGACGACGTGCTTGATGCGATCGGCAAAACATCCAGCGATGCGGTAGGAATCGCCGTATCCGGTGACGTTTCCAAAGTCGAAGAAAAAGGCTGGCATGTACAGCCGATTTATGACATCAAGCCTCAAACATCTGTACCTGACGCAGGTTATCTGTATCTCGCCAAACAAGCCCCACATGAAGCCGCAGGCAAGTTGTTCATCCGCTGGATGATGGGCGAAAAAGACGGCAAAGGCGCAGGCATCGCTCCATTTAATGAAGTCGGTTCCTGGGTTCCACGTTCCGATGTAACGACTAAAAATCCAGTCGGCTTTGAAAAACTCAATCTGTGGAATTACGATGCCGACACTCTGTACATGACATCACCCAAAGTGCGCGATTTCTGGATTAAGCAGAAGTAGCATTGGAGAAGTAGAAGTAGAAGTAGAAGTAGAAGTAGAAGTGGAAATAAAATTACAGTGAAAGTAAAAATAGGAATAAAAGGAATTTGAACAAAGCATGTAAGTACATGCAATTAATGAATAAATTCAAATCAAAGATGTCAGGCGGAGAACGTGCGGACTGGTATTCCAATGATGCTATCTCTTCATTTTAATGATGCAATTACAGATATTTGATGATGGATTGATTAATGCCCCATGAATCAAACGGCTTCACTCTTCTAAGGCTGCACAAATCCTTTAGCCTTGAATGATTGGTTCGAATTCAAACTTAAAAGGAGGCACCCATGTCCGACAAGTCAATCATCACCCTCTCCCAGAGCAAAATCCGCCGCACCAAACAATGGAATCGGCTGTATGGCTGGCTACGCCGTCCGGTCAACCTGATCGGCTTGATCGGGCTGTTGTTTCTGGCGTATACGATCATCTGGCCGGTTGTCAATATTTTGCTGACTACATTTGTCTGGAAAACGCAGGATATGCGTATTACCGCTGAAGCGAATCCGGGGCATTTTACGCTGTACCACTGGCAACGCGTGCTGGCGAGCGATATGAGCTTGTCGCTTTTTTATAAACCGGTATGGCATGCAAGTGCCGTTGCACTTGTCGTATCCGTACTATCGATGATGATCGGTTGTGGATTAGCATGGCTCGTCACCCGTACCGATCTTCCATTTAAAAAAGCGATCGCTTTTCTGGCGGTCATCCCGTATTTATTGCCATCATGGGTCATCGCGCAAGCATGGTTAACCTTTTTCAAAAATGACAAAATCGGCGGCACACCGGGCATCTGGCAATCGCTCACACATCTGCACACACCGGATGCACTCGCCTATGGCTTTGTACCGATTGTGATTTCGCTCTCGATTCATGATAGTGTGTACTTTTTCCTGCTCGTCGGGGCGGCGCTCAGTTCGATGAACACACAGCTGGAAGAAGCGGCGAGTATGAATGGGGCAGGGCGATGGACGATTATACGTCAAATTGTGTTTCCGCTAATGCTACCTGCCATTTTGTCTGGGTTTATTCTTACGTTTACACGGGCGATTAGCTCATACGGGGTGCCGGCGATTCTCGGTACGCCTGTCGATTTTTATATGATTTCAACGATGCTATATTCTAGCATGCGGGCAAGGCTGACGACCGAAGCGCATGTGCTCAGTTTGATGTTGATGTTCATCTCGGTGCTGATGATTTACTGGAATAGCCGTGTGGTTGGACGACAGCGCAGTTTTGTTACGATTACGGGTAAGGATCATCCATCTACGCTGCAATCGCTTGGGCGCTGGCGCAAACCGACAGCGCTGCTCACGATCGGCAGTATGACACTTGTATCTGTCGTGCCGCTGCTTATTTTGCTCGTCCAGACGTTTATGCTGCGTGAAGGGGTGTATAGCTGGGATAACCTGACTTTACATTACTGGATCGGCGGCTCGATTAGCGATATTAATTCCGGGGAAAAGGGTGTGCTGCACAATCCGATCTTTTTGCTGGCGCTGCGTAATTCATTGCTGATCGCGGCATGTTCGGCTGTGCTTGCTGCCGTAATCGGCTTGCTGCTCGGCTATGCGGTGGCACGCGGGCGGCAGACATGGATTGGACGAGCGGTAGATCAGGTGTCCTTTCTTCCGTATTTGATGCCGGGCATTTCGTTATCTGCGATCTATATTACGATGTTTGCACGTCCACACTGGATCATTCCAGCACTGTATGGGACGGTCTGGTTGATCATTTTGATCACGGTTGTGAAGGAGCTTCCGTTTACCGTCAAAGCAGGCGGTGCGGCGGTGATGCAGGTAGGCGGTGAACTGGAAGAAGCGGCACAGATGAACGGTGCATCATGGTGGACGCGATTCCAGCGCATTGTATTGCCACTGAATCGGAAAAGTCTACTGTCTGCGTTCCTGATCGTATTTATCGGTGCGATGAAGGAGACGGAGCTGATCATTATGCTCGTCACGCCACGTACAGAAACGTTAACTACGCTTACATTTGAATATGTAGAAAAGGGTTATACGCAGCTGACCAACGTCGTATTGATGATCCTGATCGGTATCGTCATTCTCGTCTATGCGCTGGCCACACGTTATGGCAAAGCGGATCTGACTACTGGAATTGGAGGTCAATAATATGAGTGCCATTGAACTGCGCAATATTACTGTAAACATTGGCAGCAAGCAAGTGCTGCGCGGTATCGATCTGAATGTGGACAAGGGCGAGTTTATGACCTTTCTCGGTCCTTCCGGCTGTGGGAAAACAACGCTGCTGCGCACGATTGCCGGTTTGCAGCAGGCAAACGGGGGTACGATTGTGCTGAGTGGCAAGGAAGTGGCTAATGGTGACACGGCGTACCATCTGGATTCCGCCAAGCGCGGATTGAATCTTGTGTTTCAAAGCTATGCGCTATGGCCTCATATGACGGTATTCGATAATGTTGCTTTTGGATTACGTATTCGTCGCCATAGCAAAAGCGAGATTCGCCAGAAGGTGATGGCTGCACTTCATAAAGTACGCATCGGCGAACTGGCAGAGCGTTATCCTGGTGAGTTATCCGGCGGTCAGCAGCAGCGGGTGGCGATTGCACGGGCGATTGTGACCGAGCCAGAGCTATTGCTGCTGGATGAGCCGCTATCCAATCTGGATGCTCGCTTGCGAGTGGAAATGCGCGCGGAATTGAAGCGGCTGCATCGTGAGCTGGGTGCTACGATTATTTATGTTACACATGATCAGCAGGAGGCGTTGACATTATCATCGCGGATTGCGGTCTTTTTTGAAGGGAAGATTGTGCAGGTAGATCGTCCACAGGCATTGTATCGTCGTCCAGCTACGTTAACCATTGCCGACTTTTTTGGCAGTGGTGGGATGGAGATGAATCATGTGGAAGGACGTATCGGGCTGACTGGAGATGGCAGTCTGTATTTGTCGTCACCTGTATGCTCATTTGCACTGGATGCACAAATGAATACCGATAACGTCACTACGAAGGAGACAGCGGTGACGATAACGATCAAGCCGGAGCATGTACGATTGCAGCGCCATTATGTACCTGGAGCGATTGCCTGTCAGGTCGATACCGTATTTCCAGCAGGCTCGGAAACGACCGTAACCGTATGGGCTGGCGGACGTTTGCTTACTGTGCGTATGCTGGGCGATGCGGAGTATGAGATGGGGGACAACGCCTATATTTTATTAAGCCCAGAACATCTGAATTTGTATCACGGGGAGACCGGCGAGCTACTGGATGGATTATGTCCATGCTCGGTATCATCAACGAATAACGATGCTATACACTATTCTAATCATCCAAACCATTTACTTGCGGAGGGATCTACGCCATGAAAATCGACTTTCATATTCACGCCAAATTGTCCAAAAAAACCGACTTTTCGATGGAGCATTTCAACACCATTCTGGATGAAGCATTAACGCACGGTCTGGATGCGATTATTTTGACTGAGCATTTTAACACCCATCGCTTTGATGAAGTGTATGGCACGCTGGATCGCCATTTTCCGTGCAATGGGCATTATTATGAGCGCAACGGTTTTCGCATTTTTACCGGGATGGAAGTGGATGTGGCCGAGGGTGGACATATTCTGATTAGCGGCCCGAAAGATGAACTGCTGAATGTACGTCACTCACTGGAAGGGCATACGTCACCAGATCGTTTTATCGCGTTAAAGACGCTGTTTGATCTGTGCGAACCTGCCGGGCTGATGGTCATTGGCGGTCATCCGTTCCGTGCTTCCAATCATCTGTATCATGTGACACCAGAGCTGCTGCGTCGATTCGATGCATTGGATCTGAACGGGAAGGATTTGCACGAGCTTGGCATTCAGGAAAATATTGCGAAGGTGCTGACACTGGGTGAGCAGCACGATGTTCCCGTTGTGGCAGGCAGTGATGCGCATCAGATGTTTCAGGTCGGTTGTGTGTGGAATGAGCTGCCAGGCAACTATGAAACGGTTGCTGAAATTCGTGAAGCGATTCATGCTGGTGCATGTACACGACATATTGCACCGTCACTTCATTTACAGGTGCGCGCCGCGAATGCTGTGAAAAAGTTGCTTAAAAAGAAAGTCGAGGTCGTTGAGTCACTGCATGAGCAGGTGTAACTTATCGAGGTATGAAGCGCGTATTGTATATCTATGATCTGTGATGTTCAGTCTGCATAGTGAGCAGAAGTAAGAGTAAAAGCAATCATAAAAGTAATAGGGACAGCAACAGCAGCAACAATAACAATAGCTAAGGCAATCACAGACCGTAGGAACTTGATTTTGATACAGACACTTTGCCATGTTGCAGCAGGGAGGCTAGCCTATGGGCATGACATTTGATCATGTGAAGCTATCTCGCAGTCATCAGCGGGTAGCAGATTATATTTTAAAAAATATCGAAGGCATTCCGTTTATGGTAGAGGACGATATCGCTTCCGCATGTGAAGTGAGCGTATCAACTGTCTCTCGTTTCTGGGCAGAGATCGACTGTCGTAATTTGAAGGAATTTAAGCATCGGGTGAAAAAAGAAGGTCTAGTCTCACCGTCACTTAAATTGCAGGTCGCCTTCGAACGGATGGAAGAGCAGGGAAGTGCCGCTGCGCAAATGCTCGACACGTTACATTATGTACAACAGACAGCAGAACGGCTGGATCAGCATGAATTCGATAAAGCCGTACAAACGCTAGTAGAGGCAGGTACGATCCATGTGTATGGACCTGGCTCTGCACATTCACTCGCGACACTGCTGGAATTTCGACTGACCCGTTTTGGCAATCGAGTACGTAGGATTGAGCATGGCGGCCATGAGCTGCTGGAATCGTTAATCCATATGCGCAAAGGCGATGCGGTCGTTCTATTCGGCTTTGTTGCCGAATCACCTGAACTGGCGACACTACTCGATTATGCTACCGAATGCGGCTGTCGCACATTGCTCATTACCGATCTAACGGTAAGCGATATGCGGCAAAAGGCAGATATTGCACTATATAGCGCACGCGGCGAAGTATGGGAATTTCATTCCATGGCAGCACCACTGGTACTGCTGGAATCGCTAATCGTCGCCATTGGCAAATCGCAGGAACAACGCGCACTGCGCAACAGTGAACAGCTACACCGTTTACGGCGTCAATATAGCAAATGGCTGCCAAAGCGGTTGTAAATGTAGCAGAGAGCAGAGAGCAGTTTCAAGTTGTAAGTTGTACCATCCCTATCGTCTTCTACGTAAAGGTAATGTTTTCTCAGACCCATTGTTCTATTTTCTACGATGTTTCTTTCCATATTGTGAGCAAGTAAGACCGCTTACCAGTGTCAGCATATGCAGGATCATCACTTACTTTATAAAGGGTTAATACAGGGTAGCACTAGCATACATCCTATGCAAAGTGTTACCCTGTATGTTGTTAGGTACGCAAACTCGTAGGAGTGCTATCGCACCCTGTACATTGGCAATACATAACCTGAACTAGAAAGGAAACGACATCATGAACGAAACACTAACTTTGCAGCAGGCACTTGCACAAGTGATGGAACAGGCAACCGCAGCCGATTATATCGAGCGCTTGCCTGCACGTGATATGCGGAACGACCGGGACAAGCTTCAAACGTTAAGCGAGCTGGGCTGGTTATTATACGCACAGGGAGAAAATACGGCGGCATATGAGATTGCCAAGCCGCTATCTCAGGTTCCATTTGATGGAAATTATAATCGCTGGACATGGCTGGAACACGCGAATGTGCTATTGGCTCTCGTAGCACCGGCGGAGCAGGCGGAAGAAGCGAGGCAACACGCGATCACTGCCATTGAAGAAGCTGTACGCACAGGCAAGAAAGATATCGTGCAGGTGAAAAAGCAGGTGCATAAACGTTTTCTCAACGGCGAAACATTGGATACCGATGCGATCCAGCGTAACGTCGATGAGGGGAATCGTACAGATGAAGCGGCACGGCGATTGATTTTATTGAAAAGTTTGCGCAAAATCGAGCTGTTAGGCGGATCGAAAGCCTATCCAGCAGAACGAGCAGCACAGGAGGCGGAAGAGCAGATCGAAGCGGTGCGTCAAATTGCGGCTGAAGTCGGACGGTTTAAGCTATCTCCATTTGCTTGAATCATCATTGCGGGTAGTAGTACGATCTGAATGTGAACAACCTACACGATTCGCCATCATGATTCATGCTAGATTCGTGCTATACATGTACGATACAACGATGTTTTCACTCCTAAATCTATACATTTAAAATCCCATATTTTATAAGATTACGTAAACTAAACCAAATAAGCTTCTGTAAACTACACCAAATTACACTTCAGTTAGTTTATGCTTACTCTGGTTAAGTAGATAGGGAACGTCTATCCGTTCATTATAACGGCAAAAAGCTGACGATACAGATGAAAAAACCTACGCCCGATGCGCATAATTCATGCATCAGGCGTAGGTTTTATTTATTTTATAGTATGGAACATACCTTTAACTCAAGTGCGATATGACGATTAATTCGAAGCATACTGCATAATGACCGCTTCGCGTGTATGCTCATCATAAGATACCCATAGCTCATCGCCTGGTTGCACCCCGTACAATGGCTCGATCGATTGTTCAATCCGGTACTGCTGTCCATCGCGTTCAGCGATAATGCTGGCAAGTGGACGTTCACCCGTTGTCCCGTTATAGATGACGCGCTGTACCGTCATACTGCCTTGCTTGCCTTTTAATAGACGCAATTCGCGTGCAAATTCATGCCGATTCACACTAACTGGTATCCGCATACCATTGCGCATAATCTGTAGCGTCTGTTCCGGTACGAACAAGCTATTTATGCGCGTCACATTGCGATCACCTGCATGGATCGATACATTCATCAGCACAAGCTCGCGATGGTCTGCACGTACATTCATACGCTCATAATTCACCAGACTGGCATCCAGCGTAATTTGATCCTGTTCATCGTTATTGTTCACGCTGCTGCCGTACCGATATAAACGTACTACATCACCGATGCGAACTAGCATTACTGGCGTATATGGCTCATACGTGAAGCCGGGCGCCTGTACAACTGGAATACGATGCGTTTGTCCTGCGGCGTCTACATGCAAAACGACCACATCTGCCCCGCGTACCCTACCCTGACGTTCGATTCGCTGCAATGTAGCCTGTCGAATCATTTCGGGTTCTGCTTCGCGATTGCCGGTATTTGTACCAGGCACCGTATCATTTTCGGTAATAAAAATCGCTTTATCGCGTTTGGGATCGTAACTGATCATGACACGATCACCAACCGATGGTGCATTCAGATACGAGATGACCTTTGTCACATCGATCGTACGCAGTTGCCCTTCATGTTGGAACTCGATCGTGAAGCGCACAAGCGGCTGTTCATTGATGCGCGTACCTGTTTCCTTCATGCGCAGAATGGTCGCATCGTAGACGATACCGCGTTTTAATTTGCGTTGATGCGAACCGGCAGCAATTTTGATAATAACAAACGGCAGAGCGAGCGTCAGAAACGGGACAAACAGCCAGATAATCCAGTTAATTACCAGTGGACCGCCCTGACGAACGTAATCCCAGAAGCCGCGTAATGTTGGCGTATGGCTGTCTGTAGCTCCACTATGACCGTTAAGCTGCCACGCTTTGGCGTCTACATTGCTGAGCTGCTTGGATTGCCCGGTCTGAATATTCATCCATCCGCCAGACTTGCCGGTATAGGAATAATAGACAGCAGGACTATCAGCTTCTTTATAAAATTGCATTTGCCCACTGGTGATATCGTTAAGGCTCAAATTACGTACAAGAGCGGATACATCCGCAGTCTTGCCAGTGACCTCATTGTACACATAAGCACCGATGCGTCCTTCATCCGGATTTTTAGCAGTGGAGCCTGTGATCAGCACCTCGTCTTCATTCAATAAAAATCCGTTCGCTTGATATAACGGTTTAGGCAGTTTTAATAATTTGCGTGACTGACCATCTGCTGATTGGAGATAAGGTTGCTTGGGATAGTCGCTATTGATCACAACGACCGAGCGTCCGCTACGTCCCAGTTGCTTTTGAAAATATTGTTGTGCCTCATCCTTTAAGTCAAAGCTAGCTTTGTCACTGTTCGGCTTGTAATAGACGAGTGGTGTATCCTTATCTGTCAACACACCGCTAATATAAGCAGTCGTACTATCCGCGAGCGTTGCTTCATACATCGGTACCATCGCACCAGCCGTATCGAATGTACCTGAAACGGTATCCAGACGGGTTACTCGTTTTTGTTGCAGGCTGGCAAGTCGATCAAGTGAAGCGTAATGATATTTGCCCCCACGAATCATAGCTATTGCAGGTGCCTTGCTACCATCCGAATTCGATGCATCAGCAGCGGCGATAAGAATCTGTCCGCGCCAACTGATCGTACTGCTGTTTAGAAAACCGCTCTCTGTTATAGGCTTGTTTACAATGTTAGAGTATGTAGAATCCCGGTTGAACTGATAAGCAAGAATATTATCCTGCAAATCTTTAACTGCTATAATCGCGTTTCCTTGCTGGTAAGCGATTACGGTTTGACGAAACATATCGGAGTCCAATCTGGCCATGCCATAATACGTTGTACCTTCTCCGTTGTAAATATTCACAAGCATGTCATCGTCAGAGGAATCATCCATCACAGTGAGCACCTGGGTACCGTCTCCTGAATATAGCACCTGTTTGACATCGGATACGCCATTGCCTACAGCATCCGGTTCATACATTTTGCTAAAGTCGGACCAGACGGAAAAGCTAAGAATGATCGCGGGAATAAAAAAGATTAATGTAAATAGGACTAACGATTTCTTCACGTCGTACCTCCTGCTACTGAATTGAGCACAGAAAAATATATTTATGTATCTATTACATAAACGCCGTACCTGTCTATCGTAACATAGTTTAAACGAGCGACTCCAGCCATCGCTAGAAGACGTGTGCTGTAACATTGTATCGATGTATGGCATGCCAACTAAACAGGTGAGGTTATTTCATCATTTTAGCATATTAAAATCATGCAAAAGATTAGGCGTTCGCAATCGATTGTGTTAGTATTAGGGCAGAAACACACCAGCCCTGATGGGCGATAGAGAGGAACTGAACACATTGAGTAACGAAATGCAAGACAAGCACGAACAAGAGCTGCACACTTCCGAGGAGCATGACAGCGTAGATGAAGTCGCTGTACCTGTTACAGACGGTTATGAATTGCCTGAAAACTACAGCCAGTTGAAAAAGGATGCACATCGCCAGGCAGACTGGAAACGTCGTCTGCAAGCGGCACGTGAATTGGGACAATATTCGCAACCACCTGTCATTGATCTGCTCCAGCATTTGCTTCAGCATGATCTCGTTACAGCTGTACGCGAGGAAGCATATACACAACTGCGCGAGCTTGGTGTAGAAGTCGAACGCCCTGAACCTCAAAGTGGTGAACTGTTCAACCATATGACTAAAACGCTGATCCGTATTAAAAAGAGCCTGCCTGCGGATCATACGTATGAAGATTTCAAAGGTAAACTCAACCGTATGCGTGAAGACATCTATGATACGTATGAGGGCGTAAAAGGTGACGAGTTTGATAACTGGTTGCGCGGTCGCTGGGAAGCGCTCGACCTGACCGTTAATCCGAAGCGTGATCGACCAAAATCAAATCCACGCACAGGTGGCAAAGACACTGCATCGAAGCGTCAGCAACGTAAATAATCGTAACATCCTTACTACTAACTATATTCCAAGTGAAAAGGAGACTATTATGGCTATTCACATTCAAGTGCAACCTACTCCCAATCCTAACGCAGTCAAAGTCAATGCAGATCGTACGATTTTTGAAGGTACAGGTAGCACATCGGTTAAAGCAGGCGAGACGACAGAGCATGCTATCGCTCAAGCGCTTGTACAAATCGATGGTGTCGATAATATTTTCGGTATGCGCGATTTCGTAACCGTAAGCAAGTTGCCGGATGCAAGCTGGGACGATATTATGCCACATGTTGAGCGTATTTTTGAAGAAGCCTAATCGTTTGGTGTAGTACAAAATAGCAGTCTGGTCGTATACGCGATCAGGCTGCTATTTTGCGTTCAGGCATAGTCGCAACATGGATTAGGTATATCTAAATATTACGTTATCAATCAGAATGCTCTTAGTCTTAGCTATTATGAATACTGCATAGGCATGTTCGTGCTTCTACAAGCTCCTGTTCATCAACAATCTGATAAAACGCTACGGCCAATAATGACAAAAATATCAGTTTTCGCATATTGCTTGTCGTAGCATTTCGCTGTATATCTAAGTTAGATGTGTAGTGAAGCGAACGACTACGAGAATACAACGCATAAAGATTGTTTATCACTTCTAAAGTAGAGATCGATGGAGTGGGTCGAGCGCAGGAATTCAATACCAATGTCGTTCAAACTATAAGGAGGAACTATGCAATATGTAGCTGCATTTATCCTGTCGTTTGTGTTTGTGCTCATCGCTATTCC
This sequence comes from Paenibacillus wenxiniae, assembly GCF_039822605.1. Classification (NCBI taxonomy): domain Bacteria; kingdom Bacillati; phylum Bacillota; class Bacilli; order Caryophanales; family Paenibacillaceae; genus Paenibacillus; species Paenibacillus wenxiniae. Next base: position 171,292 of record NZ_JBCGUH010000009.1, read on the forward strand.
AATGGTACGCAAATGGGCAATTCGTATTGATTTTGTAGATAAACCGCGTCCAGATAATGAACGTAAACTGCACAAAGAACCTGTACCGCTAATGGCAGGCATTGCCTTGTTTGGAGGCTTTGCGATCTCTTACATATCGTTTATGAATACAGGCGGGTGGAAGATGGCAGCGGTATTGATCGGGGCACTGCTTGTGCTTGGTATCGGACTGCTGGATGATTGGTATAAAGTGAGTCGCCGTGAGTTTCCGGCACTTCCGAAAATGCTCGTACAGCTTGCGGCTGCACTTATTGTGTATATGGCAGGAATTCGCTTTTCCGGCTTCTCCAATCCGTTTAACGACCAGTATATTTTGCTGCCAGATTGGCTGCAACTGGTGTTGACGTTGCTATGGATTTTTGGAGTGACTACGGTCATTAATTTTACAGATGGCATGGATGGCCTGGCAGGAAGTTTGGCAACGATCTCGGCGGTAACGCTGTTTATCGTCGCAATGGCACAGGGACAATCGGATTCTGCGATTATGGCGATCAGTCTGGTCGGTGTGGGGATTGGCTATTTGCGCTACAACAAGCCGCCTGCACGGGTATATATGGGCGATTCAGGTGCGACCTTCCTCGGCTTTATTTTAGCGATCATAGCGCTGGATGGTGCGTTTAAGCAGGCGACATTGCTATCATTGTTCGTGCCGATTCTGGCATTGGGTGTACCGATTTTTGATAATATTTTTGTTGTGATTCGCCGGATGTTGCGGGGTCAGCCGATCTATGAAGCGGATGCGACACAGATCCATTATCGTCTGTTATCGAGCGGTCTGAGTCAGCAGCAGGTGTTGCTCGTATTGTGTTTGATTAGTCTATGTCTGAGTCTGTCTTCGATTATCCTGATGTTGCTGCCTGTTTAGGTGCAGCCATCGATTCGAAAGCAGTGTAGTCAAACTTAATCCATGCTAAGCTTGCCCAGGGCATTGTTAACATGGAGTATGATAAAGCCTGTCTGTTCCTATGTTGTATATAGCATAGGGGCAGGCAGGCTTTTTAGATGACATCGCCAGGGATAGGAAATTGATGGAATACCTGTTACACTAAAATAGAGCGAACATGATGTCTGATCTGTCGTATCAAGCAGGGGAATAGGCATCTGCTGGACGTTTTGTAGAAGGAAAGAGTTGACTACTACATACTAAAAGGAGCTGTAGATTATGGGTTTTTTTGATAAATTCCGTCGTAAAAAGCAGTCTACCGAACCAACACCACCACAGCGTACAGAGCAGGAGAGCGGACAGAAGTCGGCTGATTCAGCGAAAGTGAATAGTAATCCAACTGCCTACGGCTATGCTGCTGCCAACGCACCTGAACCGCCGGTAGCTGTACAGCAACCGAATTTACCGGAGCCAGCTAGCTTGCTGCTTGGCTTTGTTTTGCTGGATCGTGCAGAATTCCCGGCGGAGCAGATTATCGCAAATATGAGAGAAGAATGGGGCATTCAGATTGAAGGTCTGGAGCCGGATGACAATATGGTGTTCCAGTTGGCTGATATGCAGGTGGCTTTGGCTTATATGCCAGGACCGATCCCAGATCGTGAAGTAGAAGAGACGTGCAAATATAATATACTCTGGCCTGAAGGCGAGCAGGTCGTATCTACCCATCAGGCACATGTCATTGTGACAGTGATGGGAGTTACCGATCCGCTACTTGGGCATGCTCTGTTCACACAGCTTGCTGCCAGCGTATTACAGCTGGAGCATGCGATTGCCTATTATGCACCACCGATGGTGGTGTCGGCACAAAATTATGTGGAAGGCGCACAGATGCTCAAGGAGCAGGAGCTTCCCGTGCAGTTATGGGTATTCCTCGGTATGTACACAAACGAAGACAGAACGGGCAATTGCTCCTACACCGTCGGTTTGAAAAACTTCGGCAAGGACGAAATGGAGATTATCGATTCCAAACAAGACCTGGGCGATGTGTTTGAATTGATGCTCAATATTACAACGTATGTGGTAGGCAGTAATGTCGTATTGAGTGATGGTGAGACACTGGGCTATTCGGCAGAGCATAAGCTGCCGCTTGTGCGTTCCAAAGGTGTAGCGGTTGAAGGGGATAGTATCAAGATCGGGTATTGATGGAAATTGGTCGTGATGAGATCGATGTATTAGAAGTAGAAGCATGGATGCGATCGACATAGGTAAGGTAGAGCATATCATCGCATCGGTAACTAATCTAATACACTAATGATAATACATCAAGAGCCGTGCGATCCTATTGTGGATCAACACGGCTCTTTAGGATATAGCGTTAACATCAATTAACATTCACATATGGCATATACATGACCGTAAGCTTTATACAAACGAATCAGTTTTACAAAACTAAACCGCTTATTTCACCGTAGCTTGGCTTTCCGCCATTCGCCCTTTAGCTTTATTCTCGCCATCCTCAACATGACGCGACCGCAACATCCGCCAGCCGGTCAGGAGAGCCGCAACAAGGCAGATACTTGCCGAAACAACAAACACAACATGCATACCGGATAGGAAAAGTTCTGGACGATCTGGGATCAATCCAGTAACACGCTGACCGGCCTCCTTACTCATTACACCGAATAGTGTACTGGTTGCCACTGTAATCCCTACCACCATGCCGACATTACGAATAAGCGAGTTCACACTGCCTGCAATGCCAAGCTGTGTTTTGGCAATGCGAGACATGATCAATGAATTGTTTGGCGATTGAAACATGCCTGTACCGATCCCAAGCATCGCGACCCAGGTGCCAACGATCGGAATCGGACTGCCTTGATGTAGACGTGCTAGTCCAAACTGAGCGATAACCATAACGATCAACCCGGCAAATGTCAAAATTTCTGAGCCGATCCGGTCAGACAGTGCACCGCTTAATGGCGCGATAATGACCATCATAATCGGAAACAGCATCAGTAAAAATCCAGCCTGAAACGGCGACAATTGCAAAATACTTTGCGTATAAAATGGCGCAATAATATTAAAGCAAAAATTCGATACAAAGACGAGAAATCCGCACAAAATCCCGAGCGAAAACAGCGGATTACGAAACAAACTCAGCTGTAACAGCGGCTCCCGTTTACGCGCTTCTACCCATAAAAATACACCAAGCAGCACCGCTGCAATGACAAGCGAACCGACAATGCGTGTATCGCCATAACCAAGCTGTTGCCCCAGAAGCAAGCCTGCAAATAAAAATAAAATAAAGCCTGTAAACAGCCCTGTGCCTGCCTTATCCATTCGTGCGCCGGTTTTCACCATATCTGCCGGCAGCAGCTTCCAGCCAAATGCGATTGCAATTAAACCAATCGGAACATTGACCCAGAAAATAGCCTGCCAGCCAAGCGTGGATAAAATTACACCACCTAGACTGGGTCCGGCAATACTACCTAGCGATACAAATGTACCTACCAATCCAAGCGCCTTGCCGCGCTCGGTTGGCGGAAAAATATCGGTTACGATTCCCTGACTGTTAGCCATCGTCATTGAAGCACCAATCGCTTGAATGACACGCGATACGAGCAAAAAAGTAAGGCTGGTGCTAAAACCACATAATAGTGAACCGAGTAAAAAGATCATCATGCCTAGCTTGAAAATCCGAATTTTACCGATACTATCCCCAAGCTTGCCAAAAAACAAAATCGCTGCACAAATCGCCATCAGATAGCTTGTCGTTACCCATTCGGTTTGCGCCACAGGTAGCTTTAACGACTCGGAAATCGTAGGCAATGCGATATTTACAATACTGCCGTCCAGTGTAGACATAAACGTAAACAAATTCATCACGATCAGAATAATCCAGCGTCTACGCTGAATGTCGGGATCATCCTGATACGTACGTTGTTTTGTCGCTTCTGCCATTGGTAAACCACCTCTTTTGTAAATAGTTGCGTGCGCAACCATATGAATTAAATTGAGTATAAAACGAAATGGTTGCGTCTGCAACTAATAACATGTATATTTTTTGATACAATATGATTTAAGCTTATGTTTCATATATCCAGAGTTGCCGCGATCAATCATTCCACTTGTCTGATCGTGGATACATGTGAAGTGACTCTGAACGATAGTGGCATATTATACCGGTAACATGATCCGGCAGAGAAGGTGTACAGACATGAAAAAAGACTCGATCGGCAAGCTGATCTCCTATATTAATCGACTGAATCAGAAGCAACTAGCACGTAGTTTTAAGCCGCATGGCATCGGCAGTGGTGGACATCATAGCTACTTGAAAGCGATTTTACAGCGTCCGGGTGTGAATCAGGATCAGCTAACGAATGATCTCAAATTCGATAAAGCGACGACTGCACGCTCGGTACGTCAGCTGGAGCAGGAAGGCTATATCGAGCGGCGAGTAGACCCGAATGATCGACGTGCGTATTTGCTTTATCCGACTGAGCGAGCGAAAGCGTTCGAGCCGATTTTGTATCAGACGTTACAGGAGGCGAATGAACGCTTAACGAGCAGCTTGAGCGCTGAGGAAAAGGAGCAATTATGGCACTTGCTCAACAAAATGTATCATAGCAACAATGAGTAATAACATCGTCGGTACAAAAAGCGATTGACATCGCGCAGAGGCATCATATAAGATGGCTGTATAAATAAACAACGGCGAATAACAAGCGAAGCACGCTTAATGTCCTCAGGGCATTTTGCGTGCTTTTTTGTCGTTCATGTTTATAGAAAGGAGCCAAAAGGGTGGAGATGATGCTAAATGAAGCCGAACGATTAATCTTTGCTCGCAAGCGCAAAAAGCTGTCACAGGGCGAGCTTGCCAGGCAGATTGGTTCGTATCAGACACGGATTAGCCGATTGGAGAATGCACAAAGTAAGCCAACGGAAAAGGAAAAGTTACTCATTCAGCAGGCGCTTGATACATCGATCTGGGCGATAGCGGCTGGCGAATAATATAATATTTAGCAACAATCGATAATGAATTGAGCCTTAGTTAAGGAGTGTTAACAACGTGTCCAGTATTCGTTTTCGGATGAAAAATAAAATGTACGCTGCTGTAATCGGCGGCTTGATCGTCGCGATTTTATCGTCACTCGGATACATATTTTTAATCCATTACCAGTCCAAGCAACTCAAAATGATCAAAGCACAATATGAAGTTGAGCTAACGACCGCGCAACAAGCATTACAGGAGCAACAAGCCATTTCCAGCAAAATTGTAGTCACAATCGGCGATCTAAAGGCAGGCGATACGATTGGCAGTAAGCAATTAACGACCGCATTTGTATCGCGGCAAGGCGCACCAACGAATGCGATTGCTGATCCGAAACAGCTAATCGGTAAAGTGATTAAAATCGATGCAGGCAAAGGGACAGCACTCACACCGGCTATGGTATATGCAGAAGGAGCGACGCCAAATGATTTGCGTAGCCGTGAATACAGCGTGATGGAGCTGCCGGGTAAGTTGAAAAAGGGTGACTTTGTGGATGTGCGGATCGGCTTTCCGAACGGTAGCGACTATATCGTGTTATCCAAAAAGAAGGTCGAGGATCTGTCGGGCACCACGGTCTGGTACAACATGAACGAAGCCGAGCTGCTGGCGATGAGTAGTGCGATCGTAGATGCGTATTTGCAAGGTGCGCGTATGTACGCCATCTCCTATGCTGATCCGTACATGCAAGCAAAGGCGATTGCCAACTATCCAGCTAATACCGATGTGATTAACCTGAGCCAGTCTGATCCGAATGTGCTTGAAAAAGCGACTTTACAGCTTAGTAAGGAAGCACGCGCTACACTGGATATGAATTTGAGTCGTATGAGCGAAGCAGACAAGGCAAAAGTGAGTGGAGCAGCGGTATCGCAGCAAGCTAGCGAATCCTCGGCGGCAGATCATACAAGCAGTACAACCGATTCGACCGGTAGTTCTTATGCGCAGGATATGATCGTTTCAGAAACGTCTTCCCTGCAATCATCGTCGCCAGCTACGTCTACAACAAGCCCGGATACCGACCCTGAGGCAGCAAGGGACGACGAGTCAAAGCGACCAGCAGGCATTGTTGCTCCGATTGAGAATAAAGCAACGTCATCTTCATCAAGTTCAACTACTCATTCTAGTAGCAGTCAGACGGAGCAGAAGGCACAGGATGTGTTTGAACAGCCATTAATTAAATAATCGTGCAATTCAGTTCAGTTCAGTTCAGTTCAGTTCAGTTCAGTTCAGTTCAGTTCGGTATCGCTGTATAGATGTATAGATGTTACACAGTACATGCCACGATATAGGCATACGAATATGCAATCACCATTCTTTACATGGATCGCAGCTCATTTTGAAGGAGGATGAATATGAAATACTCATTATTTCTTGGCGCCGCAGATATTAGTGATTTGCTTATTTATTTGAGTAAATTTTTGCAAATGGCAGGTCGCCGCGTACTGCTCGTTGATGCTAGCACAGAAGGCTTTATTCGTTACAATACACCGATTATCGCCAATGAAGAAGGGGTGTCAGAATACGATGAATTTGATATCGGCTATGCGTTCACTGACTTTGCCGAGATGAAGCAGCAATTTGACGAAGAGCAGCAATATGATCATGTGTTGGTGTTATGTTCACAGCCTGATTTTATTCGTATGAATGATCTGGAAAGCTTTAAACAACGGTTTGTCGTCATATCGCCAGAACGCCGTTCATTGGAGAAAGTGATGGAACTGATGGGAGTTATGCTGGAGAAACGGGATGTTACTCAGCCGCGGATTCCATTTTGCCAATTGTTTGTCCAGCAGGTAGATAGCGGATTGGCAGAGGATTATACGGAGCAATTACTCGGATACTTGCCGATTGTATTTGAAGAAAGTTCGTTTACCATTCCATTTGATGAAGCGGATTATATGCAAAAGATCATGAATCAAAATAGTAGTACAGTCAGCATTAAACGGATTTCGCGACCACTACGAACGGCGATTCAACAAATGGCAGGCAATGTGAGCGAGCTGGACAATCAGGAGTTAAAAAGCTATACGAAAAAATTATCACGGAGGAGTCAACCAGTATGGGGAATGTAATTGCGTTCTGGGGTGTACGTCCGGGGCAGACAGGTAATTCTTCCAATCTGGTCGCATCCGCAGCGATGATGGCGCTTGATTACGTGAGTAGGGTGCTGGCAGGACATACGCAGTATGGTGGCTCACTTGTGGAAGATGCTTTGCGCAAACAGCAGCGTGCACTGGATGCGATGTCGATCGCCTACTCTGCCAGTGGCATCGATTCGCTGGAAAGATTGGCTCGCTCCGGCCAATTGACCGCTAGTACGATGAAAGATTACACGTTGCCTGTATTTAGCGGCTCACTTGATTTGCTGCCAGGCACAAACAAACCCCATTCGGATTTGTTTGTACGTATGCACGAAGTGGCTGTTCCCATCTGTCAGGCAGCTCGCAACGCTTACGATCTGACACTGCTGGATGCAGGCAGTGGCAACGGACATGCACTGAATGATGCAGTGATCGCTAACGCTGATCTTGTCGTCGTATCGCTCAGTCAAAATCGAAGTCTGCTGCGTGAATTTTTCGAACGGATGCCGGAACATCTGACAGCCAAGCCATATGTGTTAGTCATCGGCCAATATGATCCGGCTTCACAGTTGACGCTTAATAATATTCGCCGACTGTTCAAGCCCAAAATGCCATTGTTTGCTTTGCCTCATTGCACAACCTATATGGATGCGTGCAATGAGCAAAAGGTAGTTGAGTTTTTCCTGAAACGCAAGCATGTTCAGCTGGATCAGCCAGATTACCATTTTATACAGTATATTCGCAAACTGAATAAAGGCTTGTTCGAGGCGCTTGAGGTCGATTCGAATATGTATGCGAAGGAGGCTTGATTGACAGATGAATAGTATCGATCTGAGTTTGTTCATCAATCGTGTCTGCATCGGTCTTATCGTACTAATTCTATTTGTACTCGTTTATTTCAAGCTGAGTTATAAAGGAGACGAGCGCGAGCGAAAAGACAAGCCAAACAACAAGTATACACTGCCCGAAATTATCGCTTACGTCAAATTGGCATTACATGAGATGACTTCTGCATCGCTGGATGATCTCGGTTTATCAGAGGAAGAGTATAATCGCAGACTGAATCAGCGAGCGACGTTAATCAAGTCACTCAAAGACTGTACACATGGTGATTCCAATGCCAAAACATTTGTGAAAAGCACGATCTTTGATCTGCTGCTCAAAACGTATGATTTTACCGAAGACAATATGAATGGAGTCATTCCTTTTCACCATCCGCTCGCGCTTAGCAGTCAGGAGAAGTTCGACATTATGCTGTATCAGTATAGGGCGATGTATGGACTGCAAGGGTTATCGCGTTTGCTGGAGGAACATCGATTAGCTGAGTTAAAGCATCGACCGGATGGCAGTGGATCAGGTTCGTATGTGATTACAGCGGAAGAGATAGATGAAGCATATGACCAGTTCCGCAGTGTACTGCATTTTGAGGATAAGCTACATATGATCGTACAGCGCGTGTATCAGACATTCAAAGGGTTTAGTGTCATTGATGAAATCCGCGATATGAAGATCGATGGAGTGAGCGGTGGTGTATCCGGTGTCCCGATCAGTCAGGTGGAATATGACGACGACTTTTACGATTTTACAACAGCAATTAATGAGCATGAGATTCCGTTTAGCCATGATAGTGTGTGGATTTTTTATCGTGGTAAATCGGTGCATCTGGCGTTTCTATCTTTTGGTACCGAAGCGGAATTGAAGCGGGTGTGTCAGAACATTTATCGGTATAACCATCCAGGTCAGCTATCCGAAGCGAATGGTTTTAAAGTGAATGAGATGAAAGATGGCAGCCGGGTCGTTGTTGTGCGTCCAAGCTTTGCGGAATCATGGGCATTTTTCGTACGTAAATTCGATCCGGCTGCGGCGACGTTAGATCAGTTGATTACCGATCAAATTCCGAATCATGATCTAGTCAAATCGCTGCTGATTTATTTGATGAAAGGTGGACGGATTGTAGCGGTTACCGGCGCACAGGGTTCAGGTAAAACGACGCTACTCATGGCACTTGTCGCTTACATTAACGAAACGTTCACGCTGCGTATTCAGGAGATGTCATTTGAGCTTCATCTGCGCAAAATTTATAACAGGCGCAATATTCTGACATTTCGCGAGACCGAGACGGTTACCGGACAATCGGGACTGGATGTGCAAAAGAAAACGGACGGAACCGTTAATATTCTGGGCGAGGTTGCAACTGACGAGGTAGCGGCCTGGATGATCCAGATGGCACAGGTTGCCAGCTTGTTTACAATTTTCACGCATCATGCGAAGACGTTTAAAGATCTGGTGTATTCGCTGCGAAATTCATTGCTCAAGCAGGGGATTTTTAGCAATGAGAAAACGGCAGAGGAGCAGGTTGTGCGCGTATTGAATTTCGATGTGCATTTACGCAGAGACCCGGACGGCACACGTTATATTGAGCGTATTACCGAATGTATCGTGCTGGATGAAGAGGAGTATCCGACCAGCTTCCGCGATGCAAGGCGATCGGATGAACGCTTTACGGCGATGATGGAAAGTATGACAGCGTATTTCCAGCGCTCGACCGGGCGTAAAGTAGGCGAGGGATGCAATATTATTGAATATCGCGACGGTCAGTATGTTGCTGTACATCCCATTTCGGAGCTAAACCGCCAGCAAATGCTGGACATGATGGAGCCTGCTGATCAGCTTCGATTTAAGCAATTTATCGCTGCGAATTGGGGTGTGGTAACCGTTGACGCTTCTTAATGTATTAACGTACGTGTTGATCGGTTCAGCATTCGGCTTTGTTGTGCTGCTGGCTGCTTTCCACTATGTACAGCGTAACAATCGGCAAAATGGTAATGCGGAAATGTACAAAACGTATCTCGACTATATCGGCTCCGGACGTTCCAAACGTATTCGCCAGTATAATCATTTTCTACAGCAGTCGTATCAGGCTTATATACAAGTTCCTTTTCTACGAGCTTATATCATTCGTGTACGTAAGCGGCTGCAATCGATTCACTCGTATGACGAATTTTCAATGCGTCGCGAGACGATGAAGATTGTGTTTGTCACCCTGGCGATGGTGTCATTGTTTATGCTAACGCTGTTGTTTATGAACAAGGATCTGACCTTTATGTTTATGATTGCGCTGACTGCGCTCGTTATGAATGGGATGCTGATCGATGCGTTTGTAAATCGCGTAGAGAATCGGTTGCTTGTCCAGCTCAAGTCTGTAATGGACGATGTGCGTCACAGTTATCAGCAGCATGGCATGATCGAGGAAGCGCTACACGATGCGGCAGAATCGTCTACACATGAAGCTTCTCTACATGCGAAAAAGGTATACGAGATTCTGGTTGCAGCAGAGCCGGAAAAGCAGCTGCAAAGCTATTATCAGGCCGCGCCTAATCGGTTTTTAAAAGCATTTGCGGGTATCTCGTATCTGGTGAAGGAGTTTGGAGATAAGACGGTAGCGGATGGCTCACTCTATTTAAGCAATATGAGCAAGCTAACTGGTGAGATTAACCTGGAACTGCTCAAGCGTACAAAGCTAAGTTATTTGCTTAAAGGATTAATCGCGATTGCCATTGCGCCGATTTTGTTCACCAAGCCGATCGAGTTATGGGCGAAAAATAACTTTCCGATTATGGAGCAATTTTACGACAGCAAATTCGGTTTCTTTTTCAAAATCATTATTTTTGCGGTCATTTTATTGTCGTATATTTTGTTGAAAAAGCTACAGGATCAGCAGGAAGGTATATATCAGGCGAAAGTACGCAAACTATTGTGGGAGCAAAAGCTGCTACAGTTTCGTCCGCTGGAGTGGCTGGTGATACGCTGCATGCCAGCCAAGCGCACGACCGCTCATTTTCGCATCCATACTTTACTTAAAGATGCCAATGCAGGTACGCCGCTGGAATGGCATTATTTGCACCGAATTGTGCTGGCAGGGAGTCTCTTTGCGATCATGCTATCTTCATTTCATACGATGCATTCGATTACGATTCGCAATATTTTGACCGCACCGACGCAAAATGAAACGATGTTCGGTCAGCTTTCTCCGGAGGAGTTAGCGAAGGCGCAGGAGCTTACTGCCCTGGATACTCGGATCATTAACCGTCTGAATGGAATCGATCCGCAGCAATTATCGGATCGCATGATGCAAGAGGTATACACCGACAATCCACAGGCTAGTAATAGTCCATCATTTTTAACGACGGTAGATCGTATCGAACATAAAATGCGTGTGCTGCAATCAGAATATTTTAAATGGTATGAGCTGGTCATTGCACTGGCGATCGGGGGGATCGGCTATTTTATTCCGTACTGGATATTGCTCTTTCAAAAAAAGATTCGTTATATCGATATGCAAAATGAGGTGGAGCAGTTTCACACGATGATCGCGATGTTGTGCCAGATTGATCGGATGTCGGTCGATATCATACTGGAGTGGATGGAGCGATTTTCGACGATTTTTAGAGAGCCGCTGCATCGGGCTGTGCTTGATTTTGAAAGTGGGGCAGAGCAAGCACTAGACATGCTAAAGCAAAATGCGCCATTTATACCGCTTGCACGCACGATTGATAAGTTGATTTTATCGGTAGAGCGCATTCCGATTCGAGATGCATTTGATGATCTGGAGCATGAGCGTAATTACAATTTTGAGAAGCGCAAGCAGGATTATGAACGGATGATCGAAACCAAGTCAGAATGGGGACGGATGATCGGTTTCGCCCCGATGGCGGCACTAACGTTTATTTATCTCGTTTTACCTTTCATCTATATGAGCTTTGAGCAAATGGGTGCTTATTATGAGCAGCTAAATCAGTTGTAAATTGTAGCAAAACGTATCGGGCAACGAGCGTAAACAGTTGTCCAGTAAACCCAATCATTATTTTAAAGGAGCCAAACTATGAATAACGCATCAGCAGCTTTAAAAGTAGCAGCAGGACTGTTTCTAACAATCGCTTTGATTACAATCGTTGTCGTACTGTTTATTAGCGCACAGGAAGCAACCAAGACCGCACAAAATAATTTCTCCGGCATTCAGAAAGAGCTTGATCAAACACAATATGCTGTTTATGACAATACGAATATTTCAGGAAGTCAGGTCGTATCGTCGCTACGTAAGTTTAAAGATCAAAACGGATTCGGCATTAAAGTGAAAACAGGTAAAAATCCAACGGGTAACTGGTATTTTAATGAAGTGAATACGACGTCGTCTGTGGATAGTGTAGATTATGGTTCTGTGAATACGACCAAGCCATCCGGTAGTCTGGCAGACGCGATGGATCAAGCGTCTGGCAACTATATTAATCCGACGGGAACATTCAAAAGCGAAATCGTTCGCGACCGTAGCAATGTTGTTCGTGCGCTAATATTTAGTCAAAACTGATAGGAGCATGCGATTGAATATACACGGATATTATGGTTAATGATGAAGTTAAGCTGGACAAGCCAGGTCGCTTGCAGCAGCCAAGTCGGAAATAGTGTTCATAAGAGTGAAGTGTAAGGAATTCATTTTTATTTTAATAACATGTAACAAAGGTTTGGAAACACTGAAACGTAAAATGTTAACTAGTAGTCAGCCATACAAAAAAACAGAAGCATTAGAGCATAAAAAAATAAGTAATAAGTAATAAGTAATAAGTAATAAGCACTGAGCAAGCAAACTAATAAACCAGCAAACCAGTAAATAAACTTTAAATGTATAGGATGCGGGTAGCAGCAAACGCTACTGCCCGCATAATCTAGTTAAAGGAAATGATGGCGCTATGGGAATCGGAGAACATGCCAAAACTGCATTATGGCTTGGAGCAGGAATGTTATTATTTATCATCTGTCTATCGGCAGGTTCAAGCCTATTTCAGACTACAACCGATATAAATGCCAAAGTATACGTGTTGGTCAACAAGGCGGACCATAATCAGCAAGCGACACTCAAAATCGAAACTGACTACACCTGTAGCGGAGCCGAGGTGATTCAGACTCTTTATGGAATGAAAGGGCTAGATGCGGCTGTTGAAGTGAACGGACAACGATTCGACAGCAGTATGGACCCGGATGAAATGGATGTATCCAATATAGATGTAAACCTTACGTATCACCCGACTTATAAACGGGATACACAGGGGCATTTAACGCTAATTACATATGACGCAAGCTAAGGGAGGAACTGAATATGAGCAATGCGATCATGAAGATGTTTGCTGCTTTACTGGCATTGTTACTGATGGGCATATGGCCTATTTACACCGCTTATAGTTCTCAGGATAATAGCTCGCAAATTGTAGTACTGAATGCTGTTACTCGCTTCGTCGACAGTGTACGGGATAAAGGATATATTACACCGACGATGATGCAGCAGTTTAAAGATCAACTGTTTTTGACGGGCAATACGTACGATATCGGGATGGAGCACCAGCATAAGCGCTACGATCCGGTATATGACGATAACGCTAATTTTCAACATACCTATCAGGTGCACGATGAGGGCTACTATAATAGTCAGATTGAAGCAAAGCTATTTCCAGCAGGCAACGATAATCTGGATGATCCTGCTCGTGTGTACAGGCTAAGTCAGGGAGACTTTTTTAGCGTGACGGTGAAAAATACGAATCGCACGATGGCAACGTTAATGGGCGATATGTTGTTTGGCGGAGGTGGTGCACCTAATGAGAAGATCGTTATTCCATACGGAGGCATGATATTAAATGAAGATTACTAATTTGGCCGTGATCTTCGTGCTAATTCTGTTATTTGTATTTGTGAAAAATAATTTGGAGCAGGAAGGGAATCGTACAAATTTACAGCTGCAAGTTCGATATAACAAAGCGATTGATACCGCAACACAGGATGCAGCCAGCTCTCTGATCACAAATGCGACCCAGCCGTTAGAAAGTAATTACCAATCGGCCAAACAGGTGAGGCTAAATAAAGAAGCCGCAGCAGACACGTTTTTTCATACAATGTATATGAATTTCAATGTTGCTCATGATCCAGTCGGACAGCAGGTATTGAACAGTTACATTCCTGCGTTAATTGTAGTTGGATATGATGGGTACTTTGTATACCAGTTTGAACAATATAAAAATGCAGCTGGCGAAAATGAGTTTCGTCATGTATGGAGTCCGAAAAAGCCTTATGCGTATAAAGACGACCAAGACAATACGTATTCTTTTACGTTAGACGACTATGTAACAGTTTATCGCAATTCGGACGGCAGGTGGCTTCGTGGCTTTCGTAGTGAAGTACAAGATGAGGCAGAATTAAATTTTCTAAAGGATGGAGCTGCCTTTGATGCGGTAAGACGAGCTACGATCGTGAATGCATTACAAAATGATCTGGAGGATACGATCAATCGCTACAATACGGACGCTAAGCGTTGGGGCGTATCCTACACATTTACCGTACCACTTATACCCGAAACAGATTGGAACAATACGATCAATGATGCAGGCGTGCTTGCATTTGTACAGGGGATTCCACTGGGCACATCATTTTATAATAACTACGCACTAGGAGGTGCACGAATAATTAAAAAAGATACGTTTATCGGTGTTATCGCAAATGGACATAAATATTATTACCCTTCTAAATCTTGCCAATCTAGTTATGCACCTGAAGAAGTGTTTACATCAGCGAAAGATGCCGCTAAAAATGGATACACGCCCCTTCGTTGCGGTATTGGTAATTAACTTGGTTCTTCCGATATATAAAGTGAGATGCTTGAAATCAGCTCGTTATTTACAATTTGCTTATTCTAACGTAAGTACATAAGAACAGTATCTAGTCGGAATGAAAATTACATTAGGGGGATTAACGATGAAATTTAATGTACTCAAAAAAACAATGCTGTCTGTAGTGGCAAGTTCGGTTATCCTGGGAGTTTTGCCTAGCTATCAAGAAGCCCGAGCTGCCTATAACATTACGGTGCCAACACAACAAGTGGAAGTATTGCTAAATGCTCGTAAAATGGCTTTCCCGGATGCGAAACCTTTTCAGGATGAGAATAGCGCTGTGATGGTACCGATTCGCTTTATTTCGGAAAAGCTGGGGGCGAAGGTCGGTTATCAACAGAGTAAAGGGAAGCAGACGGTTACGCTGAAGACGGATAAGCATAGCGTGACACTGACTGTAGGTTCTTCAACTGCTGTGGTAGATGGAGAGAGTAAGACGTATGACAGTAAGATCATTGTGAAGCAACAGCGGACATATGTGCCTTTACGGTTGGTGAGTGAAGGTCTGGGACAGTCAGTTGATTGGGATCAGGTGGGTAAGTGGGTGTGGATTGGAAGTAAGGATGTGCCTAAGCTTGAAGAATTGAATTTGAAGAAACAACCAGTATCAACTATAACTAAATACTTCGATCAACGTAAAGACTCTTATTACTTGAACAATTTATATGAAGAGCCGTATAAAAATGTGATTATCTTAAAACAATCAGATTTGCCTATTAAGTTTGATGACGGAACTTTGTTTGATGTACAACAAGTAAAGGTAGATGGAATTTCTGCTATTCGTAACCGAAGTGATCTTCGAAACTTTCATATTGGGTATTTAACGAAAAAAGAAGATTACCGTAATCGTTCTGCAATTAGTCAATTGCAGACTAAGAATGCAGATGGTACACGATTTAACTATTTTAAAATTGATTCTTGGTACGATTCAGATCGTCTAGGAATTGTAGATGCAACGCCCCTCTCTCCTAAGGACTTTAACTTTATTCTAATTAAATATTCCAATATGGATTCTATGATTCTTCTTGAGAGTCCTTGGAAAAATTAAAATGACTCATATTACACGCTGGATACGGCGTTATCAGAGCTATGTTTCTGTCGCTATAGTTGTTTGTATTTTATGTAATCTTCTTATTCCTTCAACACCTGCATCATATGCAGCAGAAGAAACACAATCAATTACTCCATTAAAGTATTACAAAGATAAAGATGCAAACACTACAGAGGCTAACTACAGATATTTTGTAGGTATGATGTACTTCGATATGTGGAAAGGATCTACATGGGATAATAATAAGGCTCCCCAAAGAGGAGATTATGGAATAGCTGAACAAAAATATGCGTTTCAGTTTCCGAATCGTACTGTAAAAAGCGTTAAGGCCGTTGTATTTGATCCTCCCGAAGAGCCAGCTAAAAAAGCTGAAAAAGAAAAATTGCTGGAATATTTCACTGAATCACGCACTGATAATTGGTATGATTATTCGGAATTTATCAGTAGTACCATGCAAAGCGATGCTCTGAAAATCAAACCTGCTATATCTGGTATCGGCACAGATACAGCTACAGTACCTGTAGAGTTAGAAATTGGTCTAGATACTAAATCTGGAACAGAACAAGATATCACATTTCTTTGTAAAGATCGCTGTAATAAAGGTGTAGAAGGTCATCGAATCTATGCTGCCGTTCTATTTAAAATTGAGCTAGCCGCTGACCTCAGCGTCTACTACAAAACCGTCGATGGCAAGTCACTGAATGACATCTTCCCACCCCGCATCGAAGAAATGAAGCCAGGCAAACCGTATACGTTTGAGCCACCAACACATGAAGGCTATACCTATGCTGGCTACAAGAAAACTACGGATGGAAGCGATCCTTCTAAAGTGAAAGAGGTTACTAAAGGTGATCCACCGAAACTAGACCCCTACAAAGGTGATTTTGAACAGTATCGCATCTATCAATATTACGAAGTTGGACAACCGTGTCAGTCCGGCCAAACGAATGCAGAGAATGAGAACTGCGATGATCCAGACTTGCCCTCGGATGGAATGGGAGCTTGTGAATATACGATTCTACCGCCAACTCCATCACAGGAAGTAACCAAAGGACTAATGAATCCAGAGGCTACTGGTCATATTTTAGGTGATGACCGCGCCAATGGACGTCATTTTGATGCAACCAAAGGCATTCCTACGAGTGAGAATCTATACGCCAATGCGTGGGGCTATGACTACTTATTCCAGTACAAATTCAGTGAAATGCAGGGTAAGATCAAGTACGACTGTGAAGTTAAAGTGAGATACAGTTTGAAGTGGAAAGAGAAAAATAGTAAAGACCAGTGGAAGACGAAAACCGCGAGCGAGTCTAAAACGTATACATTTGACTTTACCCGCGATTATTCGTACTGGCAGATCAATCAACTGCAAGTGCTGGGCATTGATTCTGCGAAGCTACATAACTATGCTTTGCCAGGTGGCGCGGTCACCTGGCAAGTAGCCAATTACACCCCACCTGTTTTAACTACGGAAGCCAGTACGGAAACGAAGGATCATGTTCGCCCAGCAAAGACAGGCGATGTTAGCTATAATCCGGGTACAATCGATGGAGGAAGAAACGGTCGCCCCTCTGTACCGAATGATCGTAGTAAGCTCAAACGTAGGGCCGAGGCAAAAACAGATGCGCCTCAAGTTCGTAATGATGCGATTCAGTTTAGCTATAAAAACCAAGACACTGAAGTCATGAACGGCGACTGGAACCAAGCGACTACGCCAGCACCCAAGGCAATTCCAGCACCTACAAAGATCCGTTCCTACAAAGATGGAGGCGAACAAATTCTTTACAAAGGTTCGCAGCTCATTAGCAAACGACTCGTGAACAAAGCCAATACTGCATCAAGCGGCGTCATTTTTTATACGATGGTGGAAGGCGATGTGAATGGAGAAGGAGATCAGAACTATCCAATCACGAATATCAACAACGTCACCGTACATACACCTGTCGTCGACTACGCATCTGTATCCGACGACCAAGCCCACAACCAGAAAACCGTTCCGAGCACCGATCGGATGGCACTGATTCTGAATCGTCCTTTCATCGTGCGCATCCCTACGACCGGACAACATCTGGACAGTGGTGACTATCCGGGTTATGGCAAGCGAGATTATGCGAAGTATATTCAAGTTAAACAGGTCTGGTTCCCCTTTGACGTGTACAGCGAAGACCGAAGTACCTTTTACCCGAAACAAACGTGGATTGATATTCCGGTACAGCAACTGGATACCGTGTTTCAGCTTCCCGTCTGGGTCGATGAAGGACACTATACGATCGCTTTTCGCACGGTCGCTGAGAATGCACCGGCTCGCTTTACCGCCCAGCAGGATGCGAATACCAACCTCAGCCACCATGTAGCCAAAGATACAGTCGATGTGGAGGTGATCGGGCGATTATACGATTTCCATGTGACCGATATCGCCGATTTTGCGTGGGAAACGGTATTCCGGCA
>NZ_JBCGUH010000010.1:0-181687 GCF_039822605.1 Paenibacillus wenxiniae
TGTATCTGTATCTGTATCTGTATCTGTATCTGTATCTGTATCTGTATCTGTATCTGTATCTGTATCTGTATCTGTATAAAGTGTATCCTTAAGCACGCTTTGGCTGCAACGCCTCTGTCACCGCTTCCAGTGTCGTTAATGGTGCATGGCATACAAAGCCTTCACATATATACGTCATCGCATCCGATGAAGACCACTTATCTTGCAAATGCGGCAACAGTTTACGTGTTGCTTCGCCGGTAGTTCCGCTCTCGTTGAATAATAACGCTGCAAACGGACGATACGCCTTTTGCACTTCAGCAAGCATTTGCTGGTATTGCAAATCTTCCCATTTGCCAGTAACGACAATCTCTTCCGTACTGTTTATGATCTGCATGCCAGCCAGCATCAGCATCGTATAACCGGCTGGATATTGCTTCACCGTTCCGGCAAAAGCATCCAGTATGCGCTCGGCATAACCTCGCAGCTCATCATCATTCGTCATCGCTGCCAGTCTCGCCAGTACCCATGCTGCTACCGAGTTGCCCGAAGGAATCGCTCCGTCATAAATTTCCTTCGTGCGGCTGATCAGTTGATCACCTTCAGCGCCACTAAAGTAAAAGCCGCCCTGCTCTTCATCCCAGAATAGGCTGATTAACTGCGATTTGAGCGTCAGCGCACGCCCAATATGCTTCGAATCACCGGTTGCTTCATACAGTTCCAGTAAACCCCAGATCAGATACGCATAATCATCCACATAAGCGGGAAAAGCTACATGTCCATCACGGTAACGAGCCATCAATCGTCCATCTTTGCGGAACATCGTTTCCCAGATAAAATCAACGGCACGGGTAGCAGCCTGTGCATATTCTGGCTTTTGCAGTCGTTTGCTCGCATGAGCCAGCGCAGCGATCATCATGCCGTTCCATGATACAAGCACCTTGTCATCCTTAAATGGATGAACACGCTGCTCACGGTAATGGAATAGCTTCTGACGATATTCCTCCAGATCTGTGCGCAATGCCAGCTCGTTCAGATCTCGTTCTTCCGCAATATCCGCAAGCGTATGCGCAATCAGATTCGGTATATTGGCACCTTCAAAATTACCTTCCGGTGAAATGTCATATACATTACAATACGTATGCATCGCTTCCAGACCGAGCACATCCTCGATCTCATCGCGATCAAACAAATAGAATTTGCCTTCCACACCTTCTGAATCAGCATCTTCTGCCGAATAAAAAGCGCCTTCCGGCGAAGTCATATCCCGTAACACATACGTAAATATCTCCTCGGCCACACGCGCATACTGCTCATCTTCGGTCAAACTATACGCATCCACATAGGCAATCGCAAGTAGCGCGTTATCGTACAGCATCTTCTCAAAATGTGGTACGAGCCACTGCTCATCGGTCGAATAGCGGGCAAACCCAAAGCCAATATGATCATAAATGCCGCCCCGATGCATTCGTTCCAATGTAGTGCGCACCATTGCCAGCGCCTGCGGTTGATCATACGTATAGGCATAAGCCGACAAAAACATCAGATGATGCGGAGTTGGAAACTTCGGTGCTCCGCCAAAACCGCCATACTGCTCGTCAAATGAGCTTACCAGCGTTTGATACGCCCGATGCAAGATCGATTCATCAAAACTGCCGGGTTCCGATTGTGCTTTCACTTCATTCATCCGCTGTACAATCGCGTCGCCTGCTTCGACAATGCGCTCGCGTTCATTCATCCATTTATCCCGAATCTGAGTCAGCATATCGATGATGCCGATCCGGCCATACTTCGTCTGCTTGGGAAAATACGTCCCGGCATAAAACGGCTTCTGCTCTGGGGTCAGCAACACGGTAAGCGGCCAGCCGCCCTGCCCGGTCAGTGCCTGACAATACGCCATGTACAGATTATCAATATCTGGCCGTTCTTCCCGATCGACTTTGATCGGTACAAAATATTCATTAAGCAGTGCAGCTACTTCTTCATCTTCGAAGCTTTCTCGCTCCATCACGTGACACCAATGACATGTGGATGTAAGCCACACTAGGAATAGCCGACAGACAAAAAGACCGGCTTGCCCTCTCGCTTGGATTTGGTAAATGCTTCCGTTCCCCATGCCATCCAGTTCACCGGATTATGGGCATGTTGTAGTAAATAAGGGGATTTCTCGTGGATCAGATCGTTCGTATGTTTATGATCGCCTTCGATAAATTCGCGCATGATGAATTCCTCCTTATGATTGTTATTGATAATATAACCGAATGTGGAACAAAAGAAAAAACGAATTCTCTCACCTGCAAGCAGAGAGAGAATTCATTTCTTCAAACGAGGATATAATTGCACCTAATGTGCCGATATGAAGCTACACCGCTTGCAGCGGCTGGATCAGCCTAACATCTAACTGCATACAGTATGCCGATACACCAGTCTATTTGGAAGCGTCCAGCAGATTAAGAATAATGGTGATCGCCTCAGCCCGTGTAGCCGCAGCCTGTGGCATAAAGGTATGACCCGTTCTACCCTGAATGATTCCTTTTTGCTGTAATAGGTGTACAGATGCTTTTGCCCATGCCGGAATGCTAGTTTCATCGGCAAAACGAGATACCGTGTTGCTGGACTCGTTCAATTGGATCGCAGCTGCGAGCATCGATGCCATTTCTGCACGTGTTATGATCGCATTCGGACGGAAACGGTCATCCGGATAGCCTTTAACGATCTTGGCATCCATTGCGGCGCGAATCGCTGGTTGTGCCCAGATGCCAATCTGTGCCTGATCTTTAAAATGAAGCGTATGATCGGATGTCGGCAATTGAAGCGCATGCGCCAACATTACGATAAATTCAGCGCGAGTGACCGGCTTGTTCGGCAGGAATGTACCATCCGCATACCCTTTCACCATTCCAAGCGCAACAGCACGCTTAATGTTGGATGCTGCCCAGCTAGATTGGATATCGCTAAACGAAATAGAGTTGGCTGGTTGAGTTGTTGGTTGTGTCACCGTTGGTTCGGTTGCAGGCGCATCCGCTGTCTTGCTAATTGCCATAACTGCAAACTTCGTAAAATGGTTCACCGCGCCCGTAATCTCATTGCCTTGAACCGTACCGCCAACTTTAATCCAGCGCTGACTGGACTCCCCATAATAGAAAATGGCGGCTGTCTCGTTAGCTCCAATTTTTTTTGGATCAAAAGTAAACTTGAGTGTAACCGGATGAATAAAATTCGAAGGATTATTTTTCAACAATTCATATACCGGACTGAGCAGCACAGTACCATTGGTCGGTGGTTGCTCGCTGGTATCCAGACGTTTCATCGTAACGATCAATGGACTGTCGCTCGCTCCTGCTGGAATCGAAAGCAACAATGTATTGTCTAATCGCACTTCGCCGGATTGCGAAGGATGGAGGATCAGACGACCGTTGTTGGACACAATCGGAGCTTCTGGAGTCGAAACGATTCCTGAACTGCCGCTACCAGAACTGTTACGAGAACGATCACTACCCGAACCACTGTCAGAGAAAGCCTGACGGCTCACAAGCAATGTATACGTCTGGATCTGACCGTTGCGTGCTTTAATCGTAATCGGGATAACATTAGCGCCAATGTTCAAAGGGATGGACTGTGCCTGACCGCTAATAGCGGATTGCCCGTTTATCGTAAGCGCAGCAGAAGTATCATATACATTCGCCGTCACCGTTGTCTGAGCAACACCACTGCCGACCGACACGTTGTAACTGAGTGTGTCCGGTGAAAATGTCGGTGTAAGCGATCCACCCGCAATTTGCAATCCAGTTAGCTTTGTGCTGAACCATGGAGTAGCACTACGTACAATTTGCAATGTATACATACTCGTTATGCCGGTTCCATTGGGCGAATAGACTTCAATCGTTACCGATTGCTGCGGCTGTCGTATATCGACCTGATAGCTGTAACTATCGGCAGTAACACTCGATCCATACGTTACACCTGTCACGGTCAATTGTTGTAGCGGATGATGCTTAACGACCGTAAAACCGAACCTGTACACGTCGCTGGAAACGTTCGCTGTATACGCGGTAACAGAAGGATCGAATGCTGGCGATAATTGACCTTGATCGATCATCAAAGCCGACAGTTTCGTATCGATCAGTTCAAGCGTTTTGACTTGTACAAAATACGGAATGCTGGTCATGCCATTGCTCACCGACATCACTCGATACGTATAAACCGTATTCGGCTGCAAACCGCTATGCACAAAAGAAGGATCACTACCACTATAAATCGGCTGTGCGTCGTCATTAACATACACGAGATAGGAAGATGCACCGCTAACTGGATTCCATTGTAAATGGATACGGTTCGATTGAGTATCAATCGATCGCAATTGCTGAATGCCTGCATCATCTGTACTTGAATTGTAGTCAAACGACAGCTCGTTAAGGATTGTATATTCATCGCTATCTGCTGTATAGACGATTCTTGCTTGCTGCACATCGTTTTCATTCATCGCTAGCGTCATCGTTTGCTTTGAATCATCCAGTGTACCGACCGTTTTCCATTGCAGCGAACCTCCTACCAGCTGGGCAACCTGGAAATTAGCTTGTTTGATTCTGCCATAGTTCGCATCCGGATAATATTGAACCGTAAAGCTGGACAGATTCATCGGTTTAGCAAAATGGAATACGATCGTATCGCCTACTTGCTGCATACTATTAATCATTGCGTAAGTGCTCGATTTACCGTCGAATGCCGGACTGAAATCGATAGACTGCTCATCGTTCAGCCCCTTGTACATCGTGGCGTTAAAGGCAATCGGCTTTACATTTTTCATCGTTCTGATGATATTCTTAACCGCAGCGGCTACATCCTCTTCGGAAGCGGTCGTATCAATCAGAAGCGGCTTTGCTTGCTCAATTGCTGCCAGGTACTTAGTATACGATGACGATACGGCATCGTTTTGAGCCTGTGGAAACTGAATCAGTACATACAACTGCATTTTGGACATCGCGATTAACTGGCTTTGTGCCTGCTTTACACTGCTCACCATACTGTCGATCGTCGTCTGAGTCGCTTTGGCATCATCCAAAATGGCTTTCGCCTGCTGAAGCTGCTGCGCATACGGTTGGTAGGAGACAGCAATATAATCGCCAGCCGGATAAGCGGCGGATTGATCATAGGCTTGCTGCAAAGCGGTTTTGTCCGTTTTCAAATTATAAATAAGGTTTACCGTAGTGCCTTTGACGCTAAACGTACCGCTGGCATTGGCGGGCAGACTTTGCAGACTGTAGCCGTATAATACGTCCGGCGTCAATGTATAGGCAGAGCCGAGCGTGCCGAACACCCGACTAGTATACAGCGTCTGTCCTGCCTCATCGACAGCATGGATATAAACGACACCTACACTATTCGCGTCTACGATATCGCTTGCGGTCGGCAGCGCACGGTCATAACCCGGCATCTGACCGATTTGATCAAATACGCTTTTGAACGCAGCATAATCACTATAGCGCTTTTCGCCAATCCATGATTTCTCCGCCATGGCGCGTAATGGTTCATACACGCCTGCACTTACCTGATCCTGCGTTTGCGCTCCCGGCGTATCGCTCCAAATGGCAAACGAAGCGCCTAGAATAGCAGCTGGATACGGCGAATTATACTCTTGCTTTACAGCCGAGCTAATATTCGGGAACAGACCCGGATGCCATTCATTATAAATTTTGGCACCAGTCGGGTATGTATACCCTGCATTTTCGCCAAGTACATAATAGAAATAGGCATCGTTGAAATTAACAAGCTTAAAGCCTTCATCGATAAACGTTTGCACCGGCGCCATATGAGAATCCCATTTGGTCCAGTAGTTGATCTGGATCGACTTTTTCAATTGGACACGTTCCGTCTGATTATCACGGAAATAGCCATCGTTCCAGATACGGGCAATAAAGCCCTTTTTCTCCATATGCTCGGCAACCTGATTCGTGTAATCGATAAAGGTATCGATCCCTGTCCCATCAGCAATGCCCAGCACATTGCGTGCATAATTTTGCAGCTGTGGGAAGCGATCAAAATGGTTAAAATCAATAAATTCATCGCCGCCAATATTGAAATATTTGCTATCTTTAAACAGCTCTGCATATTCATCCAACAGATCAAAAATGTACGCTTTAGCTGCGGAATTCGTAATATCGAGCGCACCTTTACATACTTCCGTGTTGCTGCATGCGTTACCTTCGCTGTCTTTGAGCTTCCATTCAGGATGGTTACGCAGTAAATATTACAAATGACCTGGACTATCAAAGGAAGGAATAATATCCACCTGATATTGCTTAGCCACCGCCAAAATCTCTTTCATTTCTGCCTGTGTAATATATTCCGGTGACATGACTTCTGGATGCACTTTGCTCTCCAGCCGAAAGCCTTCATTTTCGGAAAAATGTAATTCAAGCGTGTTAATTTTCAGCCAGGATGATTCTTTCACCTGTTGAATCAACCAATCTTTTGTATAAAATTTACGTGCCATATCGATATGGTAGCTACGCTCCGACAATGTCGGATAATCGATAATCGTACCGTATTGTAGATCACCGGACACTAACAACTGCTGCTCAATGGTACGTAATCCATACAGGATGCCGCGCGCGGTCGGTGCAGTCAATTTGATCCGATCCGCAATTTCCAGCTTGTATGCTTCCGAATTCGAAGTTTCGGATAACTGTCCGAGACGGATAATAATATCGCCAGCTTCGGCAAGAGACTCGTCTCCCGTCTGAATGGGCAACGGTTCGGAAGAAGGTAACCCTTTGGCAGCCAGCTCGGCATCGACCAGCTTAACGACACTTGCTAAAGTGGGATCAACCGTGTTTCCCCCGTCCTGCACAATATACAAGCGCGTGCCTTTTTGCAGCTTCCAGACGGCCGTTCCATTCGGAATATATTGCTGCACACTTATTTGTTGCCTGTTAGATGACGAGCTGGATTCACTGACCTGTGACTGAGTTTGTGCGTTAGCTATTGAAGAAAAGGACGTAACGACAAGCAGGACGATCATAAGTAATAAGCAGCTTTTTTTCATTATGTTTGCCTCCATATCGGGTTAAAATCCAAACATAGCTGTTGAACAATGCTGTCATAATTTCGCCTTATTCAGTATTCCATTGTAACGTGAGCTATACGGATCGAGATGATCTACTACACGAATGACAAACGATGCTAAACGAAAATCTAACCAACAAGGAGACGCTGCAGTCGCCGCTTGTTGTGTAATCGTTTAACGTGAACAATTCGGCAAAACGCAAATAAGAGCACACACAAGAGAGGCAGAACATACGACATACGTATGTCATAACTACACTCCGTTGTTGGCTCATGCCCATTACTGGTAACACGCCGATCTACGGCCGCTATGGGATTGATTACGATTTCATCATTAGCATATAACGTGAGAAAGTCATCGTCAATAACATTTGAATATTTTCATTATGAAAATAATTATAACCCCCACTATAGATGTAAGTTTAATTCACATGAAAATTTATACATAAAGTTCATATCACATCATAATCATTCAACTCCATCCATTTCCTTACAAAAAAACGAGAGTACGTAGATCATATAACGATCTGCTCACTCTCGCTTGCTGAATACGATATTTATTAGTTTGCTAGCATCATATTAAGATATAGATAGGATAACCTTTTTTACCGATAATGAGTCTGATACTACCTGGCAATGACTACAACTACGAACGACCTGTCATCAAATCTCATGCGTTACACGATCTGCATGAATATTCAGCTCATTAGCCGATGCGAAAATCGCATTAAACGACTCCATCGCTGTCTGCATACGTTGCTGTCCGCGTTTTACACTCTGTTCTACTTCTGTGGTTGTGTTGTAAATTTTGCGCACCTCGTAGTCCATCGCGTCTACGCTACATTTCACCTGAGCAATGGATTCCTGCACCATATTGGACAGTTTGCCAACCTCTTGCGCAACTACATTAAAGCCACGCCCAAATTCGCCTGCACGTGCCGCCTCAATCGCTGCATTGAGTGCGAGCATTTGCGTCTGAGATGCTATTTTACGAATCGTTTTCACGACATCTTGAATTTCATAAGCTTGTTCCTGCAAGCGATGGATCGTCTCTCCGTTAGAAGAAGTCACCTTAGCGATCTGCTCCATGCTGACCAGCAGCTCTTCGCTGTGTAGCATACCATCCGAAGAACGCTGATGCAGCATCTGGGCGGTATGTTGCAGATCATCCACAACACGGCTCAAATGATGATGACGTTCGGTAATATCCGTTGCCACCTTCGTTACCCCGATCACATGACGGCGTCCCTGATCCCATACCGGCATATACGTTGCTTCCAGCCAGACCTCATCGTCATTGGCATTACGGCGTAAAATTCGATCGTGAAAAGTAATGCCTGTAAATAGATTGTCCCAAAAATCTTTATACTCCGGGCTATTCGAAAACTCTGGAAAACACAGATCACGATGATGCATCCCAACCATTTCGCCAGGCGAATACCCGATCACACGTGCAAAAATATCATTAACGTAAGCGACACGATGCTCGGTATCAAATCGAATAATTGCCAAGTTTTCCTGTAATGCGCGCACGACCAATTCATCTGTCACCTGTTCATTCAATTTTTCCATAGCGCATATCCTCCTGTAGCGATGTATATTTATCTACTTGTTATTTATATAGGTGTTATTATTCTATCGTGTTTAAATAACCAATTAAATTATATTTTTCCAATTAAAGAATATAATTAAACATAAGTTTTCAAAAGAGAATTAATTCCTATATTTGGTATATAAGAACTGATTCCTATATCGGCATGATGCCACTCAAAATCAATATGTCTGCATTGGAAAAAGACACTATTCATCTATGTGAATAATGCCTTCAGCGAAAATATACGATTGATCCTCCATAGATTGTCCTCAATAAAACAGATATGAACTACGTTCATTCCGCTTCTGATAAAATGTGTATCCCCCTTACTTATCAACTCCCTTATCGCTACACCCAGCTACACCCCTTTATTACCTCCGCTCCAATTCCCTTCTTCGTCCACTACGATACATTTCTCCGTATCTATCATCGGTAGCTGCAAAGGCGCGTTGAATCAATGCAGACCATTCTGCCTGTATCGTGTCCGTTAACTGTAAATGCCCTTTACCCTGTTCAATCCCGTGAAGACGAAGCAATTCCAGATAAGCGGCCGTTTGAATACAGCTATCCAGGATCCAGTAGATCACATCATGCTCGCGCGATGGATCGATTTTTTGGTTCATAATTTGAATTCCACGCTCATATAGTAGTAATCTGTATCCATCCGGGTCGATAGCGATCTGCGGCTCCAGATCACCATGCCATGAATCGTCAAAGGCAGCTTCTACCCATGAAATCAAGTCATCCTTGTACAGCGCTGTCTGTTGTAGCTGTGCTACGATAGCATCAATCAACTGTTGTTTGGTCTTCATTGTACTAGCTCCTTCACCTAAAATAAGGGATTATACATTGCCTGCTTTGTGGCTACAATGCTGTAAACCTTTACACATGCGATTCAAAATATGTTTTAATGGAAATATTATTGATAACATACGATGTAAAGGAGTGACATTTGTGCAAATCTCACATTTTCTCCTGCCAAAAGAGCAGGTTACTTATGTATCGTCCACAGCTTCGATGCTCGAAGCGCTAGAACAGCTGGAACGTCATCCTTATTCCGCTATTCCCATCATTGATGAGCAAGGGAAGTATGTGGGTACACTATCCGAAGGCGATCTGCTATGGAAGCTAAAAAATGCATTTAATCTTGATTTTGAAGCGATGCGCCATGTACCGCTTACGGATATTCAGCGCCGTGTACATAACGAGAGTGTCGTCATTACTGCCAATATGGAAGATATGCTCAATCGCGCTGCCGATCAGAACTTTGTGCCGGTTACCGATAATGAAGGTCTGTTCCTCGGCATTATTCGCCGTAAAGATATTATCGAATACTACAATGATACCATTACCGATTGATCGTGTGAAAGGAGCCTGTCCATGTCGACGCGTGTGCTAATTGCGGATGATGAAGCTGCGATTCGCAACTCGATTGCCTATGCGCTCAAGCGCGAGCATTTTACGGTGGAGACCGCGACCGATGGCAAGGATGCGCTGGCACGTGTGGCGCAATTTCGTCCGGATGTGCTCGTGCTGGATGTGATGATGCCTGAAATGGATGGTTATGAAGTATGCCGCCGACTGGAGCAACGACGCGGTTTAGGCATTGTGCTACTGACCGCACGTGATGATGTGATTGATCGCGTGCTCGGTCTGGAGCTTGGTGCGGATGATTATGTCGCCAAGCCTTTTGATATTCGTGAGTTAATTGCGCGAATTAAAGCACTTGCTCGGCGTGTAGATCGCGAAAATGCTCCTCTCCCACTTGACGAGCCGCGAACGCTTGGGCCGCTCACCGTACAGCCTGCCAGCCGCGAAGCTCGAATTGACGGTGTGACATTAGAACTTACGCCCAAAGAATTCGATCTGCTCGTACTGCTCGCTACCCATCCAGGACGCGTGTATACGCGAGACGAGCTATTAGAGCTAGTCTGGGGAATGGATTATCTGGGTGAAACACGCACAGTGGATATTCATATTCAACGCTTGCGTAAAAAGCTCGATCCCTACCAATCCCTACTGCAAACCGTTTACGGAATTGGCTATCGCTCGGAGCCGCAGGCATGAGAGCCTATTCCCTGCTTCATCCACGGCTCGGTTTGCGTTGGAAATTCCCATTATTGCTCGGTGCGCTGCTGCTGTTTACGGTGACCGTGCTTAGCTTACTAGTACTATCCGGTATTCGTAGTAATCAGCAACAACAGACCGAACAGCTTCTGCTGCGGCAAAGTGATCTGATGCAGATGCGTATTCAGCAAGCCTATTTAAGCGGTGAGCGATTATCGCCTAGCCTGTTCATGCAGCGGCGAGCGGCTGAGTTAGCAGTAGATCTGGGAGCTTCCAGTAATATGCGGGTAATTGTATACGATCGAAACGGCGAGCTGCGCGGTGATTCCTTACCGCTAGCTCGCCGTAGTGATGTCAGCGCAGCGATGCGTTATGCGCTACAAGGACAAACTGCTTATATTACCGAAGGCTCGAATGTGCTGTATTTAACGCCGGTGTATGGTGCAGATCAGCTGCTTGGCGTTATTCAGCTCCATCTGTCGATTGCAGAGCAACAGCAATTTTACCATAATATGTTGATGCTCTGTCTATGGACAGGAGCCGCTGTACTTGCGTGTAGTTTTCTAATCGGCTGGCTGTATATTCATCGGCAGACGCGTGATATTCATACGTTAATGACCGAGGCACGTGCCATTGCACATGGCCAGTATCCAGATGAACGACATGCTCTGCTTAAGCGCTCGGATGAGCTGGGCGAGCTAGGTGACAGCATTACGGAGATGGGCAGTATGATTGAGCAAAGTATGAATCTATTAGAACAGGAGAAACTACAGCTCCAGCAAGCGGTAACGAAACTTTCTGCACTGGAGCAGCTACAAAAGGCCTTTATCGGCAATATTAGCCATGAACTAAAAACGCCTGCTACATCCATTCAATCTTATGCCGATCTGCTCGGTATGTATGGCGATGATCCTGAGCTTGTACGCGAGGCAAGCAGCAGCATTTCATCCGAAATCCGTCGTCTGATTGAATTAATTGAAGACTCCATTCGTTTATCGCTGCTGGATAAATATGATTTTGAGCTTCATCCTAAACAGGTACAGCTCAATGATCTGATCGAAGAAGCAGCTGCACGCACACGTGGTAAAGCGACCAGCGCAGGCATAGCGCTGGATGTGAAGCTCGATCAGCCTGTACAGCTGCTTGCCGATCCAAAGCATTTGATGCATATTTTGCTTAATCTACTCGATAATGCGGTCAAATACAATTTGCCGCAACACGGCTGGATTACCGTACAAAGTCAGCTCCATGACGAAACCGTACAGATTCGTATGAGCAGCTCAGGCCCTGCGATTCCTGCGGATCAGCAAGAGCTGGTGTTTGAGCCGTATACGACATTAAGCCAGAATCGTTCGCGTGCGAGCAGCGGCACCGGACTGGGTTTACCGCTGGCGCGGCGGCTTGCCCAGCGTATGAACGGCAACCTATATATCGAATCGTCGGATGAACATAGTAATGTATTTGTACTGAGTATGCCGCTTTATTGAATGCATGTATACGGGGTTAGGATGGATAATCCATATAATGAAAAAAGACTTTATTGCTGTTCATCCATGCAATAAAGTCTTTTCTATACTGTTCAATATGGAGTTATTGCTTGTATTGCTGTTCCTAACTGCTTATCGCAGACCAAGTTTGAACAGTAGCGTAATATCACTATCACCATTCACCTATTCCGACTAAACCCTTCGTCTATGTCTGATTCGAATGTTGTCCCAGTAGACGATCTTCAATCAGATCAATACCCTGCGGCGTAATAACAAAATGCATATATCCCACAACATCTTTAATGTCGATTAAGCCTTTTTTGTGTAAATAGTCATAAGCAAGACGGGTTTCTTTATGGGTTAAAGGCCCTACATTTTTCTTCGGCCCAGGCAGATGAAACGAACGTTCTTCCGGTCCAAAATGATAATCGTATAAATCCTGCAAAAGCTGTATACGTAGCCGCTGTCTATCTCTAATCTGGTCGTTCATGCTTTTCACCTCCACATGCATGATTTCGGCATGGCGTCCACTCCTGCTTGCAGGTGGTACAGTCTTTCCAGGCTGATTATGATTCCATATTTTACATGTGCATTGCTCTTACATGTGCATTGCCTATTCATCATACCATGAACAACATCTTTGCACGATTGTACACCAAAACATCCAAAAACGCTGTTGTTTACAAGTTCGATACAATTGTACATACACTGGAAATGTATACGTAGTACGCTGAATGCATACGTAAGACCGCACATCCTTCCAGCGCTGCGCTTGTATGTAGTCGGATTATTTTCATAATTTAGGAGTTGATTTTATGGTTGATCTTATCCAGCTTGATTCGTCTCGTTCGTCTCCTTCATGCTACACTTCGAGAACTCCCAGAGCTTTGAAAAATTCCAGAACTTTGAGAACTTTCAGAACTTTGAGAACTTTCAGAACTTTGAGAGCTTTGAGAGCTTTGAGAGCTTTGAGAGCTTTGAGACCTTCTAAAACTTTACAAACGAAAACCTCTCGTCATCATAAGCGTTACTGGAAGTTGCTTGCCAGTTGCTCCTTACTGGCACTGGCGCTGCTTACTGGTTGTGGCAATGATCAGAAGCTAACGGTAGTAGATCATGCAGCAAGTGTGCCTGTGGCGCCATCCATCAGTCTATCTTCAATTGATAAACTTGATCAAGTGTATGGGCGGACCTGGCTATCTGCCGATGAGATGATTATCGAGCGCAACAATCGCCTGATGGTGCATAACGCTGCTACAGGCGCTGAACATGAGCTAACACCGGATCGCAAAGGAATACAATTGCTTGCTGAAGCTGCACCTGATGGCAAACATGTATTTTTTACCGAAGGTGTAGCGAATGACCGATATACGATCAAAGGCTATATTCTCGATATCCAATCTGGAGATATCGTCACTATTGGCAATATCGACATGGTAAATGAGTTCAAATGGGCGGACTCTTCGCATCTAATCAGCGGAACCCCCGATACGGGCTTACAGACTTTTGACCTGCAAGGGCATAAAACAACACTTCAACTTCAAGGTACGAATACCAAAGATACGATTATGCAAGTACAACAAGTTGGCGAAACGATTTATTTTGTCGGTGGTTCTGCCTTGAATCGTGTAGAAAAAGGCGAATTACAGGCAATGCCGATTGCAAAGGATGTGTGGAATTTTGACGTGGCACCAGATGGCAAGTCGATCGTTATTCAGCAGGTCGGTCATAATGAATCTGAGCCGGGAAAGCTAATGATTATCGATCACAATGGTAAAATGCTTGGTAAAGTTGCCGAAGGAACGCTGCTCGGTCGCCCGGCATGGTCGCCGGATGGTACAATGCTCGCCTTTTCTATTTATCAGGAAAGTCAGCAGGGGATGAAAGGTCTGTACATTTTCAATCGTAGTACAGGCACGACTACACCGGTTACGACTGAATTTCAGGCGTATAACAACTCGCTCCGCTGGAGCATGGATAGTCGCCGTATATCGCTGTATGCAGAGGATAACGGTGTTGTAACTGCATTGATCGGCATTCAGGTGAAATAAGTTTGGCGCTATATTTCCCACCCAGTAGACTTGTAGGTCATACAAGCAGCAGACCCTATAGCATCTTAATCTGCTATAGGGTCTGCTCATCTGTGTCATATCATCCTAATCTTGATGCGATGTATTCTATCCTTACCATTCATTGAGCTTTTGCTCCAATAGCGCTTCTTGCTCTGCCTTGCGAGCTTTGCGCTTATCGTTATGGCGAGCCAGCACCATATACAGCGATGGCACAACGAACAATGTGAGTAGCGTCGAGAACACCAATCCGAATACAATCGCAATCGCTAGCGGACGGAATAGTTGCTCGCCCACTGTTGCCATTGGCAATAGCGCAACAATCGCTGCCAGTGAAGTGAGTAGGATCGGTCGGAAACGGGCAGACGCTGCCTGAATAATTGCCTCTTTCATTTCCAGTCCTTCATGGCGGGCGTCCTCGATAAATTCAATCAGTACAATTCCGTTTCGCACGACAATCCCTGCCAGTGAGATTACACCCATAATGGACATAAAACCGATTGGCGTCTGACTAATAAATAAGCCTAACACCCCTCCAGCTGCCGCCAGATACACGGTCGTCATAACGATCAGCGGAATCCACATCGAATAAAATTGCATCGCGATCAAAATAAAGATCAACACGACAACGATCGCAAATAACTTCGCCAGATCGATGAAAATATCGCTTTGCTTCGATGTCTCGCCGCCCACTTCCCATGAATAGCCCGGTGGGAAGTTGATTTTTGCCAGACCGACATTCACATCCTGCATCACCTCGGTAGCAGTACGTCCATTCACATCCGCTTCAATCGTATTGGAACGTGACAAATTATAATGATTAATCTGCTTGATGGAGAACGCCGGATGAATATGGACGAGCTGTGTCAACGGAACCTGTACATTGTCCGAGTTCGTCACATTCACCTGCTGGAACAGAACAGCTGGATCTGTCGACGGTGCGTCTTTCATGTAAATTTTGATATCGACCAGATCACGTCCATTATCAAACTCGCCTACTTTCACGCCTGTACCGGTCATAAGCAATGTACGCGTCAGATTCTCATACGTCACATTGTAGCGATCCATAGCCGCACGATTCACTTCAAAGTCCAGTGTGTAATCCTGCACACCCATCGTATCGCTAATATTACTTGTTCCATTCGTTGATGCAATTACATTTTTCACCTGATCGGTCAGCTTGCGCAGCTCTTTCAAGTCCGTACCAAGAATACGGATCGAAACGGGCTTGCCGACTGGAATACCAAGCTCGGTCTGTGTGACCGATGTGGTGACCTGTGGAAATAGTTGCTTCAATTGTTGTGGCCAATTGGCAACAGCCGCTGTACTATCCAGCTGCCCAAGCTCGCCTTTTAACAGCACCTCACCTTGATTGGTCGAGAAGGAAGCGATATTCGTAATATTGTAAAAGAGCGGTGGCGCAGTACCACCCGATGCAGACGATACCGATTCCACACCGGGCTGCTTTTGCGCCCATTGGGCAATCTGACGCACCGTACTGTCTGTATCTTCAATCGATGTGCCGGTTGGCATCGTAATCTTGATCGTCAGCTCTGGATTGCTAGAGCGTGGGAATAGCTGTACAGGCGTGAACAGTGTAAGTCCATAAATACAGGTGCTCACAATTAGCCCTGCCAGCGCGACCAGCATCGGACGCTTCAACACTTTTGGCATCAGGCGATGGGCATAGCTATCCGACACACTCTGAATCTGCTTGCCGAGTAATCCGGCAGGCTTGCTATTAGCACGCTTTTTGCCTTTTAAAATATTTCGTTTTTCATACCAGATACGGAAGATCGGAATGATCGTAAGCGACATGGCCATCGATGCCAGCATCGCCAGTGAAATGACGACCGGAATCGGCTTAATAAAAGCACCCACGTCACCTGTCAAGAACATCAGCGGCGCAAACGCTGCAATCGTCGCCAGCGTTGCTGTCAAAATCGAGACCGATACTTCTTTCGTACCGTTTATCGCCGCATCATATGGACGCTCGCGCAGCACAGATAGCCTTCGTTCGATATTGTCATTAACGACAACTGCATCATCGACCAGTATGCCGAGTACGATAATTAGACCGACAACTGTAATCTGATTCAGCGTAATATCCATGCCCGGCAAGAACGTCATTGCAATCGCAATCGAGATCGGAATCGCCAGTGCGACAAAGGATGAAGTTAGCAGATTTAAGCCCAGCATACAGACAACGATAACGACTGCAATTGCAATCAGCATCTCCACGAGCAGATTGTGGAAAATACGATCGGTTTCGTTCTTTTGCGCAAATAGCGATGCAAGCTTCAGATTGGACGGCAATGTCGTTTTCAGTTCATCCATCTTCGCATTCACACGTTCATACATGGATGGTACATCCGAACCGACTTCACTGTTAATCTGAATGGAGATCGACGGCTGTCCGTTATAATAACTGTTGTACTCTACCTTCTCATTGCCCATCTGTACGCTGGCAACGTCTTTTAAATAAACCGGTGTACCATTTTCAGACTTGAAAACGACAACCTTTTCCAAACTGGACGCATCATGATCCACTGGCACGGTCAGCTGGTAGCTGCGCTTTGCATAATCCAGTGTGCCTGTCGGCACGCGGTTATTTTCCTTTTGTACCGCATTCAGAATTGATTCCCACGGAATGCCATATTGTTGTAGCTTGGACATATTCGCTTCAATACGTACCTGCTGTTTCGGCAAGCCGGTAATCGTTACATCGGTTACGCCCGCAACCGAGCGCAGCTGATCTCGCCAGTTAGTCATCAGATCCTGTAGCTTCCATAAATTTTGCGCGCTATCCCCGTAGATGGCGAACGACTGAACAAAGGCTTTAGTCAAATTATCATTAATGACCGGTGCATCGGCGCCATCCGGCAAATCCGCCTTTGCATCTTCGACCTTTTTACGCAGTTCACTCCATACGGTTGGTGCATCCGCTGTTGGTTGTGTCTCCAGTGTAATAACAGATACGCCTGACATCGACACCGAACTGACCGTCTTGAGATTGGATACTTCTTTAATCTTCGATTCCAGCACCCTCGTGACGGTCGTCTCCACTAGCTCCGGTGTAGCGCCAGCATAGACAGTCGTCACCGTTGCCTGCTTCACAACGATGTCTGGCATAAGCTGCTTCGGTAGTCCAAAGCCACTAAATGCACCAATCCCGATCAGCAATGCGAAAAACAGCAGGGTAATCTTACTTTTCTTAACAAGATATCGAATCATTGCGCACTGCCTTCCTGCGATCCGCTGGTAGCCTTCGTACTTCCCGCAGCCTGCGCTGTAATGCGATCACCGTCCATCAATCGATCGGCACCTGATGTGACGATCGTATCGCCCACTTTCAGTCCTTCCGTAATGACGAGCTTGTTGTCCATCAGAGCACCGGTTTTCACGGATGTACGTACAGCTTTACCATTCACACTGCGATACACATAAGGTGAATCATCCATACTAACGACCGCTTCGACAGGCACCATAATGCCTTTTTGGGATTGTACATTACGGGATGCTTTGACCACCTGTCCTGGCTTCCAATCTTGATTCGGATTGCTCAGTTGAACCTCCACGCTAATCGTCCCTGTATTATCATTTGTCTTTGGATAAATGTTGGTCACCCGTCCGGTACGTTGCTCGTCATATAAACTCAAACTTACCTGCTGACCGGTCTTCCACTGGGTAATCTGCTCATCCGGCACAGGCAGCAGTACCTTCAACTGATTAAGCTGACCAATCGTAAATGCCGTCGTGCCTGCCGCTACCGTCTGCCCAACTGAAATGTCCTTTTCCAGCACAACGCCGCTCACCTGCGACTTCAGCTGAGATTTGGATAAGGCTAGCTTCGCCTGCGCCAGTGATACACTGGCCTGATCATACGACGCTTGCGCCTGTTGTACGCCTGCCTGTGCTTGCTCAATCCCTGCACTTGCTTGAGACACTTGCGCCTGAGCCGACTGTACACCTACCTGCGCCTGCTTCACCGCAGAGGCAGCACTTGCACGATCTGAATTACTTGCCCCTGCCAGCGTCAATGAAAGCTGCTGATTCGCATCATCCAGTGCATCCTTTGCTGTCGCAAGGGAAGTCTGTGCCTGCTCATTTTCCTGCTTGGTGAGCAGTC
The DNA here is from genome assembly GCF_039822605.1 of Paenibacillus wenxiniae. Lineage (NCBI taxonomy): Bacteria > Bacillati > Bacillota > Bacilli > Caryophanales > Paenibacillaceae > Paenibacillus > Paenibacillus wenxiniae. The sequence continues at coordinate 18,391 of NZ_JBCGUH010000010.1, forward strand.
CATTTTGGAATAACGTCTCTGCACGGTCCGCAGCCGACTTCGCCTGATTGTACGCCGTCTGCGCCTTGCTCACCGCATTACGCGCTTGCTGCTTCTCCTGCTCACGCGCACCATCCAGCACGCCCTGCTGCTTCGCTTTCGCCCCTTCCACCTGCGCTTCGGCTGCCGCTACACCTGTCTGTGCTGCCGAGCGAACAGCTGTTGCATTGCTGAGTGAAGCATTCGCTGCGGTCAAGCCTGCATTCGCTTGTTGTACCGCTTCCTGTGCTTCACTTACCTTTAACTGTAAATCCGCACTATCCAGCGTTGCAATCGCCTGCCCCTTGTTAACGGCATCTCCCACATTGACTCGGATACGATCAACTGTACCGCCAAGCTCAAAAGCGACCGGCGATTGCTGAACCGCAGCAAGTGTACCAGACAGATCATAGACTGCGTTTAAAGGTACAGATTGTACTTTAGCTACGGTTACCGTACTTGCGCTGGTTGCCGCCGGTTCCGCTTCCTTGCTTGAGCAACCTGCCAGTAAAATCGTTAAGGCTAGTCCCGCAGCCCAGAGAGGCTGTATTTTCTTTACCATCGTCTTGCTCCTCCATTTCCATATCCCCGCTTGGCGTGAATCGCCTGTGACTTCTTTTCTATCTATATGCTTCTATCTATAGATCAATGAGTTGTGACAGTAAGGTAATTGTTCAATATACGATAAGCTCTGATATGCGATAAGTATTCGATATGCATTGCCTGCACCCATTGCATCCACTAGATCTACTTCATTCACTTCAATCAAGTCAGGAATTTGTGCAGCATCTCGAACACTTCATCATTACTAAGCGGTTCGTTCTCCTTTTCCCAATGGAGTGTCATCGCATCATACATATGAATGAGTACAAGTGAAGTCAACTTCACATTGTCAATCGGACGAATGAGCTTCTGCGCAACTGCCTGCTCCAGCAAGCGGCAGACCGCTGTGTTCACAACCGAATCAATATGGCATAATGCTTTGTGGGAGGCGGTTGTTCCAAACTCCTGTAGCTCTTCTGCCAGACGATCAGCGATGGTATGATATTCACGGAAGCTGATACAAGTATAAATCGCGCGATACATTCGCTCCTTACTATCCCCTTCGCTGTTAATAATCTCCTCTGCCTGACGCACCATCTCCATTAGCGATACATCCAGAATCGCATTCAGAATCTCTTCCTTCGTTTCAAAAAAGAGATAGATCGTTCCTTTGCCAATCCCGGCGTTCTTCGCAATACGATCAACTGTCGTCCCTTTATAACCAAACTTGGAAAACACCTCACGTGCAGACTCAATAATTTTCATATAGCGCTCATCATGTGAATGACTCATCATACGCTCCTCCTCTAACAACAAATGATCCAGCATAAATGATAATTTGATCGGTTCCTCATCCCAAAATAACTCGTTCATCGCATTCCCTCCTGTCTCGCCGTACTGTCTGGATTCATCCCGTACCCATTTCGAACAGGCAAAATCAGGCAATACACAGCATGCTAGCCCTGTCCTGTAAGCGTAAAGATGAGAGTAGATATAGCGAATGTTTTTCGTGACCAAAAAACCATTTCGGTTCTGTAGTCAGAATATAGCATGCTTTCTGACTGAATGCAAACTTTACGTGGCGTTGGAATATGGAATTGAAATTGAAATGTGGAGTGTTGCAAAAAATCCATAAGGGGATCGGCGTTAAAACGTTGTATGGAAATAGGCGTAAAATGAAAGAAGTAAACCGAAAGCAGTAACAGTAAAAGAGACAACAAAGGGAGTAATAAGGCGAACAACAAAGAGAATAATAAAACCGGATGCATCGATCGCATCCGGCTTTTGTTATTATTATCGTTATCGTTCTTATAATAAAATTTTATCATATATGGAATATCATCGTTTTGGCTTTTATGATGAAATGTCAGCCTATATTCTCGTTATCGCATTTTATTGTGGGATTCATTGTATCGTCTCGTTATAATGTCTTCTTATGCGATTGCAGCTACCTTTATAAAGCTTCATCACCGCTATATCTTTTTCTGATCTCGTAATAAAATTCAGACATCGCTAGACTAAAAATTCTCATTTAAAATCCATTCTGCCTTCGCATCATCCGGTCGAAAATGCGTAAACACTTGATTCATCGCATGACGAATCGCCGCTTCCGGCGTATGCTGCCCTGCCTGTTCCAAAATGTAAGGCGCTGCCTCACTGCCCGGCTGGTAAAAGTGGCTCACATCATGGTAATACTGCTCATCCCGCCCTTGCTTGATCCGCACAGCGATGCGCGTCTTGCCCAGCTTCGCATGCTGCACCCAGACTTCCCATTCGCCGACGACCGTATACCGATCGACAATATACTCGTAATCATCAAAAAGCTTGATTATCTCATTCATTGGTTAACCCTCCGTTTGTAGAAATCAAGGTAGTGGAGCTGTGTGCAGGTTGTATCGTGATATAGTGATGGGTTGGCTGCAACGGCTCTCATGAGTACGTATTATAGTTGGGGTGGTTGGGGGAAGTCAAATTTGGGTTTGTATAGTAGAGGATCTTCTTACTTAAATATCTAAAAAGTGTTTATTTAATTACCTATCTAGGTACTTAATTGAGCAAGCAAATTAAATATAGCGAGCTATTCTACATATATCATTTGTCAAACTTGTCAGTTACTCTATCGAAGCTATAATCCACCACTATGGTATTCAGCTTATTAAAAATATCTGTAAAAAACATTAGTGTCTTCTAACATCTTTAGCAGAGGATTAATTAGCATCTACCATTTTACGAATTTAGGTTGCTATGATCCCAACTAATACCATCATTCTTTGCATAGCATTTTTCGGTCGATATACTAGTGATGTTAATCTCAGATTATCAGCAATTTGCTTGATAGAGCCAAATACCTAGTCCTTCATCTTAAATTGTTCCTTGATTTGTAAAATAAGTCGATTTAACTATTGAATTAACAGATTAAACATTTTTGTAGTAGTTACAATACTTTCTATTGCTGATTAGAATCTCGACTACAAGGATTGTTTCCAAACCAATGCCTAGTATGAGCATTTGTTGCAAGTTATTATTAGTTGTTTGAGAGAATTAATGTATACCTCGCTCCCAATATTTTCTCCATTGAACTAAATTCAACTATAAATTTTTAAAGGCTTATTTATCAAATTTCATAAAAAACACTCTATTTATATAAATAGAGTGTTTTTAAATAATTTTCTAAATATAAAGTTACCATTAAAAAGAAAAACGATTTACCATGTCAAAATCTGGAATGAATGGACTGTAGTCTTTAGTATCAAGTTCGAGGCTTTGTTTTAAATGATTTGTGTTATAACGATAATGTTTAATTATATTATTTTTTATAAAAAAGAAATACGGCTTTTTCATAAATTCCTGTAAATTTTCTCCAAAAATCATGTTTGATTCTTCTCTATAATCATCATGCTTTTTAAAACGTTGTTTATTAAATTCTTCCTTTGCTTGAGAGCTTAATGCAGATGCTTTCAAAACCAGTAACAAGTTTTGATGAGTATTTTCACTTTTATTAATGTATTCAATCTCCTGAATTACATCATCATATTTCTCAATTCTCATATATAATATACATTTCCATACACTCAACATTGTTTTTAACTCTTTGTAAGAAGTATTAGCTGAGGCTTGTACAAAAGCGGTGTTTATTTCATTATATATATGAAAATCAGTTACACGTCTTCTGTTAGAAATTTTTCTTAGTATTGTATATAAAGGTAACATATAATTACCTGAATAAAGTTTCGGGATTACGTCTATACTATCTGTTATTAGTTCATTACTATTTAACAAATCAATAGACATATTAAAAGACATAATTTCATTTTTATTTATAACAGTTTTTAAACCAAAATTAAAAGCATAGTCCTCATTAATATCTTTATTATATATATCAAAAAGTCGCGTTTTTTGAGTTAATCTTACTTGTTCAGCACCAGGTATGCGTTTTTCTTCAATCAAATAATTTTTTAATAAACTATTTAAAATATAAACTTGTTGACCTTTGTTAAACTCTTTGTAAATCATCGATCTAGCTACCAACTGTTCCAGTAAATTTTGAATATGATTTCTTTCTAGGTTTGTAACACATATTAATTCATTTAACGAAAGATAGCTGGCTTCAGATATTGCCAACGAATACATCATGATAATTTCATCACTTTCTAATTCTTCTAAAGTAGAGTCAAAGCAGTAAGCCTTCAATGGTTTTTCACTATCTACATTTCTTCGGCTTAGAATTTCTGTCAAAGGTCTTCCTTTATACATTTGTGATAGAAAGAACTTTATATAGAGTGGATTTCCATTAGTTAATTTATAGAAACTATCAAACAATTGTTGAATTTCGATTTCATTTATTTTTCCGCTAATATTTTTATTTAATTCTTGTATAATATTATCTACATATACTTCTGTTGTCTCTTTTCCAAATGAAGATACAGATACAATTTCTTGAACTCTAAGATCATGTCTTGATGTGAATAAAAACTTATGACCATTCGGTGCATTTTTTACGAAATCATTAATTCTTTTAATCTCTTCATTAGAAAACACCTCTAGATTATCTAAAACAAATAAAAAACTTGTCCCATTTAAAGCTTCATTCACTAATTTTAATTTTTCCGCAAAACTAGTTTTTATCAAAAAATTAAAATCATGAAATATTAATAAAATTTTATTATAAAGATCTTCGATAGAATTAAACTCTCTTTCTAATTCTCTTCTTTCATCAAAATAAATTCTCTGATCTTTAGCACTTATCCAAATCACATCATCAAATTCACTAACTCCTTCCTCAATATCATTTTTGACTCTTTCAGCTACTTTGTAAGCGATGGAAGTTTTCCCTACCCCACCATCTCCTACTAAGGATAAAAGATAATTTTTATGATGATTAATTAAATCATTAAAAACCTCTACCAATTCATCTTCCCTCCCAAAAAATTCATAGTAAGGTGCTGGTGGGAATTTTGAATACCTGTTATACGTAGGATCCGATTGTGGATTGTTCTCGCCAATTTGTTGAGTTTTTTGTATTATCCTTTCTACTGTAACCAAATCTTTAGCTATATCATTGGTGGAACCATTTCTATAATATATATTCCCTTTTTTCAATTTTTCCCCATGATCTTTTGCACAAAAAACAGGCCTTTTTTGATCTTTGCTAATTTCAATTATTATGATCGAAACATTTTCTATATCAAGTTTTACTTTTCTAATACTAAAATTTATTGGATGACTTGAATAACTGCTTAGCAGTTGCACCCATCTTGCATCATCAATATGAGTATTAGCATGCACACCTAGAATCTCTTTATTTCCAGTTCCATCTTCTTTAACGCCACAAATAATGTAAGCATTGTTGTTAATAGTAGAGTTAGAAAAAGACAAAATATCTTTTACAAAATCCATTTTACTTTTACTATCATTTATATCAAAAAAGATTGATTTAAAGTCTAAAAGGGCATTTTCTTCTTCTTTAAGCATTTTTCTTATAATTTTGCTATCCATTTCACACACTCCTTTTAATAATTATTTAAATTAATGTTCTCCTCCACCCACTTCGCAAATCCTTCCATCCGGCTATAACTCAAATACAAATACTCCATCGCCCTTGTCATCCCAATATACAACCGCGACACTTCCTCATCCCATTCCTCGTCCTTCGCCTTCTCTCTTGGCATCCCGTCCACATTCACGATAAACACTGCCCGGAAGTCCATTCCCTTCGCACTATCAATCGTGGAAATTTTCACCGTTTCTTCGTAACGATCAAAAGCATCTTTCGTTCGCTTATTCTCGGTGAACCAGTTAAACGGAATCTCGCTTTCCTGCAAGCCCTGCCGGATCGTGTCGACGATATAAGTGTTTTTGTAGCTACCCTTCACCCGATATAGGATCACCATATCGGTATAAGCGACTTTTTTCTCCCCATGCAAATATTGAATTTGCTCCGCAACCCAATTCATCTCGTCTGTAATCGATGTACAATGACGCATCTGTGGTTCAGGGCCTTTACGCTTGGTGCCTTGAGGGGGGATAATCTCGGCGACATCGCTTGCAGTAATCGTATTCTGGAATTTATCTTTGAGCTTGGAATGGGAACGATAAAACTCCCAGGCAAAATGAACGATCTGTGATGTGTTGCGGTAGTTGATATTTAATATTTTGGAGCGTCCACGGAAGTCGAGTCCGGTGTTACGAGATAGGCTGACTTTGCGGCGGAAAATCTTTTGGGCTTTATCTTCTACGATCAATAATGATTGTGTATCTGGATTAAGTGACTTCGTGATCAGCTCTAGCCATTGTGGTTCCAGGTCCTGACCTTCATCAATGAGAATCGCATCGTATTGTGGTGCGATCATCGTTCCACTTTCCAGTTGATCCAGCAGCTCCTGAATTTGACGTTCATTTTCTTTCTCACTCATGGAAAACTTCAATGGAAAGTGCTTATACATCCAATCGTGAAACGTCCCAATTTCAAGTTGTTCGGGCAATATGTCATTGGCCTGTGCCTGTTCTGCTTCCCCTTGTATCTGCATCGTTGACCATTCGAACAAATCCTCTGGTTCGCACAGCTTGTGCATGATCATGCTGCGAATATTGCACGATAGTGGGCTGCCATAGCAGAGTACGAGAATACGCCAATCGGGATGCTCACGCAGAAGTGTGCGTGCTCGTGTGGCGAGTACAAGCGTTTTGCCACTTCCGGCCACGCCACGGATCAATCGATGCCGATCGCCAAGCTGACGAGCAAGCGATTCTTGATGCAAATCCATCGCCTGCATATTGTGTAGCGATAGCAGCACATCGTCCTGATAATAGCCACGATGTTGAATATCTGCACGGATACGCACTTCCGGAAATAGATGATACCGAATCGCTGTCATGTCTTCCTCACTCAGCCATTGACGCTGGTGAAAAGGAATTGGGAACATATTGCTCATGCGTTCCCGCAGATGGTCTGCATCGAATTGCTCATCATCTGGATTGATCTGCTCACGAGTTAGTACCAGATTAAGGTCGATGCAACGATGAATTTCATTGCGAATCATATGCACTTCTTTCATACGGGTGAATACAACGCCATAGCCATAGCGAAATTTGAGACTATTGGCGTAAGCGCCTTCCTGCTGGAGCAGATTGCGGTCTTTTTTCAGTTTGTTGTGGATATGGAACGCGTAGTTACGCGCCTGTGTGATCGGATTTTTCACAGTTTCCAAACTTTCAGTGCCCTTGTTAGTATGTAATTGCCATTCATCCGGGCTTAACTGGTACAATGTATGCTCGGTATAGTCTTTCACTTCCAGTACGAGTAGACCGAGATCGGGACCGATGATTACATAGTCGGGTCTGCGATGATGACCGTTGTTAATATGGGGTTCATAGTAGACGATATAGTTGTCGGGAAGATGTTTGCGGAAGGTGTTGAATAAAATCCGTTCTCCTTGCGTGGCTGAGCCAGGAATCGTTTCTGGAATCATGTATGCCATAAGTTCGTGCTCCTTGTTGCCGTCGATTCCGCGCTACTTCTGCTTTCGTTCCAGTGCTTCTGGAATACTAACGGAGAATATATTTTGTGTTCAGATATGATGTATAGGTATATAGACAGGTGTCATAAGAGTGAATATATTGCTTAATCTTCTTCATAATACATCTTTTGTACTATTATGGAAATACCTATTTTTCTAGTTTATGTATGAAATACATTTATTTTATTATTTTTAAAGTAGTTCCTTTTCTGTTACATTGACCAGATTGTATGTGAACGGCAAAAAGCAGATCTGTACAGTCCGATCTGCTTTTTGCGTTTGTTTTTATGTTTGCTTTTATAATTGCATATTATGATTACGTATACGATTCTATACCTATTCTACTTTGCTTATGCACCTTGCCGCTTCATTCCTATGATGTCAGGCTAATGGATATGCCCACTCTTTCACCCCTATCCTCATCTGTGTTCCTAAAATCTACACCGATTCCTACACCAGATCTTTCTCCAGCACAATTTTAAACAGCCCTCGCGCATCGGTAAACGTATGCACGATATCAAAGCCGTACCCAATATTCAGCAGCAACATATTGCGCCAGCGATTCATCGTTTTCGTCTGGACTTTATGATATCCGGCTTGATGTAGATATTGGTGCTGCTCGTCCATTAGCATCGAGGCGATGCCTTGCTGACGATAAGCGGGATCAACACCGCCAAGCCAGCTATAAAATGTATGCTGATCCTCCATTAACGGATAGCCGATTTTGTAGCCGATGACTTTATCTCCATCCAGCGCTACAATCGTCAGCAACTTCTTCCTATCCAGTATGGTGACATTGTTATGTATTTTCTGAACAAGTCCATCGTCTTCGTGCGCTGTAAATATAGATTCGTGCAGTCGGGCGATTCGCTGAAGTATGTCTGTTTCGGGGAGTCCATGCAGTGTGCGATATTGATACTTGATCGCAACAGGATGTTGGTGCTCCGATTGGACATGTGCAGCTACGTTTGAATGGGACTGTTGTCTAGTTACCGTTTCAGATGACTTATCTGCTTGCTCCGTATGCTTCTTATTCGTCATAGATATAGGCTCCTTTTCGTGTCAAATGACTATGTACCTCAGTAACCTGATACTTAGCAACTTTGTAATCATTCACTTGGTACCTATCAATCTCGTAAACCGGTCCCTCAGCGCTTTCCAGGTGGATTCGCCCAGTAGCTAATAGCTACTAAAGCACCGACGATCACACTTACGAGTGTCGCATTAAATAAAGCATCCATTATATACTCGTCTAGCGGTGAGCGCAGCACCGCGCTGGAATCTACAGTCGATACGGCTACCACCCTATTCGCCAAAAAAGAATAAAACAGTCCCACTACAAACCCATAGCTCATGTATTTAATCAACAACTTTTCAAATCTACTCATGGGGTCCTCCTTCATAACTATTCATCATTACATCTTATTCCCTCTTCTGCTTAATATCCACGCGCTGTAAGCATCCTATCTACAAATTCGGCAAAGCTGTTTGCATATACCTCCGCTAGTCCATCCATATGATCCACACGCATCATCGGATACTCTACCGGAATACTCGGCTCATGTACAGGCTTACTCACATCCCAATAATAGCTTTCATCTTCATCTGGATGATAGATGTATAATCTGCCAGCTGGTAGCCAATCCGCCTCTGCATCCAGACGATAGTTATACAGCAAATCATCGACCGCATCGTCGCGAAACTCTGGTGGTGCCAGACTGTATACACCATCCTGCCGATTGAAAAATAATGATCCGTAATGCGTGAGCCACCCTACATAGGAGTCGGGCAATCGGTAGCGAAGCTCCTGTTTTGCTGCCGCAATCCATTGGGGTAAAGCTGTATTCCGAGTATGGCTATATGGATAACGATCCAGTCGTGCTTGCAATGATTGATCCATCGTTTCATCTCTGTTCCACTTCATTTCTATGTAAAAGTAATTCAGGAACAAAATGGATATTCCTTACGTCTTCTATTATAGGAGGTGGATGATGTGAATAGAAAGAGAAACAGCAAGCTTTTTATGTTATGCGTGTTATTGATCTCCATAATTGGCTGTACCAAGCATACGCCAGCGTTAGTTATGAGCAGTGTTCCGTCCAGTGAGTCTGCGTCTACGTCAAGTAAATCCGCATCTGTATTTCCAGCAGCAGAAACGACAATAGCAGCACCGGAAAAGGATGCTACATCACTTCAACCATTACACGGCGATGTGCTGCCATCATTGCAGGTTAGAGCCGCAGACCACACCAAGATTCCAGTTGCGCAAAGCTCCTACTGCTGGGGTAACAAGGGCTGTGCTGATTTTGTTGGCGGCGCAGCGATGTTGAAAGGGCAGTCGCTGCCTGCTATCAAAGCTGGAGCGAGCGTACAGCTACATTTTCCATACACACCTGCACCTTCGATGGTTGAACTGACTCAATACCCGATCCGTGCATCCGAAGATACAAGTACGATACATGTTCATAGCATTGCTGATCATCCGCCCATGCCAATCACACTACATGATGGAGCATTCCAGGCACCGCACAAAGCAGGCTATTATTATTATGAATTTAATGCGGATTGGATGAGCGCGGATGGTGAACACGCTACAGGTCAGACCTCGTTTGTATTTGGTTTTCAGGTGGAGTAAGCTTCACTCTGCTCTACTCTACTCTGCTCTGCTCTGCTCTGCTCTGCTCTGCTCTGCTCTGCTCTGCTCTGCTCTGCTCTGCTCGAATAAATGATTACATTTATAATAATAAATTCCCATAGTGCTAGAGCGCACACGCAAACTGTTTTTGCTAGGATATACACCGTTCCGGGAAAGAATAAGGGGCGGACTCCGGTCTCGCAGGGGAATCTACGGAATAGGAAATCATTGTAGATTCCCCTGCTCAAAAGCAGTACGATATTTTGCTTCGCAAAAATCCCTTTTCATTGAACCTCGTGTTAGGAGATCGCTAACACTATAAATCGTCCTTCCCCTTATTTCCTTCCCTCCGTTCCATGCTGCTTACATACAAGTTTACTTACACACTCTATATTAAACCTAAAATAGCCTTGCACAGAAAAATGTCCAAAATGAACGTGATTTCCCCCTTTTATGAAGATGGCTTTCCTTGCCATCCGTCAGGTTGCCCAGACTTACATTCGCTCTAGGCGTTTATCTAGTTGTGAAGTACAAATCGACGAAATTTTGCTTACGCATACCTTTTAGAAAATAAGGATGATCCAAGATGAACTTGAACTCGCACCACGGGTTTATAAATACAATAGACAATAATCTAAACGTTGGAATGGAATGTATCCAAGTTTTGATAGTTATCACGATGTTGTAGATACTATATTGACACTATTTTATACAATCATGATGTAAAACAATAAGCACCTCCAAGCTCGTATGCCGTGCTCTGACAGAGTGGCTCGTTGCTGAAGGTGCTACTGTTGCTGGCTATTCCTATATCAATAATACGTACTCATTCCATAGATACTATATACTCACTTCATACATAATATACTTCATACATACTTATTTTATCTACTTACTTCATCTACCTATTTCACTTACTTACTTCATCCTTACTTCATCGCCAATTGCACAGGAATGTGCTCTCTTGCTTCGATCTCTTCCTCTTTATGCTTGTACGCATAGCTATGATGCAGATCGATGCCATCACGTGGTTTGGCATTGTACTGAGTAATCAAGCCTTCGCTACGTGTGTAATAATAACGTGCTTCCGGGTCGTCTGTGAAATGGACTTCTACACCTAGCAATGGATTGATGCCGAAGCTGGCTTTGACATAATCAATATCTTCGGCACGATACTGGCGACTGTCCAGCAAGTACGCTTCTACTTCGCGCTCCAGCTTCACCTCGCTTGCATACGCTCCAATCCACACAAACGCGGCAATCAGCAAAATAATACTAAAAAACATATTACGTTTATCAAACGTCTCCATCTGTCTACCCCTCCGTTTCAGAATGGGCATCTGCATCATAGCGATGTTAGGATGAAGCAATTTCACTTCTTTTACTTACATGAAAATACTGACTTGTGTATCGCTATCCTACAGATGCGGCATGTATTGATGTACAGGTGGTTCCTTCATACTGTATACGGATAGGTTGGCTTAACGTTTCAAATTTTCGCCCAAATTTCGTTATTTTAGACGATTTAAGGCGAAATATCGTCATTTTGATAAAATATATATGTAATGTTGTACACGGGCAATAACTATATATACTACATCTTAATGTTATCGAATTAATGTTATCGAACATGTAAAACAATAACACTAGCAAAATCGATAGTAGTCACTGCATAACCTTTATTTTATGAAATAATTAAAAATCATCCCACTGAGCAGTCAGATTCGATATAATAAATGATAATGAATCTCATTTACATGAAGAGTCTATAGTTTATAGACGTACAGCAGGGGGAAAATATGATATGAAACATTTTCAATCTACAGGCTATTCACCTCCACGTGAGCATATAGCCGACTACATACAACACTGGACGCGCGCTTCTCTTTCTTTAATCGATATTCGGCATGAATGGTTGCAGCCAGAACGAGTGAGGAAAGTACATCCTGCTCCTGCCAGCCTGTTTATGTTTTCCTATGGCGGTGTAGCGGATGTGGAATTGAACAGTAGTCTGTACAGTATCGAACGATTTGGTCTTTTTCATGCGGGGAAAGGGTCTTCGATTTCAATTCAACCCGGACAAGAGGGCATCGGTGTATACACTTTGCTGTACCGCGCCGAACCGTCAGGAATATGGAGCAGGCAATTAAAGGCAAGCTATGATACCACTCCATTTCGTGAATGTTATGGCTTTGAGCCAGATGATCCATTGTTCTTCGCTGAGCATTTACGCCAGTTGCTGGAACGTTGGACAGGTGGCAAAGCACTGGATCAGCTATATGGCAAGGCAGCACTGCATCAGCTCGTATATCGGGTATATGAACAACTGGAGCGCGGCGGTGTCCAGCGACTCCAGCCGGATGCGGTATCGTTAGCTCGCCACTATATGGATACGCATTACTACGAACCGGTATCCCTACGGCGCATTGCGCAGTATGTACATGTGAGCGCCAGTAGTCTGAGTCGATTGTTCCGTAAACAGCACGGCGTCTCGCCACAGGAGTATTTGATTCGTACAAGACTGTCTGCTGTAGAACAATTTCTCACCTCTACCGATGCCAATCTGCGCGAGATCGCCCTCCGCTGCGGCTTCTCCGATGAATTCCACCTGAACAAAACGTTCAAAAGTGTGCGTGGCATTACACCCGGCGACTATCGGAAACTTCGTACAATGCAGATGCACAATTCTGCCATGTTGCATCTGACTGCTATCCCTTATGCTGGACAAAGACCGGCTTCACCGGATCAAGCTACCACAGAAGGGGAATATGCTATGTTTACCGCTACAAAAGGAAAAATGATGATCGCCCTACTTGGGCTAACGCTTATTCTCTCTGCCTGCGCATCAACTGCGGCACCCGTTTCCGGCACTACAAGCCATACAAGCGCCAGTTCCAATGAAACGTCTGCCCAGCCAGCCACTACGGTTGCTACGCATGAGTTTAAGCATGCGGGCGGCACATCCATCGTGCCTGTTCATCCAAAACGTATTGTGACCGACTGGTTTTATGGCGAACTGCTCACATTAGGTGTGCGCCCAATCGGCTACCCGGAATATTTGTTAAGCGAATATCGTTATGTGAACAATGAAGGTACCGAAGCACTCGGTGACTCACTGGAGCAAGTCGTGGCATTGAATCCCGATCTGATCATCTCCACCTGGGATGAAAGCTATGATCAGTATGTCAAAATCGCTCCCTCCGTTCTGCTCAAGACTACGATGCCGCTGAAAGAACGGATGCAAAAGCTGGGACAACTTATTGGTCGAGAGGAAGAAGCGCAAAAGTGGAGCACTGCCTTTGACGCCAGATTGGAACAGGCTAAAGCTCATTTGCATGCAAATATGGCACCGAATACGACCGTGACGATTTTGAGCATTTTCCAAAAAGATTTACAAGTGTATGGATACCGAAATATGGGCGGCGAAGTGCTATACAATATGCTGGAAGTCCAGCCGCCACCAGCTGTGAAGAAGCTATTCGCGCATTCGGACAAATGGAATGCCACCGTATCGATGGAATCACTCACAGAGCTAACTGGCACAGATATTATTTTAAACGTGTATGACCCGGAAGGCAGCGGAAAACAGAAGTTGCAGGAGCTGCAACAAAGTGAAGTATGGAAAAGCCTGGATGCAGTAAAAAATGGACGTGTGCATATGGTAAATTATTATGATCTATTTTATGAAGATCCCATTGCCGTCGACAATCAGATTCAGATGCTGTCTGACCTGCTGACAAAATAAATGCTTGGGTGATGAGCAAGTTCAAGATCGTCTGAATGGATAGATCAACGATCAAATTACAGTACATCGTTTAGGTATGTGGTTGAGTCACTTGGTTGAGTCACTTGGTTGAGTCACTTGGTTGAGTCACATCGTAGAGACATATAGTTGAGTCATATGATTGAGATCGATTATTAAGAGAGATCATTAAGATGGATCGTTGAGGTAGACTAAACCGCTGAAGTAGATTACTGAGATAGATCATTGAGATAGATCATTGAGATAGATCATTGAGATAGATCATTGAGATAGGTCATTGAGATAGATCATTGAGATACGTCATTGAGATAGGTCATTGAGATAGGTCATTATGTCAGATCATGAAGACAGGTATAGGTAAAGCCAGCAGTTGACGGATCGTCCGCGTCTGCTGGCTTTTGATGTATGAATAGGACTGGATGCTGTTTTGGTAAGTATAATGAACAAAGCTTTATTCTTTTAGAGGTACAGATTAGCTCGTAGCCGTAATATTACGTGAAACAGTCATCATCATGTACGTTTGTGCCGAATATAGACGTGATGGGTGCCTGTATCGGTGGAACATTCATCATCGATGTACGTTTTACCAACGATATGTTTTGCGTTGTCATTCCAGTATTCCATTTAATTATTCGTAGGATAGACTTGATTACCATTCCAATACACCGTACCTTTAAGGAAATTATAAACCTGATTCGGGTCTTTCGGATTAATAATCGTCGTATTGTTAAATGTTACCGTGCCGATCTGTGGAGTGGAGCGTCCCCATACACCTGCGCTGTATTTGGTTGCATTAGAGCTTGTATTATCATTAAACGTAACATTATTGATCGCTGTATATCCTGCATAGACGAGCATATCCGCATGACCTCCACCCGGCTTCAACGCCGTGCGGTCTACGGTATTATTATTGATCGTAATCGAATCAACAGGCTGTGTATTATAATCATTGTTATCGCCTGTTTCAGTCGCAATATAAATACCAGCCATTTGTGTCCGCTCAATATGATTGCCCTCGATCTGTACATCCCGTCCGCCCACGACGGAAATACCACGTGCATTAGAGTCATATCCTACATCGTTATTTAAAATACGGATGTTGTTCGTTTGACCCTGATCGCCACTCGATTTTGCGCTTGGACCATAGCTGACCACAGCAATCGTATCATCGCCAACCTGTTTTACCGTATTGTATTGGACGGTAATATCGCTGCTGTCACCGGTTAGATGAATACCGTCTGCCTGCGTATATTGTACCGTATTGTTCGTAATGGTGCCACCGATTGAATCAGTAACATAGATACCTGCGGTACTCGCCTTTTGTACGTCAATATGATCCACGACAAAATTCGTTGCCTGTTTGACGCTAATACTGTTCTTCTGGTTTTTCCCATCGCGCTCGGCTACACTGCTGTACACATGCGCTAGATTACGAATCGCCGGGCTATTGCCGGTCAGATCAATCGAACCGCGCTCTGGATTGGTTGAAGTGAGGATCGACTGTGCTTTATTTTCACCCTTTAATGTAACACCATCGACAGTCAGTATATCGCTCAGTTCAAAATGCCCTGCTGGAACATACACATCTTTACCTTCCGTTTTCGCCTGCTGGATCGCCGCCGCCATCGCCGCATCATCCGGCTGATTGTCATTCGCCACCGCACCAAAATCCAAAATCGACAGGCTATGATCGTCCGGTACATACGCACCTGGTGTGAATACGATAGTCGGATTCCATAGCGTATGATCAAAGCTAATCGAACCGATCCGATTAACGACAAAATGAATCTCCGTCCCCTGCTGTACTGGAATATTCGTTACGTCAGCAGGCTGCACTTCGGTTGTCGTTTGGATCGTTTGTGTCCATAAACTTGTGCTGTCTTTCATAATCGTGGCGGTAATGCCATCACCGTCGGCACTTCCTTTTTTGACAGTACCGTCAATTGTGATTGTTCCACTGCCTGGAGCAATCCATGTTCGCACAGAATCGGCAGTATTGCCTGGATGCTGCGCGTTGGAGGATACCCAGGGATAGCTTCCACCCGCATCCCAGCGATTGGCTGCGGATTGGTATGTAAGATCGCTGTAGGTCGTGCCATTCTTTTGCTGATAATGCCACCCGTTACCGCCCTGTGTGGAGCCAAAACCACTGGATGCCGTGTACGATACCGTACTTGCTGCCTGTGCATGATGTGTTGTACCGACACCGCCTACCGTTAACAATGCCGCCAGACTCCATGCTGTCCATCCCGTCATTTTGTTCAAATGAATACCTCCCTGTAGTCGTTTTATTTCTGGTTATTTATATACTAACTTCCTTTATTAACCTCAAGTGATAGAATACAATCTCAATACTTTACTATGTGCGAAAACGATGTGCAAAAGGATGTCTTGCGATCAATTTTTAGTTTGACGTGGAAGATTAGAGAACTTATGGTAAAAGGTAGAGCAGCTGTTTTGTAGCTTATTCCATTTACATCATTTACATACAGGAGGCACAACCCTATGTCTGGATAACCGATCCAATTGAATCAAGGTCAAAATACCACTTTGCCATCAGGTCATACACTGAATGTAACTATTCAATGCAGCAGTACACCGTCTGCGCTCGATGTGAGTTGTTTTATGGTCAATGAAGATGGCAAAGTCCCTTCCGACGACTATTTTATTTTTTACAATCAGAATGTCGATCCGCATCAATCGGTGCAATGGATTCAAGTCGATGCGCAAAGCTCACGTTTTACTCTGGATCTAAACCGATTGCAGCAAGCACCGATTAGCAAATGTGTGTTTACCGCTACACTGGAAGGCGCAGGTACATTCGCTCAGGTTGGTCAGTGCCAGGCAGTACTGGACATGAACGGACAACAAATTACCTACACACTATCCGAAGTCACTTCCGAAACAGCAATCATTCTAATCGAAGTGTATAAGTACAAAGATGCTTTTAAAGTACGGGCGATTGGACGTGGATTCTTCGGCGGATTACAGCCGCTGGCAGAGTCGTTTGGCGTGGAGATTGAAGGCGATGATGACGCAAATGCTGGACAAGCTACAGCTGGAACCGGGTTAAATAATGCGGTTACGGCTGGATTAAATGCGACTCCATCTTTTCCTGCTAGTCTGGACGCTGCTCAGCCGACTCCGGCTGATTTAGGTACTACTGAGTTGAGTGCTACTGATTCAAGTGCTAATAATTTGAACAATAACCAATCGGCTTCCTTCGCTTCGGGTTCTATGGAAGCTTCGCAAGCGAACGCGGCATCATCGGGATCTGCTACTCCTGTGCAATCGTCATCGGTTTTACAACCAACCGCACAGCCATCACAATCGGAATCGCCCAAATTAACCGTGCCGTTAACCAAAATCGACCTGCTTAAGAAAAAAGTAACGTTATCGCTGCAAAAGAAACAGCTCGCCCCGATCCGCGCTCGTGTAGCCGTCGTGTTTGATGCGTCTGGCTCGATGTATTCGCTCTACAAAAAAGGCATCGTGCAGGAAGCGTTTGAGCGCGTGCTGGCAATTGCAGCTGCATTTGACGATGATGGCGAATTGGATGTGTGGTTTTTCGCGAAGGAGTTTCTGCGAGCGCCAAGTGTGACGGCGCAGGATTATGAGAACTATGTCGCGCGTGCGTACAAGCTTGGCAGCAAAGGTGGGACGAACAATGAACTGCCTGTTATGGAGGATATAATCCGTAAATATACAGTGGAAGAACCAAATATTCATCTGCCAACGTACATTATTTTCTTCAGCGATGGGGGGGGAGCAGTAAAAGCAAAATTGCTCGTCTGATTACCGACAGCTCGCATCATAATTTGTTCTGGCAATTTGTTGGGTTGGGTAAGGCCAACTATGGTGTGCTACGGGAGCTGGACGATTTGCAGGGACGTTTTATCGATAATGCGGACTTTTTTGAACTGGATGACATTTCGAAGGTGAGCGATGAGGAGTTGTATGATCGGTTGTTGAATGAGTTTCCGGGCTGGATAGAAGAGGCGCGGCGGAAAAATATTTTGGCGTGATGCGTGGGGATATTGGGGAAGTATGTGGAACATTATTTCCCTTTATACTGGGCTTGCTGGTAAAGGTATACTGTATATTTTATGAGAACAAGTATTGTTGTAATGAAGTAGGGTGAAGATCAGATATTGAAACTTTATAGTCTCAGTAGTATGAAAATCCCCTCTCTGATATTCAGAGTGAGAGCGTATTATGTTGTGCGTTCGTGTTCACTGCTTAGTTTATCGTGAGGGGATTTGTTGATTAATGGAGATTGTAGGGTGGGTGATTTTAAAACCCGCTATGTGCATATAAAACGACTCTCCATACTAACAGAGTAGGAGTGTGTATTCAACTTTAAAAGCCACTACGTGCATATAAAACACCTGCTCGCATGCATGCACGCAGCCGAGATTTCTTCCTTTAAAACCCACTACGTGCATATAAAACTCTGGTCTTTAACCCAATGATTGTGCAACCACTCGCTACTTTAAAACCCACTACGTGCATATAAAACCCTCACTTACAAGCCAAGACTCATAATGTTGTAACGCTTTAAAACCCACTACGTTCATATAAAACTTTGACGTTCAGGATCGCGGACAGCTCGATCAGCACGCTTTAAAACCCACTACGTGCATATAAAACGAAACGTCTCCGTAATGTGCATCGACTTACCATACTGCTTTAAAACCCACTACGTGCATATAAAACATGGTGATCGCATAAAAAAGCCCCTCACATAAGCGACTTTAAAACCCACTACGTGCATATAAAACGCTGATCCTGGGCAGATTAGTCACATTACAGATAGCTTTAAAACCCACTACGTGCATATAAAACGTGATAATGCTGCTCTGTTCTTTTCTTCTATTAAACTTTAAAACCCACTACGTGCATATAAAACCACATCCTTTACCGGATGCGTGATCGTCACTTTGCCCTTTAAAACCCACTACGTGCATATAAAACCCTTCTCTATATATGGGTGGCTAGTAGCGCAAGCACCCTTTAAAACCCACTACGTGCATATAAAACTACGCATTTGGGTATCACTGTTGCAGCAATCATCACGCTTTAAAACCCACTACGTGCATATAAAACTCCTGCACGATGGTAACTCATTCCCTTTGATAATCCCTTTAAAACCCACTACGTGCATATAAAACACGGTGATTAATCCCTCACGAATCCACATATCGTACTTTAAAACCCACTACGTGCATATAAAACACGGCTTCTCAAATGGTCACGCAGCAAACATCTCCCCACTTTAAAACCCACTACGTGCATATAAAACATCTGGATTCAATGCCCTGTATCCACCGATTCTGAAAGCTTTAAAACCCACTACGTGCATATAAAACCTAAGAACGGTTGGGGCTTGGTAACACCGTATATCGCTCTTTAAAACCCACTACGTGCATATAAAACGAAGCACAGCGTCGTAACCCAAGCAGGCAACGAGCCTTTAAAACCCACTACGTGCATATAAAATAAGGGCGAGAGTGATTTTACTCCGCTCTTTTTTGCACTTTAAAACCCACTACGTGCATATAAAACAGGGAATCATTCACTTCTACGAGATCATCAAAGGACTTTAAAACCCACTACGTGCATATAAAACGGCTAATCCACCTGCCCAGAGTCGTAGTGTTAGATCACTTTAAAACCCACTACGTGCATATAAAACCTTTCCTGATTTGGACGTGAATGTTTTTTGTTTATGGTTCTTTAAAACCCACTACGTGCATATAAAACCGTTCTACAATACGTTGAGAAAGGGTTTTCAGACAACTTTAAAACCCACTACGTGCATATAAAACGATTCAGATTCCACAGCAGCAGCGCAGGTTCTTCACACTTTAAAACCCACTACGTGCATATAAAACTTTAAATTAGTCTTTCCGTTTGTTCCGTCGAATGTGTAACTTTAAAACCCACTACGTGCATATAAAACCCGCTTCATCTCGTGTAATCAGTTCAACCCATGATCCTTTAAAACCCACTACGTGCATATAAAACTTGTGCATGTGATACTCATCGACCGATCCGAAATACTTTAAAACCCACTACGTGCATATAAAACACCCTTTCTACATACCAGATGAAAGGACACTATCTACTTTAAAACCCACTACGTGCATATAAAACGATTAAGCAGCATTTGGAACAGCAACCATCGTACGCAACTTTAAAACCCACTACGTGCATATAAAACTTTTGGATAATAAGAAGATAGTTGAAGACCACATTACTTTAAAACCCACTACGTGCATATAAAACTTTTGGATAATAAGAAGATAGTTGAAGACCACATTACTTTAAAACCCACTACGTGCATATAAAACTTTTGGATAATAAGAAGATAGTTGAAGACCACATTACTTTAAAACCCACTACGTGCATATAAAACGCACGGCGGCTTAGATGAGAAGTCTCCGATCTGGCTGCTTTAAAACCCACTACGTGCATATAAAACGCGATCTTAGTTACTCATGCCCACGGTGACCATATTACTTTAAAACCCACTACGTGCATATAAAACATGCTTGCTTTCTCTGTTTCGCTCGGTGTCAAAAGGACTTTAAAACCCACTACGTGCATATAAAACTCCTGCTTCAATACGCTCAAAATCCTTTTCATAAAATCTTTAAAACCCACTACGTGCATATAAAACTAGAAACTGCCTGCCACTACTTACACGTGTAAAGTGCTTTAAAACCCACTACGTGCATATAAAACCTCAATACAATTACGATACCCATCAAGTTTAATAGCTTTAAAACCCACTACGTGCATATAAAACCGAACACGACGAATTGCGCCAGCTCTTTATCGATGCTTTAAAACCCACTACGTGCATATAAAACGCGTCACTAATTTCCTGCGCATAATTTAATTTATACTTTAAAACCCACTACGTGCATATAAAACCGGCTGTATCTTGTGATAGACGTTTTGATAACTGCTCTTTAAAACCCACTACGTGCATATAAAACGCTGCTGCACTCAACGGACGAAACCGGGGAAAACGCTTTAAAACCCACTACGTGCATATAAAACTATTGTCTATCGCTGTGCTGATAACCGCCATAATAAGCTTTAAAACCCACTACGTGCATATAAAACTCATGCTGATTGTCGTCATACTGTTCAGCTGCGTGACTTTAAAACCCACTACGTGCATATAAAACACATCAAACTGTATCCATTTTATGACGGCATCATTTCTTTAAAACCCACTACGTGCATATAAAACCAGCCGTCATTGTGTATTCGATTGTTACGTTAGCCGACTTTAAAACCCACTACGTGCATATAAAACCAGAGCTACCCCTCTGGCTCTTTTGTTTTACAAGCCTTTAAAACCCACTACGTGCATATAAAACTGATGAAAACAAAGCTTTCCTGCTACAATATCGGGACTTTAAAACCCACTACGTGCATATAAAACGTAAGTTGGAGCAATGAGCTACCCAAACTATTAGAATCTTTAAAACCCACTACGTGCATATAAAACGATCATACGTAGCCACGGAATTTCCTCCTTATTCATCCTTTAAAACCCACTACGTGCATATAAAACAATGGATTTAGCCGGATTGATTGATATGAATTACTTCCTTTAAAACCCACTACGTGCATATAAAACATGGAACTCAAAACGGATATGGTTACCATAGAACGCTTTAAAACCCACTACGTGCATATAAAACTAGACATTTTTTTGAACATAGTTACCTCCTAGATAAACTTTAAAACCCACTACGTGCATATAAAACTCAGTAGTGCTCTAGCAAAGAAAGACATTATCGGTCTTTAAAACCCACTACGTGCATATAAAACCTCTTTCTATTGTTCTCAGACCTATATTCACTCCTGACTTTAAAACCCACTACGTGCATATAAAACGCCAGACTTTCGATCAAAAACGCGATAGGGGAAATCTTTAAAACCCACTACGTGCATATAAAACTTCCAACGACGATCAGGGATACTGGCAATTTATTCATCTTTAAAACCCACTACGTGCATATAAAACTCATAGTTGCGCATATTTTTCACCTCCTTATGGTCTTCTTTAAAACCCACTACGTGCATATAAAACCCCGCCGCCAAACCGCCCAAACCCCTTACAGCCAAAGGCTTCTTCCAACTGCCTCAACCCTATTTTGCATCGAACCTGCAATCATGTAGATCCATAACTCAAACGAATCGCTCTCATCCCTTGCCCCGTCTAGTCTACAGGCGATTCGACAAAATTATCGTTCAATGCAAAATGATCATTCGGCTCCAGGTCAATCTTCGTCTTCTGCTACAAAAACAATTGATCAAACGACTTATCTGTACCATACACTTCCTTTTTGATCGCACGTGGATTTTCTACTTTATATAAATATAATGAATCTTCCACTTCCATGATCGATTTCAATTCAGCCAGGCAGCGACTCAGTTTGCCTTTCGTAATCTCGCCTTCAAACACTGAATTTTGTGTCCAATCCAAATATTCACGCAGCTTTTTGCACACTTTACCGACTCGTTTCTCGCCAACATCATACGTAATAATGACAAACATGTTAATCACCACCAGGCTTTGAATGGTTTATACGTTTCGTCTCCGATCACATGCTTAATTAACTTATACGCTTCCAAACGAATAAGATAACGATACGACACATTTCGGCCCAACTTACGATGCTTGAACGTCGTCTTCATCCGTTCGTCAAATGCTGCAATGACTATTTTTCTGCCTTCCTCATTTAAATAGACCATCCCCTCCATATCCACAAAATGTTTGTGCTGGATGCGTCGATTATTAACGAGACTAAACACGAGAGAATCAATAATAAACGGTTTAAATATTTCGGCCAGATCGAGACTGAGTGAAAATCGCTTGCTTGATGGTTCATGCAGATAGCTAATCGCTGGATCAAGCATTGTTTTGTATACTTCGGAGATAATCGATGTATACATCAGGCTATTGCCAAACGAAATCAGCGCATTTAATGGATCGCGTGGCGGACGCTTTGTGCGACCTGCCCAGACAAAATCAGCTTTAACAAGCAGCGGAAATGCATCGTAATATATTTGTCGGCACTGCCCCTCTATGCCCATAATGGCGGGAATACGATCTGCTTGCTCAAGCAACTCTGCGCGTGCGGATAATGTATCGATGTGCGCTCTCGCTTCTGTACCTGCTTTGCGCAAATTACGTAACATATGATGAATACCGCCACGTACAAAGGAACGAGCTAACATTGCTCGTTTGCCTGCATGTAAATAATGCTCACTCTGATGAACGGTCGTATACCCGGAAATACGCGAATTGCGAGGATAGTATGTACCATCATAATAGCCATAATAATTATACACATGCAGTTTGACGTCATGCTGGGTTAAGATGTGAAGGAGCGAAGTATTAAAATCGACATTGCCAAATAAATGTACATTTTCTGTCTGCTCAATCGGTAATGGACGGGATATACCTTTATCGTCCGTAAAATATAGCGTATTGTGCTTCCGATGCAATTGGCCTGCTGAGAAAATAAATACATCTCTTCCTGTACTCATTCTTCTTCCTCACTTTCGCCTGATTGGCAAAAATCACGATAAGCACATTTGGCGCAAACTTTCTTTTTACGATACATGGGGACTCGTCCGGTCAGCACCTGATCAATACCTTCCAGCGCGATCTGTACCTCATTTTCCTCGTCTACGCCAAGTTGAAGCTCGGTTGTCTTTTTCTCCGTTGGATAGCTAATCAACCCCTTTTTACTAATACCGCGTTCTTTTAGCAAATATAGATAATACAGCATTTGTAACCGATCCGCTTGTTCCATTCGGCTACTAATCTTCACTTCTCGTACCCACTCACCATCCAGAGCATCCAACACAGCATGATCACCCAGAGCAATTTCCTTATCCAAACGAGCATAGGCCTGTTCATGCAAAATATTGCCTTCTTCTACTCGGTCATGCCCCTGTTCAAAACCGATGCCACGATGAAATAACCATAGCTTTCGTTTACAGACAGCGTAATAATGCATCTCGATTCCACGAACAGACATGTTGATCATTCCTTTCTTTCCCAACCCATTAAAGAATGACTTCAAAATGATTGATCGAATTTATACAATCATAGCTGTATCGGAAGTGATGATGCTCGTATCTAAACCGGTTTGTTCATGATATTCGACAGACACGTAATAGAGATCTTTTAATGGCTTAATAGGACTCAATAGCTTTTTAGCATGAGCCACATACTCATTTACACCAACGGTGTATTGCTCCAGCGTTTGGCGGGCTTTTCGTCTAATGCGTGCGATATGCTCATAATCTCCTTTTGCCGTACTCCAGTCATGCAATGCCGCTTCAATCTCTGGATTCCCTCGAAAACATTCAGGAATAACTTGTATTTCATGAATATCACGTAATAAATCCTGTGCCTGTTTACGACTTGTTTCATATAAAGTCCGAAATTGTAATTGTTCTAATGTATGATCAAATAATTGTTTGAACGTGGATTCCTTTAGTGCTTCTTCGTCATATAGCAATTGGATCATACGATGTTTTGCTGTTTCCGACAAAATACCGGTTTGAAAAGTACCAAATAGCTCAAGGCTACGTGCATAAATATCTTCGTGATAAATGGAGTTTTTTCCGATATTTACGCCAGATACATAAGCAGTATAGACCCATATATTAATCGCTTCCACCGACTTGAGACCTTTACGGTTACAGCGGCCATAGCGCTGAAATTGACTATCCAATGAGGACATCTCTGTATGCAATATGTCAAAATCGATATCTAAACTCGCTTCCACAAGTTGTGTCGTGATCCATATGCCTGCATTCTGTTCATGTTTAGCAAATGTAATGATATCTTTCTCACGCAGTGCACGATCTCGTTTGATTAAGCGAGAATGGAGCAAATGCGGTTGATCCATATGCTTTTGCAGTTCACGATACACTTCCACAGCACGTTTAACTGTATTGCAAATGACTAATACTTTGCTTTGCTTCCCATCCTGTACAATACGCTGAATTGTTGCTTCGTCCACAATCGACTCGGATCGAATCTGAACATGATGTCGAACAATCGTATCATCAATGTATTCACCGTATACGAGTGCAGGTCTAGGCTGCTGTTCGCTATCATCATCCTGTAATAGCGGCTGATTGCAAGCTAATTTTTTTTGTAATGCCGTATAGTAAAATGGCGGCAAGGTAGCGGTCATAATCATAAACGAACCGCCGATTTGGTCGATCATGACGAGCGCCTGTACAATGACAGCTGCAATTCGTGGATCATAAGCTTGTAATTCATCAATGATGATTTTGGAATATGCCATTGTTGCGTATTCTTTCTCGAATCCTAAATAGAACAACGGAAATTTCAGAACCTGATCAATGGTGGAAATGATCAATTTGTTCGCGTATTGTGCAGACTGACGATGCGTTTTCTCCAATGCTTCTTCATCCGCATCCATCAGTTGTTGCAAATGATCCAATGTCGTGGAATGCAATAAGCCAGTAGCTTCTTCTATCGATTCCTGCCCTTCGGATCGTGTCGTAAATGCAATGCCCTCTTTATCAATCACACGGTTGTACATCGAGTTAATACTGACGCGCAAAGGCAGTGTAAAAAAACCTTTATCCTCACCGATCCACAGCAACCCTGCCTCTGTTTTACCCATACCTGTTTGGGCGACAACGACGATATGTTGATTCTGATGTTGCTCTGCAAAACGTTGTAATGCATTTTTTTGCGCAGGCATTACAGTGTTTGCATACGGAATTATCATTTTATGTTCAATAAAATGACTGGTATATTCACCTACAGCCATTTCAGCAGCCAGCTCCACATCAACATGAGCGGAGGCAGCATGATCCAGGCGATGAAGTAAGCCTTTGATCATGATGTATTTGTAAAACCACGGGTTCTTGCTGCCCTTGAAACGATTAACATGTTGTAACGCTGACAGTTTACCCGTTGAGATTTTACGATTCAGCTTAATCCCAAGCTCTTGTTCAATCTGATCAGCATGCGGCAAAATGTGTAATTTATAAGCTGCTGCTACATGCTGATTAAAATCAGCGATACCTGTAATAGTCGTGCCTTCATGGTGATAACCGACAGCCTGAATCAACACCGATTCTTCATCTTTGCTTAAACCCAGCTCCTTGTATGGAATCGCCAGCACTGAAATGTAATTATGCCGAATAGGGTGTAGATGCTTGACTTCTAGTAGCGGTTGTCGAATGACTTGCAAAATTTTATTTTGAAAAACAGCATCATATTTTCCGACATCGTGATACATAACAGCCCAATATAATAACTGCCAATCTCGTTCACTCATCCAGATCAGTTTATGCTGATAATGTTGCTTCAATATATGATAGCAGCGAACAAGCGCTTCAGTATGCTGTTTAATCGTCTCAGTATTCGGCCAGGCTGGTTTAGATTTAGCATAAAACAACATCGTAGTCCTCCCTGTCATAAATGAATGTATAAAGATACAAAAGAGAGAACACGGCATTCTTTCCGGTTCTCTCTACGCTGTCGCTGTATTTAATAAGTGGACTCTTCAATAGCAGGTGCAAAAAAGACACCATCCTCATAAGGATCAACCCACAATGTTTGTTCGCCATCACTTGATATATCATTCTGTGTATTACCCTGTACATAACCTACGTTTAATTTATCCCATACGCGCACTCCCTGGACGATACGGTACGTCCAATTGAGCTGATATGGAAAGTAAACAATATGCGAATTTTGGATCATCGATAACGGAATAAATGCATTTTGTTTTAAACTTAAATCTTCAGTGGCTTCCTGTAACTCGACCCATTCACAACGATCAACACGCACTAAGTCTTCCCAGCGTCCCAAACTTAAGTGTACAGGACTTTCATCTATACGCTGTTTTAATTGTTGCAGCACATCGGGTGCCGCAGCAACATGAATGATCAAATTCACATCGTACAACATATGTGTATAAATGGGCATCGTTGTAATATCTTGAAAATCTCGTTCTACATCTAATCCAGCAACAGTCAATGGAAATTCTTCCGTCTTATCTGTTTTGAAAAAATAATGAGTTTGGTAATCCGTAACCATCGTATCATACTGTCCCTGAATGCTAATGCTCATCGGAATCAATTCAGTCGCTTCAAGTACTGCATGCAACATCCCTTTAACGGTTGAATGTGGCGGTAATGGATACGTCTCAGATACTTTGAAGGCAAATGGCTTTTTATAACAGGCAGTTTGCTGATACAGATCGAGTCGAAGTACGTTCATTATACATTCGCTCCATAATAATCGGTAATCGCAGTTTTAAGATGGGCAAAAAACTGCTCAACCGTCCCTGTATGCGTAAAGGCTGCCTGCAACTGTGCCTCATTATGAAAGATGCCGGAAACATAGCCAATATGAGTGTCGTCTGCTACTACATGATTGCCAAATGTCGTATTACCAACATCTTGTAACGCTTCAACCTTCAAGTTCCAGAATCGATTTTGCGGTTCCAGCATAACTCGCCCCAGGAAAAATGGATTGGCAACCGGGTAGATCCCTCCAATCACAAACAATGGAGATAAAGATTCCTGTCTTCCGCGAATATTACGATTTAACAGCTTCAATATATCCAGCAGTTCATGCAGGCGCTTAATTTTCTCTGCTGCCGGTAATTCAACTGGATTCTCTTTGTTCGCAAGATCGACACCGATACGATCGAGATCAATTGTTACAGTATATGTATAAAAACTTTCATGTTGTTCAATGTTGGCAAGGTTAGGCGTTTCATCAATTCGTTCCGCCAGTCCCATATTATTCAGAAACTCCATATCACTTCGATAAGGTTCCATCGACACCGCATGCGATAATCGAACAACAGCAGGGCGCTTTAACGATTTTTTACCTGTTTTTAAATAACCAAACAGATCCATTTCTTCCGACTGTTCAATTGTGACATCTTCACGAAATTGTACGGTTCCCTTCGCTTTATCCACGGTCTGCAAATTCCATTGGAACCATTCATTGCCCAGACGCACGATATCGTAGCGTACACTTTGGCGTGAAGCAAAGGTTAGTACATCGCCATTGCCGCGATGAATCTTTTTTAACTCTGAAATGTTGGCAATGCCTTCACCATAGTTTAATGAATTGGCACGAAATATAGCTGTAAATGAAATCGCTTTTCCCATAATTAGCGAACCTCCTCAGATGTTTCATTCGTATCTTCATTAGTAGTATCCGCATTGTCGTCACGGTTGGATGAATTATTTTTTTCGTTGCTTCCTAGTAAACCGGCTATAAATGCAGTCGCGATCGTATCGAAATCGATGCCGTTCTCTTGCAAACCGTCCAGGAAAATATTAGACACTTCTAAATATTTCGGTTTTTCACTCGATTGGCGGGCACCGATTGTATTAGCCGACATGTAGACCCGAAACACAGTATCCATAAATGCCGACTTATCTCCAGCTTTGGCTGCATTCAATAGACGATAAGCAATACTTTCCAGCTTCTTTTGTCCACCTGCTCGGTATGTTTTGCCTTCGGTTTGTTCTCTTGGACGAATATCCAGCATTCGATGACGTAGCTCAATACCCTGGCGATACACAATATAGATTTTAGCGTCTGGATGTGCCATAGACTTCACTCCTTTGGATGGGTCAGCTATTTTTTGTTTGGCATCCAGTAGACGTCTACGATTCTGAGCCGCTACAAAAGCACTAGAGGCCAATCGACTACTTTCTGCTTGCCGTACTTGCTCAGAAGCATCTGGATTTTTCATTTTAGGCTTGATGGCCAGACGCAGTAATTCATATACCGTTTGCTTAGGATCGATCCCTTTCAATAGGGCACGGACGAAAGCCTCTTTACAATGGGTGTGCTGAATATAATGAATATGTTTACCATATTTGCTTAAGAAAGTTACCAGATACGGTGGCATATGGTAATAGTCCAGCAGCGTTTTTTTCATCTGATATTCTGAATGTAATTCAACAAACAAATAGGCATTTCCTAAGTTTTTCGCCTTATCATGAGTTTCATCCAGTATATTTGTAATCGCTTCATCAAATGTAGTGCCGCCATTACGTAAAGTACGATACTGATTATTCAGATCTACATTTACTTGAAAATAGCTTTGTGTCAAAATCATACCAAAAAATCGCTTCGTCTCATTAAAGTCTTCTGTCCCGATTCGTCGATTGTATACCGCCAGTCCAGCAGGCACAGCAAATAATAACAGCCTGGCAAGCGCACTGATTGGAGTTGGCGTATCTTTATCAAAATTCCAATTGAAATTCACCGCATTTTTTTTCGACAACGCCAGTGGTGAAAACGTAAGTTCTTCATAAGATTGACTTGCAGGCATACCGGTGATCAAAAAACAGGGCAATACGTCCTGCTGAAAATACGCATGGATCTCCTGTTTACTGTTCATCTTTTTCACTTTACGAAGCCAATCTTTAAAGGGCTTATATACTTCACTGTATGTACGCAACAAATCAACAATATTAGCCTGTTCCGCTGGTTTGCACAGTTCTCCATACAGCTGTAAATCATACAGGGCAGGCATGGAAAAATCTTTATCCAATTGCTCGATATGTTGTACGGTTGATCGGGCATTAAAGGTTGGCTGTAAAATGGACGTCTGCCCAAAGAAAACATTTAAGATCACAGCTTTGGCATAATTGAGCGTAAGCTTTTCATTGATTAGGGGAACTGACATAATGCGGCGGTAATCATCGATAGCTGTTTTGACTTCGGCAGCCTGCTCCCATGCTTGCTTGTCTTTAGCGATATCATCAAGCCGAGTAGCCAATTGATTCAATTGCTTGTATTCATCCATATCTGCAAAATATTTTTCGACTTTTTTCATTTGTTCCACTACAATAGCACGAATCGATTTGACTGCCACCTGTACTTTTTCCGTGCATGCTGCAATTTGCTCAGGTTCGACCAACTGCATATTCATCGCCTGTTCTACTTGAGTCTTCGCCCAACCCATTCGTTTAACATCTCGCTCAACAATGCTAAATTCACGAATTAACCATTCGACATAAGATTGTGAAAATGAACGCAGGTGATCTTCCGTTAATATAAGGCCCCTCTGTGTCACGACAGGCGGGTGAGGATGATTTTTGTACAGTCTTGTTAAGCCGATCAGCCCTGCCGTCATCATCCAATCTTCAGCAATCAGTTCAATCTCGACCGACACCAGCGATCATCCTTCCCTTATGTACTCAAGCATACCAAATGATTGCGAGGCTCGTTTACCTACACCGGATTGATATAAAAATTGCAAATCCGCCGGATGTCCCTGCAATACGAATTGGCCGCGATATGCCGTGAAATGAAGTTTCTTGGTCTCAGTATTCGACCGACGAAAAGTAGAATTTGTTTCTTTAATAACGACGCGTTTCATCGTAAGAGGCTGGATCAAAATCGGACGATACGGTTCACGCCCAGTCAGTTCACGAATACGAAGAGCAGCATAATAACCAAACTCTGTAGCATATTCAACTTGATCAGGGTGAAGAGGCTGGCCTTGCTTGTCTTCGATCAGAATAGGAGAAAGCGTGGAGAAGTGAACTTGATCACTGTGGATTTCCGTCTCTTGCAACATCTGAATATGCGCGCGCTCCCAGACACCATAAAGTGTAGTGTAGCTTGTTAACCGCTGCAATCCATTGAATAGATGCAACATAAACGTCATATCAGCGGAAGCAATATTGATGGTGAGACTCGTTAAATGAATTTCGTCCTGTTGATATGTAAAGTCTTTCAAGTATACAGCGGTACAAAAAGGCTTCATCTTACCTTCATTTTCTACATATAACGTATGATAGTAACCGGGATCTGCTTGATTTAACGCTTCTTTGATCAAGGATAGAACGACAAATCGATACGCTACCGGGATACGCGATACGTTGTAAGTGACGCTTAATCGCATATACTCACTTCCTTATAGATAATATGGATCATTGTATAAAAGTACAAAAGTCTCATAAAAGGAATATAGTCCCAGTATATAGTCAAGCATTAGAAAATGCAAAGCTTTTTATGGTGGAACCGTTCACTACCTAACCCACTATCGTTCATATAAAAAGAAAAAAAGAGTCTACATGCAACTCAAAAACATAATTTTAAATCCCACATTGTAAATATAAAATAAGATTATGCTTTAAAAAATGAGAGATGTAATATATAATGACTTGATACAGAGATGTTGCAGCATTTCTGTATCATAAAGCAGACACTGACCTTAAAGAGGACGTTTAGTTTAAACGTTCTTTTTATTTAACTAAAAACACTCTAATAAGTTCAAGGACAAAAGTCAATCCAGCAAATAAAAAAATCCCAAATTGAATTATGATTGTAGCTAGACTATAACTTTTCAAAATACCACTCCTTTATGATATTGAGTATATTGTTTCTCTTCTTTATACATCTCTCATGTTGTTTAACCTATCATACAATCCTGAAAATCTCAACAATATATTTATTAGTTCTATTATTTTTATTACAAATCTTGATCGGCAAGCAGTTAATTTTCTAAATCTTATTGTTGCTCTCAAAATCTCTATAATAAAGGCTAAGAGATATTCGAACGCCGATCTTGAAATCGAGAACGATTCACATCTATATTTCAATAGTTTGTATACTACCTGATTCTTTATAATTTCTTTTATTGTGAACGAACACTATCGTTTTATTTACACTTATGTAAGGAAGTGTATCGATACAATTACAATAACTATGCACATACATTTCTACTTAGATAGCAAATTGAATATTGTTTATCCTTCAAAGTTGAATACTAACTTAAAATAATCTTAAGCTGCATAATCGTAGCGAGGAATTTGTCTGTCTACGCTTAAAACCGAGGATTGGAAATATACAGGAAATTATTGAGCTGATTTGAGAAACGATTGCATATATAAATCTTGTCTTCAGTCCCTGCGATCTCCAGTTTTATTAAACTTTAAAACTCTATGCGTACATATAAAATACAAAAAGACCCAGTTAATATCGTCCAGCTGATCCCTCGCTTTAAAAACCGCTATGTGCATATACAACTCATCGATCGTTTTAATGACTTTTCCCTTGCCAGTCTTTAAAGCCCACTACGTGCATATAAAACACGGAAGCATTAATGCTCATTAAACCGGATTTTAGCTTTAAAACCCTCTACGTGCATATAAAACGGACGTCACAGAAAGCGTGGAACGATGATCCTGAGTATCTTTAAAACCCTCTACGAGCATATAAAACGAAACGCATTTGATTTTAGCCATCAAACTCGATCCTAGCTTTAAAACCCTCTATGTGCATATAAAACGTAGTCGGTTCCTGCGATCTCTGCTGCTTCTTTTTCGCTTTAAAACCCACTACGTGCATATAAAACATATGATGTGAATTTAGACTCCATCCCCTCAATGAACTTTAAAACCCACTACGTGCATATAAAACGCTTCCCCCACCGCCAAAATAGCTGATCGGATCAACCTTTAAAACCCACTACGTGCATATAAAACTATCACTCACACCAGAAGTACAGGAAGCATTCCCACCTTTAAAACCCACTACGTGCATATAAAACGCAGTGTCGAAATCTTACCTGACAACTCTATTGACCTTTAAAACCCACTACGTGCATATAAAACTGCTACGATCGAAGCGACCCTATTGCTGATCCATGCTTTAAAACCCACTACGTGCATATAAAACTAGCTATGAATAGAGGGGACACTACATTGGAACTCCCTTTAAAACCCACTACGTGCATATAAAACAGCGCTAGATAATAGTGATCTGCCTATTATATTCGACTTTAAAACCCACTACGTGCATATAAAACTATAAATTCTCGATTTTCTTTCAAGAAATCGTCCAGTCTTTAAAACCCACTACGTGCATATAAAACCATGCTGCCTGGCAATAGGTTAGATACGCTATACTCCTTTAAAACCCACTACGTGCATATAAAACGCTAGACGGTTCATCCCATCCATACCACCCGATGTTTCCTTTAAAACCCACTACGTGCATATAAAACGGGCAATTCACATCGACGATTG
The DNA here is from genome assembly GCF_039822605.1 of Paenibacillus wenxiniae. NCBI lineage: Bacteria > Bacillati > Bacillota > Bacilli > Caryophanales > Paenibacillaceae > Paenibacillus > Paenibacillus wenxiniae. Next base: position 51,470 of record NZ_JBCGUH010000010.1, read on the forward strand.
CCGCATAGGGCGCGCTACTTTAAAACCCACTACGTGCATATAAAACCGGAGTGACACAACAGAGTCTAACGAAGATGAAAGAACTTTAAAACCCACTACGTGCATATAAAACCATACCAGACAAATCAGCAGGGTGATCAGCAACGCTCTTTAAAACCCACTACGTGCATATAAAACTGGCTTATTGACCAGGTTGTACCTCGTCTTGATCCCTACTTTAAAACCCACTACGTGCATATAAAACCAAACTACATTGACTCAGCTCCGCGCTGATGCTCAACCTTTAAAACCCACTACGTGCATATAAAACAGAGTGTCCATTTGAGCAAAATCGTTAAATGCCTGACTTTAAAACCCACTACGTGCATATAAAACCTCTTGCGCGACTTGGCTCTTGCTCAGCACCGTATAAGCCTTTAAAACCCACTACGTGCATATAAAACGTTTTTGTACAACGGAACTCAAGGTCATACCGATCACTTTAAAACCCACTACGTGCATATAAAACGGTACATTCGGCTGCTGAATGATAATCAAAAAGCCCTTTAAAACCCACTACGTGCATATAAAACCATTAAATAGGAGCTAATAAGCATGGCTAAATCTATCTTTAAAACCCACTACGTGCATATAAAACGATGCGATGCTACACTTTTTACTTCAAGCTTTTAAGCTTTAAAACCCACTACGTGCATATAAAACCTTAAAGGTGACAAATGTTTGGGATGCTGCTATCAACTTTAAAACCCACTACGTGCATATAAAACGATAAACTAGATTCATTTGATTCAATAGTCTTTCCGTACTTTAAAACCCACTACGTGCATATAAAACCATCTACCCATTCATATGCTGTGTGTTGACTAAATGACTTTAAAACCCACTACGTGCATATAAAACCATGGTGGCGGTGCTGGGGTAATACTGGTTGTTATCCCTTTAAAACCCACTACGTGCATATAAAACGAAGTAACCACACTCACAAAAGCTAAAAAGTTTATTGACTTTAAAACCCACTACGTGCATATAAAACAGCCGTATCCTGCTTTGGTTCAAAGCACTGGTGAAACTTTAAAACCCACTACGTGCATATAAAACGAATAACATTAGTGGGACGAATTGGGGCTTTACAGGCTTTAAAACCCACTACGTGCATATAAAACAAGACCTCCAAGCGGCAATTAGTGCAGATATCATTACTTTAAAACCCACTACGTGCATATAAAACTGATTTTGAAGCAAATTGCATAGGGAGTGCTTATTTCTTTAAAACCCACTACGTGCATATAAAACGGAGTAATGTTTGCTTTAAATTGCATTGATCCTTTCTTTAAAACCCACTACGTGCATATAAAACCATTAGATAGACTGTATTGCGTGAATAGACTATCAACTTTAAAACCCACTACGTGCATATAAAACCACCCCGTCTGCGCTGTCGAGCACGATCTGTTGGTCTTTAAAACCCACTACGTGCATATAAAACTGATATCTGCCGCAAGATTCCTCGTAAACGCAAAGCCCTTTAAAACCCACTACGTGCATATAAAACGGACTGCTTTTTGCAAATCAGCAACAGCTCCTGGACTCTTTAAAACCCACTACGTGCATATAAAACTTATAACCAAATTGAAGAATTATTCGATGTTCGTCGTGCTTTAAAACCCACTACGTGCATATAAAACTCTGGCTGTATTATCGCTATGGATTACTGTCAATTCTTTAAAACCCACTACGTGCATATAAAACAGGCGAACGCATTACTACCGGTATCGGAATATCTGGCTTTAAAACCCACTACGTGCATATAAAACAGGATCAGCTTACAGTATTCATACAGCTCAAAACACTTTAAAACCCACTACGTGCATATAAAACCATCCATCAACTGTCGTAAAGCCTTCTTATCTCCAGCCTTTAAAACCCACTACGTGCATATAAAACCGTGGACGGAAATAGTCTCCAGCTCGTCATAGGGGTGTCTTTAAAACCCACTACGTGCATATAAAACTTTTGACGAATATACGGCTCAGGTTCTTTATCGACCTTTAAAACCCACTACGTGCATATAAAACCCGTAAGTGAGTTCCAGTGCTACGTTAGTCTAGCTGACTTTAAAACCCACTACGTGCATATAAAACTATTTACGGAGACTCCCGGCACGTCAAGCTAAGCCGCTTTAAAACCCACTACGTGCATATAAAACTGCCGCTCCACCTCAACACCAAGGGTACGCTCCTCACTTTAAAACCCACTACGTGCATATAAAACCCCATCTTCAAACCCCCGAAACCCCTTGCCACACAAGCAAATATTCCATTTCCTAATTCTCATTTTGCATCAAGCGACCAATCCTGTAAATCCTTCAAAACAAAAATCTCTCCAATCCCTTACCCCGTCTGCCTTACGAGCGATTCGACAAAATAATCGTTCGCTGCAAATACAAACACCAGCTTACTCCCCAACCTGCCTTACCTCCAGCCCCTCAACCCCATCCTTCCCTTCCCCTTCCAACCCCGTAATCTTCTCCGCCAAAATCTTCCCTGCATTAGCCAGCGTCGCCATTTTGAGCGAGAATCCAGCCAGCATGTTCTCCTGCGAGCCTTCTGCATTGTCGCGCAGCTGGCGACCTTCCTGTTTCGCCATTTCCATCGTATACCGTGAAGCAGCTTCCTGTTCTTCGCAAAAATGATTATAAATCTCATCCAGCGTCATCGTTTTCAACTGGATAGAAATCATCGTTTGGATCGTGCCAATCGGCAGTACGGGCTTTAAGTTACAGATCATAATGAGATAGGCGATATGTTCGCGGGAATATTTCTTTTTCACAGTAGGCGGAATAATCTTCTGCTTTACATAGTTGTTAATCATGGACGGGGTAATAAGCTTGCCTGCGGTTTCGCCGGGGAACTGGTGGAACTGATATTCTAACCAGGCGACAAGTTGATCCATATAAATGCCGATCATCGGTAGCTGTTCCCAGCGTGGAAAGCGATAGGCGACCTTCTTCTCGCCCCATTCTTTGAGCTGGTCAAGCAGTGGGTATTGCGGTTCCATAACGTGTATCTCCTTCCATTGCTACTATATTGGCTATTGTCTGTCATACTGCTGATGTGAATATGGAGTATGTAGTTTCGTAGCTGGCTGGTATCGGCGCTCAGCTATGGACTAGTGCTAATGTGGATATCGAGTAGGTAGTCCCAGCGTTACTATCTGCTTCTCTTCGCATATGTCATGCTTTATATGTCCAAACAGTGAACATCCTGCTACTAGAAATGACTATTTTACTATTATACCGAAAAACATCTGAAACGAAAAACAATTCGTTTTCGTAACAACATTTAAAGTTTGTAATCAACCTCACATCTAGTTATAATAACTATATGATAGAGTTATATAGTACATATGTCTATTTTGTCTTACCTTCAATGACTGCATACATTTGCAAAATACCATATGCTCACAATGTTTGAGGTGTCGCGCTACATTGCGTTCTTCAAGGCATTGCTGAAACCTTTCAATGGAAAGTAGTGATCTGAATGAGAACAATCGCCTGGGTAACCGATAGCACGGCCATGTTGGATGCCGATTTTGCCCGTGAGCATGATGTGTATGTCGTGCCACTTTGCCTGATTGCTGGAGATGAAGTGTATCGTGAAAATGTCGATATTACATCCGAGCAATTTTATGAGAAGATGCGTGAGCATGAGAAGGTAAGCAGCTCACAGCCACCAATTGGTGAATTTATTCAATTATATGAGAGCCTGAAAGGGCATTATGATGATATTATCGTGATCCATTGCTCCTCTGAACTGAGCGGAACGTACAATTCTTCCGTCCAAGCAGCAGAGATTGCAGACACGCCTATTATTAGCATTGATTCCAAGATCGGTGCATTTCCATTACGGGAGATGATTTTGCAAGGTATTTTGTATCAGCGTGAAGGATTGAGCGCGCTGGAGATTCGTGACCGGATTCAAGGGATGATCCACGATATGAGCTTTTATATGATTCCAGCCAGTCTGTCACAGCTGCATCGTAGCGGACGTGTATCCGGTACACAGCTTGTCATTAGCCAGCTGTTATCGATTCATTTATTGCTTCGTTTTCAAGAAGGTAAGGTTATCGTCGAGGATAAGATTCGTACCGTGAAGAAAGCGCGGCTAAAACTGCTGGATATGCTAAAAAAGGATATTGAGCATGTACGCCATGTGTGTATTATGCATGCGAACAATATGGAAGGCGCATTCAAGCTGAAGGAAGAGATTATGCATATGGCTCCGCTGCTGCGGATCGAGATTGCTTCGTTTATTCCGGTGGCTGGTATTCATGCCGGTGAAGGTACGCTGGCACTGGCTTGGATTAAAAATCATTATAGTGCATTAGGGCGTTTGGGTGCGCCGATTTCGACGATGGCTTGATTCGAATATAAAATGATCGTTTGACCACCACTACGTTGAACCTGTATGCCGAAGAGGAGAAAGCATGATGCTCTCTCCTCTTTTTGTTAGTTATGCAATCGCATAAACCGCTATCGCAATCGATTAGGTTCCCCCTACACCTCACCTCTACATACGTACAACAACATCCTCATAATCCATCCGACTCAATTTATAAAATCTAGCCCCGTGCGCCGGCACTTTCACATCGATATCATAATTCACCATTCCTGCTTCCGCGCGCTCCCATAAATTGCGCAGACGGAAATTGCCAGATAGACCAAGCTGCTCCAGACTAACTCGCACCAGCGCTGGATCATCGCTTGCATTGAATAGTGCGATATAATATTCCCCTGTGCGGCTATGCTCCGACATCCATACAATCCGATCATATTCATCCCGATACACCTGACGTGCGTAATGACCGGAGCGATTCGCTTCCAGCACTTCATCATTTGTAAGCAGTGACATCGTCCAGGCATCGTTATCACGCAATTCGCCGCCAAACATGAGCGGCGAGCGGAAGATCGACCACAGCGTCATCATCGTCGTCTGTTCATCCTCAGTAAACCGTGTCCAGCGATCACTTCCGCCTCCATCGACTGAACGGATGCCGATATGACCGAGCGGCAACATATCACAGTCCGGCCAGCTACCCACTTCGACGAACTGTGCCCACTGCTCACAGCGTTCAAACATTTCATACAGCAACTCCCATTGATCCCAGAAGTCATCGGTTATGCGCCACATATTCGCATGGGTACGAAATGCTTCATGGTATGCAAGCGGCGCAGGTCCCGGTGACAGACTGAGCACCATCGCACGACCACATTGATCGATTGCGTGACGAATCAGCTCAATTTCTGCTAGATGTGTATCATATAAACGCGAAGCAGCAATATCATCCACTTTAACAAAGTCGACTCCCCACTCCGCATACATGTCGAACAGAGAATTGTAATATTCCTGTGCTCCTTCTTTCGATGCATCAACACCATACATATCCGTATTCCACGGACAGATGGAGTTCGTATGTGCAATCTGGCGTGCGGTTACAGCAGTTCCTTTGATCGGTGTATCCCCATGCACTGCCTGACGTGGAATACCGCGCATAATATGAATACCAAAGCTCAGTCCCAGCGAATGTACATAATCCGCCAGCGGTTTAAAGCCTTTGCCCTCTACTGCTGATGGAAAACGGTTCGTTGCCGGAATCAGTCTGGAATACTCATCCATCTCCAGCGAGACAAATGGACGATATGCAGATGACACGGCGCCCGGCTCATACCACTGAATATCGACAACGATGTACTCCCATCCGTATTCCCTGAGATGATTCGCCATATATTGTGCATTAGCTCGAATCTCTTCTTCGCGTACCGCAGCTCCATAGCAATCCCAGCTATTCCAGCCCATCGGCGGTACATGTGTCCATTGATGATGTCGCATGTTATACACTCCTCATCTTTAGATCGATCATTCGTACATTCCTCTCTCGATCATACCGTTTGTGGGGAAGCAATTCAACGGCATAACATCGTGAAAACAAGATTCTAATATTTTCGCATTCATGTATAGCCATGCATGAAGAAATGTATATTTTATAGTGCCAAAAACGACATTTTTCGATATTAAAATCTATTTTCTGCATTAATTTATTTATTTATTTAATTTTATCTAATCTTAATAATTCTTTTAACAACGTTTAAATGGTATTTAAAAACAAAGTTATGTTAACAAACGAATTTTAATAGGCATTTAGTACTGAAAAGGCGGACTTACACTGTAAATTTTTTGACAAACTGGTCGATATAATACATATAACGCGACAAGTAACCTACTAATTGTTGGAGTGTGAACGTATGAAACTTACTATTCAGATGAAATTAATCTCTGGATTTGCAGCGGTGATCTTCTTATTGATTGCGATTTCGGCGCTTAGCATATTCGGTATTAACGGTATGGGTAAGCAAATCGGTATTATTGATAAGAAAGCAATGCCCACTGTAACACTGCTCGGGATCATGAACGGGGATTTATCCGATGTCGAACGATTAATGTTAAATGTAGGGGTAGAACGTAATCCCTCGCAGGTGAAAGTTTTCCAGGAAAGTCTGGATACACTACTCAAAAAAATCGATAGTGAACGTCTACAGCTCAAGCAATTAATGCAAACGCAAGAAGAACTGGCATTGTATGAAACATTCGATAATAGCTATAACGAATATATTCCATTACTTCCTGATATGATTACGGCTGGGCAAGAAAATCAACTTATTGAGCTTAGCAATCTGCATAGTAAAGCGTATCCACTCTGGAATACTGCGAATACTACGCTTACCCAATTAGTGGATCTGGAAAATAAAAATGCCGCCGCTTCTACTGACGCTGCCACTGAACTTAGCCAGAAAACGATTTTTAATGTCATCGTAATTTCGATTATCGCTGTTTTGGCTGGTCTTGCTATTGCCCTGTTCATTTCTGCCTTAATCTCCAGACCGGTGAAACGTCTGCAAGCCTCTGCTGAACGCATTGCGGGTGGCGACCTGACGGGTGAAACGATTCAGATCAAAAATCGGGATGAGGTCGGTTTACTCGCCAGTGCATTTAATAAAATGACTTTGAATTTGCGTAGCCTGATTGAATCGGTAGCGACCACATCGGAGACGATCGCTGCCTCCTCCGAACAATTGACAGCGAGCAGTGAACAGAATACCGATGCTTCCCGTCAAATTGCAGAGACGATTCAAGAAGTAGCGGAAGGCAGCAACCGTCAGGTTGAATTGACGAATCGTTCTTCGCAAGCGATGAAAGAAATGTCGCTCGGTGTAGAGCAAATTGCTGTTCGCGCACAGACGGTATCCGGTTCTGCCGCAGAAGCTGCTTCCAAATCATCCGACGGTAACGAGGCGATTCGGACGGCTGTTGCGCAGATGGATTCGATTCAAGGCTCTATGCTCTCTCTGTCACAGATTGTACAGGAGCTGGGTGAGCGTTCACAGACGATTGGTAACATTACCGATGTGATTACAGGTATTTCCTCCCAAACGAATCTGCTCGCACTCAATGCAGCGATTGAAGCAGCACGTGCTGGCGATGCAGGACGCGGCTTTGCCGTCGTTGCTGATGAAGTACGCAAGCTGGCTGAGCAATCCGCAGATTCCGCCCGTCAAATTACCGATCTAGTAACGACGATTCAAAAAGAAACGTACCGCGCTATACAGGCGGTTGAAGTGAACACACAAGAAGTAAGTAAAGGGATCGAATCCGTATCGGTAGCTGGAACAGCGTTTGAAAATATACTGACTGCGGTTAATCAAGTAGCCGGTGATATTGAAGAAGTATCCGCTGGTGCAGAGCAAATGTCTGCCAGCACTGAGGAACTAATGCGTTTTGCTAATGAGATTGCTCGCATCACGGAAGAAACATCGGCGGGTACGATGAATGTGTCTGCCGCCACAGAAGAACAGCTAGCTTCTATGGAAGAAATTACCACTTCCTCTACTGCACTGGCCAAAACAGCAGAGCAACTTCAAGCACAGGTGAGCCAGTTTAAAGTATAATTGTAATCTTCATCTCATTAGCATGATCCGCTAGGGCGTTCATTTGCGTATTTCAATTACGCAGATGAACGCCTTTTGCTATGGATTAACAAATCTATACATTTGTCAATATTGGCTGGAATTTATTATGCAAAACAAGGTACAATAAGGATAAACGCATGGGATTGACCGTTGTTACGTCTCCGTAATCATCCGTCTCCGGACTGCTATTTGTATGTAGATACACTACCCCTGTACAATAAATAAATGAGTAAGCTAATCCATAAACACCATGATGATCGCCCATCTGAAAGGAGGACTGTAGATGAACGAGCCTGACAAGCAGCCGATAAAGCCAGATGCCACGCCGATGCATCTACCACAGTCTTCCCCCTCCACCCTGCCTGTAGCTACGGAAGCATCAGCCGTCCCTACGACTGGCCGCTCCTTCTGGACAGGATTGCGTAATTTATTCGATACCCGACTGCTCGTCGTCGTCGTCTCCACATTCATCGTCATCTGCATTTTGCTGGCGACTACCTGGCTTAAGCCGCTGATGAGTACGCATTCTACGCAAGCAAGCTGGGGCGAATTAGAACCGTTTCGTGTTTATCAGAGTGAGCAGCTTGGTAATCAAAGCCTAAGCTCTGCGATCGAACATCATTACATCCAAAAGATTGACAAAACCGCGGAACAAAACGGTTATCGATTAACTATCAATGCCGTCACCGCTGATGAAAATCGACTCATTCTGCTATACACTGCTCATACGGATCGGGATGCTACGATTCCCGGACTAAGCAGCGTTAAGCTTCGCAATGTAGCGACTGGGAAGCTGCTCAGTACCTCACCTGCTCGTTTGAATGGCGCTCCAGATGATGGAAACCCGAAGCAATATTACGGTACAGCTACAGTTAGATTAAACCAAAAACAGCCATTTCCACGTGAAATTGCAGCGCAATTCCAGATCATGTCTTCTACCGATCGATCAGCAGGCGGAAGCGCTACTGCAAATGCAAGTGAAATCCATTACTCGCCTACGCTGCTGCTGCATATTTCGCTGGCACCCCATTTTCAAAGTCAACAAACGGAGATTATTTACCCGAATCGAACGATATCTTGGAGTGCGCATACGATTACACTCTCCCGGGTAGAAATTTCGCCATTAGAGATGCGCGTGCGCTTCACTACGGATGAGAAAGTAAGTGGTGATCTTGCCAAACAACTCTGGCTGATTCCGCAGGGCATCATTTCGGAAAAAGGAGAACAATCGGTCACACTACGCCCGATCGGTAGCCGGCTTATTAGTGAGAATCCGTATACGTTTGAGCATATATTTTATAGTAATCTGCTGGATAATCCCGATTCACTCCAGCTGGTCGTGAAGCCGCGCGACGCTTCAGCGTATGAAGACGTGCGCATCATTCGGATTAAATAAACCGCTTGTTATATCATCCTAACAAAGTAGATACAGTAAAATAGATACAACGATATAGATAAGACATACAGCACAAAGAGCGCATCAAATCACCAGATGCGCTCTTTGCTCTGCAATGCCAATCGTGGCGCTAATGCCCGAATTAAATTCCAAATAGTCACTCTCTATCCCATCGCTGAAAATCACCCCTTCTTCCGGCATTTGCGATACAATACGCAATGGCTCTCCAGCGATCCGCCCAAACACCAGCTCAGCCGATGTGGTGCGACTAGGGAATGGCTCACGCACACTGTAGTACAAATATGGTGCATTCCAGTCAAAGGAAGTGTTCAGCTGCGGTAATGTCTGTCTTGTCTCATATCCTTGCGCCAGACTCATAATGCCAGCGGCTCCGGTTAATACACTTTTGAACCAGCCGGTCGCCCCCATACCGGTCGATACGATAATACCACTGGAAGACTGTTGTTCTATTCTTCCGCTGTAGCTCAGCTCATAACGAGCCGACACATGCGTTTTGCGACCGATAAACAGATCATTGACTCCATATAGCACCTGACCGTCACTGAGTGTAGCACAAGCTAGCCGCACATCGCGCATTTGCCGTTTACGTGCAAACACATCCGGTATGAGCTGACTCAAGTCTTTAGCCTCAAACGGTAGCAGTACGCCATCCCACCGTCTTGGGTCCGGGTTCACACCGATTAAGGGCAATCCTGTCGCATACTTCATCGTATTTGCAACTAGACCGTCCTGCCCCAGCACCACGACCACATCACTCGGTCCGAAAATAAAGCTAGGCACATGCTCTCGATCCAGCAACTGCACACGTCCCAGCTGCTGAAGCTGAAATAATGTCAGCTCCAGCGCTTGCTGATACTGCTGATCTTCCTGTACATAATCGCTAAAATCAGCCCCCATCCGTTCGATATAAAATTGCGCCTGCTGCACGGTATTATATCGAACGACCAGTTCCTGTAGACGTGTTCTACGCTTGACGAGAATGAGCTTGTTCTCGGTTAGTCGGCGGCTCATCGCTCTCTGCCCCCTCGTCCAGTCGGATTGTTTTGCTCGTGCAGCAGTCCTTGCAACAGATCCGGCGAAATGTTGAGTTGACCGATACGGCCTGCATTTTCAGCAATACCCTGGAATGCCATCGCGATCAATTGATCCGGCTTCATGCCCATGCTTGCCATCGCTTGCAGTACATGTGGCTGTACGCCTTCAAGCGACTGCATCACTGCCGACATTTCGTAAGCGCGCGCATCTGCCTGTGCTTTGTCGTTCGTAACGGTTAGCTCGATCAGCTGACTTTTGCGTTCCTCCAGCTCGGTATCAAAGCGTAACTGCTCTTCTTCCATTTCATTTTGTTTGATTTTGACCGAACGTTCGGCTTCAAGCTGGGTTTCGCGAATTTGACGCTTTTTCGTTTCGACGGCAATCTCGGTGTTCAGTTCGTTTTCGCGCACTTTGCGTTCTTGCTCAATCGAGGCATTGCGGCGCTCATACAATGCTTCGTCTGCACTGCGCAATATTTGTTCGCGCGCCTGCGCTTCGAGCGCTCGCATCGTTTCCTTATTAGGGAGGATAGCGAGGATCGATAAGCCCATAATTTCAATGCCCAGCTTTTGTAGTTCAGGGTTGCTCTGAATCTGTGCAGTGATCTGACGTACAAGCGATTCACCGGATTGGATAGCCTCACGTAGGGGTAACTGCTCAATGCGCTGCTTCATTAGTACCTGAACGATGTGAATGACGCGCTGCGATAGTTTTTCGGGATCATCGGATAGGTAGCGATTTTTTTTCAAATTGTAAGTGTAGTTCAAAATACGAGTCGTCTGATGGTAATCGGTAATCCGGTATGTCACCTGTCCCTGTACGGTGACGGTCTGATAATCGCTCGTAATCTCTTCAAACATAAAGGGCACATCAATCGACGATACCGGTACAACGACAACCGAAGTGGTTGGCTCGTAATAGTAAAATGAAAGGCCGACGCCCTCTTTTACAATTTTCCCATTTTTAATCTTCATCACATAATCACTCGGCTGGAATTTGGCAAAGCGTAATCCGAACATGATGTATTCATCCTCTCTTTTATGTTATTAACGTTTTGATAATATCTTTAGTGGCATTATCATAGCACTATTTATTGATATAATCAATATGATATTAACAAATTATTTATATGATGATTTAACTTTTATTTATGGTATGTTGAAATAGAAAATCACTTACATAAAAGGAGTGCGATATCCATGCATCGATTTCAACCAGTGCAGCCGCCGATGATCGAGCGTGGACTGCTGCATAAACATTATCAGTATGCTGAATATGCTCCTGCTCCATGGTTACGCGACATCGTATGCTGTTATTGGAGTTCAGCCATACAGCCGCAGTAAAGAAGCCAATTGCACCGAATTGTGCCGGATGGCTGTATCGATCTGATTTTCGATCTGTATGCAACCGATCATCGCAGTGCTTTTTTATCCTCGCTTATGTGCTCCTATGAAGTGATGGAGCTTACGGAATCGATGGCGTTTTTCGGTATTCGTCTGTATGCCAGTGAAGTAAGGAGATTGCTCGGTTATGCTGGTTCCTCACTCGCTGACGCCCATGTAACGCTGGAGCAGTGGCTTGGAGCACAGGCTGCCCCTATGACTGAGGATATCGTTACAGCTGCTCCTATGCCGCAACGGATCGAACGCACAGAGCGCTGGCTTGGGATATTGTTACGGGAACAGGATGATGGTGATACGACGCGGTTACGTCAGCTTGTGCACTATATTCATGGGAAGCGAGGTCGTTTGACGATTCGTGAACTGGCTCAGCAGACACACTACAGCGACCGTACATTACGACGATTATTTCAACAGGAGCTGGGCGTTTCGCCTAAAGAGTGGTCGGATATGATGCGGTTTCAGGGGGTTTTGCGTCATTTACAGCTTAGAAATACGTATGCTTGTCGTATGCAGATGCGTGCGTTTGCTGCTTCTCCGCCATCTGATGCTGTTGAATCCATCGCTTTTGAATCCAATTCCTATGCATACCGTGCTCCAGAAGAAATATCGCTTCGTGAGCTGGCGGTTCGTTTCGGTTATTATGATCAGTCGCATCTTAATCTCGCTTTTAATCGCTATTATGGTTTACCGCCAGGACAACTGCTTCAGCGATAGTGGCTGATTATGAATGTAATTACAGGATCAGATATCTCAGAACAAATATTGTCCGATTTTTCCAAGAGATACCGAGTCATTTCATCTTACGATTAAACAGCGTTGTACAACCATTTGCCCAACAGTTGTTATCGTGGTAGCGATCGGTTCACACAGAGTACGGTGCTGGTATAACAGGATGTTCTACTATAGTTCAGTGATGTTAGCGTTTCGACTATATTACGTAGGGTGCGTATACAACACGATGTTCAATCGTTGCATCATTGTGGAACATCGTCTGCATAGTCATATGTAAGCAAGCGATCGTCAGCAATGTTGTATAACTGATCGATTGAGCTAGACGATTGGATACAGGGCAACTGAAAGGCAAGGCAGTTAAAATTCAGTTAGCAGGAGTGGATCAACATGAATTTGAATATGAAATATATCATTTTGTATGTGAATAATCTGGAAGCTTCGTTGCACTTTTACCGGGATCTACTGGGCTTATCGATTAAAATGCAGGTGGATACGTATGTAGAATTTGAGACAGGGGCAACGACATTAGCCGTCAATACACGTCAGTCGGTCAATGAGTTGCTCGATCTTGGATTGACATCAGCTGTACCTACAGCAAGTACGTTTGAGATCGGCTTTGTTACAGAAGATGTGCCGGGGACACTGGAACAGCTTCGCCAGCAAGGTGTGCGCGTAGTACGTGAGCCAGAGACTAAACCGTGGGGACAAACCGTTGCCTATGTGACTGATCCGGATGGTCACTTTGTAGAGATTTGTACAGCTGTAGGTTGATATACGCATTCTAAAAGCACTTGTTAATTGAAAATGATAAATCAGATCGTGAACAGTTATATCGATAGATATAGCTTGTTTGCGATCTTTTTGATACGTTTGCAGCTGTTCATTAGGATCGAATGGCTACATTGCTTGATATATTGCTATAAAGAAGATAAAGAGACGACGCTTTTAATGTATTGACATTTGGAAATAAAAGGATGATTAATTACAGACCAGCTGTTTATATAATGGCAAGGAACTTTCTCATTTATACAGCAAGCTTTTATACGTGATATATAAGTGAATAAGTACCCTATTTAATGAAATTTGCTACAAATATCTCGAAATAACGATATATTTTCAGAATAAGAAACGTTCCTTTAAGCCTATCTTATGTTAACTTATAGGGTTGATAGAACTATGTAATCATTAGAAAAAGACCGATTTTTGTCGTAAATGTTCATAAAAATAAATATTTATAAATAATATGAATGTTACAGGTAATATCACTTGCGTCATTAGTCCTAAAGTAGTATTATATACCCAAATAAGTAGTCATAACTGAAGAGTAATATCCTTCCTATCTTCCTCTATATTCTTTATATGGAATCATATTGTATGTACCACATATGATGATTTTCGAATAAAGAAAGAGTAGGATACACGATCTGTACTTTCATTAACTCTAGTATTTCGCTATGTATACTTTGTTTTAATTGATAATATTTAAGTCTACAGCAATTATTCGTAACATCATTGAAAGAGGTGATCCTGATGAGTTTAATGGTCGATTATTGTCCGCGTTGCGGTTCTGTATATCAAAAAAATCTACGTAATATGTGTAATGGATGCCGGGATGAACTGGACGGTGCAATGCATCGCTGTTTGGATCACCTGTGGCGCTATCCGAAAAGTACAACGGAAGAGCTGAGTGCAGCTTCTGGGATCGGTATGCAAGAACTGTATCAGTTTATACAGGCAGGTAAATTCTCGCACAGCTATGTGAATCTGACGTTCCCGTGCGAATGCTGTCAAAAACCAATTCGCCAGGGTCGCCTCTGTGACGGATGCCTCGGCACATTCCGTGAAGCCTTCCCTGTTCCAGCAGCGGCAGCTCAACCAGCAACACGTACCAATGGTGGTAAAGCGAGTCATAAAGTGTTGTATACGTCGCGTCCAGGCAGTCGGCGTTAAGTGAATTAACGTCATTGATCGTATCGCTCTTCTGGAGCAGCCGTGTTTTGGGACAAGATGTGTAGAGTGTTACTTTTAAAGTAGTATCTTTAGAACAGTATTTTTAGAGGGCTATCTTTTAGAAGAATACCTTTAGAGCATTACCTTTGCATCAATAGCTTACTTCGTATTATGCTGATACACTGCTACAATCATGTATTTTTACTATAAAGTGATGCTACAATATATACAAAACCAGATATACAAAATCAGATCTGCTATGGTATTGAAAATTGTGGATACAAAACACGCCTACAAGAGTATTACCAACATATGAAAAACCCCTCTTCCGCGTATCTTTCGGAAGAGGGGTTTTCGTATATCTCGTATGATCATAACTTTTACTGTTTATCATTTTATTAAATAAGCGTGAAAGATAAATGATACTTTATCTTACTACAGCCCCGCATCTTGCAATGACTTCGCATAGGCACTGGTCATATACTCGGTCAATTTATCCGCCCCTGCTTGCTTGAACGAATCAATTGCTTTCGCTTTCGCTGCTGCAAAATCTTCATCCGACTTGGACAGGATCATCGTTGCGGCGGTACGTGCAGCCAGTTCTTTCAGCTGTGTTTCCAGCTTTAACAGATCGTCTGGCAATACTGGTAGTACGACAGTGTTCTCCTTGATGATCTGCTCGGGTGACATATTTTTCAGCGGTGTATTATCATCTTGCAGTTTACCTTCCTGCACAAGCTTGGAGAACACTTCGCCTGGATACGTGGCATTGTAATGCTTGCTGAAATCTTTTTCCAGTGTAGTCGAACTGGCTGCCATCGCTTCTTCGGTCGAGAACAGATTGATCGGTGTATCATTGCTTGGATCGATGACGCTACCGCCCAGACCGATCAAGTTCTGATCCAGTGCGATACCGGTACGTTCCCATGCATCCCCACCATTTACTTTCATATCAATCGTTTCTTTGGTCAGCTGTGGCTTGCCCTTCTCTTCTTTCCAGTTTTCGCCTTCAATGCCGCTATACATGGTGCGGGCACCTTCATAGGAATGAATATAGTTCAGGAATTCCATCGCTTTTTCTGGATATTTGGAGCTTTTGGAGATTGCATAACTTTTATCGGACCAGCCTACAGGGCGCACGCCGCCGCTCCATGCCTGTTTGCCTGCTGGCACGACCATAAAGCCTTTGCCATCTTTCGCATATTTCGCATTAAAATCACCCATTGCCCATGTTGCCGGGCCGAGGATAAATTGACCGGCTGTTGCTTTAGCCATGTAATCGTTATTTTTCATCGTTAACGCATCTGGGTCAAGCAAGCCCATGCGATATGCTTTGTTGTAGAAATCCATCGCTACCCAGTAGTTGGAGTTCTCGTCGGTAAGTACATTGATGAGACGGTGCTCACCGAGCGGTTTGGAAAATAGGTCAGAGCTTCCGCTCGCGGTCTGTCCGGTCGCCCAGGTGAACGGAATGATGTATGGCCATAGACCCCAATCCTGCCACATCGATACGCCGTATATTTTTTTGCCTTCTTCGGTCGTTGGGTGTTTGGCGCTAATCTGTTGCAATACGTTCAGCAGATCGTCCGGATTTTGGATCGGCGGTGTGCCAATTTCTTTGTAGTAATCCCAACGGATCGTTGGACCAATCGTCAGATTCGGATAAACCGGGCTTGGATCAGCCTGCACCTGTGGTGGCAGGAAATACAGCTTATTCTGGCCTTCGCTCCAGTTTTTACGGCTATACTCCACGACGGTCGGGATCGTCTTCTCAACATCTTTACCGTACTTGTCCATCATGTCGTCCATCGGAATAATCAGCTTACCGTCGATTAACTGTTTGCCGTATTGCGTCGGATCGGCGCGCACGATATCCGGCAGGTCGCCACCGGCGAGCAATACGTTCATTTTGTTCGCATCGGCTTCTACGTATTCGATTTTGACGCCGATTTTGTCTTCAATCGCTTTGGCGATTTTGCTATCCGGGTACGTATTCCAGCTTGTTCCGGTTTCATTTACAAGTACACGCAGCGTCACGATACCGTTCGCATCTTTCGTTCCTGCCTGACTTGTTCCACTATCTGTACCTGTTGCACCACCAGAACAAGCTGTAAGCGTTATCATAAATGAGAGCAGGAGTCCGGCTGCGACACGGGCTTTGCTTCGTTTTTGCATAGAATAACCTCCCTGGATATAAATAGTAATGGACATGAGATGTAGCTGCGCGTGACTGTACTACCGTTGTTGATCCTCACCCTATTTGAACGTTGGAACAAATACGATGTACAGGGATATTAGAAGTACGCTATGAAATAATGATCCACGTATACTTTTTCCAACATCGTTTATCCTTTGACTGCACCCATCATAATCCCTTTAACAAAGAAGCGCTGTAACATCGGATAAACAACGACGATCGGTAGCGTCACGAGCATCGTGATCGTCATCTGGATCGATTGTGGTGTCATTGTGCGCACTTCAGCAGAATTGGTCATCTCTGCTGCACTCATACTGGAGATGCTATTGGACTGATTTAAGAAATTGTACAGCACAAGTTGTAACGTTTGCAGATTCGGATTCTCGACGAGGAAGAAGTTATCGAACCAGGTGTTCCACTGTCCAACTGCGGAGAAGACCGCAATGGTCGCAATGATCGGCGTGGACAATGGGAAGATAATCCGTGTAAAGGTCGTCCAGTAGCCCGCGCCATCGATCCGCGCCGATTCTTCCAATGCTGGCGGCAGCTGCTCGATAAACGTCTTAATCAAAATGATGTTAAAGCCACTGAGCGCGGTTGGCAATACATAGAGTAGAAAATTATTTTGCAGCCCGTATGCTTTCATCGTTAAGTACCACGGAATGAATCCAGCATTGAAGTACATCGTGACGAGCACAAAGCGATAAATAAGGCGCCGCATCGGCATTTCTCTTTTTGTAATCAGATAGGCAAAAAATGAGCAGCATAGCACCGTTAATAGCGTACCAACAACCGTCCGCAGCACCGAGACAATGGCGGCTTCCTGTAGTCCATTTAGCTGTAACGTTGCTCGATAACTTTCCAGTGAGAACCCTGCCGGCCACAGAAATACGCCACTTTGTGCGCGGAATGAATCACTGATGGAATAGATGAAAATGTAGTAAAACGGATAGATCGTCACCACGAGCAATAATGACAGTAATGTATAGTTCACGATGTTAAACAACACATCTGACCATAGAATCGGCTTGCGTGTACGTTCTCCTTGCATGCTTAGTGCTTTGCCCATAGCATTCTTCCTCCTTATCTGGCAGAGCATCCATTAGATGATGCTCTCGCCGCGTACTTTCTTGGACAGGCTATTAATCATAAACAACAGTGCGATACTAATGACCGATTTGAACATACCGACTGCGGTGGAATACGGATAGTCATTCGTAACGAGACCGAGACGATATACGTACAGATCAAGCACTTCAATCTTGTCAGCAACCATAATGTTGTTGAAGACGAGATATTGCTCAAAACCTGCTGACAGCAAATTACTTACAGCAAGCAGCAATAAGACGATAAACGTAGGCATAATATTCGGAATCGTAATATACCAGATGCTGCGAATCCGACCTGCTCCGTCGATTTTGGCAGCATCATATTGTTCTCCATCAATGCCAACGATCGCAGCCAGATAGATGATCGCGTTCCAACCGATCGTTTTCCAGATTAGTAAAAGGGTTTGCACAAGCCATACATGATCTGCATTGCCGAGTACGTTAAGCGGCGTATCGCTTAGTCCGAGACGGGCAATAATCGTATTGATCGCTCCTTCTGAGCTAAACATACTGAATGCAAGTGAGAATACGATAATCCAGCTAATGTAGTTAGGCAATGTGGTCGTCGTTTGAATGAGTCGTTTGAAAAATCCACTGCGCACTTCTGAGATCATAATCGCCAGCAGCAAAGGTAGCGGTGCTGCCACAATGGAGAGCACGCTGAGCGCCAGTGTATTGATCATGACACGAAGCATATCGCGGTCATGCATCATTTCTCTGAAATGCTCCATCCCTACAAATGCCGTCTGACTGAGCGGAATACCAGGACGATAATCAAAGAAAGCATAGACCCAGCCGAATAGCGGCACATAACTGAAAGCGATTACAAAAATAACAAAGGGTAACGTCATCAGCAGCAGCTTGATTCCGTCTGCATTCAGCTTGCGCTTACGGGTTCGGGCAACTTCCCCTTTCTTGTACGTGATCTCCACAGCGGAACCTCCTTTGAATATACAGGGTACTTTGACCTGTTGATGTTGGACAACGAAGCGGTAATCGAGCAATCATCATTGGAGAGAGTTAATATTTTGCCTAGTGGTGCAGTTCCCTGTTACTTCCTACGTGAGTGGTAATGCTTACGCTTGAAGTGATGATGCGAGATATTGCTTGTTGCTTGTCGTTTAAGCTTGTATTTAGTGTAATATGCTGTCGATCTGTACTGAATGAACGATCTTCCAAAAAAGCTGAACAATCTACAGATGCTGTGGTGAGGACGGAAAAATGGGTGGGAGAGTTGAACGATCTACAGATGAGGTTGAACAAAACTAAAGACGATGTAGAAAAAACAACTTTGTGCCGTTTAAATAGTAAAAATAGTACAACTAACAATAGCCAACTATTTCATCATTTGAATAGCAATTCCGCTCAATTCTCGGTATAACTCTGCCTTTTTGATAAACTGATGCCACTTAATAAGCTGACGCCACAAAAAAAGGATCATTCGATAATGAATGATCCTTGTTCTATCTCAATTCTAAATAACTGATGAACTTCCCTTCTGTACTACCTGCTCCACCATCTCCACATACGCCACCTGCAAACGCCGCGTCACCGCACCTGGCGTACCCGTACCTACTGGACGACCATCGATGGCGATAATTGGTGTAGCTTCCATCGTTGTATTCGTCAGGAACACCTCGTCCGCATCTACCAACTGTTGCTTACCAAAGGCTTGCTCTACATACGGAATGTCCAGCTCACCAGCCAGACGCTTCACCACCTGCTTCGTAATGCCATCCAGTATCAAATTCCCGTTCGGATGCGTGTAGATCACACCGTCCTTCACGATCAATAGATTCGATGCGGTACATTCGGTCACCGTATCATCACTACGAATCAGAATCGCTTCTTTCGCTCCTGCTTCTACCGCTTCCTGCTTGGCAAGCGTATTCGCCAGTAAATTAAGCGACTTGATGTGGCAACGTAACCAGCGAATATCTTCCAGCGTAATCGCTTCAATCCCATTTTCGATCAAATCAGCAGGACGTGCTAGCGGCTCGCAATAACCGAGCATCACAGCTTCACATACTTCTGGGAAAATGTGCGCGCGCTTCGCCTCACCACGGGTGAACTGGATATACAGCATCCCATCCTGTTGACCTAATGTAGCCGCCAGCTCATCCAACATCTCGCTAAGCTGCTCACGGTTCCACTTTAGCTCGATCTTAATCTCGCGCAAACTGTTATACAGACGATCCAGATGGGCTTCTTTTTCAAACAAATTCCCCTGGTACAAACGGAACACTTCATAGATGCCATCGCCAAAATAATAGCCCCGATCTCGATACGAGACACGTACCTGTTCTTCTTCGACCAGCTTTCCGTTCCACAGTAGCATAGAAATGACCCCCATTTGTCGTAGTAGGCAGACAGATTAGTTAAAGCCATCTGTCCAGCTTATTGCATGGTTGCATTGTAACACGCCAGGGCGGTTCCGAAAATGTACAGGACGTTCGGAGATAGAACAGATCATGCTATAACTGAAATCCGCTGTGTTTGCTCAGCAAAACTTCAATGGATTAACGTCAACCTGCTCGGATGTTTAAGCAAACGGTTTTACAAGGGCAGACATCATTCTGGCACGGAATAAGGGACGCAACTTGATCTTTCATCGGAATCTACGGAGTAGGAGGAGATCGCTAATACTGAAAAAAGTAAACTATTTTGCTTTCGCGAAAATTATTTTTCATTGTACCTCGTGTTAGAAGGTCGCTAACACTGGAAGCAGTAAGATATTTTGCTATCACAAAAATCACTTTTTCATTGTACCTCGTGTTAGAAGGTCGCTAACACTGGAAGTCATTCTCTCCCTTATTTCCTTTACGCAATGCTTACACGTATACAAGTTTGCGTACACCTATTAGCTTACACCGCCAGTTTTACGGAATGAAGCTGTCGTTTCATCCACCAATCTTGGCAAACGGATCGTCACCTCTGCACCATAGGGCACCTGCGGAATCGTCACACCATAAGGTTCACCAAAATACAGTTGAATGCGCTTATTAATATTGTACAACCCGACCCCGCTACCACCGCTGCTACTTGCATGTTCAGTCGTTCCAGTAGACTGACTGGCACTGGACATAGGGCGAGTAAAATCATCATCCGCTGGTACTGAATGGGGTGCAGCATCAAAACGTTGTTGACTTCCGTCTGTCTCTCCTGCTTGTACGCTGGAATGACGGTCTGCTTTACCTCCTACCGCAAGCTGCCGATTCAATTGTTCACGCAATTCATTCGTAAACCCATTGCCTGAATCGACGACAGATAACCACAGATCTCGCCCATCCTCATACGCTTCGATGCTAATCTCAATACCTTCGCCATCCTGACGACCGGATTGAATTGAATTTTCCACAAGTGGCTGTAAAATAAAGCGCGGGATGCGACAGTCTAATAATTCTGGCTCAATGTCGAAAGTAAATTCGATCGAACTATTGAAGCGTAAACTAATAATTTTGATATAGTTTTCCAGATAGCTCAGTTCATCACGCAATGTACACATACTATCTTTGCTGGCGAAGATCGGTCTAAGCATATTGCCGAGTGCCACTACACTGGTCACAATCTGTTCCGCCTTGATCATCGTCGCCATCCAGCGAATCATATTAAGTGTATTGTACAGAAAATGCGGATTGATCTGGTATTGCAGCGCCTCAATTTCCAGCTCTCGCCGCTGCTCTTGAATCTCGTTATTGCGCCGTAATAGCTGAACGATACTCAGCGACATTTCATTGAAGCGCCTCATTACGGTCCCAAACTCATTGTTCGGAATATCGGTAAACGTCACTCCCAACTCCCCCTGACTCATATCGCGTAACTTATGCGCCAGCAGCTTGAGTGGCCGGATCATTCGTTTCAGGAAAAAGTACGATATGCCAAATATCAGCAAAATGCTCACACAAAAGACGATCACCATAATCCGCTGGACAGAAAAGATCTGCTGTGAAAAGAGTCCAAGCGGTACTTCACGCAGCATATACCAGTCTCCATCTTGCAGCTTATAATACACAATTTGAATCGGATCACCGTTTTTGACCGTATCATAGCTGCCAAAGCTTGCATTGCTACCGGCTGGCGGCAAATATGGACTCTGTTTCCCCACTTCATCGATGCTGCTGCCCGAGATAATCGTCCCTTGCCCATTGACAATATAGGCATTGCCTTCAGCCATATCGAGCGAGGCTGAGTAGGTGGAGGCTAAATAATGCTCATCCAGATTGAAAATAACGGTAGCATTCGTATCTGGCTCATAAAATGGTCGCACGCCGCGAATGAGGCTAATGAGCCGATCATCTTTGTCGCCGCTAACGTATGGATTATAATACGATTCGGTCATTCCGCCCGTCACGGTCAGATTAGGAAAATTTTGCTTCGCCTGCTCATAACCTTGTGAGCGGAAAAAGTTAGCCGTCCATGCCGCTTCTTCATGCACAAGCGTACGCGTCGCGTCCCCACCAAGAGCACCGTTATCGTCGGTAATCATATAAATGGAATGGATATAGTTGTAGTTGCTAATAAAGTTAGCGATACGTGCGTAGATGTCTTTTTTCAAATCAATATTTTCAAGCTCGGTACGATGATCACCGCTTTGTAGATAGCTCTGTACATTGCCATCCAGCAAAAATAGCTTGGACAAGCGATCCACGTCACTGATCAGACTATGGATATTATGATCATTTTGCTGGAATTGCTGGTAGAGTAATTTTTCATTTTGCTCCTTGATCAGCCCCAGCATGAAGGTATACAAAAAATACGTCGCCAGTGAAAACACGATGATGCTGACCGCCATAAAATAGACAATTAGCTGAGTACCTAGATGCTGAATATTGCCGCTTTTGCCAGATCGTATCCATCGCTTCATTCGCGTTTCGCCCCCGTAATGTCAAAGGCTGCCCCACCTTTGAGCGATTGACGGCGATATTCGTTCGGATTGAGTCCGGTTACTTTTTTGAACACTTTACTAAAATACGTATATTCAGGCGAAAAGCCCACCTGTACCGCAATATCATATGATTTCATATTCGTACCGATCAATAGCTCTTTCGCCCGTTCAATTCGGTAGCGATTCAAGTAATCGACAAATGTAATTTGCAGCTCTTTTTTGAACAGATTGCTCAAATAGCCGAAGCTGAGTGATACATGTTCGGCGACCTGCTGTAGACTAATGTTCTGCGCATAGTTTTGCTTAATATACTGGATTGCGCGCGCAATCTCATGACTCATATGCAGCAAGCTATGGGCATATTCCGCCACACGGACAAAATATTCACTAACCTGCTCCAGCATATCCGGCAATGTATCACATTGTTCCAGCTCGGTCGTAATATCGAGCAGCAGCAGTTTCTCATTCTGATGCTGCTCATATAGATTCGTACTGATCCACTGTACAAATTGGAACAGCAGCGGCTGCATCGTCGCCGGATCTTCATGCAAACGCTCTGTTAATAGGCGAATATAGTCGCCATAGCGCTCCTGTTTGAGCGGCGACAATAATCCTTTGACCGGAGAATGATCACGAAGCTGCTGTAATCCCTGTTCCAGCGGTGCCAGATCGAGCTGTTCATCTGGCTCGTGCAGCAAACCACCGCCTGTCAGCAGTTTATGACGCAGCATCTGCTGTGCTTCTTGATAGAGGGAAGATAGATTTTTGTATGCGTTATCAATTTTGCTAATACCAACCGATACGGAGCTGCCAAAGCAGCCGTATACCGCCGATTGTACTTGACGCGCAATCAGGCGAAGCTGTTGCCGAATCTGTTGCTCGGAATGCATATCTTCAAAGCTGAGCAGCAGCAAATAATGGGTCCGATCAATATAAAAGCCTTCTCCACGTTCGAAGGTCGTTGTAATCTCGTCCAGCATATTAAGGATCGTCATTTTGATCAAATGTCCATGTTCATCACGAAATTTGTTGCGCAACCGGGCATACTGATCCAGTTCGACTACACACACTGCCAGTCTGGCGGGGGCAAGACGCATCCCGCTTTGACGAACAAATTGCTCAAATTCACCTGCTGAATAGATGCCATACAATAAGAAGTCTTTCAGCACCTTTTCCTTTACTAGCTCTAAACCGGCTGCCGGAACAGTGGTCGTATCCGTAGTCACCCGTGCTGGACGATCCTGCCGCTGTTCATCCAGTTCGTGACGAACGCTGCTCAGCGTGGACGCAATTTCCTCTTCGGTCATGGTGAGCTTGAGGATATAACCAGACACGCCGAGTGACATCGCACGCCGAGCGAGTTCGAATTCTTCCAGACAGGACAGCACGACAATGCGTGTCTGCCGATCCTGCTCACGAATGCGGGAGATGAGTTCCATTCCATCCATACGCGGCATACGAATATCGGTGATGACCACATCAGGCTTGTCCTTCATGTATGTTTCCAGTGCACTCTGACCATCTGGCATATCAGCAATCACCTGCATGCCAAATCGGCTCCAATCGACCGAGTTTTTCAAGCCGATGCGCACAAGCATCTCATCCTCGACAATCATAACATTGTACATTCCGCTCACTCCTCGATTCAGGTTCATGGCAGGATCTGCCGGAGTCTCATCCAGTCACTTTCAGCAAACATAATGGCGGGTGCTCACACCGTCACACAGGAGAAACACGATCCGCTTGCTGTGGATACTCTTCATCGCTGAACAGACACAACACCCAATCCTGTCCTCTTCCGCTTGAAGGCGCTTCCCATTCATGCCTACCTGTGTTGCTGACCGTGCCAGCATCGTGATATTGTCCTGTACGCGGACAGTACCATACCGCTTCCAATGTGACGCCTTCGATTTGTCCTAATCTTACTGTAACATACAGTCCTGTTGGACAATAGATAAACATGAAGCTTTTCCCATAACAGGCTACCGGTGTGTTCGCTCCATCCAGTGGCTGTTCCAGTAAATGACGTGCTGGTTTGGCTTCCGTAAATGGAACACTTTCCATTAACGCACGCAAATGCTGCATTTGTTCTGCACCCGGACGCCTCAGTGCCTGTTGCCAAGACATAATAAAATATCCAGCTGCTGTATCTGCCCAGGCTGCATCGTCTCTGCCCGTATACATCGACCAGATCGAATGATGTCCATATGTATGTCCACAGGCTCCACTAAATACCGCATAATAGGCAGCTTGCCGCACATCCGCTTCATCAAAGTATCCATTAAAGGGATTAAAATCAATCGGAATATCTTCATAACATGGCTCTGCATCCAGCGTCGGTCGTACAGGTTCCAACGCATAATCGTGTTCCACGAGACGATAATTATCTCGTACTCCAGCACCATGACTGGACTGAATCATGTGCAAATCAAGCCATGTTTCCGCATGTACATATCGGGATGATGAAACACCGCCTTTGGGATGAAACGTCATCAAGCGTTGCTCACTGCTACCTTCGGTAATGCCTGCCGCCAGCTGACGAATAATCGCAGTATGTCGTTCGGTTTCGAGTGCACGATCACCGCCAAGTACCCAGATCAGGTGGGGATGATGACTAAAGCGCTCTGCCAGCCAATGTCCATAGCCATACGCATTTGCCGGTTCCAGTATCTGGGGGCCGATGCCGCCGGATAGATTGAATTTGTCTCCCCAGGCTGGAAGTAAAGCGATATACAACCCGAGTGATTGTGCTAGCTCCAGTACATGATCGACATGATGCCAGTATGAATCGGCACCAGCCTGATCCGGCTGAAGCAGATCAGGCTGTCCTGGTTGATCGAGTCGCAATGGCAGACGTCCATTCGCTGCTGGTGTGAACAATCCGTCTTGTTCAGCAAGCAGTACCGTCTGGATCACATTGAAGCCTTGCTCTGCACGTACACGTAAGTAATGCTCCGTTTCCTGCATATTCAGCCGATGCAATAGCTCCCATGCGGTATCCGCGAGCCAGAAAAAAGGCTGTCCATCCGCAGTCGCCAGATGCCGCCCGCTGGCATGAAGTTGTAGCGGCAGTAATGTTGTGTTTGCTGATCGCGATAACATGATGGATCGCCCCTCTATATTTGGCATTAGCCGAACACCAGCGTACAGTGTTCGGCATGTGAGTTTCTTTTTTATCTATACGTCTTTTTCTATCCAGATACATTTCTATCCAGCTACATTCAAATGCAGACGTTATAGGGTAGATGCTAACACGGAAACTTCAAACTGTAGCTTTCCAAGCGTCCCAATCAACCTGTACATGTTACGATGTTAAGCCGTTCTAATACAATCAATTTACAATTTTATCCAATATATAAAAAAATTTACCAATGCGATCGTCCACATTTTACATGAAGCGTTAACGTGAACGAACGATCAGTTGCGGCTCACTTGCCAGGCCGAATCGAACCATACAATATCGATCCACATAGATCGAATCACCGTCAAAATGACCATCTGTCCAGCTCGGTTGATCGGTAAAACTATCCGGGCCGACCATATCGAGTTCACCGCGTACATGATGATGTGGTCCTAGCAAATTACGACAGCTGGATAGCAGCTCGATCGTAAGCTCATTTTCGCCACTTTGCAGCAAGTCCGTTATATCGGCTTCATAAGGTGCCCACATCCATGTGGAACATTCTTGACCATTAATGAATAGACGTGACAGCACAGCATGGGGACGCTCACATACGATCCACACCCGTTCCTCAGGTACCAGCTCCGTTACGAGCAGCGAACGCAACAAGCGTACATTACCTGCATAAAACAGTAATCCTTCTGTCGTCAAATCTCCTGTACGTGCCGTATGCTGCGGCTCAATTAGCTGGAATGGTCCCTCTGTATAGATCGCATCATAACCGTCATACGTATATTCCGCTCTACTCTGAACGCCAAAGTGACCGAGAATATAAATGCTTTCCAGCTCTGTATCATAAAATAGCTTGTTACCTTCCGATTCAAATGCCGCCGCTCTTGCCGCAGCCTCATACGTTTCTTCCGAATTAGCAAACGGTCCAGCCAGTACGATACGATTGTCACCGGCATGCAGCAAACCGCGAATGTCCAGCTTTCGAAAAGCAATATCACGCCACCAACCCTGCTCCTGCTGCTCCAGCGCATGCCCATTGATCGATATACGATACCGCTGTGGCTCCTCCAGCGCAAGGTACATCGCTGTCTGCAAATATTCGCCGGCAGCGGCAGTCACTGTAAACTCAAGTTCAACCTCTACCGCATGTCCCAGTTTGATCAGATGCTGCTGTACAAAAATGACTGGCTCCGGCTCTGACCAGTCTCCACCTGCAATACGCCAGCGACAACGATCCAGTGTGATGCTGTTGAGATCGCTCAGTTCAACACGCCAATGTTGGGCAGGCATCGTGACTGCTGTTACGCTACTTTCCGTTATTTTATTTTCAGTTATGCTGTTTTCATTGGTTTCGGTTGTGTTCGCTGTTGTGTTTGCTATTGTCTGTTCTGGTGCCTGCTCGGGTCTCCATCCGCTTGTCAGTATAGTTGCACCATCCGCTTCGGTTGCCATAACGGAAGCTGCTGTACGCACGCGGAGCATATACGATTGAGCTGGTGCAAAATCCAGTGTGATGCTCAGTCGCCCTTGCTCAGTTGTATCTGCATGCAACGGCTGAATGCTGCCATTTTCCAAATTCACATAATCAATTTGAAGCAACTCACCGTATCCGAAGGAGGAAAGTTCAAATTGTGCCTGATATCTATGCTCTCGATCGGTGTTTACAATATAGATCAATCGATCTGGCTCTGTGTTCCATGTTTCTTGTGCTTCTTGTGCTTCTTCTGTTTCTACAGATCGTATTCGTGCTGTGTGCATGGATGCACCATTATGATCGGCTTGTTCGACATCGGCAGAACGGATATCTATGGGCATTGCTTGTTGTTGTTCCGTTTGTTTTGCTTGTTTTGCTTGTTTTATAGGTTGTGGTTGTTCTGTTTGCTCTTTTGATTCTGCTGTTTCAAGCAGAGCAGACTGAACGAGATGAATACGACTCAGTAGCGGCGATTCAGTCACAGTATCCATTGTTACCGCTACTTCTGCTTCGACTTGCTCAACACTTAATTTTGCTGGCTTACACTCCAATTGACGTAATGTAATAGCAGAAGGCACATGTTGTTGTAAATAGTGCTGTAACGCAGACAATTCCAGCGGCAAACATGGCGTTCGCAGCTCAAGCTCATTCAGTCGTTCATCATGTTTGCCATCTACTGTATCCGGCAATGCACCAAGTGCAAGAATGCGTCCTCCTTGCTCGCTAAAACGCAGCAGCAATTCCAGTGTCGCCGAGCCGATCGTTAACATCGGTGGCAAAATGATCGTTCCATACGCTGCCTGTCCGATCACAAGCTGCTTGCCTTCGATACGTCCATGATGCTCGATAATACTTTCCGAGCCATAGTCATGCCCATAATGAAGCGCACCAAGCCATTCACTCACCTGCACAAAATCCGCATTAATTCGCTCTCCACGCTCTACACCAAGCTTTGTCCCTTGCTTCGTCGCCTCATCTGCACCATGTACCGGATGAGTGTACACGAGCCAGGACGAACGAATCGGATGCAATAGTAAAATGTCCGCTTCTACCGTGCTTTCCGCCAGCAACATCGATAATCGACCAAAATAATCATTGAAACGATGATATTCGCTCCACCACGGCTGTTGATAATATAGTGAAGGCGGATAATCCCGTTTGCGAATGCCACGCAAGCTATAACCTTGCAAATGCTGACACATCAAATTAATGCCATGCACATACTGCCATTCGGCAATCCATTTTAGATCGGCAAACGATACATTCCAGCCACTACAGCCAAATGTCTCGGATAAGACGAACTTTTGCCCTAGCTGATGGGCAACCGAACTAACCTGTTTTGGTGTGATCGGGTTATCGATAAACCGTCCTAACCAATCGATACCGGGCACCTGCATATATTCATAGGAAGCCATCGCATCCCCAACCGCACCTGTCTGCGCTGTCAGATGATCTTCACACACAACATGCCCGGTCAGACGAATATTGTGCTGCTCGCACCAGTCACCGATCTGCTCCATAAACGACTGCGAGAATAGTCGTGTCGCTAACTGCCAGAACCGATAGCGTACCCCTTCATGCCCTGCCCCTTCTAGGAACAATAACGGTAAATCCTGCAACAAATCGCGACTGTACGCTTCCTTATAGCGCTCCTGTAATGTAAACGACCACGGCACCTGATTGCGTCCATATTGCGGCTCATCTGTAAATATACCGGCTACGGCCTGTCCGAAATGCTCGGCAAATCGCTCGGCATAACGCTCATACGTCGATTCGATAAAAGCACGCACCACGCTTGCATCCAGTGTATCGATATAGTATGGATTGATATCATAATACAGACGCAGATCGGCTAAATGCCGTTGTTCATTTACAAGTTGAACATATTGTCCATCTTCCCAGCGATACCAGGCAATTGTCCGGGTATGTTCATTTTCGTGTGAACGTGTATGTTCAACCGGATTGTAGTTTATATGCTCGGTAGAGCTTGGATCTATACTTTCGTGATCGGATTGCTCTCTATGCAGCTGTTCCAATTTGAGCCATTTCTGCTGATAATCCAGTCCGAGTGCAGGTACAACACCATCGGCAAATCCGCTCGGCCAGCCATTTTCGTCATAGCACCATACTCTCATGCCCAGCTTATGCCCTTCATCAATGCCCGCAGCGATACATTCCATCCATTCATCGCCCATATAGGGCGTTTCCAGACCGGCACGAGCATGAATAATATAACCGCCAAGCCCTGCCTGCTTCATCTCACGTACCTGTCGCCGGATCTCCTCTGGCTCCATCCGATCATTCCACGACCAGAACGGAATCGCACGATATTCAGCAGGTGGGTCGAGTAAGTGGTCATATAGCTCTGCTGCATATAAACGATCCGTATCCAGTCTACGTTGACGTTGCTGCGGTTGTAGATAATCAACAGATGAAGTGGCTGAATGGACAGTAAATGAAGCTGTGTCGCGGTCATGAATAGGATTCAGCGATTGCACTTGGTCTATGTGCAGATTGCCTGTTGTCGTTCGGCGTTCCATCTTTACTCCTCCTTCTGATGATGCAGCTGATGAGTATCTGTTTGTAGCGCTATAGCAGGTTGCTGTTTCGTCATTTCATTACTGGCATCCTGTTCACTACTATTTCGTTCACTATGATTCCATTCATTATCATTTCGTTTAGTGTTATTTTGTTTACTATTACTTCGTTTATCCTGATTAGACGTTGCGGATAACTCTGCATTCCATGCACGCACATGCAAATGGTCCAGAGAACGCACAGGTACAATCCGTTCTTCGCCAGCATCCAGCCAGAAATATTGCTGTTTTGCCAGAGCGTAGTTTTGTGTTGAACTACTAGTTTGTACTAACTCTACCGCTACAGCAGGCTGACTGCCTACATTGGATACACGTACATGATATGGATAACGTGCAGCCGCCGAATTGTTAACGGCTGGATCAACATCCTTTGTTGTTGGATAGACATCATTAGTATCGATGCCCTCGTTATCGCTAGCTATAGATGAACGATCATCCGTCAGCGGTGTCCATTGCAGCTCTGTAGGTGGCAAGTTGAACAACACACCTGGACGAGCATCAAAGTTTAGCCAGTAAAATGTACGATATATTAGCTCATTTTCGCGATATAACTCAGATACGATGAGTAAAGGAGCATCATGCAGCTCGTAACCGATCAGCTCCAGTTCACCAAGCTTACGAGGTGGAGCAGCTGCTTGCGCCGCAATAGAATCATTCGTAGTTCGGTCAGACGCTCCGTCCCAATCACGGCGCATCATCTCCTGTAGTCCAGCATCATATACACGCACAGTCGCTTTCCATGCTTTTCCATTCAATGCTTTTTGCTCATCAACGATATATACAGGCAGCTGCTGTGCCTGCTCGGGGCTATTGAGCTGTTTGAATAGCACATACACTGCCAGCGGAGCATACGCATCAGCAGTAAAATAATGTGATGGCTTGGGCACACCATACCAGTCAATCGTCGACCATGACACCCCCGGATACACATCATTTAGCTTGTACGTGACTACCCCTGTCTGATGAGGCCAATGACAACGTGCGCTCTCCATTTTATGCCGTAGCGATACGACCTGCGCCAGCTGTGTGCCAATCGCGAAGCTTTCCAACGAATCACAAGGTATAAACGAATCGGCAAATTCAGACAATATACGCATTTCATCGCGTGTATCAAATGCGGGCAAATGCGCATAAAAGCTTTCATCTACCGGCGGCGGCCAGATCGATTGCTCATCGGCTGGCATATATCGCTGCATCGACTCCATCACCGGCGCTGAAGCCAAACCAAATTCACTGAGCAGCCGATCTTCCAAGCCCGCATAATAGTCAAAACTATATGCCGGTGTCCAACCATTCCACACGATATGATCATGTGTACTGCCGCCAAGCGGATCAGTACGGTGAAATGGACGTGTATCATCCAGCTCAATCGCCAGTCTACCCATCATGCGCATCGCTTCATGATCCAATTCGCTGCTCGTCTCATTCCCTCCACACCACATCACCAGCGATGGACGATTGCGCAGACGCAGCGTATTACGTCGAACTGTCTCCTCTAATGCTGCACGGGGCTGGTTCGCATGACTTCCCCAGCAAGTTGGCCATTCTTGCATAATCATAATGCCGAGCCGATCACATCGATCATAGAAATCATCCGTCTCGGGAATCCCTCCACCCCAGGCACGCATAAAATTCACGTGCTGCTCGGCAGCAAGGCCAAGAAAATGTTCATACCGCTCACGCCGAAAATCCATCAATGCATCAAGCGTGCACCAGCCTGTTCCTTTCGCAAACACAGGTACACCATTAATAGCAAATATCCATTTATATTCCTCAGGATTAGCCCCACCTGTAAAAGGCTGCATCTCAATATGTCGAATACCAAACGTCGTTTCGGTGCGACTGACAGTATCTGCTATGCGCGTCTGTACTATATCTGATGAGCTGTTTTCATTACCACGTACACAAACGAGCGTCAGGCGGTATAATGACTGCTCCCCCATATCAAGCGGCCACCATAACTGTGGTTGCGGTATATTTAGTTTTAGCCTTACGGTGTATTTAC
Source organism: Paenibacillus wenxiniae (assembly GCF_039822605.1). NCBI lineage: Bacteria > Bacillati > Bacillota > Bacilli > Caryophanales > Paenibacillaceae > Paenibacillus > Paenibacillus wenxiniae. Next base: position 83,430 of record NZ_JBCGUH010000010.1, read on the forward strand.
TGCTGTCGGTCAAACGACTTGCACTGCTACTTGTACTGCTAATGCTGTTAAGTTGTTTTGTCGTGTCTGTGTCTGTGTCTGTGTCTGTGTCTGTGTCTGTGTCTGTGTCTGTGTCTGTGTCTGTGTCTGAACGATGATATGAAGCAGCTGTACTGATAGCAACATGATCAGTATTCCCATGTTGCATTTCATCGCTCTCATCCGTAAACTTCCATTCAAAAAAGAGAGCCTGTGTTTTCATAGCTTGCGAATGTACAGAATCATCTTCTGCATCATTTCCTGCTCTATTATCTCTTGAAGCACTATTTTCTTTTTGTTGTTCTTTTTCTTCTGTTGCTCCCTTATTGGTCTTCATCCCACTTGCTTGTGATTCCGTATCGCCAACACTATCCCCCTGCTCCAGTTCAATCCAGCCATATACCCGATCGCCGATAATAGGCGCTTCAGCTAGTTCAAACGTCAATTCAACTTGTCCTGCATGTGCATCCTCTACGCTATGTACAGCTACGAACGGATGCAGTACATGTTGCTCTGGTAAAGCTTCCAATCGCACACTTTGCCAGATGCCTACCGCAGGCAGATTTACATAGTGCCAACCATAGTTGCAATTGAACACAACCGCCGAATGCCACACATTCCATTCATTGCCGAGCGGTGCAGGATGAACTTTCACAATCAATGTATTATGCTGCTGTAATTGTGCTGCCACCTCATATTCGGGACCGCCAAACGAACCTTCATGCGTGCCCAGCTTCTGTCCGTTCAGCCATACTTCACAGCTTGGCGATACACCGTCAAACAGAAGACGACTGCGTGTCCATGCCTCTGGATGATCCAGTGTAAATGTATATTTATGCCACCAGATGCGGTGACTATATTCCTTAGCCAGTACAGCATTTTTGCCAAATGATGGATCAGACAGCTTGCCAGCGGCAACCAGCGCCTGGTGAATACTGCCCGGCACCTGTGCAGCGATTGCGTCCTGCCATTCGCCTTGCAAACGGTCCTCGTCATTTCCTTCTTCTGCAAGCTGCCATACGCCATCGAGTTCCATCCGTAAGGCGGAATCGTTCGTACTGTTCAGTTTTTCGCGCTGCTGCTGTACTTCTCCTGTTTTTAAACTACACGTATTTACAGATGTAACTGCATGCTCCCATGGCGTAAACTGTGGAGCAAAATCTTGCCGATCCTGGTCGTCTTTACTTGATACATGATGATCTACGTATCGGTTCATCTCTTTCCCCTCCCTCATGGGTGAAGGCCAGAAGCAGAATGACTTTCCACGACGCTGGTCGTATCGGTCTGCTCCTGGCCCATCCCTATTGATGCTGTACCTATTGTTATTCATGCTGCGCATCATTTGTACGTGTCGATGTGCTTGTATTGCTGTTGTGACATGACTCAGTCAAGCTTGATGCTATGCTTGGTTGGCTACGGTAGACTATAGACTGTACTAACTGTAACGTACGATGTTGCACAACAGAGATCAGTTGATGTTGTAATACAGATAAGACCTCCACGAGCTACAATACATCAGCATTTGAATTTGGATCGGTTAACGTATTAATATAGGCGCTCCATCATGTGAATCGTCTGCGCTTCATACTCAACGTTTATGAAGCAATGCGAAATGACCGATCGCAATCTATCGCTGCATTTCACATCAATCAAACATGATTCAAGCTAGAGGAAAAATACCGTTCCTTCATTGAGCAGTCAGCTTCACATCATCGATAAAGGCGGTATTATCACCTGTCGTTGAAGTCGCTGCAAAGCGGATCGTATGCTGACCTGCCGTTACGGTAAACGCACTCGTTGTATAGCTAGTGTAAGTGCCTGTATTCGGAGCAAATGTGCCCACCTTGTTGCTGTCTACATACACATCGAATGTTTGCGTACCACCCAGATTGGTACGTTTAGCTGCTTTAAAACTCAGCTTATACGTGCCTGCCGCCATCGTAAGCTGCTGCTGGATCGTACCATTCACACCATTATCTGTTTTCAAATAAGCGGTTTGCGTTCCTTCCGGTGCATTGGCTGCTGGAGCCAATACGCTACCATTGCCCTGAATACCGGCGCGGTTATCGAATACCCAGTCACTTGTGAACGGGCCAACTCGTGTTTTCGTAGAGCTGCTGGAGGCGATTGCTGGCGTTTCAAAGCCACCATTTTTCAACTCGCCTGTCACTGGAGGTTCTGGATCAGGCGTACTGGATGCTTCGCGAATGATCATACCATCCAAAAATGCGGTATGGTCACCCGTATTCGAAGTCGCTACGAATTTGACGTTATGCTTGCCTGCCGTTACCGTAAACGCATTCGTTGTCAGCGTGGTGTACGAGCTGGACTGTGGTGCAAAACTGCCTACTTTCTGGCTATCCACGTATACGTCAAATGTTTGAATGCCATAACCGCTACGTGTAGCGCCCTGGAAGCTCAGCTTGTACGTACCTGCTGGGAAGTTTAGCTGTTGTGAAATCGTGCCATTAATACCACCATCGGTTTTTAAATAAGCGGTTTGCTGTCCGGAAGGTGCATTAGCTGCTCCAAATGCACTTCCGTTGCGCTGAACACCGGAACGGGAGTCAAACACCCAGCCATTCGTAAATGGTCCTGGCTTGATCGAACTCGTCTCCGGCTTTTCAAAATCAGTATTAAAGATCGTCACGACTGGTACTTCATTCGGAATTGTCGTCGTATAGAAGCAACGTTTCGCTACATTTGGCGCAGGATCACCGCCGAATACGTCATCCGTACAAAGTGTGCCGTCGGTTAACTTTTTGTATTTGAAAATGCCATCTGCCCCGTAGGCGACCATCGCCTGTCCGTTAAAGGCACATGTTTTGCTCTCATACGCACAGAACTGATAGCCATCCGGTCCAATCGATTGATCCAGCGTTTTGTACAGACCGGAAGTGACGCCAGAGTTAGTCAGTCCTGACTTGATCGCAATCGCCTTCAGCATGCGTGTACCGCCATTCGGTAAAATGACTGAATTGCTGTACAGCGTTGAAGATGCTGTCGGTGTGCTACCATCAAGCGTATAGCGAATTTGCGCACCAGTCGTTCCACTTTCGATAAATACCGCTTCGGCAGAGTTGTAAATGCCTGGTGTCAGGCTAAACGTTGGTGCATCAACGCGGGTATCCACATGGCGTGGAATGACTTTGATCAGCGCAATGCCATACGCTCCGGTGTCTGTTCCACTTGCCGCACGAATCGCGACCACGCGCTCGGTCGATACATCTGGTGCAGTATACAAGCCATTGCTTGTGATCGTACCGTTGTTGCTGCCAAGTACCGTCCACGTTACATTCGTTGCAGTCAGTGTATATGTGGATTCAGTCACGCTTTCTGCTTCGGTCGCAGAGGCTTCATCGCTATTAGCAGATGGCTCTGTAGTCGATGGTTCATCTGCTGTTGCTGCTTCTGTATCTTTGTTCGTATCCGCTTTAGCAGCAGACGCAGAAGTGGATTCATCCGTTGCTGGAGCCTTTACTGACGCTTGCTTTGTCGATCCCTGCTCTGTAGCTGTTGTCTCCGTCGAAGCAGTAACTACGTGTGAAGCAGAGTCATCCGACTGGCTAGCTGACGATGTTGCTGCATTACTTTTCGCCTGTCCGTTTGCCGATGAAGCGGCTACTGCCTGTTCATCGTTATTGCTCGTATTGCCCTGGTCTGTCGACGATTTGCTCGACTCACCAGTTGCTGAATCCGATGCTGGCTCTGTGCCATACGTATCTTCCGTTACCGTCGCCACACTTGCGTTTCCATAAGTGGCATCAATCGTATTCGCTTGCAGCTGTAACGTCTGACCACCCGTTACGGTTTTCTCGATTGGTGTCACTTCAACCTGTGTTTGTGGCTTGGCTGTCGTATAAATGGAAAAATGATATCCGGTATCGGTGCTATTGTCCGTAAATGATTTTTGTGCCGCGAATGTGTTTTCGACTACAGGCAACGTTGCCTGTGCATTCGGCTGTACGCTATCCCGGTACGTCATTTTGTAAAAAGTTTTGTTCACGTTGGTACCACCAAAGTCGATCGTAAGCTGCTGAGCACTATCGCCCTTCGACTCGACCAGTACGGTATAGTTACCATCCGCGCCACGGAATGCCGATGCACGCACATCACTTGCGCCGCCGGCGCTGGTTTTAAGCACCTGACTGTGCTCTGGAATATAGCGATTCAGGAAGCCAGCCGAGTAGTACGTTTTACGTGGATCACGATCCAATGGCAACGAATGCCACATCGTGTACGTGCCGTTCGTATCGCCATCTGGATCACTCGACCATGCGCCGTTCATCTGCCACATTAGCGCACCGCGCAAACCATCATTGGCGGCACGAATGACCGAGTTGGCAAAGCCGGCATTCCAGTTGCTTGCATCATCATCTGCCCAGCCAAATTCGGTCATTACGACGGGCTTGGAGCCTGCCGCTGCATGGCGATCGGAGATTACACTGCCCAAACCGTCGTAGCTGGTGCCATACACATGAAAGGTGTACGCATCAAATGCGCTGTCCGCATTGTTTTTCATATACTGCATCCAGTCCAGAGCGCCTGTTTCCTCTGGTCCCCAGATTTCAATCCGATCCCGCAATCCGTCAGCGGTTAAGCGATTGTGTACCTTCTGTACCATTTGCGCATAATAAGCCTTTTGATCGGCTGGTCCTTCAAAGTCCCAGCTTCCGTTTGGCTCGTTGTAGAACGTTAAGTATTTGATATTGTTGTATCCGCGCTGGTTCAGTAGTTCATTCAGTGCAGCAGAAGCTGATACAGCATACGCATCGAGATCAGCCGGAGCGCTCACATAGGGATCTTTTAAGCCAGGAATGTTAAACCAGCTCTGTACCGTACTGCCGACTTTCCAGCCAAAATTCAGTTCCACTTCCGTACCTGCTGTTTTTAAGGCATCCATGTATTTATAAAATGCTTTCATCTTGTCGCTGTTAAATGTATACGTACCTTTCTGCGGCTCCATCCAGTCGATCTGGAACCAGACGCGAGCGACTTTGGGCTGAATTTTCTCAATCCGATTCGCATCCATCGCCCAGTACGCATCGTTGTATCCATAGCGTGTACCTAGCGGCATCAAATTGGTCGGAATAATGTTAACACCGACCCCCAGAAAATCGGATTGCACTACCTGACTCGTATCCACTGAGATCGTCCGTGATACGGTTGCCGCTTCCGCGCGATTCGTATCCGCACTCCCCCACGTAAACGCAGGTAGCATCAGTGCAAGCGTCATCACCTGAACGCCTACCATGCGCCACATCGTTCTGGCTTGTCTGTTCATCGCTTCCTCTCCTTTTCACAGGCAAATTGGTGGAACTTCCTAGACGATAAAGCCGTTGATGCCTTTTCATCATAGGCGAAAGATAGCGCTTACAAATTGAAGAAATCACAGAATTAATTGAAATTTATACAGAAGATGAAAAGGTTGCTCGGTAGCTGAAATGCAATCCGCTTGAACAAAATGAGGATTCACTTGAATTATTCGCTTTCGATGTAGGAATGAGGAGGAATTTCGGCAATTTCGACGGATATATTTTTAATTACGTATGTGTATTTAGGAAGACTTCATAAAACGAGTAATTGCAGATGCAGATAGAAATATGTGGTATATTATGTGTACCTAGTTACAAAAACACAATCTTTCAATTCGTATTTTATTTCATGTGTGTACGCGAATTTTACTCTCTGAAAGAAGGTGAATGATAATGAAATCGTATTCCGCTAAACAAACTCATCTACATAACTATCAACCTATACAAACACAACGGAGTTTTTCGCAACCGAACAATATGGTTTTGGATTTACAGCATACATTTGGTAATAGAGCAACAACCCAGTTTATGCTGTCCAAAAAGCCAAATATTTCTCCACCAGTGATTCAAAGAGCAATTAATCCAGATTTAGTTAATCAACACAAACAAAAATTAGGCATTCCTATAGGCGAAAAGATAAAAATTCTTGAATGTCCATTAGATTCCAACTTAAAAATCACAGACAAAGTTGAAAAGGTACCTGCAGAGCATAGACTAAATATGGAAGGGTTAGAAGACGAAGAAATAGGAAAAATTTTGTTCGGTGAACTTTATGAGAAGTCTAAAAGCGAAGCAAATATGGAAATACCCAATATCGTCACTGAGGAAAATAAAGAGAAAGTAATGAAGCAACAAGAATTAAAAAATGAAGCGAAAGATTGGCTGAACTCACCATTTTCTTTGCATTTATCTTTACATGGAAACGCAGCATACAGTTACTTATACAAGGTAGTTGCTATTACGCAAAGACAAGATGATCCGCTTAGCCAAAACAAATATAATCGAGATTTACTTCATGAAATAGGACATTTTAAGCAAGACATTTCAAAAAATCAAGCCAATGGAGCAAATACAAACATAAAAATTTTAGAGTATCATAATATTATTTTGCATGAAAATTTATATTCAGATACTAACTTAAGAATAAAATATTCAAACAACGCTGATAAAGATTCTGGTAAATCATGGGATGATATGTGTAGTGAATTGGAACTATCTCCTACAAACAATGCACTTATAAAAGAAATGGATGAGTCACTTAAAAGTCATGAATACCAAGTTGCGGAGAAAATTAGACAAAATCTAGTAAACGAATACTTCTACGGCAGAAAATAAATATAAAAAGTGCACTACGTTAAAGCATAGCGCTTAAAAACTTACTTTAGTATGCCAGCATAACACCCTTGAAAAAAACTTAAATACGTGTTATTTTACATTCGTTTATATAAGCTGTATTTCTGTTGTAACTACATTTATGTTAACGTATGTACTTGCTGATCAGCTGCCGATCTTTTTTAAAACTCCCTCTTGCAATCCCCAAATTCCTGTATTACAATGAGCCTACGATTTGACCGGTCAAACGAATCGTCATGACAATTCAAAACAAACGACATGGTTCCAGTTGATTCAATCATGTGGACCCATGTGTAATGGTCAAGCAAAGCAAGCCGTGATGACGGCAATGATAACTATATTCGATGACGGGAAAGAGTACGTTACGATTCTGTTCTTCAGAGAGTTGGGTCAGGTGAAAGCCAACGTTCAGAACATAACCGAAGCCATCCCCGAGAAGCAGGCTGAACTAACAGTAGGTGCTGCCGCATTTCCAGCGTTAACGGGAACACGTATTGCTAGATACGTTGCAGAGTGCCGCTTCCATTGGAGGCGGAACCAGGGTGGTAACACGGGCAGAGGCTCGTCCCTTTTACAGGGACGGGTCTTTTTTTGTACCCAAAAGCGTGCAGCTCACGCTCAAATTAACGATAACTACATCCCATACACGATAACCAAATGTTCTACAGCCTAAGGAGGAACAATGATGAGTTCAATGACAAAGCGCAGTCTGGTTACACCCCTTGCACAAAGTATGCCACAATCCGGTATTCGCAAATTTTTTGATTATATTTCTGGACGTGAAGATGTGATCTCGCTTGGAATCGGAGAGCCGGACTTTACAACGCCGCGTGCGGTACGAGAGGCTTGTATCCGTGCACTGGAACAAGGTCGTACCGAGTACACTCCGAATGCTGGCTTGCTGGAGCTACGCGAAAGTATCGCGACTTATTTGGATGGCAATTTCCGTATCAATTACGATCCTGTACATGAAATGATGGTCACGATCGGTAGTAGCGAAGCACTTGATCTGGCACTGCGTGTACTGATCGAAGAAGGCGATGAAATTCTCGTGCCTGCTCCATGTTATGTATCCTATTCACCAATCACCGGACTATGCACAGGTACAACGGTTGAAGTGGAGACGACCGCAGCAAACAGCTTTAAGCTGACAGCAGAACAATTGGAAGCTAGCATTACACCACGCTCCAAGCTGCTTATTTTGAACTATCCAAGCAATCCGACTGGCGCAGTGATGACGTATGAGGACTGGCTGCCGATCGCGAAAGTGGTAGAAAAGCATAATTTGTTCGTGCTGTCTGACGAAATTTATGGCGAACTGACCTATGGTAGTAAACATGTGAGCTTTGCGGCAATGCCCGGCATGAAAGAGCGTACACTGCTAATCAGTGGATTTTCTAAAGCATTTGCGATGACAGGCTGGCGTATCGGCTATGCATGTGGTCCGCAGGAAGTGATCGCACCGATGCTCAAAATCCATCAATACACGATTATGTGTGCACCGATTCTCGGACAGATCGCTGCAATAGAATCGCTCAAACCGCATGGCATCGAAGCAAAAGATATGATGATGGACTCGTACAATTCGCGCAGACAGATGTTTGTCAACGGTTTATGCCAGGTAGGGTTGCCCTGTCACGAACCAAAGGGGGCATTTTATGCATTCCCTTCTATCGCACATACTGGACTGAGTTCCGAGCAATTTGCTGAGCGTCTGCTGGAAGAAACGAGTGTTCTGACCGTACCTGGTACTGCTTTTGGCCGGGGTGGTGAAGGATTTATCCGTTGTTCTTATGCCACTTCTCCTGCTAAGCTGGAAGTCGCATTGGAGCGTATGGGTGAGTTTATGAAGCAATTCGGTTGAGGTTGCGAGTAGCTACAAGTAAGTCATTACGTGTATGTAATTGTATGTCTGTGCTTGGAGTTACGTATAGGTGCGTTTGGAATTACAGCACTTCGGCAAAGCATAAGGGGACGAATTCCTGTCTCGCACAGGAATCTGCGAACTGGGAGTGAAATGTGGATTCCTGTGCGTGGAAGGGATAAGATATTTGCTTTCATGAACATCAATTTCTATTGAACCGCGTGTTAGCAAAACACTACCATTTCAAGTCGCCTTTTTCCCTTATTTCCTTCCCGCAGTAAAGTGCTTGTTGCGTCCATACTCATTTTCGTAAACATGCTAGTAGATCAATAAGCACCACTAAAAATCATTTCAATGTCTTGTAAGTAGGCATAATCCTATACGCTATACTCCTATCTGTGAATGTAGCAAATAAGCCCTCTCTTCACTTGTTGATCTATCCAGCGTATTGCTGAACGTTATGATCGACAGGAAAGTGAGGGCTTATTATTTTAGTATTTTTATACTGTTGAAGTCATGTTGCTTGTCGAATGATGCATGTACAGCTTAATAATTTTTCTTTAACCCTGCACATTCTGGCGGATCACACAGATACGCATTGATCTGCTTAACCAAACAGTTCATTCACTTTATCCTGATCCAACTTCTTAATCACATTCACTAGCAATGTAGCGGCTTCATCAAAATCCTTTTTCGCCATAATTGCATTATGAGTATGAATATAACGTGTGGCAAATCCCATCGACAGCGTTGGACAACCTATACCATGCAAATGGAATTTACCAGCGTCGGTACCGCCGCCCATAACCGTAGCGACCTGCACGTCCATGCCCAGTTCTTCTGCTGTATCCATCACTAGATCGCGCAGACCTGTGTGTGGAATCATCGTTGCATCGAGCAGCAGCAATAGCGGTCCACCACCTACATTGGAAACAAATTCGGATTCGATGCCTGGTATATCCGTCGCGATCCCTACGTCCAGTGCGAATGCGATATCCGGTTGGACGAGATTGGATACGGTTGTCGCACCACGTAGACCGACTTCTTCCTGTACTGTTGCTCCTGCATATAGCACATTCGGATGCTGTTCTGCTTGCAGACGTTTCAATACTTCAACCGCAAGTGCACAGCCAGCACGGTTATCCAGCGCTTTTCCTACCCATAACTCATCATCGCGCATCGTCGTAAACTCAGAGATCGGTACGATCCAGTCGCCCGGACGGACGCCCATCGCTTTAGCATCTTCCGCATCGCGTGCACCGATATCGATGTACATTTGTTTGAGCTTCACGACTTTTTCGCGTTCAGCTGCTTCCATGCCGTGCGGCGGTTTGGAGCCGACAATGCCGACATAATCACCTTTACGTGTTTTTACGCGTACACGCTGGGACATGACGGAATGTGGCCACCAGCCACCCAGTTGTTCAAAACGGAGAAATCCTTTAGGCGTAATGCTGGTAACGAGAAAGCCGATTTCGTCCAGATGACCTGCGATCAATACACGTGGTCCCTGTTCCTGACCGACCTTTTTACCGATAATGCTGCCCAGACGATCTTTCATCAATTCGTCGGACAGTGGACTTAAATAATCAGCCATTTTATCGCGTACCGAACGTTCAAATCCAGATACACCATCTGTTTCGGTAAGTTGTTTCATCATTAATGTCATATCATCCACAATAATCTCTCCTCTGCCTCACTACTGACCATAGGTTAATTAAATATTATAGTGATTGTAAGCCAGATCGTGAGCGTTGGCAATCGTATATGTAAAATGATACGTAATTTTATCCGTCCAGCCCACTCATTTGAAATGCTAATCGTTCTTTCAAATCCGCTTTAACGGTATCCCAGCCCAGCCATTCCTCAATATGCAAAATACCATGTGGCGCATCGGAGCTATGTTGTAATAAACGCTCTGCTGATAAGGCTGCAATTTCAGCTGTAGCAGTGGATTGACTATGTCCATTGAGTACACAATATAATTGAGCAGGCTCGTCACGACGCACTCCAGATGCATCGATCCGAATGGCATACTGGTCACTTCCAGCATGAATGCTGCCAAATAATGCAATAATCGCTTTTTTGACAAATGAAAGATGCATAAGACGAAATATTCCTAGACGCTGCATCATCGCCAGCAGTCGTGTAAGTGCTACCGAATCGAAACCGAGGCGAGTCGATACCGACGGTACAGCCAGCGTATGAGCGAGTGTTTGCTGATCTGAAAAAGGAAAGCGATAGACATGCTTGTGTGTTCTGCTACGAGTTTTGCTGCTACTTTTTCTTCGGGATTCGGTAGCTCGCTCGCTGTGATCATCACACTGCATGGATACTAATCGCCCATCGGTCAAACTATACACATCAACCAACTTGCCTTTTTCCATAATAGTAAACTTCATTGCCAGTTGATCTACGGTCCAGCGAATCGCAGCTTGTCCATGTCGTTCACCCAGACCGAGCATAATGGAAATATCTAACTGCTCCGTATCATCCAACCGTCGACACAGCTCGGCTGCGAGTAGATTAGTTAAACCGGGGGCCAGTCCAACGCTAAGTAAAATAGTCGGAGTATGCTGTACAGTTGAAGACGGAACAAGAACATCTCTTTTCAACTGCTCAAGCCGCTGCAAAAATTCACCGTTTGCAGTGATATCGATATAGTCGATCCCTTGCTCCAAACAATATGCAATGAGCGTCGTCTCTGTCAGATCAAGACACATGATAATGAGACGAGCAGCCGATACATCCGGCCATTGTTCAGAAGATGTCATCACATCCCATTGTAATGATTGTACTCTCCCTTCCATTGATGCACGACATGCGTGTGCAGCCGCTTCATTGCGCCCGGCTATAACAATTTCATACGACATGTCTATATCTGATTGCAGTAAACGTCGACAAATACGCTGTCCTACCGTACCATACCCACCAACAATAATGATCTGATTGCGTATCACTCTATGTTGTCCCCTTCCATCGCTCTTCTTCCGCACCAGGCACGAATCGATAATGTTTGAAAATAAGTGCCTATCTCTACCAAGCCAGCTTGAGCTAGCATCGCTTCCATCTTTTCTACATGTGGCGGATGTGAAGTCACACCAAACGAATCGGCAAAGCGTTGCCAATCCGTCTCCGCAATTCCATTTTGCCGCATATGTTTATGCCATGCCTGCATCTGCCAATCATTGACCGAACTGTGTGTTGTAGCCGATAAACTGGCAACAATGACTGGCGCGCCAAGTTCAACTGTTGCCACAAGCTGGTTTAGCAAATCTTGTTGCTGTTCATAGGGTAGAAAGTGTAGCACCAGCAAGCAGGCTGCTGCATCATAGCGTAATGGCGCAGCGTTCTTCTGAGACTTTACAGCGAATTGGGAATTAGGTAGATCATAGTTGGAATCAGACTTGGAGTTACATGGTGGAATAGCTGCTGTAGGCGTAGCTTCAAAGGACAGCCCATCTCCTTCCCAGGTAGGATCCACTCGTTCCGGCAACTGATCGATCGTTCCGATATGCAAACGACAACGTGTAGCAAGATCAGCTTGCTCTGTACGCTGTTTTGCTAGATTAAGCATCTGTACGGATGGATCTACACCTGTCACTAGCCAGTGTGGATAATGCGGCAACCAGGCTACCAGCTCCTGTCCACCACCAGCGCCGATCACTGCCACATGTCTTAACGGTTGAAACGGTGCAGGTAATGCCGCCTGCTTATGAGCCAAGAGCGAATTTGCTTCACTTTTTGCACTATGGATGGAGCTGTTTATAGACTCGTCCATAGAAGCATTGCGATTGCCACGGGTTGGCTGGTTTGTATTATGCTCAGTTGCCGTATTCGCGAGATGAGCAGGTTGACGATTCATCCCTGTTTCCAGAATCATTCCACTTAGCTCATACAATACAGGATAGGCAGGAATTTTGTGACCGATAGTCTGATGATAGGCGCTGGCTGACTCACTATGCCAGCTCATTAACGGATTAGTAGCACGATTGGATCGTTCATCTGCTGATGAGCCTATCGTTTCCGATTCGTTTGAGATGGAATGTGAAGCTTGAATCGTATCATTAGAAATAGACTGCTGCGGGTATGTTTCATTGTCTAGTTGCTGCATGGATATAACCTCCTTTATTCGTAACGGCTGATAAATAGATTGATGAATAGATGCTTGTTAAAGTAAATATGCCTATTCAATATGAAACGGTTATATTTATTGTTTAGAAATGGACTGCCTGTCCTGGTCTTTACATAAAATGACGAGGATGATGCTTAGACATGAATGGGATCTATTGTATAACGTAGGGCGCTTTGATATACTTCGAATCAATTAAGAATGATTCTCAATTAATCCTTGTAGACTACACACTGTAGATTCAGTCTGAAATTAAACTGCCTGTATTATTACTATGACTATACTAACTTCGACCTGTTTATCTCGCGTTCATATACTGTCAGCAGATCACACGTACTCCACTTCCGTGCTGCTACTCATTATGTAATAGAAACTACATTTCTCCTATCCCACAAAGCTGGGATTTATTATCATAGTTACCGATTGAATAAGGAAAAGAGGTTTTGTTTTATGGATCCTACACATGCATTCCCCAATAAGCTCCCTCGCCTGCTAGAAGCAACCGCCGATTATGACAATGATCATGCTTCTGTACAGTATCGTGTCCGGTTACTCCAGTGGCTAAATCAATATGTTCCGTTTGACGGAGCCTGCTGCACACTAGTCGATCCAGACAGCCTATTGTCGGTCGGTGCAGTGGTGGAACAGCAGTTAGAACGTATTCATGCGGAACTGCTTGCTTACGAGCACGCTTATCCCGAAGCGGCAGATGCGTATCCTCATCTTGTTCAGCGCGAGCCGCCTATCGCGGTATTAAGTCAGCACCAGCGTCAACTGTTATCCGCACATCCACGCTATCGTGAGGTACTACGACCGGCTGGCTTTGGCGACGAGCTTCGCGTAGCGATGATATACAATAAACGCTGCTGGGGATTTCTCACCCTGTATCGTCTTGATGATCAACTGCTATTTAGCCCGGATGAACAGCAATGGATAACGCAATTATTACCTGAGATGGCTGCACAGTTGCGTATATTTAGCCTGAGTGCTTTGCAACAAATACACCGCGAAAGTAGCAATCTGGAAATTCATCGCGACGATTCCTTCGTTTCCATGCCTGACCCTTCCCCATCCGCGGAAAAAGGGATTGTTCTTCTATCCGCGCAATTGGAATTATTGTCTGCCAATCGTGCTGCTACATTATGGCTGGACCGATTACGGCAACATGAAAATGAATCGGTTGCGTTATGGCCGCGTCCTATTCATACTGCTGCGCTCAAACTATTACACCAGTCTGCTAACATAACAGGCTATGAGGAAAGCGTGCAAAGCTATATTCCAGCTCATGGTTACTATGTATGGATGCGTGCAAATCTAGTATATACAAATGATGGAAATCGACAGGTGATGATCGAGCTACAATCCGCTCCACCGGAGCAGCTATTTCGTTTGCAATGCGAACAATTTGCATTAACGGCGCGTGAACAGCAGCTGATTCGGCAGGTGATGAAAGGTCAGTCGACACGCCAGATTGCAGCTGCCCTGCATATTTCCACTTTTACCGTGCAGGATCATCTCAAATCGATTTTCGCCAAAACCGATACGTCAAGCCGCCGTGAATTAATCGCGATGTTAAGGAATCTTTGAATCAAAATTAGCCCAACGACGATCGACGAAGATTCTGGGTTGTTTTAGCGAGGATATGGAACCTATTTTGTTCATTCTGTATCGCTTTTTTCAATTTTCGTACATCGTATATCAGGTATAATTTCTCCTCTGCTCTTATTTATCTACTCCTCTTTTACCTCCTCCCCTTCACCATCCCACCATCACCTATCAACGCATTTCTCACCTTTTCTCTCTCCTATCCATCGTTCACAGTTTCAAATAGGTATATGGACACATAGAGGACAAATCGTTTCCATATACTAAATGTACCGAGCCTATACAATATTTTGTGCGTTTGTCGATAAAGCGAGTAAGCGACAATCCGTCACCGGGATGAATATGATATGATGCAGTAGTTATCCTGTATATTTCGGTCAGTTGTTCAAAAGGAGTGCCTATGAAAAACCGCAGTATTACTTTTAAATTGTTTATTATTACGGTTATCGTTTTTGCCTGCTTTTATGCGATGGTCATCTTATCGCAATTGCTTTTTTTTAATCAATTTTATGAAACGTATAAAATGCGTCAGGTCGAGCATAATCTGGAGCAATTGGCGCATAGCTATGTGACTGAATCCGAGGATAGCAATACATTATCCCGACAGGCGATACGATTCATGGAAACGAATAAAAGTCAGCTGGCGGTCATTAATCCGCAAGGAGAAGTGATGCTGAACGATATGTATCAGCTGAGTCTGAACGAAACGTACCATTTGCTGTTAAAGCAGCCTGATGGCAAGCAAATATTCGTACCGCTGGCGCTGATGCTCAGTGAATACGGTGATCCGTTTCGCAAAGCACGAATTAAGCTGGGCGATACATTAACGATCTATGGCACTACACGAGCACCAAGCGGCAAACAGCCGTATACCGTGCTTGATCCACAGCAGATTAGCAAAAATGGCATCAAAACCGTAGGTGACAGCTACGAGCCGAATGCTGCCAAATTAACAGGCACCGTAAGCGAACTTGTTTTACCCGATCTGTCCAACTGGAAAATCAGCCAGGGTTTGCTGCTACAAGCGTTATACGAGCAATTTCCGCTTACGACGGAGCAGCAAACCGACCTTAAAAATAGGAACCCGATCCAGTATGGCTGGACGGATTCCTGGAGTGGCTCGAACAATTTGATCACCTTATATCCGCTGCAAAAAAATGGACAGCAGCAATTATTATTTGTCATTACATCCATTCAGGAGATTAGTGATACGAATGCCGCCTTACGCTGGTTTTATGTCTATCTCGGTATTGGTGGCTTTGCACTTATTCTAATTCTGTCCCTCTTCTTCTCACGTATGGTCACGAAGCCACTCATTGCGCTAAATCGCATGGCGAAGCGTATGGTACGGCTTGACTTCAGCAGCACCACTCCACCATTACGGCAGCAAGATGAGCTGGGCGGGCTAGCACGCAGCATGGATACACTGGCGCGCAAGCTGGACACCGCTCTACGCGAGCTACAGGAAGCGAATACGCAGCTACAGCAAGATATGGAGCAGAAGCAACGGATGGAGCAAATCCAGCAAAGCTTTTTCACCAATGCCTCGCATGAGCTGAAAACGCCGCTTAGCATCGTCAAAAGCTTTGCGGAAGGCTTGCAGGACGGTGTGAATGTAGATAAGAGCGGTCATTATGTGAGCGTCATTATTGAAGAAGCGGACAAGATGGAAATGTTAATCAAAGATATGCTTGATCTGGCACGGCTCGAATCAGGTACTATTCATTTACAGCCGCGTCCCTTTATGTTAAGCGAACTATCTGAAAAGGTAGCCGATAAACTGATCTATTCACTACAGCCGAGACAGCTACAGATCGTGATCTCCCCGATCAATGAGCGTACTGTATTCGCTGATCCCGACTGGATCGAGCAGGTACTGCGTAATTTGATCGTCAATGCGATCCGACATGCGGAGACAGGCAGTGATATACGCATTGTGATCGAAAGCACCGCGTTTATGACAGCACTGCATATCGATAATAAAGGCAAACCGATTGCTGATGAGCATCTGGAACATATTTGGGAGCGATTTTACCGTGCAGAACCTTCCCGCAGCCGGCAGACGGGTGGTACCGGACTTGGATTACCGATTGCTAGCCAGATTTTGGATTTACACGGGTGTAGCTACTCAGTGCACAATTTAACAGATGGCGTACGCTTTTCGATTGGATTTGATGATCATGTACGCCCGGATGGAGTTCGGGAAGGAGTATAGGGATGGCTGGAAAAGTTTTGCTAGTCGAGGATGAACAGCGTATTCGTGAAGTGATCGCTGATTATTTTCAAAGTGATGGCTGGATCATTGTCGAGGCAGAAGATGGTGAACAGGCGCTGGAGCAGTTTGAGCTTCATTATCCCGACCTGATCATCCTTGATATTATGATGCCGCATATGGATGGTCTGGATGTATGCCGCCATATTCGCAAGCATTCTGGCGTGCCGATTATTTTGCTCACAGCCAAGTCTGCGGATAGTGACAAAGTGCTCGGGTTTGAGCTTGGCGCTGATGATTATGTGACCAAACCATTTAGTCCGCGCGTGCTGCTTGCTCGAGCGAATTCGCTTATGAAACGAGTGACGGAAAATTATGAGCCACAGGGGCATCGTATCAGCTTCGGCAGTGTGGTACTGAATACATTAACACGCCGCATGGAGCTAGATGGTAAACCTGTGGAGTTGACACCGAAAGAGTATGAGCTGCTGCTATTACTCGTTCGTAATAAAAATCGCGTCATCCCACGCGATACTTTACTTAGTCGCATCTGGGGTATTGAATTTGAAGGGGAATCAAGGGTTGTGGATTCTCATATTAAGAAGCTCCGCGCTAAGCTGGGTCCTGAATCGGGACATATCCGCACCGTGATCGGTGTCGGTTATCAGTTTGAGCCGTAATGGATGCAACATCTGGCACGATGATGCCTGGAAGGAATGAATAGTGATGAAATGGAGCTTTGTCCCCTCATTATGTACTGTACTTAATCTGGCAGCTGGAACCGTGTCGTTATTACTCACGATGCATGAGCATTACCGGCTGGCAGCGTTAATGATTTTGTTTGCCGCCTTATTCGATGTATTGGATGGCTTACTGGCACGGCTGCTGCATTGTCCAAGCGAATTTGGCAAGCAGCTCGATTCACTTGCTGACCTGATTTCGTTTGGCGCGGCACCTGTATTTCTAGTTCTGTTTGACAAACTCGACCCATCCGGTGGGCCAGGTCCGGTCGCGGCGGTGTTATTTGTCATCTGTGGAGCGCTACGGCTGGCACGTTTTAATGTCAGTGGTACGAGCGTAGGATTTACCGGCATGCCGATTACAGCTGCGGGCACATTGCTTGCGCTCTCTTCGCTGCTTGTCAGCTCCATCCCGCCCACGCTGTTGATTGCATTTATTACGTTACTGTCCTTTTTAATGATCAGCCGCATTCCATTTCCTTCCTTTAAAAATAAAATGGTCAGGAAGTGATGGAGGATGGATCTTGTTCTGCTCTATATTAGTCGTTACGGTTATGTAGCGATTTCCGGTTTGCTGGCATTTGGTATTATTGGACTACCTGTTCCGGACGAGATGTTAATGATTTTAGTTGGCTATCTCTCTTCCAAACATGTACTGCATTTGCCGCTGGTGTGGCTATTTAGCTATATCGGTTCACTATGCGGCATGACGATCAGCTATTGGATTGGACGGTCAGTCGGTACAACGCTCATCGTCCGCTATGGCAAATGGGTCGGACTGTCTATGGAGAAATATGAAAAAATCCAGTCATGGTTCCATCGTTATGGACGCTGGACGATCTTTTTCTCTTATTTTATTCCTGGTGTTCGTCATATGGCAGGTTATGTTTCCGGTATTAGCAATATGTCATTGCGACCGTACTTAATGATCTGTATTAGTGCTGCGCTACTATGGACGGTTGTGTTCATTTCAATCGGCTATTTTGCCGGACATCATTTTCTACCGAACTTGCCTGCCTTTAAACGAATCAGTTAATGCTACCTACACCTTATGATGATCCTATCGTGAGATGGCATATAGTTGCCGCCTATGAAAAAACCTACCGCAGGGAAGCTGGCATTAATGCCAGCTCGATGCGGTAGGTCTTTTCGTGCTGCGTAGATAGCGCCGTAATGCACTATACGACTTGCGGGTTGCTAATGTATGACGAATCCCCTTCATCATTAGCTTGTAGCGCTCTTCATCCCCATATCCGAGGCTACGAAGTTCTAGCAGAAACTCTTTGTTCATCCGAACCACTCCTGTTTCTGATGATCTTACACTCCTATTATAAACGATGATCTAGGTCAAAAGGTATAGTTTAGACAAAAATATTTAAATAAATAACTTAAGTAACTGTGAAAATATATAAACTATTTCGTTGTTAAATGCAGTTAAAACAACCTAAAAAGGCGTAATGTCGCATTACGCCTTCCAGTCCAATTGCTCAAGAAAATGGTAAATATCTGCAAATACCTGTGTCTGCTCCGTGTCCATAGGCAAAATATGACCGGAGTTTGGATACCATTTTAACTCCTTATGTGGAGAGCCAATCTGCTCATAGATCGTCCTTGCGCTATCCTGGTACAATTGATCATCCTGTTGACCTTGCATGATCAATGCAGGCGCTGTAATTCGGCTAAGTCTGCTAGCGGTAGAGCTAATGAGCTGACGAAGCTGTTCCAGCTCATGCAGCGGCTCGTTCGCTAAGTGATTCAATCGCTCAGCCATAATAGCCGGATCTTTCGTTTGTAACGATACATACCAGCGCGCATAATCAAGTACACGCTGCAAAATATCGGTTGTATGTTTCTCCTGCACAGGCGCGCTCATGGAAACGACCGCCTTTACCGGAAACAAAGTGCCCATACGTAATGTGAACACCCCGCCCAGCGATACGCCAGCCACAGCGATTTCCTCATAACCTTGCTGCTGAAGCCAATCATAGCCGCCCACTACACTTTGCCACCAGGCAGATGGGCGTGTGTGCAGCAATAGCTCTGGCACATCGCCATGTCCTGCATATAAAGGGGCATGACAGGTATAACCCTTTTCATATAAATATTTGCCCAAACGGCGTACATGTACCGTACTGCCTGTATAACCATGCAGCAGCAATACAGCGCGCCTGCCTGCTGTGTACGTAAATGATTCCGGTGCCACCATCTTCATCGTTCATCTCTCCACTTCTGTCTGTCACTTGCTGATCAGTCGCTTGCTTATCGGTAACGAAAAATGACAAGCAAACCGTTCATGTTCGATATTGTAACGAACCAGAAGTAAGGATACCATATTTGGCACGCAGATGCTCACTCTGCGTTGCCATACGCAAACGTCCAGCTTGCTTCCTTGAGCCAGCGTCCAGCGGCAAAATCACGACCACGTATAACGATATGAGTAGCATAAATATCGACATAATACCCCTGACTGCCTTCCAAATATTCATCTGCATCTGTCCATAAATACGCAACCGAAGCCGCATTAAACATGACCGGGCCACCAGCCGCCGAATACATCGTATGTGGCGAACTTAACTGCCAGTGTGTATGTCCGCTAAACAACATCACCTGCGGGTATTGCAATAATAGTTGTTTTAATTCATCGTCTTGTTCCACTCCGTACCATCCCTGCTGCTCCAGCGAACCTGCTACCGTGTTCAACAGCGGCTGATGCAAAAAGACAAAGATCGGTTTCCCAGGCGATGCGCTTGCCGCCGCATGAAGCCGCTCTTGCAGCCATTCCAGCTGCATCGTTGACAGATGACAATCTTTGGCGAGCGGACGCTCTGTACCGAGGAAAATAAACACATACCCGCCCAGACGCTTCTGATAGTAAGCTCCTTCTGTTGCTGTCGCTTCATTAAAACTGCCCAGACGATGTAACCACAGTTCATGAACCGCTTCAGGGACATCAGCTACAGGTGGAATTGTATATAGACCTGCCGCTGTCTGGCGATAATGTGCCCATAATTCCGGCAATGGCTGGCCTTGAACAGAGAAGAGTCCATCCAGTTGCTCTACCTCCTCTTTCCAACCGAGATCACCCACATCATGATTACCTGATGTGCTATACATCGGTGGAAGATGCTCGCCATATTGAGACTGAATACGGTGCAGTTCTGCATATTCGGCAGGCAGGCCATGATCAGTCACATCGCCCACATGCATCATGCCGAGACTGTCCACAGCATGCTTGCTCATATCGGTACATGCCAGCTCCATATGCTGATTGTACAGATGATTCGGATCAGCCGTTAGATGCGTATCGGTAATCACCTGAAAAGAAGCGATGCGCTGATGCTGATCCGGCCTAAACGATGGTACGGATAATTCGGGATCAGTAGCTATAGGATAATAAAAAGGCTTTGTCATCTTGCGTCACTCCATTTCAGTCCAATAATGCCAACGATAATGACGGCTAACCAGCATACTGAAGTCATACGCAGCCGCTCTCCAAATAAATAATAACCTGCTATGCTAATAAGCGTAATCCCTACGCCAGACCAGATCGCATACGCCAGGCTGATCGGCATATAACGCACCGCATAGTTTAATAAGGTGAAGCTTGCTGCATAACAAATAAACATGAACAGCGAAGGAAGCGGACGAGAGAAGCCATCTGATATTTTCATCAATACCGTTCCACTAAGCTCCAGCACGATCGCACCGCTCAACAATAACCAGCCTGCATACATACTCATGGCGTGTCCTCCTCTTCCCTGCACAGCTCGGTAAACGATGTGATCGTCATAGAGCAAAGGGCAAACACCTCCGGTTGTCCGATCCCAATCGCCAGCTCGCAACCAGCAGCATGCGCCATCATCATATCGCCATTGGTATCACCGATCACGATCGTATGTCGCGGCTCTACCCCAAGTTGTTCACATGCCAGCTGTACCATATCGGGAAATGGCTTGCCACGCTCTACCCGATCACTGCCAATAATAATATCGAACATCGAATCGAGTCCCATCCACGATAGATGTTTATGTGCATTGGCTGTATCATCAGCGGTAACGACGCCAAGTTTCAGCCCATGACGCTGACACTGCTCGATAAAAGCAGTCGCCCCTTTCACTTCCTGTACCGGACGAACTTGCTCTAATCGCTCCTCGGCAGCATCCGCCAGTTCACGAACGATCCGACTGGCATATCCCCATGACCAGCCTGCGCGATACCCTTGCCAGGCGAGTACGGCATACACATCATGCATCGTGCCCATAGCAAGCGGACCGTTCACATCATAATCGATAATACGTCCTGTATGGTCATGAATGGTGCCCCAGATGTCTGCGCGATCCTGCTCTGGCCATAGCAATCCATCCGCTTCCAGCGCTTCACGGAAGCTGCGTAACAGTTCATCTGCCCAGTAGCCCCACATGTGTATAAAATCAAGCAGTGTGCCATCCTTATCAAACAGCACCGCATCAATTCGCCGTATTGCATTCGGCTGACGAAGCAGACAGCGCATCAGTTCCATTCGGTCTAGCGGTTGCAGATTATCCATCTGTTTCTGTTCGATTTGCTGTCGTTGCTGCTCGACTTGTTGTTGCTGTTGTTCAACCTGTCGGCGTGCGATCTCGGTCTGCTGTTCCTCTGTCGTCATAGCGTGATCGGCATGATCAGCATGATCCGTTGAAATCTCATGCTGGATAGGCGATGTTTTGCTTGTGTGTACAGTCTCTGTCATCTTTATACTTCCTTTCTTTCATCGATAAAAAGGAATGCACAGCGCCTACTGCTGCGCTGTGCATTCTCATGTCATTGGCAGGCTACCATTTGCCCTTATGCAATCATCAATCATACTGTCGTTTCGGCTATATACCTAGTTTATACTTAGGAGAACGATAAGCTCTTCGACTGTAAACTAGAGCAGGTAGGCAAACGATTTGGCTGGAGCAGATGCCACTGCTGCCTACACGTAGGTGCACACATATACGAACACTTCATCATATCACTCCATCACAGTTGATCCTATATAACGCTTAGCGATTCGCGCGATCCAGTTCTTGCTGTGCTTTTTTCTGTGCTTCAGCCAGTGCCTGCGCTGCCGGTACGTTATTGATTTGAACCTGATCTGCTGCTACTTTCAGTGCATCCGTAATTTTACCGCCCGTTGGGTCCTGGAACGGAGGTGAAGCATGAGATGCTTGTTTAAGCGGTACTTCAATCTGTGGATGTTTCGCACTGAACGCTTTGAATTTCTCATCCTGCAATGCCGATTGACGGACAGCGATATAACCTGTATTCATCGACCATTGTGCTGTATTGGAAGCTTTGGAGAAGTATGTCAGCCATTTGAATGCGGCTTGTTGCTGCTCTGGACTGGCCTGTGCCGGAATACCTGCCATAATCGCACTCGCTACAGGTTTACCCTGACCTACACCTTGCCAGCCCGGTTGCTCCATCGCGCCGACGATGTTGAAGTCCAGATCGCCCTGGTCACCACTCGAACCGGTATACCCTGCTGCTTTGTTCTTCATCACATCATCGATCGTTTTGTACCAGTATTCCCAGCCCTGACCGCCAGAATGAATCGTCATAATGCCATCATCATGAATCCATTTGCGGAATGATTCCCATGTGCTTGTCCATTCCGGTGTATCAATCGTTACGGTTTTGCCGTCTGCACTGAGGATGTTTCCGCCTTTACTCAGCACAGCATCGATCATATTGTCCGCGCCCCACATCGGTTCCCAGCCATAGAACGTTGTTTTGTCGCCGGATTTTTTGGTCATTTTCGCGGCGGCTGCGGACAGTGCTTCCCATGTCGTCAGGCTGGAAGGGTCGATACCGGCTGCTTTGAGTGCATCTTTGCGATAGTACATAATCTGTGTCGTTCCGTACATCGGCAGGAAGTATTGCTTTCCATCAACCTGTCCTTGCTGCAAAAACGTTTGGACAAAATCATCCTTTTTAAAATCAGGATCGGCGCTAATGAATGGATCCATCGGTGCGTAATAGCCTTTTTTCGCCCATTCTACATTAGAACTGAGTACGGCGGCTGGAACCTGACCTGCGGCAATCGCGGCTTGCAGCTTTTGTGTCGTTTCGTCGTAATCTGCCTGTACGACACCTTTGACGATAACCTCTTTCTGTGAAGCGTTGAAGTTGTCGATCATCTTTTTCATATTATCGCCCAGCTTGCCGCCCAGCCCGTACCAGAATTCGATTTCAACTGGGCCGCTGGATGTGCTTGTTTCTGTTGCTGTAGAACTGCTTGCCGCAGCAGGCGTACTGCCGCTAGATGGTGAGCCACATGCGGTTGTGAGTAGGAATGTGGACATGATCATGAGCGACAGTCCGGATTTCCAGCCGAATGTACGAGTCTTCCGTGTTAATACTGGTTGTTCGTCCAGTCCATTTAAAGTGTTAACTGGTTGTTTTGAGATTTTATTTTTCCACATACTGAACAGATTCATACGATTGATCCTCTCCTGTATAAAGGGATATAGGTCAGACTTTACAGTCTGCCAAATGATCGCTATTGGAATAGCTCATCATCATGTACTCACGTATCACTTACGCCTGTATGGGTGCGCTACGCGCTCATTTACTGATGCCAGCAGACATGTTCACACTTTGCATAATCGTCTTCTGGGTGAATAAGAACAACACGAGCAGTGGTGCAATCGTAAAGGCGCTAGCCGCCATAATTTGCGGCCATTTCAGTCCATACGCTCCTCCTTCCACGAAAAAGCTGCGTAAGCCTGCGGACACAAGTTGCAGATCCGGACTTTTCGTAATGAGCATCGGCCAGAAATAATTGTTATACTGCTCAATAAAGGTAATGAGTATCATCACTGCAAAGGTCGGTCTGGCGAGCGGTACGAGCATCGTCCACAAAATGCGGAAATGAGATGCGCCGTCAAGCTGTCCTGCTTCCACCAGCTCATGCGAAATTTGCAGAAAGGCCTGCCGAATTAAGAAAATCGAGAATACACTCACACAGTTGGACAAAATTAATCCGCTGTACGAATCAAGCAAATGCAGCTTGCTCAGCACCAGATAGCTCGGCAAATAGACAGCCGTACTCGGAATCATATAACCGAGCAATACGACTCCGGTAAACAATCCTTTTAAGCGGAATTGCATATGGGTGAGCGCATACGCCATCATCGAAGAATTGATTACCTGCAATAGCGCAATCGCCGCGCCGACAAACATACTGTTCAGCATATAGCGGGCAAATGGTGCAGCATGCCACGCATCCACATAATTGTTCCATAATAGATGTTCCGGCCATAAGGTTGGCGGCATACGGAAGATTTCATCATTCGTCTTCAATCCACTCGTAATCATCCAGTAAAATGGAAATGCCATCACCAGCGCGATCAGCGTTAATACAGCGTAACGAATCATATTCGTTGTGAGCGCGACAGGTCCAAGCTGCTTTCGTTTATGAGGTTGACTGTTGGAGCGCTGTCTTGCTGACAGCATGCCATTACCGCCACTTCTACCTGTCGCTGGTGCAGATTGGCCCTGTATGGAGCTATACACCATCGTAGACGAAGCCGTACTTTCTTGCTGTGGTACGCTATTGTTGTTCATTGTACGCATATCAATAATGCACCATCTTTCTTCCAAGCCAGAATGAGCCTGCGGATAGTAGTACACAGAGGAGGATCAACAGTACAGCCACCGCTGACGCTTGACCTACATCAAACGCTTCAAATGCCGCCTGATAATACATGTACAGCAATGTACGCGTGGAGCCTGCCGGACCACCTTGCGTCATCACATTAATCTGATCATACGCTTGCAGTGATTGAATCGTTAAAATGACAGCCAGGAAAAATGTCGTTGGCGAGATGAGCGGAATCGTAATGTGGCGGAATTTATTCCATGCACCTGCCCCATCAATCGAAGCCGCTTCCAGCAGATCGCTCGGTAGATTCCGTAGCGCGACCAGATAAAAGATCATCGCCCAACCGATCGATTTCCATAACGTGACGATCAATACAGCGACTAGTGCCCATTGCGAATCTTGCAGCCAGCCGATACCTGTAATGCCGATCAGCTTCAACACGTAGTTTGCATACCCTACATCCGGTTGGAAAATCCACGACCAGACGATCGATACAGCAACAGTCGGTGTGATCCACGGTGAGAAGATCAATGCGCGATAGATGCTTGATCCGCGTAGCTTGCTATTTAGGAGTAAGGCAAGCAGCAGTCCACCGACCATAATTGGAATGACACTTCCGATCCCAAACAGCAATGTCACACGCAGCGCTTGATAAAAGTCAGGATTGCCGAGCAAATACGTATAATTGCCCCAGCCGACAAATTCCTTTTCCGGACTCATAAAATCCCAATCGGTGAAGCTCAGGTAAACTATGTAGACGAGTGGTCCAAGCCAGAAGAGCAACAGCGGAATAACCGCTGGCAAGGTGAACGCTAATGCCTCGCCCTCCCGCATCCATTTCAATTTCACTTCGTTCACTCCTGTGTTCAAATTTAATTGAATCATTTTACGTTTGGCATGTTCAGTATTCATTTCAGCCTTCCGTACAAAAATTATTGTACACTCGTTTGTAGAACTTTGAGTCAAGACAGTGTTAAACTATCGGTGAATCGTGTAAATTTTGCATTGAATTTCTGACATATTCAGATCCTATACGAGGTGTTATGGTGGAAAAGGAAAAAAATGTACCTGATCGTGCACGGGAACAGCAACAGCTCCGAGCAGAAGTGATCGACGCGATTGCACGGACGATGGATTTGTATGGAGTGAATCATTCATTTGGCGAATTGTATGGTGTGATGTATTTCGAAGACCGACCGATGACACTGGAAGAAATGAAAGACAGCATGAATATGAGCAAAAGCAATATGAGCTATGCCGTTCGTTCACTCGTGCAATCTCGTATGATTACGAAGCTGGAACAGAAGCGTGATCGGCGTGATCAGTATCAGGCGGAAACGGACTATTTTAAAACCTTCCAAAATTTCTTCGGTAGTCGATTACAGCGTGAGATTGATGTGATGACGTCCAGTCTGGAACAGGTGATACCGCAGCTGTCAGAGATGATTCTGGCGCAGGATACGACTACCGAAGAACGAGAAAGCTGTCTGCGTGATTTACATAAGCTTCAGCATGCGCAGCAATATTATGTATGGCTACAGCATTTCGTCGATCAATTGCAGACGGGTGCGTATTTTAACATCGAAGCGCAAGCCGATGAGAATGTATAGCAGCTGTCGTTACGAACTGCTTTACTACCTGACACGCCTATGAAACACATATTCTATATTGCCTATGAAAGATACATCCCGTATTGCCTGCTACCCTGTGGATGTCCAATTAGAACGTACTAAAACGTATTAGAACTCGTAGTAGTTGACGGATGGATCATTTTGGCGGATGATGACTAAGGCGGTTCATATACCGTGAACTGCCTTATCGATCTACATATGAAGGAGTGTGAGTGTTTATGAAATACCGCAATCTGGGCAACACCGGTCTCAAAGTTAGTGAAATTTCACTTGGAAGCTGGCTCACCTATGGAACAGCCGCTGAGCAACAGGCAGCCGATCTGTGCATCCGTACTGCTTTTGAGACAGGGATTAATTTTTTCGATACCGCAAACGCTTACAATCGCGGTGAAGGTGAAAAAGCGATTGGTGCTGCACTCGCTAGCTACGATCGTTCCAGTTATGTGCTGAGCACGAAAGTATTTTTCCCGATGGGCGATGGACCGAATGATCGCGGTCTGTCACGCAAGCATATTATGGAGCAATGCGAAGCAAGTTTGAAGCGTCTGGGCACCGATTATATCGATATTTATTTCTGTCATCGCTTCGATACAGACACCCCAACCGAAGAAACACTACGCGCACTCGATGATCTGACCGCACAGGGTAAAATTTTGTACGCTGCGGTCAGCGAATGGTCGGCTGCCCAAATTACGGAAGCTGCGGCGATTGGTGAACGCCTGCGTCTGCGTCCACTAGCAGCGAATCAGCCGATCTATAATCTATTTGAGCGTTACATCGAGCAAGAGGTATTGCCGGTATCACAGCAATACGGACTCGGTCAGGTTGTCTTCTCTCCACTCGCTCAGGGCGTATTGACTGGCAAATACAAGCCAGGTCAGGCTCCAGCATCCGATACACGTGCAGCGAACGATTCGGTAAATCAGGTGATCCGCAGCTATTTCCGTGATGATGTGCTTGGCGTTGTCGCTGAATTGAACGATCTGGCGGCAAGTATGGATATGACGTTGTCCCAGCTGGCACTGGCATGGGTATTGCGTCAACCGGGAGTCAGTTCTGCCATCATTGGAGCGAGCAAACCGCAGCAGATTCATGAGAATGTAGAAGCGGTAAATATGACATTGAGTGAAGAAACGCTGGGGCAAATAGATCGTATGATGGAGAAAATTAGCGATTTTGCGCCAATGCGCTGAGTGATAATGGTAGCACAAGATTAACTTAGTACAGATGGACTGGTGAGGATGTATTAAGGACGGCGTATCATTGATATGGTAAAATATTTAATTTATTTGCTTGGAACTATGTAGCAACCATGATACGGTGATGCCTCATCCACTGCTGGAAGGAATAAGGGGACAGACTCCGGTCTCGCACAGGAATCTATGAAGTAGGATCATCATGTAGATTCCCGTGCTCAAAAGTCGTCTTTTCCCCTTATTTCCTTCCGTTATGTGGATATTGCAGACATGAATCACTTTCTTTTTTCCTCTTCGTTCTGCGAACATCTTTTACATTTTCCTCTTATTTCCACTCATCGTTTTGAGAATAGCACACCTATCCTCCTGTTGCTTGCTCTTTTTCCTCACTTTGGTAGTACAATGTGCCTTTGTTGCTTGTACTTTCTTCTACTCTTCGCTTATCAAAGCACTCATTGCCTCTACAACATTCAACATATAGCTACCCAACATATAGCTACCAACTATAAAATATACATGACTGTTACGATATTCATTTACAGGGGTATGTACGAAACACGGGTTAAAAAAGTAGACAGACTGTGTATCTAGTCGATATAGATATACTTGTTGTCAGTCTACTTTATCGCCTAACTTATCAGCTTCCACTGTCCTATTTTCCATCATCGATCTGTCCTTCATATAGAAAGGAGTGTCAGTCATGA
The DNA here is from genome assembly GCF_039822605.1 of Paenibacillus wenxiniae. Taxonomy (NCBI): domain Bacteria; kingdom Bacillati; phylum Bacillota; class Bacilli; order Caryophanales; family Paenibacillaceae; genus Paenibacillus; species Paenibacillus wenxiniae. The sequence goes on from NZ_JBCGUH010000010.1 coordinate 111,827, forward strand.
AGATTGTGATCAACGGTGTCACTATTGAAGCAGTTCAAGCAGATATTACGCGTGAGCAGGTGGATGCTATCGTGAATGCTGCCAATTCCAGTCTACTCGGCGGTGGTGGTGTGGATGGAGCGATTCATCGTGCAGGTGGCCCCGCTATTTTGGAAGATTGTTATCGGATTCGGGAGCGTCAGGGGGGCTGTCCGACCGGAGAAGCGGTCATAACGACCGCTGGTAATTTGCCAGCACGGCATGTAATTCATACCGTTGGGCCAGTATGGAATGGCGGCGATCAACTGGAACCGGATTTGCTACGTCATTGTTATATTCATTGTTTACAGTTAGCCGATGAGCATAAGTTGACGAGCATTTCGTTTCCAAATATTAGTACGGGGATTTACGGTTATCCTAAGCCAGAAGCTGCGGAAATTGCTGTAAGCGTCGTTCAGCAATATGCCGAGACCGGTAATGGATCGCTGGAGCAAATTCGGTTTGTTTGCTTTGATGGTGATAATCTGGCATTGTATGAGCAGCAACTGGAACAGGCGAAATCGTCGATTGAAGATATCCTATAGTCGATTGAAGATCGCCTATACATGATAGCGAATCCTCACCTGATGATTAGGGTGTGGGTTGGTCTATGATTCGTCGATTTGCTCTATACGAATGAACCGGTGTATATGACGAAATAAGCCACCAAGAATGTCTGCATATAGGACATTCTTGGTGGCTTATTTTCATATGCTTTTACACGGCTGCTGGCTTGTTCTACAGCAGTTCGTTCAGGCAAAATGCGCCATGTTCGCGAATACGTACACGGAATACGGAGGTGCCGAGTGTATCTGCTATAAGCTGCTCATAAGCTGCTGCGTGCTCATTCGGTACAGCGGCGAGAATAACACCAGCGAAGCCGCCGCCATGCAAACGGCATGCCCCAGCGCCAATGCTTTGCAGGAATACTTCAGTAATTGCCAGTGCGACCGCTACACTCTGATCATGATGATCGGAGTCACGGTAGCAGTTTTGCAACCATTTCCACGACGAATTACCGGAAGCGGTCAACAGACCGAGGAAACTGTTCATATCGTCTGCACGCAATGCCGCCACCTGTTGATCGACCCGATCATTCTCTTGCAAGAAATGCATCGCACGCAGAACTGCGCGATCGCCTGCTTGTTCACGCAATGCAGGCAGATTAGCATACATCTGCTCCAGCGTAATATCACGGCATACTTCGCCGCCAAGCTGCTTCGCAACTGCAAACATTTCATTCGGCACGCTCGCATAATCGTCTGTCAGATCAGCATGGTTACCACCTGTGCTTACAATGAGTAGCGAATAGCCTTTTGCATAAAAATCATACGATACCGCTTCGATCTGGGGCTGCTGTGGATCGGCAAAATCAATCGCGACCAGTCCGCCATATGCACACGACATCTGATCGAGCAGACCGGATGGCTTGTTCCAATAACGGTTTTCTGCAAAACGACCAATTTTGGAGAGCGTGACCGCATCCAGCTTACTTTCATTATAAAACGTATTCAAAATCGCGCCGATCAGCATTTCAAACGAAGCGGATGAGCTAAGGCCTGATGCAGATAGCACATTCGTGCTAAGGTAGGCATGGAAGCCACCTGCCTGGTAACCCTGCTCACGTAAACCAGCAACGATCCCTTTAACGAGCAATACTGTAGCGTTTTCATTTTCGCCAGCAGACAGATCGTCCAACTGTACGCGGAACTCCCCTTCATAGCCTTCTGAGAAAAACACAATCTCCGGCTGCGCTACCGGTGCCGCAGCTGCAATCGTATCCAGATGGATACTGCCAGCGAGCACTTTCCCCCGATTATGATCGGTATGGTTACCACCGATCTCTACACGTCCGGATGCGCTAAACAACTGAACTTCCGGTTCGCCAAAATGCTTGCCAAACTGCGAGATCAATTGCTCGTATCGAGCTGTCTGTTCGGTTAGCTCTTCTGTTCCATATAAACGCTCCAAAAGCTGCTGTACCTCGGTACGCTGCAAATAATCTGTCGCTTGCGTCGTTACTATACTCATCCTTTTCCTCCTGCCAGCGTCTATGTATACGCTTTAATCGATATTAAGCTGCATTTCTCTATTCTATCATACCTGTAAGTAGCATGATTGGAAAAGGGTAAAATGCGAACATTTTGGGTAGGATGTGAAGGTTTGACGATGTTGGGAGTTTCCATAGGTGTATCGTCATTGAGATATTTGGAGATTTGGAGGTACACCACTCCGGCAAGGAATAAGGGGACGGACTCCGGTGGAGCCGTGGGAATCTACGGATTAGGAGTGAGTTGTACATTCTCGCCCCTCCAAAGCTGTAAGATATTTTGCTTCGCAAAAATCCATTTTCATTTCAACTGACATGATGAATCTTTAAATAACAAAGAGCAGACAATATGATTAAATGCATAACCATATTGTCTGCTCTTCCTAATTATACACTTTATAAAGTGCGGTATGCCTCACCACATAAGTGTGCGAGCATAACGACCAATCATTTACCCGCTTCTGCCTCTTTCGCTTCTCCTACTTCTTTACGGCTCAACTCGATAAAACGTTTGAGCAGTTGGCGGATGTTGCGGAACGATTTGAGACGGTAGTTGGCGTTGGTATTGCCTGCGCCTACTTTGATCGAGAAAGCATCGTCTGGCAACTCCATAAACAGGTCTTCATCGGTATGATCGTCGCCGACGCCGAAAATGAAGTCAAACTCTTTCGTTTGCAGCATTTGATGGGCGCCGTGGCCTTTGTTCATCCGTGTGTCTTTGATTTCCAGTACTTTGTTACCTTCCAGAATACCGAGACTCATCGATTGGGTGATCGAAATGAGTGCTTCGCGCAGTTCATTACGCTTTTGCACGCCGATTTCGGGTTCGCATTGCCGGTAATGCCATGCGAGCGAGTATTCTTTTTCCTCGATCAATGAACCTGGTGTACGGTCGGTGTACATTTCCAGTACGTGGCGCACGGAATCTTTCCAGTCGTTATCGACACTCATCGTCATCTTCCACTCGCCCTGTGGCTGACGCAGCCATAGACCGTGAGATGCGATAATGTACAGATCAAGATCGCCTAACCAGTTCTCTATTACATCGCGGTCGCGACCGGTAATGATGACGACAGTGTTATGTGGATCGGCGCACAGTTCGCGCAGGATGCCGCGCAATTCTTCATCTGGACGCGCTTGATCCGGTGTTGGCTTGAACCCTACGAGTGTTCCATCATAATCGAGGAACAATACACGGTCTTTGCCTTTCATATAAGCCGTTTCGACGGTGGACGGTTCAGATTTGATATCGACCAGATCTTTCGTTTCCACATGGGATTCGGCTGTATTTTTCAGCGCTTCGAGGAACTCATCTGCCCAGAATTTGACGTTATAGCGGGAGATGCGGCGATGCAGCATTTTGTTACGCTCAATCTTTTCATGATCAGGCATATCCAGCGCGGTTTTGATGCCGGCTGCAATCGCGCCATAATCGTTCGCATTCACGATCACCGCTTCGCCCAATTCACTGGCTGCGCCTGCCGTCTCACTCATAACGAGCATGCCTTTGTAGTCGCTACGTGCAGCGATATATTCTTTGGCAACCAGGTTCATACCGTCGCGCAGTGGCGTAACGAGCAACACATCGCTGTTACGGTAAAAGGCGATCAGGTCTTCCTGACTGAATGTGCGGAAGAAGAACCAGACCGGCATCCAGCTAACGGTACCGAATTGTCCATTCACGGCGCTGACCAGACCTTCGATTTCACGCTTAAGCTCATCGTATGCTTCAACGCCTACACGAGATGGCGCTACGATCAAGTTTAGACGTACCTTTTCGTGGTATTCTGGATACTTTTGCAGGAATTGCTTGAACGCTTTAATCCGTTCGGGCAAGCCTTTTGTGTAATCGAGACGATCTACTGAAATAATATTTTGTACGGTACGTGTGCTTTCGATAAAATCACGTGCTTCGCTGGACAGATTGTCTGTTCCCGACGATTTGGCGAAAAAGTCATAATCGATCCCCATTGGGAAGGCTTCGACCTGAACGCTATAGGTCTCGTAATTGATTTTATATAGATTATGTTCTTTGCCGAGCAAGCGGCGCACACTGCTTAAGAAGTGACGCACATAATCGTAGGTATGGAAGCCAATCAGATTGGCGCCGAGCAATCCGCGCAGGATTTCTTCACGCCAGATGAGTAGGCGATAAATTTCGAAGGAAGGAAACGGAATATGCAGGAAAAATCCAATTTGCGTATCCGGGTACTTTTCGCGAATCATCTGTGGTAACAGCATCAGCTGGTAATCGTGAATCCAGATCGTATCATTCGGTTCGATGATCGGATCAATCGAATCAAAGAACTTTTGGTTCACTTGCTTGTATGCTTCCCATGTCTCACTATTGTACTGCGCAATATTAGTGAAGTAGTGGAATAACGGCCAGATCGTTTCATTGCAAAAACCTTCATAATACTGCTGGATCTCTTCTTCGGACAAAAAGATCGGCAGACAGTTATATTGTTCACGCAGTTCCGTGTCAATCGTCTGCATATCCTGTTCATTCAGGTCATCGCTAGAAACGCCGGGCCAGCCTGCCCAGATCGTGTCACCTTGCTCGTGATAGCTTTTGAGGCCTGTTGCGAGACCGCCGATACTTTTACTGTATTGAAGATCGGACTCATGTTTTTTTACAGTAACAGGCAATCGATTGGATACGAAAATAATTTTACTCATGGAATCCCCTCTCCTATGAAAAAGTATAAGTATGTTTTGGCATGAAAAGATCATGTAGACCAGCCTGATTTTCAGACAACCGGTGCTTTGCTTGGTCATATGCAATTACCCGGATTCGAGCTTTTCGACACATCAACGAGCTGTAGCTTTTGCAGTAACAGGCATCTAAACGCTGTAGTAGCAAGGGTTTTTGGTCAAACGAGTCAGCAGGCATAGCACGATTTAAAATTATTTTTCCGGTTCCAAATGTGTAAAATTATTGCATAATCTATATTGTTTTGTTGTAAGCAAAAAGGAGAAAGCATCTCCCCCTCATGCTTTCTCCTATATTTCTGACTATCATTTTTCAATGCACCTATGAAAACATTACAACTATTTGTGCGTTAAGCATATTTAACAGGCAATCTATCCAAATCGATGTGCAATGTAGACATAAAGCTTACCTTATACAGCATACAACTGCGACTGATCCGTTTCGTCCACTCCATTTTACACAGACCGACTCAAGTGGAATTGTCCAACGACTTGCTGCAAAAATAGTGTAATCGTTTCTACATCATGCGAAGACTGCTGGACTTTTACCATGTTTTGTAGTAACTCCGCCATCTCGCTTTCCACTTCAGCAGATGTGACTCGATTTTGCTGACTAATTACTGCAATATTTTCGATCAGCTCAACGACCTGATCTACAACTTCTGTGCGTTCCGGTTCCTCTATAGCAGCTTTTTTCAATAATTCTGAAGCGGCACGCACAAGTGTAGTTCCATCTGCAAGTACCTGATCGCCTACTTTAATTTGTTTGGATGCGGTGCTGGCTGCCGCTGAAATATGCTTTAAAATGTGATGAATCTCTTCTGTCGAATGGCGAGATACATCGGCAAGTTTACGAATCTCGTCAGCTACAATAGCGAAACCCCGTCCATGCTCTCCTACACGCGCAGCTTCAATGGAAGCATTTAGTGCAAGCAGATTCGTCTGAGCCGAAATTTCGTCGATAACAGCCAACGTACGATAAATATCATCCAACGTATTCATAAATGATAAAATCGTTTCATTCGTATCGGACACACTTTTGGAAATTTGGTGCATCGTATCGTGAATACGATCAACCTCTTGCGTAGCGACATGAAGCTGCTCATTCGCAGCATGCTCTAACTGTTGTAACGTCATACGCATATAGTCAGACGCTTGCTTCGCCTGTGCGAGGTCTTCCAATTGCCTGCGAATCGCTCTAATCATAGACTCTAGCTTCGTATTTACACGATCTGTCGTTTGTTGTGTAGTATCTGTAGATTTCTGCATCTTATGCTGATTGTTCATCACATCCATCGTTGCTCGTTGTACATGAATCATAATATTTTCCAGCGAATCGATCATATTGTTAATCCACTTGGCAAGTTCGCCAGACTCGTCCTGTGCAAAGCTCCCCAGATCGAGACGTTGCGTCAAATCTCCTTTGCCCTCGGCATTAATACGAATAAATTCAGCAAGTCGCTTGAAGTCGTGATGAACGCGCTGGTATTCCTGCCGATTAAGCCGCCATATCATAAAGTAGCCAGACAGTAGTTGAAATCCCCCCAATCCCCATATACTCCAAATATTTCCTGTCAGGACATAGAGCAATACCATAGTGATGACTGTAAATAGCAACAGATATATACTTTGCAGCTTTATTTGCCGCCATCCTATACTACGAATACGGTATACCTCTTCCAAATCCGCCTCGCACATCATTCCCCAGCGATCAGGACAATGAGGAAGCTGAAATGTAATCCCTTTTCCAATAACCGGAATATGACGATAGTCGGAATAGCCCGGATAGGCAACAAATAAATTTGAACCATTTTGAATAGTACTGGCTACACCAGGATGAAGTTCTCCTGTACTTGGATCAGTAAACATCAGCTCTAACTCGGTATGCTTCTGCACCGAGACGATGCCCCATTCCGTCATGACTCCAGACTTCAAATTTTCACCATGCGTGAACGTATGATCTTCAAAACGACTGCGCGATAACGCCGTTCCGGGCTTCACTTCCGGTCGTATACGAGACTGCACCATGAATAAATAATTGTCCCCAGAATCGGGATAAATATGCCCGGATTCGCGCTGAATCAGATCTCCAAGCACATCGCCCGGAATGCGGCAGCACAGCCAGCCCACATGCTCACCATCCTGTACAATAGAAACGATAAACATCAGTGTAATTTCATCATGAAAGGTAGAAGAACGGGCCCCAATCTGTAACGTCATCGGATCACAATAAGGTCCGAAGAGACATTTGCTTGTAGAGGTACTGTGATGTTCATAATGCAGCCCTTGCGTAAAAGGTAGCGGAACATTAGCAGCATGGGAGTGAAGACGACGTTCATATGTAGAAAAAATAACCTGTTGATCGAGATCCAAAATAAAAAGTTCCGTGCTGTCCTGCATACGTTTGTAGCTCATTTGAAGCAAATCCGTCAGTTTGTCTCTAGCATCTGAATCCAAACATCGTAGATTGATCAATTGTATTTGTTGCAATAAGCGATCCATAAGCGCCCATTGATCATTCGCCCAATCTATCATTAATTGTCTTCTCGTCTCAGCGATACTTTCAAAAACGTGCTCGATATCTTCCTTCCGGCTTGTGTTCAACCGATATGACCACCATAAAGGCAAACCCTTTTGCCAACCTAACCAACCAAACATCGTAACCACCTCGCTCATTGGATTTAATAAATAGGCTTTGATTGCATAATAATCGCAATTCATGCTACTTATGAACTATCCAGGCCTGAGTCACTGCCTATCTTTCAAACTAATTTAGTTAAAAATATAGCCTAATTAGTACAAAATAACTAGTCGTATACTCAATAATACGAATAATATATCAAAAAATACAAATATTGTACGTTTTCAATACATTTTTATTCGTATAATTTGTAACGCGTATGTACCATCTTTCGGACATGGATATTGCATGTAAATAAAGCCAAATAACTAGAGCCAACAACTATAATGATTGTCGGCTCTAGCGATGATCGTATCCATTATTACTTTTCATACTGCATGTAAGATGGAGTAAGGTTTAACATTGTATTTGTATAGGAGCTTGGATCTTAAGCTTGGATCTTATAGGTTACGACTGTTTATCCAGCACCAGCTCCAGCTGTACATTAATATCATTTTGTGTGCTCAGGACGACGGAATGCGGGTTTTTCATGCCAAAGTCGGCAAATGTCACTTTGGTCGTACCGGAGAGCAGCAATTTACCGTCCTGATATACGCCTTTCATATCAAACGTTACGTCTTTTGCTTTACCTTTTACAGTCAATGTACCGGTCATTTTGAATTCGTTCGTTGCACCGGATACCCATTCTTTGGGAACATTTTCAAATGACGTTGCTTTGAAAGTCGCATTGGGGAACTGACTTACATCGAAAAAGTCGGCGCTTTTCACATGCTCGTCGCGCTGAGCTGTGCCGGAATCGATCGCACTCATATCGATCTGTCCTTCACTTGTCATTTGGGACGGATCATCCACGTTTACATTCCACTTGCCACTGACTTTGTTATCAACAAAGTTAACTGTCTCTTGCGATGTCGTCACAGAGAAATATACTTTGGACGGGTCGTTAATTGCCCAGTTGCCGTTTAGCTCATTTCCAGTTACACTTTGTGCTGATGTTTCCGTGCCTGTACTTTCCGCAGCTGCTGCCTGTGTCGGCACGACACTTTCAATCGCTACCTTGTTACCCAGATAGCTCTTCATAAACGTATACCCACCAACCCCTACAATCACAATCACCACTGCGGCTGCAATCAGCCCATTTCTCGTTTTTTTATTCATGATGTTCGCTCCTTTTCGCTCTCTTTTTGTGTGTTACTTTCAATCTTTTATAAGGGTAGTATAGAAGCTTAATATGTCGACAATGTGTCCATCTATTCTATTTAGCGAAAATATATAACGTAATACGCTACCCGTTGTCCTTCGTACTTTTTTACTAGTTGACTCTGGTATGGAGTTATTTATTTTATTAGACAGTGGTATGTTATTAGTTGCAACTCTATTTGTTACACATGTACAATAGATGTACTTAACGCTTTATTTTTATAACTTGCTTATGATTATCGCTAGTATCATTATAAATAACGTTACAGCTATAGATGGTATTTTGCTTATAGTTGAATTTGCTTATAAATAGAGAGCCACATGTATTGTTCATTATGCTCACAAGGAGTCACTGTTATTATGAAATTGATTTTAATCGTAGAGGATGAGCCGAGTATCGCTCGTGTATTATCCGCCTATTTAAAAAAAGCAGGGTTTGAAGTCGTTCATGCCGCAGATGGATGGACAGCATTGGAGTTATTTCGCGAACGCGAGCCTGCACTCGTCCTACTCGATGTGATGCTACCTGGACTAGATGGCTGGGAAGTATTGCAGCTTATCCGTCAGCACCATTCCTGCCCGGTCATTATGCTAACCGCACGCGATGGCATGACCGATCGGCTGCATGGTCTGGATAGTGGAGCCGATGATTATATGACCAAGCCATTTATGCCCGAAGAAGTTGTTGCTCGTGTTCATGCGGTCTTACGTCGTCGTCCCTTCTTACAGGATCGCAGCAGTAAACGACATTTTGGCAATCTCGTGATTGATGATGCAGCCAAATGTGTGTATTTAAACGGGGCTGAGGTTGGACTGAGTCCACGCGATCTGTCATTATTACTGTTTTTATCTGAGTATCCGAACCGTACTTTTACAAGGGATCATCTGATTGATCAAGTATGGGGAATGGATTATGAAGGTAGTGATCGTGCGGTCGATCTGTCGGTCAAACGACTGCGCCAATCGTTATCACACTGGTCTGCTGAAGCAGGCGAAATTCGTACTTTACGAGGAATGGGGTATCAATTTTGGATCAACGAGTGAAGTCGACGCGTACCGTATCGTTGCTATCATACTGGACAGTACGTTATTTTATTATTTTGTGTCTTGGCTTTGTCGTCATTGCCGTGGCAGCTATCTACTGGGCACGTGATACGACGATGGATAGTCGTATTCGCACGGCTGGACTGCTTGGACAGGAAGTGGCGGATCGGGTGACAACATCCGCCGGACAGATCGATGTTCCGCCTAATCTGGATGCGATTATTCAAAATCGATTGCGTTTTTTTAATATCGATGAAGGCACCTGTCTGATCATTACCGACCATACGGGCAAGCTGATGTTTTCACGCCCTGCCATTACCGAGAAGCAGATGTATAACAAGCTCAGCAACGATCTGTCCACCGCACGGGATACTAATTTTATGGCGATCAATACCCCGATCGATAATAGTAACAATAAGCAGATTGGACAGGTGAGCATTTTACAATCGAAAAAGTCACTCACATACAGTCCGAATGAGCTGATGTTTATCTTCGTCCTGCTCGCCGTGCTTATTCTGTCCGGCTGGCTCACGCTCTACTTGCTGTCACGCAAACTATCGCGTCCGCTGAGCGGTGTCGCCGAAGCCGCCCAGCAAATTTGTGCAGGCAATTACGATGTGAAGCTCAATATTAATACACCGGAAAAAGAAATTCAGGAATTGGTCTCGTCATTTGAAGAGATGGCACAGCGTCTCAAACATCTGGAAGAATGGCGTGCATTGTCGCTCGCCGGTGTGACACATGAACTGAAAACGCCAGTCACATCGATCAAAGGATTGATGATGGCGGTGCGGGATGAGGTGGTGTCCGGGGAGGAAGCACGCGAGTTTGTCGAGATTGCACTCAAAGAATCCGGACGTTTGGAACGTATGGTATCGGATCTGCTTGATTATAATGCGCTAACCGCTGGTAGTGTTGAGGTGAGACGTGATCGACTTGATCTGCAATTGTTAATTCGCGAGGTCGCTTATCAGTGGAAACTTACACATGAGATGCATGAGTTAAATATCGAGCTGAATTTGCCGCAGGAGCCGATGTATACGATGGGCGACTCGCTACGTATTCAGCAAATTATCGTAAACTTGCTAAATAACGGGTTACAAGCATCCGATCAATCCAAGCCGATTCACTTCTCGATTACGATGTATGCGGAAGACGATATGCTGCATGTAGAAGTGACAGATAACGGCTCCGGTGTGACAGCGGAAGATCAATCGCATATTTTCGAACGTTTTTATCGTGGGGAAAAGAAAAAGCGCAATGTGCGTGGTCTGGGACTTGGTCTGACCTACAGCCAGCTGCTTGCCCGCGCGCAGGGTGGCGATCTGCTGTTACGACGCAGCTCACCAGCAGGCAGTACATTTGCACTGCAATTGCCGCGCTAAATGTTTGGATACGGCGCCGCACCTCAATTACGCTTGCAGCATAGCCTGAATTTCTTTCATATTATAAGACTTCAAATTGAAGTGTTACAGCGAGTTCAAGCGTCACGTTGTATATGGTGCATACAGTACACCATACGGTTGATAGGCTGGAGGGATTAAATGTACAGGACTCATGATTAAATACATGAATGAACAGACGTATTACTACTACGATTTCATCATATCGCTCATGATCTCCTACACGATGACGATTATTCATATCCGCTTTATTTATATTCCAATTCATACTCCAATCAAAAAGCTCCAGCAGAAAGGAAATCATCCTCTCTACTGGAGCTTTTATCATAATATGAATTGTCTAGTATAAGTATCTGTTGTTACGAGCACCTAGGTATAACATACTCGGATATGGTGGAGCATGTATAAGTCTGCACCTATCACACATACATTTATTTCGTCCTAAACGTTAATCTGCACTTACTCGCAGGCAACTCCATCTTTATCACGATCCAGCTTCAAACGATAGCCTGGTTCGCCTTTATACAATGGAGCTTTGCCCGCTTTACGTACAGCGGTACAGTTTTTGTAGTATACGCCTTTTACGTTGGTGAATCCCTGTACCGGCTTGGATGGTTGCGCTTGAGCAGTAGAGGATACGGCAATGCCCGTTCCGGTTACAAGTGCTGCGGTAACGATGCCTGCGAACAACTTTTTCATGTGCTTCATGTGTGTTAGCCCCTTTGTTTTTAAATGATAGTGAAGCGATCGTGCATGTTTCTGTTTAGGTGAATCAGTTAGTTATTGGTACGTATGTATCTTATCATATAATTATGTTTTATTTTTCCTATTTTTAAAAATATTTTTAGGAATGATACGTCTGTTAAAACGTTAGTTGCGCGTATGTGCAAGGGAGAAGTGAAATGGTGTGTATCGGATGATCATAGCCAGGTTGCAGGAGTTTATTTTTCTATTATGAATTTTTCATGTATTGAAATTATTATTTTATTAAAGAATAGTTATTGGAGCTGCAAAAGTACATCTATCAAGAAAGCTCCATATCCCATCTTAGGCACCTGCCGTGATGAGATATGGAGCTTTATGAGATTGATTGGTTGTAGGGCTGGATATTTAAGGTGTATAGGCATTTGGTTAGCTCAGCGTTCCAGCATTCCAGTATGCCGGTGGCTCGGTGGTAGTTTGAGCGTTTGGTAGATCAGTAGCTCGATAGTTAATGATTTCGGGATTTCGGTATTGGGATTTTTCGATAGTTCAGCCGTCGCTCTCTCTAGCTGGGTCATTCGTTACTGACTGAATAGATTCGCCTGCGTGCTTCCACTGTTGCTTAATTTCTACTCCATACGATCCATTCTACCCTACCATCATCACCATACTGTAGATTGCCACACATAATGAAATTGTTGAAAAGCCAGCACAAACATAATGTATCTTCGTAATCGACTTACTGCGCAGCAACTTCCACCATTGATAACCTGCCTGCAATATACTTACAATCGAAATGATCCAGATCGCTCCCATTACAATTTCCATCCACGGTATGTCGCTCGTTATGGAGTCACCGTTCATCGAGTGCATAGAATGATGATCCATTCCACTCATCGTATTCATAGTCATCCCATTTATGCCGCCTGTCCCACTCATTGCTGTATCGTCATGACTCATTATGATCATGGACGAAGCTAACGCAGGTAATACTAGCATATGAACGACATGTAGCAATACGATTACTATAGCAGGCAATAAGGACGAGAATACCGGCAATATCGACCGAAGACGCTCATGGACAAAAGTCGTATGCGCTACAGAGCCAGTGCTTATTTTATCCATCTTGATTCCCCCTTACTGATGATGCTGACAGTGACCGTGTGCTTTCGGTGCAGAAGGTGGCACATCAAGTGCCGGGCTACGGTCGAAGAAACCGACCGGTTTGAGCGTAAAACTAATATATGCTGTTGGCATCACCGGCCAATCTTCCGGGCGTGTAATATGATGATGACCCATGTTATACCAGACAACTACATCGGTATTTTCGATATTACGATCGGCTTTGGCCCAGTGCTCCAGACCATCTCCACCCGGATGCTGATTCGGATAACGTCCAGAAGCATAACGTTCCTCCCGGTCAAACGGGGTTACATATAGATGATGCTTCAAAAAGCCAGCCCGCTTCATCAATGGAGAATCATCATGCGCATACGGATAGGCATTTTCCCCGGCAAATAGCTTATAGCCAACCGGATCACCAAGCGCATTTGTTGAATGAGGATTAATAAATTTCCAGTACCGTGCGGTGCGCAGATCCAGATCACGAATCGCTTCCGATTCCTTTTTAAACGTTGTCGTTACCGGATAAAAGCCATTGCCATACGGATTGTCCGGTCCTTTATCCATTGATACCGTATTGACCTCGCAAACCGAATTGTTAATACCATCAATCATCATATCCATACGAATATTGAAAAAATGCTGATGATGCGCCGCAAATAGCTGTGGTGCAATCAGATTACCATACGGATAACGCGTATCCGGTTGAATCGCCTCTGTATGCAAAATGCCAGTGAGCTTCACTTCAAATTGAATCGAGCCATCCTGATAAAAGTACCAGAAGAAGCCATATTCATAATTGCCGACTGTCGAAATGCTGGATAGCACCAACCGGCGTGACCGTCGTACTTCCACATGTCCTGTACGCCAATCCGTATGCTTCCACCCAATACCAAAATCCTCTTCATGCAAGCAAATCGCATTATTAATTTGCACGATATTGCCCAGACTATCGGCAAAATGAGCATCAAAATACCGAATCTCCCCCAGACAATCACAGCCCAGCTCCAGCGGATTGGCGAGCATCCCAATTCCATATTCGCCTGCATCAAAGGCATTGTTGCGATTCACCGGCTCGGTGGGATCCCCATAAGGCACGACCATTTCCGATAATGAAGCGCGGTACAGTATCGGACGTTCACGCTCCTGATCCCGGTAACTTACCGTGTGCAACACCAGACCTTCACGTGAATGAAAGCCAAAGCGTACCTTCCACTTTTGCCAGCTAATTTCATGGCCTTTAACTGTAAAGCTGGGGCCTTGCGGCTGAACGATATCGAGCGGACGTACATCGTTACGTAATGGACCGACCGCATCAGCTGTATAATTACCGTCCAGCGGTGGTAGAGGTACAATCTCACGATCGACAATCTTTAATACTTTCATTTGATTCAGATCAACCAGCGCGTACAGTCCAGAGATCGGACGCGCATACAGATTATCAAATTCAGATGTTCGATAGTAGCTGAGTGCGCGTACAATACGCCGCCCTTCCTCCTCCGCATGTCCAAAATGTCCTGCCGACCACGGATCGACCATAATGCGTTCCATATCGGTCAGTCCGCGGCGCTCCAATGCTTGGATCATATCCGGGTCGCGCTTGACCAGCTCCTGACAGAGCATCATTTCATCGACCATGATCGACGGCTGTACACCCGGTACATGCACCCAGGAGATCACTTTGCCTGTACTGATCGAGACAATCGCTTCATACGTTTGACCATCCCCGTTGTTAAGCAGGACACAAAACGCTTCACGCTCCAGCGGATCACCGGACTTATATTGAAGCACAATCTCCTTCGCAGGCTCATACAAATTAATGCTGGTAAATCGGTAATATTCGTCCAGCTCCATTTCACGCTTCAAAATGGCAATCGTCTGTTCCAGTTCTCCAGCAGTAAGCGGCTCCAGTGGGTGCGTAATCGCTTCAATATGAATAGACATCGTCCATGTCCCCTTTCGGATCAAGTGATATTTGTTAACTTTTCATGTTGTAATCATAGCGAAATGACGAATAATATGTATTGTAAAAATAGGATCATTCGTATTATTTAAATTTTTAGCCTATACGAGTTATATTAGTTAACATATAATCCGCTTTTTACAATGCAATTGGAATCAAACTGTACATAATAACGATAAGACAGGCAATTTATATACAATCTACTGCTAGCTCGCCTACGCATGTCTGTATAAATCAAGGGGGAATCGAAATGGACAACGCACAACCGAATATAACGCCAGTGAAGCAGCAACCATCTTCACTTATGCCAGATGCGCTTGGTGTACCTGGGCTTGTATTTTTTGTCATTTCAGCAGCGGCACCGCTAATGGCATTAATGGGCACACTCACCTTTTCTATGGGGCTTGGTAATGGGCTTGGCTCACCGGGAATTTATGTGCTTGCTTTAATTTTATGGGTGCTATTTGCAGTAGGCTATACCTCGATGAGTCGTTTTGTTCGTAATACGGGCGCTTTTTATGCATATGTCGCCAACGGATTAGGCAAAATTCCCGGTATTAGCGCAAGCCTGCTAGCGATTGCTTCGTATTCTGCTTTATTACTGGCATTGTATGGACTGGTCGGAAATGCGTTTAATTCCTTATTTGCTGACTTTGGCATTCATTTGCCGTGGTGGTTGTATTCCATCCTATGTTGTGCGATTGTAGGCATTCTTGGTTATCGCCGCGTGGATGTCGGCGCAAAGCTGCTTGGCGTATGTATGATTATGGAGGTGATTATTTTATTAATTATTGCAGGTGCGGCGCTACTGACCGGAACACCGGAAGGCTTTACAGCAGCCCCTTTTATGCCAGAGACGATCTTCAGCGGTTCACCAGGCATCGCGATTATGTATTGTATGGGCGCTTTTATCGGCTTTGAAGCGACCGTCATTTATGGAGAAGAAGCAAAAAATCCGAATCGTACCATTCCTGTCGCCACTTATACGGCTGTCGCGATTCTTGGTGTGCTGTATGCGTTCATTAGCTATAGTGTTATTGTAGGCTGGGGTGCGCAGGGCGTCATGAACAAAGTCAATGCGATTCTAACACAAGGGTTGGACCCGACGAGTTTATTCACCGATCTGGCTGCCAGTCATCTGGGCGTATGGTCGGTATGGGTGCTGCGCTCCCTGTTTGTGACAAGTGCTTTTGCCGGACTAATCGCCTACCATAATGTGATTGCTCGTTATTTATTTTCGATGGGGCGCTCCGGTGTGCTACCGTCCGCTTTAGCGAAATTGCATGCTACGTATCGTTCTCCGTATGTTGCCGGTCTATGGCTGAGTGTGTTATCGGTCATCTTCATCGGCTTAACGATCGCCGCAGGCTGGGACCCGTTCCTGCAAACATTCGCCTATCTGTCCGCGATGGCATGTCTTGGCTTGCTATGTCTGTATACAATTGTTGGTTTCTCGATCATTATGTTCTTCCTTCGCACCGGTGCCGATCGCAGATGGTGGCATAGTCGCATCGCCCCCTCGTTATCCGCACTTGGCTTACTGGGTGCGACCATCATTACGATCATGAACTTTCCTGCACTCGTAGGCACGAGTCAGTCCTCTGTACCGCTGCTCATGGAATTCACACTTGCCCTGGTAGCTGTAGTCGGTGTCGTCGTAGGCATGTGGCTTAAATGGTATCGTCCTTCAACTTACACAAGCGCTGGACAATCGATGGAGGAAGTAGAACGCCTTACCTGAACTGTCGATTGATTGTACTTATCAGCTTAGTTCAACTTATCGCTTCACTAAACCGTGCTTTCTAAACCGTTATTTTTGATTGTTACAGGACGATTCGACCGAGCGTGTATGTTGGCGATCGGCATAATTGGTAATCTACGCCTACCGTCTACCTATGTACGAGTTCTGGTATATGAACAGAAACGAACAGAGCCTGGATACTCGCTTTTGGCTAGCGAGTGTCCAGGCTCTCATTTAACTGTGTTCACTTTTATTTATGCTGTTCATTCATTATAGGACCTGCTCATATCCGAGTGTTGTCTATTACGATCGTATATTCAACTATACCCGTCAGTCATCTATACTCCATATATCGAGTATGGATTGGCTGTACTGCCATCGGCTAATCGCGCATAATATGTTCTCTATTCAATCATCGTTTGTTCATCAATCCGATCCCTCATGCCCGAGTATGATTTGTTCAAAACGATGCCCGTCCGTTATACGAAGTGGACAACACATGATCCGCCCCTCTTATATGTCGTAATCGGCTTAATTCGGTACGTAACTGCTGCGGAGAGAGGTGACTGAATTTCTTAAAATTGTTTACAAAATGGGAATGATCGTAATAGCCCTGTTCATGCACAATATCAAGCAAATCAAGCTCCTCTTTCATAATCATATGCAGTGCATGTTGAAAGCGAACAATTTGCGCGAATAACTTTGGCGAAAACCCAACCGTCTCCTCAAATTTCTTCCTTACATACCGAGCCGAATAACCGGTATACTGTGACAGATCATGAATCGCAATACAGCCGCGACGATTAGTAATTTGTTCCAGACAATAATGTACGAGCTGAGGTAACGGCTCGCCCAGCATCTGCGGCAACAGCAGTTGTTCAAATACATGCACTCGCTCTTCAAAATGAACAGCACTACTGATCTGCGCAATCGACTCGCTCGATGAGGGCAAGATGTCCTGTAGCTTGATTCGTTGTTCAATCCAATCTTTTAGCGGAATCGCCCCAATCCCATGACCCGGCAAAAATCGTACACCAAAATAACGCATATTGGTCTGAAATGTAAGCGTGCGCGGCATGAGCACACTACCACAAACTTCGGCTATTTGCCCCGAGCTATCGCATGAAAATAACACATCCACACATCCGTCCGGCACAACATGAATATGATTGGTCTGTGCACTGCTGTAAAATTCATAATAAAGCACTGGCTGATCAGGTTTTTGTGTCATTTTACCTTCCATATAAAACTTAGTTTCCAGTTGAAAGCCAAACTGGATCGGCATCATCTGCAATTCGGAAGATGACAATGTATACATTATTGACACGACCTCCTTTTTTCAACCATTTTATAATTTAAGGTTAGTTTTTAGATCGATTCAAGTTATGATATTTATCACATATATTACGTATATTATAATTAAAATATAAAGTGATTCAAGTTCCGTTTTTTACAATTTACTCTGTATGTATGCTGCTGCTAGTAGTTTGACATGAATTCCATATTTTAATATGCAATGAATAGGACAACACGGCTCGCACAATCATGGCCAATAAAAAAGTAGCGTCCTTCTTCATCTTAGAAGGACGCTACTTTTGGGATACATCTAAATGTACGATATACTATGTTACAGCTACTATGGCTTTACCGCTTCATCCTATACGGTAGCTAGCTGACGAAAAGGACGAATAACATCCCCTTGCTTGGAGCGATCCAGGACGGCAAACACGATTTTATCGAATAATAGTGCATACTGCTCCTGCTGCAAAATATCGTTAAACCAGGTCGCTACCTGCTCCGGTTCATTGCGGAATACGCCGCATCCAAATGCACCAAGCACAAGCGTCTTTTGTTCATGCGCTGCCGCAACCGATAGTACATAACGAATACGCTGCTTCATGACCGATTCGATCTCGTGTGCACGTTCAGGCTCGCGTTCGCGTACTACTCCAGCATTGACAGCAGGTGCAGTTAGCATTGATACAGCATACGGCTGATCGCGCAATGAACCGTTATCATTGCGGAACACCGTCACAGCAGGCGAGTAGATCATATAATCGGAATACATACAGCTTTTTTCACGGCGATTATGCTGGTACATCTCTTCCATCTGGACGATCGACGGATACAAGGCAGAGGAACGCGCCAGACTTTCCTCCTGTGCCTGACTTCCCCCGAGGAAGCCGCCACCTGGATTACGCGCCGAGGCAAAATTTAATGCCATCACATGATGCTGTTGCTCCTTCATCACGAGCCGCTCTGCCGCTTGCAGCGTCGTTTCTGCTGTACATTCGATAACTGCACTCTGTTTATTTGCATGGATAGCGTTTATATGCGCACGTATATATTGTTGAATCTGTTCTTCTGTTAGTTGCTGTATCGCTTTACATTCGTGCGGACGGTATAGTACAGCATCGCGCACCGTATGTTCCACCTGCTGTGCAATATCGACGTCTACGCCTGATAATGTACGATAATGTCCACGCTCCAAAATATCCAGTGTTTCCTGCGCCCAGCGCGAACGAACTTCACGCTGTCCTTGCTGTGCCGGTCGGTTCGAAGTTCGCTGGTTATTTAATGAATTGTTCATGATTGTGATGTTCCTTTCTTGTTGCTTATTTCCGCTGTTTATTTCCAACAGTAATGTTAAAAATTAAACTTTAATTATGGATTGCTGTATGTGTATATAATGAAAGAGGATGTATGGAATGGTTACCGCGACTTAAGCTTATTTGATAGAGACAGATATAGTTCTGCTCAGCCCAACGCTGTAGGGGATCGACTGAGCAGAAAAGTATACAATAGAGCTACTTCTACTTCTACTTCTACTTCTACTTCTACTTCTACTTCTACTTCTACTTCTACTTCTACTTCTACTTCTACTAAATGATGATAGCGACTTTGCTTATCGTTAAGCTATCGGTTTATGCTATTTTATTCATTTTTGTTATGATCCATCTTATTTTTTTCGCTATTTATAACGTATCTGTTGAAGCTGCTTCATTGTAGTTAGACTCAGACTTATTTGCTTATTCTGTTTGCTTAGCATATTTCTTTCATTCACTTTCTTGTCTTGCTTCATTTATAAGGCTTACACCATGCTTCACTTCTATACCGATTCCCTCATTACTCGCATTTCAATTGTATTTAGAGCAGTCATTGATTAACATTTAGTTCATAAAAGGCGCCCAGCTCTGGCATCAGTGTGACTTCAAGTTGCTTGCTCATTGATCAGCATTTCGTTCATGAAAGATCTTTATCTCATTTAAAAATGAGCTTGTTCAAATAAGGCTTGAACGAAAAATTTGCTTGGCTATTGTGAACGTCCTGGTTATATTTATTGATCTAACTTGCCTATCTAAAATCGGCTACTTTTCTATGCGAATGTTACGTTTTTTATTATTGGTTATCGCTATGATCACGCTATGGTTATTCATACTGTGTCGTACTAGTTATAGCAGCTATTAACTGCTATGATCCCGAGATGATATGATATAGGATGGATTTAGCTTGAACTGCTTTTATACTTCCCATTCTGGACGATAACGATAAAGCTGCGAAGGTCGGTGCCCTGCATCTTTGGTGTACTCATTGGTCGCGATCACTCGCGGTGCCATTTTGCGGCGGAACGCTGGTGCCAGTAGCTCTTTTCCAAGTACAATCTCATACACTTGCTGTAACGCCGACAGGGTAAATAGCGGTGGCATCAAATTAAAAGCAATATCGGTATACTCGATTTTGCTACGCAAACGTTCCAGCCCATACGCAATCATCTGCACATGATCAAAGGCAATGCCATCGCTGCTCAACACCTGCCATTGCTCCCCGTTTAGTGTGCCGCGATACGTACGTGTCACTCTAACCGTTCCGCTGAGCCGAATATCCTGATGAACTAGCTCCACCTGCATATCCCGTTCTAACCTGCATCCACCTTCAATATGAACCTTTTTCTCCTGTAGTACCCGATAGCCCAACTTGAACCAGCGTGCATCCTGTGCATCATCGCCAGCTTGAATCTGCTGACGGGTTGAATCTGCAAGTGCCATATAGGCCGTGCTGATCACTCGTGTCCGCGGGTCACGATCTACAGCTCCCCATGTATACAACTGCTCCATATAAATGCCATCCAGCCCAGTTTCACTGTGCAACTCACGTGCCGCTGCTTCATCTAAACTTTCATTCATAGCTACGAATCCACCTGGCAACGCCCACCAGCCCAGATACGGATGCTCTCCGCGCTGTACCATCATCAGATGAAGCGACTTTTCAGGCAGCTTGCGATAATTATCCTGCTGTTCATCCAAAATAGTAAAAATCAGCATATCGGCTGTGACCGACGGCCGTTCAAATTCACTAACATCATACTGCTCCAAATACTGCTGTTCATTCCAGCCACGATGATCCAACCGCTGTGCCGCTTCTTTAAATGAAGAAGAGGACGAATCATGATCCTTTTCACCCATACACAAACCTCCATTCCATATGTCATTCAGCCATTTTATCTCATCATTGTATAACCGTATTTTATGCAAATAAGCTATAATCGAATAATTATCATCTACATAATCCGTATATCGAATCATCCATAGATCGGAGCAAGCATAATTTTATATATTATCATTTTGTTAATAACACATAGTTATTATATACACCATAACGACATTCGTCAATCTACGATCTTTCGCTCCTCTATTATCATCCGACTAAGAGGCCTACTAACTTCCCCGTCATCATCTGTACCAGCTTATTCCAATCGTCCAAGCCAGATGGTTCTGGACGACGAACTATGGTAAGCTTAACCGGAGTCACGGTACAAAGCGTGAATATTGTGATTAACGGGTAATACAAAGCTGTGCTTTTGCCGATATAAAGCATATAGTGAGCTTTACGTGCTCTGACATGTAAAGGCTACCGGAAACGAACTGCTCGGTGTTCAACAGTAAGAGCAGTAAAGGAGTGAACATCACATGAAAGTGAATCCGATTGAAGCTGTACGTAAAATCACAGCGGATCTCGCCTATTATACAAGACAAATTTTCGAAAAGCGTGCAGAGCAGCAAGAGAAATATGCACAACAAAAGCGCGCTGCATCCCATACACAAACCGAAGTTCAATTTGAACAAATGCTGGAGAAGGTTCCTTCTCATCATACGGTTAGTAAACCTGCTGCTTTATCTACGATTCCGTATGAGGATCTGGCAGATTTCAAAGTGCTGCATAACCAGTATGAGCATACGCCACTGACGCATCAACGAATCGCCCATGCGCAAAAAGCATACGAGTTATCGATGAATGAACAAAGCCCGGTAACGATCGAGCCATTCGATTCGCGTGCCTGATCGTATTGCGATAGATCATACGACTGACTGGATACAGATCAAACAGCAAAAGCCATTCCTTCTAACAGCTATAGCACAACGATATCGATATGGATTCGATCGGATATCATCTACTGCTAAGCAAGTCTAGGAATGGCTTTTTTGTATACAATAATCAGGCATCGGTAACGCTATAAAATAGGATTTTTTAAAATAAAGGAAACTTTAATAGGATACGATCACCTATTTCTCATATGACAGATGATCGCTTGTACTCCATGATCGGTTATACTTCATGCTCTATAAATAACTATAAAATCTATCTTCTACGCTGGTTGTTTACTGCGCAGCAGCCGATTTGATCGCTTTCACATCATAACGAGCATGGGACACATTTAAAATATATTCCGGCTTGGGCTGACCTGCATTTTGGCGATGCCCTTGAATATGTGCATCACTCTTCTCCCAATTTTTCCACGCTTCTTCTGATTCCCAGCGGAACATAATCACCACTTCTTCTTCGCCGCGTCGAACCTGCTTCACCATCACTTGAATATCGATAAAACCAGGCTGTTGTTCCACCAGGGAACCCGGCTTGCTAAAACGCTCTACGACTTGATCCGAATGACCTTCACTTACAGTCATGGTACGTAAAATAACGAACATACTTATCCCCTCCTTCATGCCGATATGTTGCCGGCGGATATTATCCATTATAAATGATAATAATTATCATTGTCAAAACAAGCAAAAAGCGATCCCTATGCTCCTATATGAAAATCCGGCACCGTACAGGATGAATCGCATCATCCATAAGGTGCCGGATCGCTATGGTTGATCGTTGCTCTAGTAGGATGTGTACACAAACGATTTGTGCTAGAGCAAACATCACTTCAGCAAGGAATAAGGAGACGGATTGCCGTCTTGCATCAGAATCTACGCAGTCGGAGTGAAATGTAGCTTCCCGTGCCCCAGTCGTCCGTTTTCCTTATTTCCTTCCGCCATGAAGGGCTGTTTATATCTATACGAGTTTGCGTACACGCCCTGATTGATTATGTTGTACATTCATTTATTGTATATATTTCTTATTGGGTAATCGTAAAATTTAGATCATTATATATTTAAGATCTATTCAAGCTCACTATCTATTCTCTAGCTTAGCACGCATACATCTCATTTCTGCGATACAAACCTATTTTTAAAATTCCGTCTCATATATAATCTCTCCGGTTCGGGACAGATCATAACCGCCAATCGCCTGCAATTCACGCTTGAACTCCTCTGATTGTAGCGTCTGCTTGAGTAATGCAATCCATTCTGCATGCTCGGGATGATTCAAAATGACCAGATCGTAACGCTCGACAGCAAGCGGGATAAATTCAATTCCTACCATAGCCGCTGCCTTCTCACTACCGATACCCACATCTGCATCACCAGCAGCGATACGCGCTGCTACAGCAATAGGCGAGGTTTCTTCCCGATCATAACCACGCAACGTAGACGGACGAATACCGTTGAGCCGCAACTGCTCATCCAGCAGTACACGAGCACCTGCTCCACGCTCTCGATTAGCCAGACGGATTCCGGTCTGACCGAGCTGCTTCCAATCGTTAATCCGTTTCGGATTGCCACGCTGTACGTACAATCCAACTCGTCTGGACACCAGATTGATAACGGTAAATGAACGCGAGACGAGCAGTTTGCGCACATACGGCAGATTGTATTCTCCCGTCTCACCATCATACAGATGGGTACTCACAATATCCGAATGCCCCATATACATCGATACAAGACTATCCATACTTCCGGCAAAAGAACGCAATGCTCGGAAACGGCCATCTTTTTCCATATAACGCGCCAGCAAATCCAAACTTGTATCCTGACCTGTAATGACAAGTGGACGCAGACCAGAAGGCGGCATTAACGGTTCTTCCGTTACCGGATGCATTGTACCTACATTACGTAAAATCTCTTCCGGTCTTGCATAAGCTGCATGCACAAATGCCGGTGAAGCCGCAGTCGTCTCCGGTGAGGATGACGGTGCTGGATATAAACGATTGGCCGCATCCGGTGCCATCCCCGTATCCGGCGGATGTGCAAGCGTATCGTTTTGCAGTTCTCGCAGCTGAAGCTGCCCGGCTTGCTCGCGTAGCATACCGTCTTTGGCACGTTGTTTATACGTTTCCAGATCATCGTGATCGATCCGCATCTGCTTGCCTACACGATAGGCAGGCAAGTCTCCTTTTTTAATCAGATCATATACGGTCAGCTTGGATACTTTTAATAGCCGTGCGATTTCTTCGGTCGTATACGATATTGGTTCGCTCATAAATGACCCCTTTCTTTTATAAATTCACGTTATTTGGCGATGATGCGTAGGTGGATTTAATTTTGTTCATATCTGCTTGGATGGTATGAATACGATATCGATATTACTTGGATAGTATGAATAGGATATAGGTATCATGTGTTGTAGCAGTGTCATGATGCAAGCCATACTAAACTTCAGCGATGATCATAACTGACTCCATGTCTATTTATCTTACCTGTCTCCCAATCTTAATTCAATTCGCGTAACTAAATATTTCGTCCTTTATATTATAACTAGATATAATTAGTATTATCCTGTATGATTTAGTACAGAGTTTTACAATTTAATGCTACATAACGATCTACTTTATTATCTAGGAGGCTTCTTATGAATCATTCTTCTCCTTCCTCCCATACGCGAGGAATTGGATCGCGCTTTGCCCGTCCATTGCTGCCTATCGTTATGCTGTTGATGCTGGCTGTGCTACTAGGTGCTTGCTCATCTGCGACACCGGGTTCATCAGGCAATTCTAGCTCGTCAGGTAATCCGAGTGGCAACAATCAGCCGGTCGAGCTGACCATCTCTGCCGCTGCTAGTTTGACGGACAGCTTAAAAGAAATTCAGGCGCTTTATGCCAAGAAATTCCCCAATGTAACTTTAACGTTTAACTTTGGCGCTTCGGGTACACTGCAAAAGCAAATCGAACAGGGCGCGCCTGCTGATCTATTTTTATCCGCAGGCAGCAAGCAAATGAAAGCACTTGTCGATGAAAAGCTGATCGCAGCAGATCGTACAGTCAATTTGCTAACAAACGAACTTGTGCTTATCGTGCCGAAAGACAGTACAACTGCACCAACTTCCATCACTGACCTAAAGGGCGATAACATCAAACGCCTGGCGATTGGCACACCAGAGTCTGTTCCTGCTGGGATGTATGCCAAGCAAGCGCTGGAAAAATCCGGCGAATGGGATACGCTACAGCCCAAGCTCGTGCAAACGAAAGATGTGAAACAAGTGCTGTCTTATGTAGAAACAGGCAATGCTGATGCAGGCTTTGTATATAAAACAGATGCGCTGGAATCGCAAGGTGTAAAAATCGCCTTCACAGCTAGTGAAGATAGCCATGATCCGATCGTTTATCCAATCGGTGTGTTATCATCTACTACTCATCGTGAAGATGCTGCCCTGTTCTATGCCTATTTGCAAACGCAGGAAGCACTGGATGTGTTCGCCAAGTACGGCTTTAACAAGGCAGCTACTGGATCATGAGCACTGTCTGGTCATGGGAAGCTGTCGGTTTTCCCGTTACCCTTTCGCTTCAAATTGCATGTTTATCTAGCGTGATCGTATTTATGCTGGCTACGCTTGCAGCGCTATGGATGAATCGTGTTCATTTTCCCGGTCAAATTGTGGTGGAGACGTTGTTTATGTTACCGCTGGTGCTGCCCCCTTCTGTTGTCGGTCTAATTTTACTAACGATTCTCGGTAGACGGAGCTGGATTGGACAGTTTGCGGAATGGCTGACGCATCAACCGATCGTATTTAGCGTTACCGGTGCAGTGATCGCAGCCGTTGTCGTTGCTTTTCCACTCGTATATCAGGCGCTTAAAACCGGTTTTGCGCTTGTGAATCGTGAAGTGCTGGAATCGGCTCGCTCGCAAGGTGCTAATGAGCTACAGTTGTTGTGGTTTATGGTATTTCCACTCGCCTGGCGCTCGCTTGTGACTGGTTTTGTGCTTGGTTTTGCACGTGCGCTCGGTGAATTTGGTGCGACATTAATGGTCGCCGGTAATATTCCAGGCAAAACGCAAACACTACCAACAGCAATCTATTTTGCCGTTGATGCAGGCAATATGCAGCTGGCCTGGAGTATGACGATCATTACTGTGCTGATCTCATTTGTGCTGTTGCTCGCAACAAGTAAAATCCGTGGTTCCGATTAGGAACTGCGGATTTTTTAGTATGCAGTGGACGCTGGTATGATTTTGAAAATGCCATGAACGATGATAAGATAGAGAGACACCACGGTACACCTCTATATTGTGTGCAATCATGAACAGGCTGGCTAAACGGCAAACTAAACAGCATGCTTGTTCGGTCAAATTGTACTCATCTACGGATCATCTAATTTAGACATGCCACACTCCCCATCCTTTTATTTTAGAAAAGAGGTTATACGAATGTTAAAACTAAGCCAGTTGTCCGATATACTGGAACTACAACATAAATGTGAACAGCATGATGGAATTACACTCAAGCTGAATTGGGATATATTAAGACATCGTTCGCCAGGCATACAGGAGGATTTTTTCGGTTACGAAGATGGTAAGCTAGTATCCTTTTTGGCATTGTACGGATTCGGCAGAAATATAGAAGTGTGCGGTATGACAGATCCGCAGTATCGACAACAGGGTCGCTTTTCGCAGCTATGGGAGCAAGCCGTACAAAGTCCGGCGATCAAACGGATGAATCGCATTTTATTTAATACGCCACACCGCTCGGTGACTGGCCAGCAATGGGTGCACAATCGTCATGCCAAACTCGACAGCACGGAATATTCGATGAAGCTGGAGCATGGAGAGCATTCTTTGCTAGGACAGTCCGCAGGTACAGAGATTGCCCAGTTACGACAATTTCAGGAAGAGGATACCGATCTATGGGCACGACTGGATGCGGACGCATTTGGTATTCCGGAATTTTCTACGATTGCTGCACTGGCAAATCCGTCTCGTTCGCTTACAAAAGTGATGCTTGTCATTGAGCATGGTGGACTGGCAGTAGGTAAGATTGAGATTGATCGGCAGGATGAACATAGTTGGATCTACGGTTTTGTCGTTGATCCCGTACTGCGCGGACATGGGATTGGACGTAGCGCCCTGCGCCAGGTGGCACTACAGGAGCATGCAAGAGGCAGTCATGTATGGCTCGATGTTTCGGCTACGAATCCAAGAGCACTGCATCTGTATGAATCATGTGGCTTTGT
The DNA here is from genome assembly GCF_039822605.1 of Paenibacillus wenxiniae. Taxonomy (NCBI): domain Bacteria; kingdom Bacillati; phylum Bacillota; class Bacilli; order Caryophanales; family Paenibacillaceae; genus Paenibacillus; species Paenibacillus wenxiniae. The sequence continues at coordinate 139,035 of NZ_JBCGUH010000010.1, forward strand.
GCAGCAGGATATACAGGATTATTATGAATATGAGCTACCACAGACTTCAAATGACCTGAGTAACATGAAGTAAATGAATGGAATACGCATGAATAAGGACATTGAACGACACTAAATGGGAACGTGGTTCTGGTTATGGATCGTTGGCGGAGTAGGCCATGTCAACGATCTACGCCATATCTACATAGCATGCCTGCATGCACCCATCCAAACGAAAAAAGCGTTTATCCTGTCGGTGGAGGTCCGGTCCACCGTAGGATAAACGCTTTTTTGCAGAACTGCTGAACGTTCCGTACATGACTGGGACAGACGGTTCAACAGTCCTGATCTCCTGCAAAGGAGAAGGCCGTATGTTCATGTGGTTCATCTATGTGAAAAGGCACTAGCATCAAAATGATGGGGGATTTTGATACCGTCCTCTTTCACCTAACTAAGGCTCCAACTTGGAGCAAAGGCTACTGCCGTACCAGCGTTCGCTCTGCAACAAGCACAGAGACGATTTCCGCCTGGAACGGCATGCCGCAGCAAATCCAGGTAATCGATCGATGCGGTCACATGCTCTGACTGAGGCGTATGACGCTGCACCGTTCCATCGGATATGTAAAACATATCGATTCGCTTCGGCACACAACCAAAGGCTGTCTGGCAAAATACATTACTGAGATGAATAAACGCTTTTTCCAAATGGGGCTCGCGCTCCCAGAAAAACTTCTGGACAATCAGGCTCTTGTGTCCGGATGTCTCATCACCCGGTTGCGCTGTTGTCCAGGGCAATTGCCACATCAGTTGGAAAATAAGCGACAGTTCGGTACGTAACTCAGGCACAACGACCCGTTGCTGTTCATATAACATGACCGGATATGCGGCTGGCTGATTCTCTCTTAGCAATCCAGCCAGATTCGCAATGACCGCATCCTTCATGCTCCAATAGTGAGCTTCACTTTCAAAGCCGATCGAACGACGCGGCCAGCGCAGATCGACCAGCTTGCCGATATTGCTCACTTCGCGCAGCTCCGGTGACAGCGTGTAATAAGCATTGATCGCATGACCGGCTGCATATAATGCACGCTGTTTCCACGTAAGCGACTTTACCGCTTTTGCTTTGGAAGGCGGTTGACTATACGTTTGGCGTAGCCAATCCTCCAACTTATAATCATGGAGCACGGGTGACTCCTGCGCTGTTATCGATGTACTCACTGCTTCATTCACCTGCTTCCAGACTTTACCGTGCTGCTATCGTTATACGACGCTAATGACAGCGCCAGCGAAATGTTTACCAAAGTTACGGCATACATCCTTATCTTCTGTTGAAGGATTAAGCTCGATTTTGAGACTTTCCTGCACCAGTTCGGCACCGCGCTCTTTCAGCTTATCCGCCAGCAAATCCACTGCGGCGGCAAATTGATCATAAGCAGTATCGCCGCTTCCAAATACAGCCGCCTTTTTCCCTGACAGATCCAGCTCGTCCATATCCTCGTAGAAATCAAGGAATTCGTCCGGTAACTCACCGTCTCCCCACGTATAAGCTCCCAAAATGAATGCGTCGTACTCTTGCAAAATATTTGCATCCACATCCATCGATTGCTTCACATCCACCTCTGCGCCAGCAGATTGAATGCCTTCTACGATCAGGTCAGCCATCTCTTCGGTATTCCCGGTCAGGCTGGCGAACACTACTAAAAATTTCGGCATAGCGATCCTCCTATGTACTTTCTTTCTCTCGTCGGTTTCTCTGTGAACATCATAATTGATAATGATTATCATTGTCAACATTTTATTTGAATTTTTATTTTATCTTTTTAAGACAGGTAGTGATATGGTTAATAAAATAGTGATGGCATATCGCTTCATCCCGCGTCGTTAGCGGAATATGCGCTTTACATTAATAGCTTTGCAGAGCCACGCGTGAGTATAAAAAAAGGACGGAATCGGTTGCACTATGCAGTCCGTTTCTGTCCTTTTTCAATTTATACTATCATTTGTCTGCCCTATTCTCAATAACAGCATCTTATAATATCATTACATAATCGTTAGCATCGGACTTAAATTATACATCAGGCATTAGGCGACGTTGTCATGATCATTTAGTTAGTAAAAATTTTATTGTAGATTCCTGTGCGAGGTCGGAGTGTGTCCCCTCATTCGTTCTCAAAGTGGTATTTACCCCAGTAAAACAGTTAGCGTATACGTCGTAATAGACTCTACATTCATATCAAAATGAGCGCCCTGCTACCTGCATATCATGGGGCGCCAGCTTCCAAAACTCATACGCATACTGTCCATGTTCTGTTACTGTAAGACGTAACACTCCACGTCGCTGCATATCTTGCAACAATCGACCTGCCTGATAAACCGTCATTGGGGTCATGATCGACACATCTGTCGGTGTGAACCGATTATGCGTATGTTCAGCGACTCGTAACAACTGATGCTCAAACCAGCGTCTTTGTTTTTGCTTTTCGCCATGCCATAGTACATAACCGATGGCTGGCGGTATCAGGAACCAGCATAGATTGGCTAAAATTTTGATGGTGTCCGGTACAAATTGGCGTATGACAGCGAGCAGGATAATCGCACCCACAATATACAATATCGTAGTTAATGCCGACCTTTCTCTAGGCATGCTTGATCGCCTCCCGAATTCCGATAGTATTCACTTCACGGCTTGCTAAATTCAATTCATAGTTTAATAAAATGTATATAAACGGTACATAAACGCTATCATTCTCATACTTTACAGATGATTAACGTTCTCATAACTATTCTGATTCGTTACCATTGTGAGCTTCTGGCATCTTCGTTTACATAATCATTTGTATAAATGTGTAATCTAAGTATAGCGTTGTGCTCGTTCATTTTCCAGTCATGGCGGTACAGATGGTAGATTCTGCCCAAATCAGAGCGAAATATAAGGAATATAGTGAACTATAGACAACAGAGCGGAATAACGGAGGAATTACATGACGATTTGAACGGTTCGTATGGCGCCGAACATGCGGTTGTTGTACAATGGAATGCGGTGAACCATAACGGAGCATAGATAGCCTCGGGCTGCACATATCCCTGATTTTACGTATATGTCGTTGAATGATCCAAACGGTAAATCGGTGAAAATTAAATATAAGGATGGGTAAACAATGCATATTGCAGATCAATGGAAAGATTATGAATTAATCGACACAGGCGACGGTGAACGTCTGGAACGCTGGGGTGACATTTTGCTGCGTCGTCCAGACCCTCAAATTATCTGGCCGAAAACAGGTAATGATCCACGCTGGAATGAAGTACACGGGCATTATCATCGTAGCTCTTCCGGTGGCGGCGAATGGGAATGGAAACGTAAAATTCCAGAACGCTGGGAACTGGGCTTCAAACAGCTTAAATTTCATATCAAACCGACCAATTTCAAGCATACCGGTCTGTTCCCTGAGCAAGCCGCTAACTGGGCATGGATGATGAACAAAATCGAACAGGCGAATCGCCCGATTACGGTATTGAATCTGTTTGCCTATACAGGTGGTGCTACGGTAGCCGCTTCCGCAGCAGGCGCATCGGTGGTGCATGTGGACGCTGCTAAAGGTATGGTGCAATGGGCAAAAGAAAATCATCAACTGTCCGGTATCGGGGATCGTCCAGTTCGCTTTATTACAGACGATGTATTCAAATTTGTACAGCGTGAGCAACGTCGTGGCAATAAATACGACGCGATCATTATGGACCCCCCATCCTACGGACGTGGTCCAGGCGGTGAAATGTGGAAATTGGAACAAAGTCTGTATCCGTTTCTTGAATCATGTATGTCGATCATGTCTGATCAGCCACTATTTATGCTGATCAATTCCTACACGACTGGACTGGCACCAACCGTGCTGTCTAACATTTTAAATATGACGCTCAAACAACGCTTTGGCGGTACGATCTCTTCCGGCGAGATTGGTCTGCCCATTACGAACTCCGGCATGGTACTGCCATGCGGTATTCTGGGACGCTGGGAAAGCTAAGGAAGAATGAATTCCCGTTCTTCCCGCTCCGGACGGGATGCTGGCAAGAGCAAGCGTCAGAGTAGCAATAGCAAATCCAGCTCTCGCAGCAGTCACCCTAACAGTTCCACCACTCGCTCTCGCAGCAAGCCACAGGCAAGCGATGCGACTGCGAGCAATACAAGTAAATCAGCCAGACCCTCGCGCCGAAATGGGCAACCGCACGCCGGAACTCGTGCTGGTTCCACTAACGGAAACGGTAATCGTAAAGGCCAATCTACTACACATCGGCAAGCGACCACAGACACGGATCAGACTTCACGGCACACACATGGCGCTTCAGCGCATGTTCGCCCTCATCACGAACAGACCGCACAACGAGCAGGCGAGCACAAGTCCAGCCCGTTCATTACTCCGGCTAACCTGCCTCCTGTACATGTGCTGTATGAAGATAATCATGTGATTGGCGTTGTAAAGCCGGTTAACATTCCTTCGCAGGCAGACGATACCGGTGATATGGATATGCTAACTCTGATCAAACATGATCTGAAACAGCGTCACCAAAAGGAAGGCAATGTGTTTCTCGGTCTTATTCATCGGCTGGATCGTCCGGTCGGCGGTGCAATGCTATTTGCCAAAACGTCTAAAGGTGCTTCACGGCTGTCCGATTCGGTGCGTAAAGGTAAGCTAGGTAAACGATATGTTGCCGTGCTGCGCGGCATTCCGTCCCGTTCACAGGCTACGCTCAGGGATACATTGTTAAAAGATTCGCGCACGAACACATCGACAGTTGTAGCTGCTGGGACAGCAAGTGGCAAAGAGGCTGTACTCGATTATGAAGTGCTGGCTACCGATGTACAATCGAAGCTAGCACTTGTGCTCATCAAGCTGCATACCGGACGCTCACATCAGATTCGGGTGCAGATGGCGCATGCTGGACATCCACTATTTGGCGATCAACGTTATGGTGGCGGACTGAATCGCCCTGGCGAGCAGCTTGCGCTGTGGTCGGTACTCGCCTCTGCTCCGCATCCGGTGAAAGAGGAGATGGTATCGATTATATCGTTGCCACCGCGTGTAAAGCCGTGGACACAGTGGTCGGAAACGCTGTATGACCAACTTGTACACAAATGGAATGAGGAGCAAGAGTAACACCATATAGTACTCAGCTTATCATAATGGGATGCAAAAACAGCCTTCATCATCGATGCTATCGAATACATCTGATACGGTTCAGAGCATATTCGTAGCTTCTTGATGAAGGCCGTTTTTTATTTTTTGGCTTTGATCGTACATCGCTTTGTTCAATTAACGCATAACTATACACCTTGACTAGACCGATTGTATCCTGTTATTTCGGCATATTAGATTTCGTTATAAAAAAGTATAGTGACAGTGATCAAATATTGTGTGTTTCAACTCTATATTTTCTGTTACCAAAAAAAGACTTGCCAGATGGAGCTGACAAGTCTAAATTCATCAAAACGATGACAATATCCGTATCTTTTTAAGCTAATACAAACTCTATCACTTCACGATTGAATTTTTCTTTTTCCTCATAAAAAGGAGCATGCCCACTATTTTCAAAAGGAACGAGTTGTGATGTTGATACGATGGCATGAGCTTGTTCTGCGGCGTGAAATGGGCATACTTGATCATGAATTCCATGCAGCATCAGCGTTGGGACACGAATGGCCTCAAGATCGGAGCGAAGATCCTCACTACCGATCGCTTTTACCGTTTCAATCGTGGCATGAACATTGGCTTTCATCCCCATGTGCCACAACCAGTTTTCTATTCCCTGTGAGGGTGGAGTATGGAAAAACCCTTTAAATATATTCGTAAGCATTTGCGGCCGGTCGGCTTGAAGTCCGGCAATCATTCCATGTACAGCTTCCTCCGGAAGCTTACTCAATGTTGATGCTCCGAAAAGCATCAATTTGGAAACTTTATATCCGTGATGTCTGCCCATGTATCTTGTCACAACGCCCCCACCCATCGAAAAACCAGCTAGTGTGACATCGTTGAGTTCAAGTTGGTCGATCACTGTACGAATATCGTCTGCCATTTGATCATAGGTGTATCCATGCAGCGGATGGTCAGAACGACCATATCCTCGTAAATCAATTCCGATAAAACGAATACCGTGCTGAGGCAAAACTGATTGTTGATACTCGTAGATACGATGATTAACAGGCATACCGTGTATAAATACAACCGGCTTGCCTTCCCCTACATCTTCCACATAAAGAGTAACATTTTCCTCGACTTGAATATAATGACCATTGGCTGTATGCAGCATTGTAATCTCTCCTTTATAGTTAAGCGTTCACTTCTATATCATTACGATAGACTTCATAAGCGCGGTCGTACTCCATGATTCGGGCTAGTTCTGTAATGAAAGCTTCATCATAACCAGCTTTTCTAAGTAAATGAAATCCCAGCTCCATGCCCGCTGCGATTCCACCTGCTGTGATGATGCGCCCATTATCTACTACTCGTGCACGACTGATACGGCAAGCCGGTGCAATTTCGGATAAACGGTCGATTGGCACTTTGCCCATCTCTGAAGCTTCTAAACGATCGGGAGCTTTGCGACTAGTGCCGGCGATGCCATCAAGCAAGCCCATTTTTCCGTAAACCCAAGAACCTGTACACACGCTTGTCAGTAAACATTGCTCGGAAAGAGAACGGATATATCGATACAGGCGACCATTATACATCTCCTGGCGCGTTCCAAATCCTCCAGGTATAAGAAACGCATCTACATCCGGCTCTTCGGCAAACGAATAATTAGGAACTACGGTTAAGCCAGCCTGTGTTTGTACAGGACGCAGCGAGTCTGCTATCAAAAACACGTCTAATTCAGGGTCGAGTCTTCGCGCTACTGAAAACACGCCATACGGTGCGGCATAGTCGATAACTTCCGCATCTTTGAACACATAAATTCCTAATCGAAATCCGCTTTTTTTCATTACTGCTGTTCCTCCTTGAAGATGTTGTTGGCTCAAGAACATCTTCATGTTATCATCGACTTATCCATTTTAAAAACGAAAATATACGATGCTAACTATTTGTTTTTTCGATACCTAAGGAGAGAAAAAGATGTTAGAGACTTTAGAAGGACGATCATTACTTACTTTTTTGGCTGTATTCGAAGAAGGGAATTTTAGTCGTGCCGCAGAAAAACTGGGCTATGTACAATCAACGGTCACTTCACAGATCCAATTATTGGAGCAAAGCTGCAATCAAAAACTTTTTCACCGACTTCCCCGTGGCGTAAAACCAACTGAAGCAGGGGAACAGTTTGCTCGTTATGCTCGTCAATTTGTTCAATTGAGTCACTCCCTTGAAGAAGCATTGGAAAATCTCGATCATCCTCGAGGTACGATGCGTCTGGGATCGTTGGAATCTTTTTTAGTCACACGCATGCCTGATTTTATGCATTCTTTTTTCATGGAATATACCGAAATTCATTTGCTGCTGGAAACGGGATTTCAAGCGGATATCGTGGAACAAGTTCAGTCGCATGCACTCGATTTCGGCATCGTACCGATGGACCCCAAAAAAGAAGATTTGATTTTCGAACCGTTGATTGAAGAGGAAATGATCGTGGTCGCTTCCAAACATCTTGCTCATTTGATCGAAACTGAAGGATGGGAAAACATCTCCGGTATTCAAATGATCGGTTTCGGTTCTCGCTGCGTCTATCATACAGAAGGACTCAAATTGTTAAGCGAAATGGGGCTGCCTGCCGGAATTCGTGCGACTGGATTTGCAAGTACCGAACTTGTACGGCAGGTCGTGACCTGCGGACTCGGCGTTGCGCTTGTGCCAAAAATTTCAATGGCACAAGAGCTTGCAGAAGGTAGTATCGTTTCGCTTCCACTGCCCCGACCAGTCAGCTTTGTTCATGGCATCGTTCGACATAAAAAGCGTGTATTAAACACACCTTCCAAAGTATTTTACCGCGCACTAATCGAATATTTTTCCGATCAACCTTCTATCGAATCGATTGGATAAACAAATGCCGCATACTGAACAAGGAAATCATTCCCGTCCGTATGCGGCATTGTTTTATATGTTTTGCTGCTATTTTATGGCTCTATATCATACGTCCGCACTATTCGTCGACAAATCCTCCAGCACTGCAATAATAACATCATTACGATCCAGTGTTATGATCGACTTGCCGACATGACGGCGTTCGTCGGTTTGCAATGCTTGCTTGCTGCTAAATGGAATCGTGCGATTAGGCGGTGTGATCGCAATAAAGGAACGATGATCACGGCATACATAAGCGGCAATAATACGATTGCCATTCGGTTTCACACGTTTGCCTTCTTTCAGTTCAAAGGTGGATACCCCTTTACCGCCGCGGCTTTGTGTTTGATAGTGCAGCATCGATGTGCGTTTTGCATAACCAAGATCGGTCATTACCATCAATTGTCCATCTTCTTCTCCGTCTACCCATAACGATGTGACGACCTCATCGTCATCAACGAGCTGAATCCCACGTACTCCTGTCGATACACGTCCCATCGTGCTTACTTCTTCGGCACGGAAACGAATACTCATTCCATTTTTCGTAATCAACATCAGGTCACGCGCCTGTTCGCCGCGTGTTACCGATAATACTTCATCACCTTCACCCAGTTTGCAGGCCGCGACCGCACCGGAGCGCTTGGTCGCATAATCTTTCACTTCGGTACGTTTGACCTGACCGCGTTTCGTGACGAAAACGAGACTGCCTGTTTCCTGTTCCAGATTACGGACCGGAATCACACCGATGATCCGATCTTCACGTGTCATCGAGATCACATTAACGATCGCCGTCCCGTTATCTTTCCATTTAAAGTCTGGAATTTGATGCACGGGTAAGACAAAATATTGACCACGCTGCGTGAACACGAGCAGATTATCCAGCGTATTCACATCAAGCACTTCACGGATAAAGTCATCTTCCTTCACGCCAGAACCGCTGCGTTCAGCACCGGAGCGTGTGAACGAAAGCATACTTGTACGCTTAATATAGCCATCGTTCGATAATGTAACGAGCACATCCTCAGAGTTGACCATCACTTCCAGATTCACTTTCAGCTCTTCCACTTCTTCGCGGATTTCGGAACGACGGTTGATGCCGAAGCGCTCATGGCTTTCCATCAATTCTTTTTTGATCAAGCCGATTAGCTTTTTATCGCTATCCAGAATCGCTTGCAATTGTTTGATCTTTTTCTGAATATCAGCCAGTTCTTTTTCCACCTGATTGATTTCCAGATTGGTCAAACGATACAGTTGCAAGTTCAAAATTGCATCCGATTGGCGCTCAGTCAAGCCGAACATCCATTGCAGATTTTGATGGGCATCCTGACGATTGTTGGATGCTTTAATCGCAGCAATGACTTCATCCAGCACATTCAGCGCTTTCGCCAAACCTTCCAGCACATGAGCACGTGCTTCCAGTTTATCCAGATCATATTGCGTACGGCGTGTAACGACTTCACGCTGGTGGGCAATATACGCTTCCAAAATACCTTTTAAGCCCAGCTGATGTGGTGCCTTGTTTACAATCGCAACCATATTAAAGTTATAGTTCACTTGCAGATCGGTCTTTTTCAGTAAAAATGCTAGTATGCCTTCGGCATCTGCATCCTTTTTCAGCTCGACGACGATACGCAAACCATCGCGTCCGCTCTCATCGCGTACTTCAGCAATGCCTTCTACCTTTTTCTCCAGCCGCAAGTTTTCCATTGCTGTGACGAGACGAACTTTAACGACCTGGTAAGGTATCTCGGTAATTACGATTTGCTGTTTGCCACCACGCAACGTTTCAATCTCGGTTTTGGCGCGTACATAAATACGACCTTTACCGGATTCATACGCTTCACGAATGCCGGAACCACCCATAATGATACCGCCGGTTGGGAAATCCGGGCCTTTTACGTAATTCATCAGTTCATCCAGCTCCATCGCTGGATTTTCCATCAAGGCGATACAGGCTTCGATCACTTCCTGCAAATTATGCGGTGGAATCTCCGTTGCAAAACCGGATGAAATACCGCTTACGCCATTAACGAGCAAATTCGGATAACGCGCTGGCAGTACCATCGGTTCCTTAGCTGTATTATCAAAATTATCTTTAAATTGTACCGTATTACGATCAATATCGCGCAAAATCTCCATCGCAATGGACGATAAACGCGCTTCGGTATAACGCATAGCTGCTGCCGGATCATCATCCGGTGAGCCCCAGTTACCGTGTCCATCGACGAGTGTATGTCCCATTTTCCACGGTTGTGCCATCCGCACCATACCATCGTAAATCGAAGCATCACCGTGCGGGTGATAGTTACCCATCACATCGCCGACCGTTTTGGCGGATTTGCGATATCCTTTATCCGGTGTATTGCCTGATTCATACATCGCATACAAAATACGGCGTTGTACCGGCTTTAGACCATCGCGTACATCGGGAATTGCCCGATCTTGAATAATGTATTTGGAATATCGACCGAATCGGTCACCGACGACTTCTTCCAGAAACGCCGGCATATATTGTTCATTCGTAGCCATCCGTTCACCTTACCTTACCTTCCGGTCGTGCCGGATTGTGATCAAAAGCTGCTGGCGTGCAAAAAGGAATGAACACATCCATCCTAAGAGGTACGTCCCATTCCCGTTTGCAACGACAGCAGCTCGATGTGTATTGCTAGCTTTGCGTCTATTGTTCCTGTTGACTGATTATTCTACATATTCAGTAAAATCTACATTTTCGACAATCCAGCGTTTACGCGGATCAACTTTATCGCCCATCAATGTGGATACACGGCGTTCTGCCTTAGCAGCATCTTCAATCTGCACTTGCAGCAATGTACGCGATTCTGGATTCATCGTCGTTTCCCATAATTGCTCTGGATTCATCTCACCTAGCCCTTTGTAACGTTGCAGTTCTACGTTTTTGCCAAATTCCTTAAGTGATTTTTCCAGCTGCTCATCGGTCCACACATAACGTTCATTCGTCTTTTTGCCAGAACGCTGGGTAATTTTGTACAGCGGTGGCTGAGCGATATAGACACGTCCGGTGTCGATGAGTGGTTTCATGTAGCGATAGAAGAACGTCAGCAGCAACACCTGAATATGCGCTCCATCCGTATCCGCATCGGTCATAATAATAATTTTGGAGTAATTACTATCCTCAACGGCAAATTCGGTGCCAATACCAGCTCCGATGGCTGAGATGATGGCGCGATACTCTTCATTTTTCATCACATCAGCAAGCTTCGCCTTCTCTGGGTTCATCGGCTTTCCTTTGAGTGGAAGGATCGCTTGAATTTTGGAGTCACGTCCCTGCTTCGCTGAACCGCCAGCCGAATCGCCTTCGACGATGAACAGTTCGTTCTTGGAGAAGTCTTTCGATTGTGCCGGGCTGAGCTTGCCGTTCAGGTTCGAGCTTTCGCTGCGTTTACGTCCACTACGCATATCATCACGCGCTTTGCGCGCCGCTTCACGCGCACGGGAAGCTTGAATCGCTTTTTTGATCAGCTTCTGACTCACCTGCGGATTCTCTTCCATGAAACGCTGCATATTTTCAGCTACGATGGCATCTACAATACCACGTGCTGAAGAGCTACCGAGCTGATCTTTCGTTTGACCGACAAACTCAACCTCAGCCATCTTCACACTAATGACCGCCATCATGCCTTCGCGCAAATCGCCGCCCTCAAGGTTTTTGTCCTTTTCCTTGATCATGGCATTTTTGCGAGCATAATCGTTCAAAATACGTGTGTACGCTGTTTTGAAGCCGGTCTCGTGCGTACCGCCGCCACGTGTCGGAATCGAGTTAACGAAGGAAGCGATCGTCTCGGTATAGCCTGCATTGTATTGCAGAGCAACTTCCACCTCGATATCGTCACGCTCTGCACTGAAATGAATCACATCATGCAGCACGTCTTTGCCTTCATTTAAATACTCCACGAACTGGCTGGCTCCGCCTTCATAATAGAAGCGATCAGCCTTATCATTACGCTCATCGCGCAGCAAAATCTCAAGTCCAGAGTTCAGAAACGCGATTTCTTGCAGACGTTCTGCAAGCGTATCATAATTCAAAGCGATGCCATTTTGGAAGACGCGAATATCCGGTTTAAACGTCACGCGTGTACCTGTCTGCTTCGTTTTACCGATCTCTTCCAGTCCTTTTACCGGTTCACCAACATGCTCTTTGCCCTTCTTATCGACCCAGTATTCAAAGCGTTGACGATGGATCAGACCATCACGGAAAATTTCAACTTCCAGCCACTCGGACAATGCATTCGTTACCGATGCACCGACCCCGTGCAAACCGCCGGATTTCTTATATCCGCCGCCACCAAATTTACCGCCAGCGTGCAAAATGGTAAACACGACCTGAGGCGTCGGAATGCCACTTTTGTGCATACCTGTAGGAATACCCCGGCCGTTATCATGTACGGTTACCGAACCGTCTTTATTGAGGCTGATTTCAATCTTATTGCAATATTTTGCCAGATGCTCGTCGACTGCATTGTCCACAATCTCCCAGACAAGATGATGCAGTCCGGACGAGCTTGTACTACCGATATACATCCCCGGACGTTTACGTACGGCGACAAGCCCTTCAAGCACCTGAATGTCGTCAGCATCATACCCGGATGGCTGTGGATTCACGCCACGGGATGAATTGGTTAAAGAATCAATCTGTTCGACCATTCAAGGTCCCCCTTCTTTCATTGCCATATGGCTACGTGCTGTTAGTACTACGCTTAGTAAGTATAATGGTTACTCCGCAATTACGCTAGAGTAGCAGCACAATAAGCCGATAAACGCTATTTTGCACGATCCAGTGTCCGTATCGTTCGTTTAAACGTTGTTCAGCATACCACAAACAGGCAGGTTTCGCATGTGTTTTCACGGTACAAATCCAGTCTATGGACGACCATTTCACGAAAAATGCAAACACATGTTTCCATTCACTGTATCTATTCTAATTCAATTAAAGCTATTCGTAAAGCCAAATGTTCATGAAAATAAAGGCGCTATACAAAAACGCCGTTCGCAAAGAAATGAATCTCTGCGAACGGCGACGAGCGATGACGTTATGCCCCTAGCATCCAAATACGCTAAATAAAGCTGTGGTCTATACACGATTATTTTATTCGATCTGCACTATAGCGATTAGGCAAACTATAGCCGACAAAACAAATAGCATTTAATTTAGCAAATCCCGCTTCGTAAATACAGCAAACGAAACGACGAGCGATACCGCAGCCCAGGCCGCCAGCACAATCAGCGAGAATGATAATGTCATCCCTTCAATCGGAGCCGGACTACCGGACAAATAGTTGGTCAGTCCCAGATTGACCATAAACAAATACTTGGCACTTGCCCAGGAAGACGCCATATTCGTCAAAATCGTACCGGCGATAAGCGCCGCCATCATAATCACAATACTGGCAGCTGTACTGCGCACAAGTACGGATACCATAAAGGCAAGCAGACCGACACATAAACCGACAAACCAGATCAAGCCCATTTGCATTAAAATAAATTGCCACTGGTCGACCGCATGCACCGTATCCATATTCACGCCTGTGTCACTTGGCTGGAAACCGGTAAATACGGGCATCGTAAAGCCGGAGTAGCCGAATACAAGTCCGGATATGCCATAACAAATAATAAACGTAGACACAACGATCAATGCGGTGAACATCGTTAAGGTGATCAGCTTGCTCAGCAAAATTTTCCATCGTCTTACAGGCCTGGTGAGCAGCATTTTGATCGTACCGCCTGTGCGCTCACCGGAAACGAGATCCGAGGCAATCGTCATAATGAGCAGCGGAATGAATAAGCTGCTGGAGTTGTCCAGAAACTCTCTTGTGAACGTCACGCCGCCCGGTTCATTTGGATTCACATCATTTTGCAAATAATACTGCATTTGCTGGATAAAGATGCGGCGATACTTTTTCCATTCTTCCGGTACACGATCACTACCAAGTGAGTTCTGATTATCGGTAATTGCCTGCTGTAACTCTACTCGCCAGTCGTCGCCAAATTTAGAGCGATTTTCCTGTGCTTCACGCATGGAGGCATACGTGAACATCGGCACGAGTACAAGCAATACGAGCAAGACAACATAGAAGCGCTTCTTTTTAATAATTTTGATCGTCTCATTTTGGACGAGCGGCCAGATGCTATTCAATCGTCTCACCCTCCGTTATGCCGAGGAACAGCTGCTCCAGGGTAGGATTTAATTTGCGCACATTGTGCACAGCGATTCCAGCCTGCACCAGCTCACGAATCGCAACCGGAATTTGCTCCTCCGGCGTGCGGGTGATGATGCTATTGGCGGTCAACGAAGCAGCGGTGTCATTGTCCAGATGCGCTTCATTGTGATCCAGTACACTAATACCGGACAGCGATCCGAGCAAAACCGCACCAGGTTCCGGCTCTGCCAGCTCCCAGATCACCAGATGCTCCTTATCCTCGACAAGCTCCGCTACACTGCCTACTGCCATGACCTGTCCGCTGCCAACGATAGCAACCCGATCACATAACAACTGAATTTCACTTAGCAAATGACTGGATACGAATACAGCCATTCCCTGTGCTGCCAGCTCACGAATGAACAGACGCATATCGCGAATTCCTTTTGGATCAAGACCGTTGGTCGGTTCATCTAAAATAAGCAAACGCGGTCTGCCGAGTAGCGCCTGGGCGATGCCAAGACGCTGGCGCATCCCCAGCGAGTATTTGCTCACTTTATCGTGAATGCGTTCATCCAATCGTACAATTTCGGTCACTTCTTGAATGCGGCGCTCATCGACACCGGGCTGCATCCGTGCAAAATGCTGTAAATTTTCCCAGCCGGTCAAATACGGGTACATCTCTGGATTTTCAACGATCGAGCCGACATACGCGAGCGCCTTTTCCGGTTCGCGATTCACATCATAGCCGCAGATCGTAATCTTGCCTTCGGTCGGTCGAATCAGATCAACGAGCATACGAATCGTCGTCGTTTTACCTGCACCGTTTGGACCGAGAAAACCAAAAATTTCACCAGCGCGCACGGTAAACGTAACGTCTTTAATGATCCAGCGCTTGCCGATTTTCTTTTTCACATGCTGAGCAGACAGCACGATCTCATGCTCTTGCGCTGCTCCACTGCTGTTCGCTTCCGTTGACGGAGCGGGCGCTGAAGTTTGCTCGGATATCGTTTTTTTCATCATATATGGCTCCTTCCACCTGTAGCAACGGATATTGTGGCATGAATAGTAGGAATATAACGCAGGTCTACCGTCTATTGCAGACTTTGCACAACACGTTCGGCAATCTGCTCATAACCTGTACCATTCGGATGAAAATGATCAGAGGACAGGTATTTGTTCAAATTATTTTGAAATAGATCGAAGGTAGGAATCAACATCATATGCGGCTGCTTATTGATGATATCCATCACCGATGTATTCCACGATGTTACCGCCTGATTGCCAGGCACACGCAGCTCCGGTAAGTCGCCAAATGGATTATACAATCCGAGATAAATAATTTGCGCATCTGGATTGATCTCACGTAAACGAGTCAAAATCTTTTGCAAACGGGCAGCGGTTTCCGGGGCATTTTTGAGGATCTGGCTTGCTTTGGGCGATTGCTGCTGCAAGTTACCGAGCGCTTCACCACCATTAAACAGATCGTTGGCCCCTACAGACAGCATAATCAGATTGGCTTGCTGTAATGCATGCTTCACGCCAGCTTGATCCAGCGAGGCCAGCACTTGCTCTGTTTTCTGACCGTTGATGCCGAGGTTGGAGATGAGCTTGGCGTTCATCCCTTTTTGTTGTAACAGATCGACTGTACGACGGACAAAACCGCTACCATCATCGTCACCGGTTCCTTTCGCCAGTGAGTCGCCAAGGGCAACGACGCGTACACCGTCCGACAGTGGTGGAACCGTACTCGCTGCTGAATTGCCTGTCGTCTGTGGATTGCTAGCCGATTCACTAGCACTATACGTGCTACCGACCGGATTGACTACATCCTGGATCGCGTACACAAAGCCGCCAATCAGCAGCACAGTAGCAATAATGGAGGCAATACTCGTAATCCTCCAAATGAAAGAAGAAGATGCGTGTGGCTTCATAAATGAACCTCCAGCTCGTCATTTGATATCAATATAAGCTTTTGACAGCGAATTGGTTGCATGTGCAACCGAGTGTGTCCCTTTCATTATATACAAGGATAGCTGTAACTTCCAAATGTGCAGAAGCTATCTTTTTCATACTGAAATTGAAATGGCTTACATGATCGTTGTACTAAATAAAAAAATGCTTTCTCAGGATAAAAGCAACGGTAGGTGTGCCGTTATCTTTTACCCGAAGAAAGCATGGTATTACCCGTTCAGCGGATCGGTATATAAAGTTTATTTAGCGATTCAATTGTTATCATTGTAATGATTTCATTTAAAATAATGCCCTGCTTCCAAATCATCCAGCAATCCTTGATGAGACGGATGCCAGTCTAACCATTGTCTGGTCAACTCACTTGAGATCGGTGTATCCGCTGATGCAGCAAAGTTGATCCAGCCAAAATGCGCTGCCGCTTGTTCTGTCGGTATGCTCACAACGGGCACATTCAGGTGGCGACCTATCGTTTCAGCGATCGTTTTAAATGCAATGCTTCCTTCGTCCACACCATGCAGTCTGGAGCCAGCGGCTGCCTGCTCGACCGCTTTACGGAACAATACCGCTGCATCGAGACGATGCACAGCCGACCAGCGATTGCTGCCATCGCCTACATATGCGGAAGCGCCCTTTGTGCGTGCAAGTTCAATTAACGTATGAATAAAACCATGATCGCCTTCACCATGCACGGTTGGCGCCAGACGCACAACCGAAGCATGCACGCCGCGCTGGAATAACTCGTCTGCTGCCGCTTCGGAATGACGGGTCGCATGGGTGGAGATGTGATCCTGTTCTGTACCTAATTGACCTGATGCTGGTTGTAGTAGCAATGTTCCTGATGTGAGTACAATCGGCTTTTTCGTTCCTTCCAATTCGCTCCCCATCGCTAAAATGGCTTTACGATCAATCTCCGCCGATGCTGCATAGTTGGAGAAGTCATGGATAAAGCCGAGATGAATGATACCGTCTGCTGCCCGTGCTGCCTGGCGCAAGCCATCCGTATCTTCCAGTGAACCGCGATGTACTTCTACGCCTGCCGTCTTCAATTTTTGTTCCGCTTCATCAGACCGTGCCAATCCGGTAACATGATGTCCTGCTCGTAGCAATTCCTGTACTACAGCGGTGCCGACAAATCCAGTTGCTCCGGTTACGAATATTTTCATTTGAATAGCCTCCCTAAAATGTTCTAATTACGTACAAGCACAGCATAAAGTATAGAGTTCACTCTATAGCAATAGGGAATTTTTAGGTTTATACTATCGTTATGAAAACTACATTCTCCAGCAAAGAAGTCGCTGCCGAAACCGGTCTAAGTGTCCATACGCTTCGTTATTATGAACAGCTGGGACTGATTCATGGCGTCCAGCGCGATGATAATGGGTATCGACAGTACACCGAATCCGATATTAAATGGTTTCAAGTCATTCGTCATTTTCGCGATATGGGCTTGCCGATTAAGGAAATGCAGGAATTCCAATCGATGCCCAAAAACATTCCCGGCTCTGCTACTGCACGCCGCGAATTTATGGAAACCTATCGGATTAAAGTTGTTGAACAATTGGCGGAACTGCAACAAACGTTACAGCGAGTCGATGACAAAATTGCGTTTTTCAAAAATTTAGAAGAGAAGGAGCAGCAGCAACGGAGTTCGTCCTCGGTTCATTCATAATAAGAAACACTAAGAGCAACATCGCTCACAATAACAACGATTTCTAATCGGATGTCATTCGTCTATGTTCTGACGTGGATTGGAATCTGAAATGAACTTTGAAATTGTAGGGTAGCATGTTAGCGTTATAGCTTTAGGAGCGCATTCACCGAATTATATTTAAGTCGCAAAATAATCACCTTGTGGATGAGAGTTATTTTCCACACATGACGTTATACGGTGTGAGTCATGATCCAGAAAAGATACACCAAACAGCGCAAAGCGAGCAGGTAGCCGTTCTAATGGACAACCCTATTCGCTTTGCGCTGTTTGGATTGCGTATGGCATTGTATTTATCGTTCTATTTCACTTATATGCTGCTATCATTTGTGTAAACTTTGATTGCTCGCACATAGCTGTTATCGATAGGATTCGAGAGTACCTACTACTATTGGCGTTTATGCGTACTCCTACGGTGCGATAGCATTCGATAGCATTCGCTCTATTTTACTCCTGCCACCGATACACTCTCGCTTCATACGGTTCCAGCGGCAATGAACGCAAATTGTGCATGTTCGCTTCCTGGGCAAGCGCACGCCCATGATCCCCACCATAATTGCTGATCCATAACTCTGGCTGATTGTATGCCACCTCTTCATCAAGTAAAAACACCTGCGCCTGGTCGGTGAAATTCAACACGACGAGCAGCTTCTGTCCCTCATACGATCGCATATACGCAAACAATTGCTCATCGTCCGGCTGCAATACCGTATAATCCCCATACACGATAATCGGCTCCGCGCGACGCAGTTCGATCAACCGCTGGTAATAATAGAAAATAGAATCGGGATCAGCGAGCGCTTCCTCTACATTGATCTCCGTATAGTTCGGATTGACAGTCAGCCACGGCATCCCTTTCGTAAAACCAGCCTGCGCGCTGTCATCCCACTGCATCGGTGTGCGCGCATTATCCCGACTTTTAACATAAATCGATTCCATAATCTGATCAAGATTTTTACCTGCGTCTTTGTATTCATGATACATGTTTAGCGTCTCGATATCACGATAATCCTCAATCGCTGATAGGCGAATATTTGTCATTCCGATTTCTTCACCTTGATAAATGTACGGCGTACCTGGCAATGTATGCAGTAATGTAGCCAGCATTTTCGCAGATGGCTTACGATATACCGAATCATTGCCAAAACGAGATACCATACGCGGCTGATCATGATTGTTGAGATAGTTGCTGTTCCAGCCTTTATTGTGCAGCATCGTCTGCCATTTGCTAATAATCTCTTTGATCTCGCTCAGCCGCCACGGACGGATATCCCATTTCCCACCCGGACCGGAATCGACACCCATCAATTCAAAATGAAATACCATATTCAGCTCATTACGATCTTCACCGGTATATAAAGCCCCATCT
Organism: Paenibacillus wenxiniae; assembly: GCF_039822605.1. Taxonomy (NCBI): domain Bacteria; kingdom Bacillati; phylum Bacillota; class Bacilli; order Caryophanales; family Paenibacillaceae; genus Paenibacillus; species Paenibacillus wenxiniae. Next base: position 158,283 of record NZ_JBCGUH010000010.1, read on the forward strand.
TCCGGTGTAACATTAACCGTCTCTCCAACGGTCATAATGTCATAGCGCGACAACACCTTTTCGTTCATCTCCTGCAAATATTCATGCACACGCGGTCCATTGACAAAATGCTGTCCGCCAAAATGATAGGTCTGCTCCTCATTCGGTGGCATCGTGCCTATACCTGGATCATGGGTATACGCATCGGGTAGCGCAGGGTCTTTAGAGATCAAGTTGATCACATCCATACGGAAGCCGTCGATGCCTTTATCCAGCCACCATGTCATCATACGGTAAATTTCGTCGCGCACCGTCTCATTTTCCCAGTTTAGATCTGGTTGTTTGGATGAAAACAGATGCAGATAATATTCGTCTGTGGCCGCATCCTTTTTCCATGCCGAACCGCTGAAAAACGAAGCCCAGTCATTCGGCTCACGTCCATCTTTGCCTGGTCGCCATATGTAGTAATCTCGATACGGATTGTCTTTGGATTGACGCGATTCGGCAAACCAGGCATGTTCATCCGAGCTATGATTGACGACCAGATCCATAATCAGCTTCATGCCACGCTGATGCAGCCCTTCCAGCAGTTGCTCCCAATCGTCCATCGTGCCAAATTCGTCCATGATTTGCTGGTAATTGCTAATGTCGTAGCCGTTATCATCATTTGGTGACTGATACACCGGACAGAGCCAGATCACCTGTACGCCCAATTGCTGTAAATAATCAAGTTTGCTCATTATTCCGGGCAGATCGCCAATGCCATCTCCATTGCTGTCCATAAAGCTACGTGGGTAAATCTGGTATACGACGCTTTCTTTCCACCATGTTTTGTTCACTTTGACCATCCTTTCCGTTTCCCCCATTATGACAAATGCTGCGTGTTTCAGACGTGAGCGATGTTACAATATCCCTCATATTATTCCCCTGCTCGACTGGAATTGACACGTTTGCATAGCGTTCACAATATAGTCACAGTAGAAGATTTGATTTTTGTAAATTGGAGTTGTATACTTTGTATTGTGATTAATTGTTATACATCATATTGATTACGATATTTCGTTTATAGTGATCATACGTATACACATGAATAATATGGGGCATTAGCTCAGCTGGTAGAGCATCCGACTCTTAATCGGCAGGTCGTAGGTTCGACCCCTACATGCCCCATCATGAAAAAGCCAACCAGGCGCGATCTGGTTGGCTTTTTGTATGGGTGCAATGTTGCTGTGACATGTTTTTAGATCGGACAGCGATTAGGTGCAATGTAGGAGCTTGCGACTGAGCTTATATCTAAACATAGACTGCTCCCGATATGATATAGGGCAATTGATAGCTTCCAGCATGTTACAGTACATTTGAAAAGTACACCTAAAAAGGTTACGTATTACGGATGCTGCATAGACTGTACTGTTGTACATACGATAGATAATACATATTCATTGAGCTTCCGCATACGACGCAGCTTCTTCCGTCACAAAATAAACCTGCACACCCTGAGTTCGTACTTTCGGCTGTTTACCTTTAGAGACGATGCGATCAAATGTGTAATATTCAGCTGGTGATACGTGATTCTCTTTGAGGAATGTTTCTAGTTTGAAAATAGCATATTCGATCGCATCGGGTGATAAATACAAGGTCAATTCCTTCTTTTTAATCTTGATCCGGTCTTCATCCTCGCTACCTGACTTGAGTACGATCGGCATCGTTTCTGTGGATGTACCATGTACACGGATCGTTTTTAATGTTTTCGGCTTACCGGATTGCTGGAGCTTTCGCAGCTTTTTGATCCAGATCGGGGCGCTCGTCTCGTCCATCGTGATGTAGAGTTCATTTTTGCTCGCAAACCAGTGGCGACTTTTGCCGGTACTGTCTTTTTTCGGACGTGGTGACGAGTCGGCTTCTGCTCTATGGATCAAACTCACCAGTTGTTCATACAGATGATTCGGTGTATCGCCAACGATCATTTTTTTACCCACTTTAGCAAAAGGCTGACGACGACAAGTTTTACATTCGCTCAGGCAACCTTTGCGCTGCTGCTTGATTTCGGGAAAATGTACTCCGATATCCTGATATACATTTTTGGTGCCTAACTTATCATTTTTACTGCAATATTTGATCGTCTCCATGACTGTCATTCCCCTATCTTGCGATGTGATGCATCGGCTAAAATGTAACTTTATAGTAGGGAGTGCGCTGTCGATTGTCAATAGAATGGAAAAGCAAGCGTGTCTGCTATGGCCTGGCATGTTTTATTGTTTAATACCTGACATGTTTTATTCTTTAATAATAGTAACTGCATGCTCTTCCAAAATAGCTATCGCCGTTTGAATCACTTCAAGCATCGTATGACCATGATCGTTTTTTCGCTGTAGCAGTTCATTGTTCTCCATATATTGATAATGCGACCAGATCACCGTAAACGGCGGCACCGATCCAAAATCGCCACACAGACAATCCTCCATTGCGTCCAGACTACTGCCGTAATAGCCCACCGGCCCATTTAACTGTTCACCTAACATGAAGAAAAAAGCATACTGATCTGTAATTAGACGACCATCCAGATGAATCGTCATTCCCGCCTGCCCCTGATTTCTCCACGAATGAGTTTGCAGCGCATACGTTCGAGCAACGGTCTGCCAGATTTTACGCTCTGCCAGCGTCAAATCGATCCACAAACCGCACCGCAATGAAGATGGATCGCGAAGCAAATCCCACATCTCAAACATACGCCGGGTTCGTGCGACCTGTTCATATGTATGAACGAGCAGCTCCCAATCTCCATCATATGAAAAAGGGATGGATTCCGCAGTGTGGATGACACTTTTCAATGGGAAATCATACTGTCCGATCATCATTCCGTGGATGTTCAAAATACCAACGTAAATGCGATCCAGCGCTTGGTGTGGAATATAGTCGGGGTTTTTGCGGAATCCATAGAGTGATAAATGCTGTCTGTCGCTCTCGTCATTTGCGAGTCGCAGCTCTTGAAAATAACCGATCGTGTTCTCATTCCAGTCATACATCATATAGTTATCGTTCATCTGCTGTTCCTTTGCTTGGTTTTATGTCATCTCGCTGAAGTATAGGCTTTATACTCTACAACAAATAAACTGCGTTTTTGTTTATAGAGCAGGCTTGTTAGTCGTTATTCATCCAAATGATTCGGTATGTAGAACATAAGGCTGCTTATTCGCTTATCAAAAGAAGTTCGTCCGTAGCCAAACAGACACCAAGCTCAGCTCGCTGCCTGTTTCGCTGATCATGTTCACGCTACATTCGTTTACCTCTATGTGTTGTCTCCCCTTGTGCTTGTGTAGCGCTAACATTTCATTCACGATCCACTTTTATTTGCGAATAAATTCCTGTACCCATACCCCATTTTTAAAACCAACCCCGATATGCGTATATTGCTTTTTCAAAATATTCGCTTTATGGCCCGGACTATTCATCCAATCCTTCATTACCTGTGCCGCAGAAGACTGACCTTTGGCAATATTTTCACCAGCATACGTATAGGTAATGCCGAATGTGTTCATCATTTTGAATGGCGTACCATACGTAGGCGAAGTGTGGCTAAAATAACCTTTGCTTGCCATATCGTTGGCTTTCGCCTGAGCCATCTTTTGTAGCTTCGTATCTACAGCAAGTGGTTTGAGACCTGCTTTCGCACGTTGCTCGTTAACCAGCTTGGCTACTTTCGCTGCCGCTGCGGCGCTTGTAGCCGCTGATGTTCCAAGACGTGGTGTTTTGTACGTAAAATTACTCGAACCGGACGTAACGGTTGTCTTCATCGTTGTCTGTATTGTAGTTGCTGCATGAGCAGTTTCAGTCTGCGGACTCCATACGAACGCACCGGCTACAAGCGCAGCGGCTGTTGCCGTTACAGCGATGCGTTTTATTATCATTTTCCCTATCATGTTCAATTACACGCTCCTGTCGTTCAAACTGGCTGAATGATTGTATCTTATACGTCCTCTATTTTACCATTTGTTCACAGGTAGCATCAACCTGACACAATACAAAGCGCGCTCTACCCACTTGTCCTAACAGCGTATAAACAATATTTTCTTGTTATCGGAACCATACAGACAGCATAAAAAAACGGCTGCCCGTCTAAGACGGACAACCGCTTATTTGTACGCATCTCATCATACATACTGAGGATGGTACTTGTCTTACATTTGCTTAATAAAATGACAGCCGATCTTCTCATACCCCATATGCTGGTAAAATGAGCAGGAGGACAGGCGCTCATCCCGGTTCATACCCGTTACAAAAACGGAACGATCGCCCGCAGTACGCGCTTGCTGTTCAGCCGCGTGAATCAGCTCACGACCGATACCTTTGCCACGATAAGCTTCCGCAATGACCAGTCCTGTAATCTGGGACGTTTGCTGACCTGTATCATATGACGTTTTGCGGTACAGCGCGATCATGCCTACTACCTGATCATCACGCTCTGCAACCAGCGTCAAAAACTGAGATTTGCCTTCCAACGCTTCCATCCGGTCACGCAGTACACTTTCTGTCATCGGGTAACGAAGTTCACGCATCAACGACGTGAGCGCTCTAACATCCTTACTTTCAAACTTACGGACACTTGCAACTGGCAATAAAACATTAGTCGACATGTACATACTCCTCTTTTAGCAGAGCGGCCGCCTGCACGGCTCGCTTCCGCGCGATTTCCACACTTTCATCCGCACTGAGCGCTACCGCCATACGTCGACCCGGTTTCGTCTCCGGTTTACCGAATACACGAACCTGCGTGCGTGGCAGCTTCAATGCTTCGTCCAGTCCGCTAACAACAAAATCGGTTGAAGCCTGTGCTGCTTTAAGTGTTGCTGATGCGCCCGGTGTGAGCAGATGAACGCCCGGAATTTCAAAGCCAAGAATCGCTCGCACATGCAGCGCAAACTCGGACAGATCCTGCGTAATCATCGTTACCATCCCAGTATCGTGCGGTCGCGGTGAAACTTCACTAAATATAACGCCGTCTGCCGTTAAAAACAGCTCAACACCGAACAGACCATATCCGCCCAGATGATCGGTAAGGGTACCGGCGATCTGCTGGGCCTGTTCCAGCTGTTCCGCAGTCATGTGATGCGGTTGCCAAGACTCCACGTAATCCCCATCACGCTGGATATGTCCGATTGGCGGGCAGAACAACGTACCGGATGCCGAACGCACCGTAAGCAGTGTAATTTCACTTTCAAAATGGACAAATGCTTCGACGATCACCCGAACCGACTTGCCTCGGGCGCCTTCTAAAGCTGCATTCCAGCACGCATCCGCATCTTCCGGAGTGCGGCATACGCTCTGGCCTTTGCCGGAGGAACTCATTAGCGGCTTAACGACGCAGGGTGTGCCAAGTTCAGCTACCGCTTCTTTGAGCTGTTCCAGATCGTCTGCGAATCGGTACGCTGCCGTAGGCAAACCGAGTGTTTCGGCGGCAAGGCGGCGAATGCCTTCACGATCCATCGTCAAACGTGCTGCTGTTGCAGTAGGCACAACATGGTAGCCTTCCTGCTCCAACCGAACAAGCTCATCTGTAGCAATCGCTTCAATTTCAGGTACGATCAAATCCGGCTGCTCGCTTTCAATGACGCGGCGCAACTGCTCACCATCCAGCATGTCGATCACATGAGAACGATGTGCAACCTGCATCGCTGGTGCATCCGGATAGCGATCTACGGCGATACATTCCACGCCGAGTCGCTGTGCTTCGATAACGACTTCCTTGCCAAGTTCTCCGCTCCCAAGCATCATCATCTTCTTCGCCTGGCGAGAATTTGGGGCCCCCCACATGATAAACAGCACTCCCTTATCCACTTTTTTACACTGCATAATTCCTTGCAAAATGGCAGATGGTGTCTCTCTTTGATGTTCATCCAGAACCATTGTCATATACACATTGTAAAATTTCCGACGATATTGCTTATAAACTTTACAATATGATGACACTCTTATTTTCTTACCTTCCAAGTCAGATTGCAACCCAAATTGTTTAAATTTTTTGACAAAAATCGTATATATTCATTTGTAAGCGTTAACATTGACGAAAATTGTCGGTTGCTATTTTTTAACTTCTGATTTCTGCCTCATTTGGGCAAAAAAATCGCCACTCCTTCTCTCTCTGAAACGAATGCTGTCGCTTCAACGAGTTAAGAAAATGGCGATGAGTTCGAAATATTGACACTGCGTTTACAAAAATCTAAATTGTGCTTCGATCAATCCATTGTACACGCCGCCATGTTGAATCAGTTCTTCATGGCTACCTTCCTCACGAATTTCACCATGATCGAGTACAACGATATGATCAGCATGACGAATCGTCGATAGTCGGTGCGCAACGATAAACGATGTACGTCCTTGCAGCAATACTTTGAGCGCTTCTTGAATACGCAGCTCGGTTTCGGTGTCGATACTGGCTGTCGCTTCATCCAGAATTAGAATGCGCGGATCAGCAAGCAAGGCGCGAGCGAATGAAAGTAATTGCCGTTGTCCCATCGACAACACACTCCCGCGCTCCTCCACCTCTGTATCATAGCCTTTAGGCAGTTTCTCGATAAACGTATGCGCGTGCACCGCTCTTGCGGCGGCTTCCACTTCTTCATCGGTAGCACCCAGACGACCAAAACGAATATTGTCACGAATCGTACCTGAGAAAATAAATGTATCCTGTAACACGATACTAATTTGACTGCGCAAGCTTTCGATGGTCACATCGCGAATATCATGACCATCGATCGTAATGCTGCCGCTTTTAATATCATAGAAACGGCTGATCAAGTTAATGATCGTCGACTTACCTGAGCCGGTATACCCAACAAGGGCAATCGACTGGCCTGCCTTCACATTCAAATGAATTCCTTTGAGCGCAGGACGCCCTGCCTCGTATTCAAACACCACATGATGGAAAGCGATATCGCCGCGAATACGCGGTAACGGTTTCGCATCCGGCTTATCTGCTACCGATGGCTGTTCATCCATAAATTCGAAAATACGCTCTGACGATGCCATCGCCACCAGCAACTGATTGTACATATTGCCAAGACGGTTGATCGGGTCCCAGAAATTGCTCACATAGTTGGCAAAGGCGACCAGAATCCCAATCTCAATTTCACCGCTAGCGATCAGCATCGTACCAAAGCCAAATAGAATCATCGAACCAAGACCACCGGTAATTTCAATCAACGGTCCAAACATCTGGTTGAGCGCAGATGCTTTATCCCACGACTGCTTACTGGATAGATTCATATTGTCAAAATATTTCATGTTTTGCTGTTCCTGCGTATACGCCTGTGTCACGCGGATGCCCTGGATCGATTCGTTCAAATGGGAGTTAATACGCGAATTTTTCATCCGCACTTCCTGCCATGAGCGGCGAATAACTTTACGCAGCTTCGTTGACACGAAGAACATAATCGGCACGGTCAAAATAACCGCCAGCCCCAGCTTCCAGTTAATCAGCAGCAAAATCACGATAATGCCGAGCAGCTGCACACAGTCGATCATCACGTTCACCGCACCGTTGGTGAACAGATCTTGAAGTGAGTTCACATCATTCGTTACCCGTACCAGTACAGAACCAGCAGGTCGTTTATCGAAAAAAGAAAACGATAAGCGCTGAATATGGGTGAACAGATCGCCGCGCAGATCATAGATTACACGCTGGCCGATAATATTCGTATACTTGATGCGGTACGCATTCGCTACCCACTGGATCAAATACAAACCGAGCGCCAGTGCAGTCAGACCATATAACAATTTCAGACTGGGTTGCCCATTAGCTGGCTGAATCGCATTATCAATCGCTGCCCCGGTAATAAATGGCACCGCCAGCTTCGTGATCGTTCCCAGCACCATCATGAGCAAAATAAAGGGCAACAGTTGCTTTCCATAAGGTTTTATATACGCAAACAGTCGACTAAACTGCTTCCAGTTAAACGCTTTATCAATCAATTCATCATCCTGATAGACGAAGCGATCCTCCACCCGCACAGATGATGTGTCAGCTACCTTCTGCCGGCTGTCGATTGATGTATTGTTCATCGATGGATTACTCATGAGGTCTCACCTGCTCTCTGTTGCCTGCTCGATCGGATCGATGTTCCCATAATTCATCTTTTTCCGCATCATGTGAAAAGGTTACATCTTCGTCCGCTTCATTGATTGTCCGGGCTGTTACATCCGCGGCGGATGGTTCCGCTTCTGCTAAGCGCTGCTGTTCTTCCAGACGCTGAATATGATCGGCATATTGCACACGATACGTATCCTGATAAAGTCCTTCTGCCTGGATTAGCTCTTCATGCTTACCACGCTGAATGACCCGCCCTTCCTGCAACACCAGAATTTCATCCGCATGACGCAAAGAGGAGATACGATGCGCGATAATAAAAGTTGTCCGCCCGCGCATCACTTCCTGAAACCCAGACTGAATCTCATGCTCGGTTTCCATATCGACAGCACTGGTCGCATCATCGAGAATGAGAATTTTCGGGTCTTTCAGCAGAGCACGTGCAATCGCCAGACGCTGCTTTTGACCACCGGATAGACCGAGACCCCGTTCACCGACAATCGTATCGTAGCCGTTTGGCATTTCCATAATAAAATCATGCGCTTTGGCAAGCTTGGCGACACGAATAATCTCCTCCATGCTCACTTCGTTCATACCGTAGGCAATATTATTTTTGATCGTGGACGAGAATAGAAATGTTTCCTGAAATACAGACGCAATGCTGGCACGCAGATCACCGATGCGAATATCGCGAATATCAGTACCATCAATGCGAATGCTGCCCTCGTTCACATTATAGGCGCGCATCATCAGCTGAATAATCGTCGATTTCCCCGAACCTGTTCCGCCAAGTAGACCGATTACTGAGCCTGGAGGCGCATCCAGATTAATATCAACGACCGCTGCCATTTTGTTGCCGTAGGCGAAAGTAACATGATCGAACTGCACATGTCCTTTCATTTCAGCCGCATGAATCGGACGGGCATCTTGATGATCGGTCACATCGATCGGCTGATTCAAAATTTCCAGTACGCGCTCTGCTGATGCTTTGGACTGGGTGTAGTTATTAATATGGAAGCCAAGTCCCCACATCGGGCCGATAATGTACCAGATCAGGGTGAAAAAAGCGACCAGTTCACCAAGTGTCATCGAACCGCGAATAACAAGCGTACCGCCAAATCCGAGCAAGATGACGATACAAACCGAAGCAAGTAGCTCCATCACCGGAAAATAACGACTCCACAGCGTAGCAGCGAAAATCTGATTTGTGCGATAACGTTCATTTCGAAGTGAGAATTTGTCCACCTCATGAGGCTCGCGCGCAAATGCTTTGACTGTACGAACACCTGTAATATTTTCCTGTACCGCGGTGGTGAGTGAACTTAAGGCGAGACGCATCTCCTGAAATGCCGGATGAATGCGAGATTCAAACCGTAACGCGACGTACACGAGAAACGGAATGGAAATTAGAGTGACGAGGGTAAGTTGCCAGTTGAGCGAGAACATGACTGCCGCACCGAAAATGACCATCAAAAAGACGTTCAGAAGCTGGGCAAAGCCAAATCCGATAAAGTTGCGGATCGCTTCCAGATCACCGGTCAGTCGCGACATCAAATCTCCTGTCTTGGCGGTATCGTAGTAACGGAAGGATAGAAACTGAAGCTTTTCATAACAGGCATTACGCAGACGGTAAGCGAGATAATTACCTAACCGTCCTCCAAAGAAACCGTGCAAAAACTGCATCAGTGCCTTTACAATCGTTACGCCGAGCAGGGCGACAACGAGCATAGGCACCTGATCGAATTGCCTCAGCCTGATAATATCGTCAATCAGGTATCTGAGCAGATTCGGATAGACCAGCCCGAGGGCGGTAGCGGTTGCAAGACATAGGATCGAAAGATATAGATAACTCTTTCTTTCACGGTAAAAGTCCTGCAATTGCCTGAGAACGTCCATAGTGCTCCTCCTTCAATCTCCTGTCAGGTTAATTAGCATAATGAAGCTTACCACCGCCGCGATAGAGCCGCAAAGAGGATAAATCCCCGTTTACAGCCGCTGCTCGCAGCTTGGCTTCATAATCGACAAGTAATAAACAGATTATAATGAAATCGTGCCAAATTCTCCCGATACCAGCCGATTATAAGCGAATCATTTATTTTGTAAACAAGTCTTATGAATGTCAGAGTAAAAGCGCTATAATTTTAAATTTTAAACACGTTTTTACGCGCTTATTATATAATAATATGGAATACGAACGTATATAAAAAGAAGGAAGCATCCTATATCGGACACTTCCTTCTATCAATTTTTGGTTAGTATTCGTATTTCTGTAAATGTAACTGCACGGTTTAACGCTCTGTCGTTTGCAAAGCGATAATAGGTTGCAGACTATATAATAGCTCGCCAAGTTGCGCCCAGCGTTCTGGGCCGTCTACCATCTGGAGCGATGCTTCGGTTCCTTGCGCCCATTCACCAATTTGGAGCTTCATTTCAGCCGCCGTTTGCTGAAGACGGACATTTAGACCGTTGATGTAGTAGCCAGCCAATCCATCGCGCTGCTCATCCAGCAATTGACCGATCATCCGATCCAGCTCTGCGGTCAATTGATTACGGAACTTATCCCGACCACCCTGTTCAAAAAACTGACGTGGATTGCGGAACAACGGCCAGAACGTTTTCCAATCAAGCGGTTGTGTGGACATCAGACCTGAAATGTCCGGCGTTTTCCAATCATCCGGCTCGAAGGTGGAAAAACGTAAACCCGGCGCCTGCTTCTCTGCTTCACGTCCATACGTTTGCATCCGATCCGAAATCAATCGGCGCGCCGCCTTTTCCATACGCAGCGTCGTCGCCAGCACTTCCTGTTCCAGCTCAATTCCGAGTCTGCGCTGTAGCTCACGACCACAGGCAGCAAAATCGGCTTTCAGATCATTCGATTGTTGATTGAGCTGTGCTGGATTAAAAATTTCGGGAATCCAGTCCAGCGTTTTCAACCGTAATCGCTGTCTGACATGGAATAACAGTTCCGTGCTTTCTTCCTGCACCCGACGATCGGGATCCGCTTCGGCGATGGCATCAATCGTGCGGCTCGCTGTCTGCTTTTCCTGCTGAAGCTGAAGAAGACGTTCGGCACGATATTGCTCCCCACGCTCTGCCGCTTCCTGCCAAGAATAGACGATATCACGAATGCGATCCAACTCTTCATGAGCTGCATGAATCGCCAGTCCAGCAAGCGTATCATCGGCAAAGCTCATAAAGTGGCGACGAAAGGCTCCAAATCCTTCATCCTGACCTTGCAATGCACGCCGACTTGATAGCGCATAAATATGTGGCTCGCGAATCCCTGCGCCATTCAGCTCTCGCTCGATTCGTCCAACGACCTGCTGCTTTTCCTCTTCCGATGAAGCTAAGTCCGATGCGTTGACGATAAAGAACATATTATCAAGCGCCAGACTGCCTTTTACCCGTCCAAGCTGCTCCAGCAATTGACGATCTCCAGCGGTAAACGCATGATTGTAATACGTCACAAATACAAGCGCATCTGCCGACTTCATGTATTCAAATGTTACACCCGTATGGCGCGCATTGACAGAATCGGCTCCCGGTGTATCAACCAGAACCATGCCCTGCTGAGTTAACGGGCAATCATAGTATAGATCGATGCTGCGTACAAAACAGGACTGCTGCTCTTCCGACACATAGCCACGGAATTGCTGCATATCTACGATCAGATCCTGCCCCAGCTTATCACGCGCTGCTTCCCAGCCAGCTGCTGCTGCGATAACAAAGTTATAATGCGCACGTGCAGATGGATGGATACGTGCTGGGGACAGATTGCGCACCGCACGGCTCCAATCCTGATCGAGCGAACGATCCGGTAAACCGAGCAAACGAAGTGCGCCGCTAATGTCCTCCTGCAACTCCTCCAGCGACTTCATATAAATGACCGCTGTGCCGTGCGGACGTTCTGGCTCGGAGGACATAATTTGCGTAATCGCTGCTGTCATCGGATGCGGAGATACGGGCAGTACGGATGCGCCCAGTAAAGCATTGGCAAAGGACGATTTACCCGCACTGAATGCACCAAATAGCGCTAGCGTGAATTTGCCATTTTCCATAACCGAGGCACGGCGACGCAATTCTTCTCCCTGCGAAAGAAGTCCGGGAATACCATCAATCCAGCCAGCCGCCTGACGCAATTGCTCCGCTGTTGCCAGCAGACGTGAACGGCGATCAGTAGCTGGTGCGGTAGATGATTCAGTAAATCGTTCAGTAGATCGTTCAGTAGATGATTCGATAGCGGCCTGATCACTGGTAGCGTCGGAGTCTGTTGTCGCAACTTCATCCATAGTAACAGCAGATACAGATGCTTCATTTTTGGTGGATAGAGCGACTTCATCTTTAGCAGATAGAGAAAATTCAGCTCTAGTAGATAGAGAGACTTTATCCATAGCAGATGTATTAGCGTCTTTCGTTACCTCAGACGCTTCGCGATCCCTGTCTGCGCTGTAGTGATGCGCTGTTGAATGAGCAGCAGTATGCTGTGCTCCTGTTTCAGGCGATGTGGATAAGCCAACTGTTGTGTCGGAAGCTACGTTATGAGTCACATCAGCAGTAAAATCATTTACAGCAGATACGTCTGCGGTAGCCGAACCGTTAGACGAGACTCCATTCAGATTTGACGTGGAGCTTTCGGTATCTATCCCTACACGTTCAATCTTCGGCAGCCATTCCGGTACGCCGGTCTCACGTGCTGGCAGCAGTTGTCGTACCGCTTGATCCTGCCGTTCTTGCTCCTGCTCTTGTGCTAACTTCGCCGTTAGACGCTGCTGTAATGCTTCCGCAGTCGCAATCTGTTTGCGCAATGTGGTCTGCTGCGCTTCGATCGTTGGCTGCAATTGCGCAATCAAACGATCGGCTGCTTCCAATGCTGCACGGCGATAACGAGCAGCCGTTTGCTCACGTAAGGCACGAGTATAGTTGAGCACATACTCACCGGATATCGCTACATCCGAACCTGCGCCAGCCGCGATATCCGCTTCTTGAATTTGTGGTAGCGAGGCGGTAAGCTCCGCTTCCTGTTGTTCATTCCATAGCTCATGCTCCATACTCCAGCCACGCAGCATGCCACGTATATGCACATCCAGATTGGCAGCCACCTGCTCACGAAACGCTTGCAAAAATTGCTCTTTACGACGTGTACGCTCCTGCATCGTTTTATCGCGGGAGGCAAACAGACCCTTTTTAAAACCAGGTCGTTCCCCTTCCAAATACTGCTGTGCCAGATCACGTACCTCAGCAGGGGTTAGATTCGCCTGTTCAACCAGACGTCCAATCTCCCAAGCCCAGTGATCTTTAAGCGCAACGAGCTGCTTATCCAGCGTCTGTTGCTGTTCATACAACTGCGCTAGCTTTTGCTGATGCTGTGGTAAAGAAAGCTCGGCATCGTCAGCATCGTTTGCTTCAAATGTATTCCTATCCTCTTCGCTGGGTGCTACTTCATTAACGAACATAGCATCGGCTTGTTCATCCTCTGTCATATCGATCTCGGAGTTATTGAAATCCGTTGCCGCTTGCTGACGTAACCATTTGCGATGTTCTTCAGCCAGTTCCCATATGGCCTGTGACAGGCTGTAACGCACTAATGGTTGCTGATCATCAAGTAGCTTCGCAATCAGCTCACGTAGCTGTTCCAATCGACCATAGCGATGATCCGGTACCATACGCGATACGTACAGCACACCAGCAGGCTGAATGCCACGTCTAGCAAATGCCTGTTCTACACCACGGCTATATTCTGCAAACGGCAATTCATCATCTTCATGCTTATCAATTTGATTAATAATTAAGTAGAGCGGTTTACCGCGTTCATACAATGTACGGGCAAACGATAAATTCGTCTCGGACTGTACATGGTTATAATCCATCACATAAAAGACGACATCTGCACGATGAAGCGCCGAATACGTTGCCGCTTCATGCGCCGCATCGGTAGAATCAACACCCGGTGTATCAAGCAATACGCCATGCTCACCGAGTAACGGAATATCGTCCCATAGCTCGACCGCTTCATAGTCGCCGCCGTTTTTGCAATACGCATCCAGTTCATGCAAGCCGATCTGCAATGTGCCGCCATCATGCGTATGCACGATAGCTCTCGGCTCACCGGAGCGAATCGAAGCGATATTGGCCGTCGTTGGCACCGGACTTGTTGGGAGCACCTGATGACCGCAAAGCCAGTTCATTAAACTTGATTTACCTGCGGAAAAATGACCGCAAAAAGCCAGTACCAGCTCCTGCGAGCGGTACTTGTTGCGCAGCTCACTCGCTTTACGTGCGGCTCCTGTATTGCCTTGCTGTTGTAGCTCCGCTTGTAGCTGTTCTAGCACCAGTTCAAAAGATTGCTCATTTCCCGTTGTAATCGCTTGCATCCGTATGTCCCTCCGCACTTTCTTGATCTTCTCTATTGGTAGCATGCCACGCTTCTGCTGCTACAGTGTTATCGCAAAAATAGGCTTGGTATAGTTCGTTTCGTTTCGCCTATTGGCTATACATGTACCTAGCTGGTTTGGTGTTCATTTATCCATTTATATTTCAATCTTTATCTATTGTATCACTGTATAACTTGTATCGGAAACAGTTCATTTTTTCATAATGATCATAGACAAAAAAGCTCTGTCACCGTAGAGCTGATGCAGAGTTTGTTTTTTTGTTTTTTATACAGGGTTTAGTAGTAAGAGCAATACAAGAGCAATACAAGAGCAATACAAGAGCAATACAAGAGCAATACAAGAGCAATACAAGAGCAATACAAGAGCAATACAGCATGATTGTACGGCACAATAAAAAAGACGGTCTGTACGCACAGGGCGCAGACCGTCTAGCAAACCACCTTGACTTAGATCAAGCTAACTTCAGCTTCAGCTACAGGTACAAGAATTTCGAACATTTTGCCGTGTTGCAAAATCGTAATGCCTCTGCCTTTGTCTTTCATAACAACGACATCACGCTTTTGTGCCATACGCTCGATATAATGCTCCGGTACATCACCGGAATAATTTACCGCAATGCCTTCAACTACTTTTTCTTCGTTTTCAGCCAGTTCCTCGGAAACGATTTGCTCGAAAATATCCGAAAATTGTTCAAAGTTGTCTGTGTAGACGGAAATGCATTTCATAACGTTCGACCTCTTTTTATGTGTAGTATTGGTTCTCTCCCCTGGTCAGCGGGTTGCCACGGGTCAGGAACTTTTCGGCTTCGCTGCCTTTTTGTTCTTGACGACCAGGGATGTTTTCATTCGTTTTTTGCCTTCACGGCAAATATCGAGCAGCGGACAGACCTGACAGGCTGGATTTTGCGCCTTGCAGTGGTATCTGCCGAAAAAGATAAAGCGATGATGTGAAAGCGTCCATTCATCACGCGGCACACGCTTCATCAGTTTACGCTCGACTTCCATTACATTGTCTTTCCAATTTGCGAGACCCAGTCGTTTGGATACCCGTTCTACATGGGTATCGACTGCAAATGCAGGCACGCCAAAAGCGTTGGACACCACGACATTCGCCGTTTTGCGTCCCACTCCGGGTAGCTGAACGAGCAGATCGTGCTCACTAGGCACATCTCCACCGTATTTCTCAATTAAAATATGGCACAGGTTTTGAATATGCTTCGCTTTACTTCGAAATAAGCCGATCCGCCGTATATCCTGTTCCAGCTCCTCCAGCGGTACGCTCACGTAATCTTGTGGCGTCCGGTACTTCTGAAACAAATCAACTGTCACCTTGTTGACGGTTGCATCGGTACACTGGGCGGACAGTAGCACCGCAATCGTCAGTTCAAAGGCATTACTATGATTAAGTTCGCAGTGCGCATCAGGAAACATGCCGGCGAGCGTATCCAGAATATGTCTTACTGTAGCGGCATTCATTTTCATTCCTCCTGCAAAAAACCGCCTGCACACGATAAGATTCGTGCTTCAGACGGTATCGTCTCACGGGACCTGATGATGGGATTGCCCGTTAGGTTTCAGACTCTGGTGCTCCATCTTCAATGACAATACAATTGGTATCTTATCATGTTCCGGCTGTAATTGCACGCAAACTTTACATGAAATTTCAGTAATTTTATTGTGATTTAAAACAAACATTTATTGGATAGGTCTCTGGCGCTTCAGCGCGAGTGTGCGAGGTGTAAACCTTTCATAGTGTTGTGAGGTTTAAGTTGAAAATAAAAACAGCGCCTGCCCCACGTTATGCACGTAGAAAGCAGACGCTATACGTTTAATCAAGACACCCCGATGTATTCCTTAATACCTTTTACAATCGAAGCTGCGATTTCATCTTGCTTGGCAGAATCCATCATTTTGGATTCTTCAGTGCGGTTGCTGATGAAGCCGACTTCTAGCAGTACAGCAGGCATCGTCGTTTCGCGGATGACGTGGAAGTTACCGTATTGAACACCACGATCCTTAAAGCCGGTTGCCGCTACAAAATACTTGTGAATCGTTTGAGCTAGCTTTTTGCTGCTAGCGCGCTGGTAATACGTTTCAGTACCGGAAGCTGCGGATGAACCGCTGCTGTTGGCGTGAATGGATACGAACACGTCAGCGCCGAGCTTTTCAGCGATTTTGACACGTTCTTTCAATTGCAGGAACGTATCGTCTGAGCGTGTGAGCACAACATCGATATTCGGATCATTTTTCAGCAAAGCTTCCACTTTAAGGGCGAGTCCAAGATTAAGCTTTTTCTCGCTCGTTTGGGAACCGATCGCGCCTGGATCTTGATCGCCGTGACCTGCATCGATCACAACTACCTTTTTACCCGAGTCGCCTACGCCTGTTCCTGGCTGTGTAGGGCCAGTTGTTGGGTTAGGATCAGGTGATTTGCCGTTATCGGCTACCAGATCGACGATCAACAAACTACCTTCCGTGAACACTTCATAATCTTGCTTGTTTTTCAGATCGATCACGATCCGTACCGATGATGGATCTGTGCTGAATTGTGAGTATCTGACTTGAGATACATTATCATTGTTTGGCACATCCAGCGAGGCAATCTGACCTACACTTGCATCCGGACCTTGCGCAGCAAATGCTGGGCTAAAGTCGGTTTTGGGTAGATCCACCACGATACGATCCGGTGAATCCATTTTGGACACTTTCGGCGTTACGCCCTTATCAAGCGTGACCAGCAAGCGGCTTTCGCTAAAGCTGATACCATTCACCAGTGCAAGACCATTTTCGGCAGTTCCATTTTCAGAACCCGAATTCGTTCCTCCGCCGGTGCTCGCGTCCGGAGTCGTTAGCGTGACGATTTTGTCGCTGTTGTTCCAATGCACGTCGATCCCCATCTGCTCACTGACGAGACGGATTGGTACAAGCGTCGTGCCGTTTTGAACGACCGGTGCGGTGTTCAAATCATACGTTTTGTTGCCGACCGAAGCGGCTTTTTTGCCGATAAGCAGTTGAATCGATTTACCTTCGCCGTCAATCATGACACGTCCGTCGGCTTGATTCCACTGTACTTTGTACCCCAGATTTTCGGAGATTACGCGGATCGGCACCATCACCGAGCCTTTCATATTTTGTACATCCTCCGGAATACTGAGCTGTTGGCCGTTCAGTACAACTTTTGTGCTAGTGGCAGCCTCACCGAGATGGGGAAAGGACCACAAAAACACAAACAAAAACAATAGAAAACCAAATTTCTTCATTCTTCACCCCTACCATTCCCATTTTGATTACCGAACTACCCAGCACGGCTGTACCGCCCAAACATTATCAGAACACCAACATGTAAAGCAAATCTGTTCATCTACTCGAGATTCATGAAGTCCCCCGCTCGTCTCTGGATGCTTCCAGAGAAAAGATGAATGTCCGTGCCTACATCGCGCTCTGATTCGCAATTTGCGCATACATCGTAATTAGACGCTTATGCCTACTAAAAGTTGCGAACGAATTTGCAATTCGATATCTTTTTGCATAGCCGATCATGCAACCATAGTCATAGACTGCAAAGTCAGCCTTGCATATATACGCAAATGCAAAGTCATACTCATCTGTATATTTATATCGACCATTGTCAGACGATTTGTTATCGCTATTTGATTTTTTGCATAGAAATTTTAATGCTCCTGAATTTTGGATGACATCGGCAACGTTTTAGCCGTAGATGGCTGGCTATATAAGCGATAACGCGACTAAAATAAAAAGCATTTGCTAAAGCCCGCTGGCTTACGCCATACTCCAGGCTTTGCAAATGCTTGCTGTGTACATTGGTTACGAAGTTAAGTTGAATTTCCATATTATTGTAGAATCCAATGGTGAACATTCATACATCTCTTCGCTTCACTGCTTTTTCATTAAGCAAACAGATGGGCACCACGTGTGCGCTCATATTCGCTAATATCCGATTCATGTTGTAATGTCAGACCGATATCGTCCAGCCCTTGCAACAGGAATTGACGACGATGCTCATCCAGATCGAAATGGATTTCCAGACCTTGATCGTCTGTAATCGTTTTGCTTTCCAGATCCACATTCAGACGATAGCCTTCGTTTGCATACGTGCGCTCAAACAGATCTTGAACCTGCTCTTCGGACAGCTTGATCGGCAAAATGCCGTTTTTGAAACAGTTATTATAGAAGATATCTGCAAACGAAGGTGCAATGACACAGCGGAATCCATAGTCCATGATCGCCCACGGTGCATGTTCACGAGAAGATCCACAGCCAAAGTTTGCACGGGACACGAGCACTGATGCGCCCTCATAACGAGGCTTGTTCATATCAAAGTTCTCGTTGACATTACCTTCTTCATCCCAGCGCCATTCGTAGAACAGGAACTGACCAAAACCTGTACGTTCGATCCGTTTCAGAAACTGCTTCGGAATAATTGCGTCTGTATCCACGTTCACCCGATCTACCGGGGCTACAATACCGTTCAACTTTTGAAATGCTTCCATAGTTAAAATCTCCTCTCGATTCGGTTAGCTCAGTACTGGCTCGGATTTGAATTCCCAATCACGCACATCGGTAAAATGTCCTTTAATCGCAGCTGCTGCTGCCATTGCTGGAGATACGAGATGCGTCCGTCCGCCACGTCCCTGGCGACCTTCAAAGTTACGGTTGGAGGTCGAAGCACAACGTTGTCCTGGTTTCAGTACGTCTGGATTCATCGCCAGACACATACTGCAACCTGCTTCACGCCATTCAAAGCCTGCTTCCTTGAAAATAACGTCCAGTCCTTCTTTCTCCGCCTGAATCTTCACGCGACCGGAACCCGGTACAACGATAGCTGTCAGACGATCCGACACTTTATACCCTTTTGCTACATTTGCCGCAGCACGCAAATCTTCAATCCGACCGTTTGTGCAAGAACCGATAAACACATAATCGACCGGAATTTCAGACATCGGTGTACCAGGTGCCAGATCCATATATTCAAGCGCCTTTTCAGCCGCTTTACGCTCATTCTCTGTGGTGAAGTCTGCTGGGTTAGGTACAGCGGAAGTGATGTCTGTTCCCATACCCGGGCTTGTTCCCCAGGTTACTTGTGGGATCAGTGTTTCCACATCAAATTCGATCACATGATCATAAAAAGCACCTTCGTCAGTAGTCAGTTCTCTCCAGCGAGCAACCGCTTCATCAAATGCTGCACCCTGTGGTACATACTGGCGTCCACGCAAATAAGAGAATGTCGTTTCATCCGGTGCGATCAGACCTGCACGTGCGCCGCCTTCGATCGACATGTTACACACAGTCATACGCTCTTCCATCGACAGATCGCGAATCGCTTCGCCTGTGTACTCGATCACATAACCGGTAGCGAAGTCTGTGCCATATTTTGCGATCACGCCGAGAATCATATCTTTAGCTGTTACGCCAGCTTTGCGTTTACCATTAAAACGAATCTCCATCGTTTTGGACTTCGATTGTTGCAAACACTGCGTAGCGAGTACGTGTTCAACCTCACTTGTACCGATACCGAATGCGAGTGCACCGAATGCACCGTGTGTCGATGTATGGCTATCGCCACAAACGATCGTTTTACCCGGATGAGTCAAACCAAGTTCTGGACCCATAACGTGCACAACGCCCTGATCGATCGTGTTCAGGTCAAACAGCTTAACGCCAAAGTCCTTACAGTTTTGTGTCAGCGTGTCGATCTGTTGTTTGGAGATCGGGTCTGTAATATTAAAACGGTCAAATGTCGGTACGTTATGATCCATCGTCGCAAATGTCAGTTCTGGACGACGCACCTGACGATTAGTCAAACGCAAACCTTCAAATGCCTGTGGCGAAGTAACTTCGTGTACGAGGTGCAGGTCAATGTACAATACGCTTGGCTTGCCTTGCTCGCTATAGATTTCGTGATTGTCCCAGATCTTTTCATACAATGTTTTTTTACTCATCTTATTCACCCCATCTTAAATTGAGATCAGACACTGTATTTGTTTTCGCCAGAGGAAATGTATCCTCTGTCTTGCCTTTGGACCCGAAAACAAATCGCCTCATCTTGATTTCCCTGAACCATTTCTCGTCGCCGATTCATCATGTGAATCACTGCTAATCTTTATGTTACATACAATATATCATTGTGTGTCCGATAGGTCTAAGATATTATAACTATAGATGCTATAGGTTTTTCTTATAAGACAACTGATCGTTTTGTAATGCTAAAAGAAGCTATTGACGACTCCATATTACCGCAACGTATACACGTTTCGCCATTTTCGGCTCCATGCTACCGTAACGTATACACGTTTTCGCTATTTTCATCATCACCTGCTTTACCACTATTTCCATTATGATACGCTGTTCTACTATTCTCATTATAAAGGAGCCTTACCCTATGGAACTTCGTCAATTACAATATGCCCTACAGATCGCAGCCGAGCGGAACTTTTCCCGTGCTGCCGAGAAACTACATATTGCACAACCTTCACTTAGCCAGCAGCTATCCAAGCTGGAAAAGGAACTCGGCGTACTGCTCTTTCAACGCAACACGAGTAGCGTCGAGCTAACCCAGGCTGGAGCAAGCTTTGTCGAACATGCGCAAAAGATTATCGACTCTGTTGAACAGCTACGCCGCGAAATGGCAGATATCTCGCAACTGCAAAGTGGACGCGTCATTATTGGCAGTATGCAAATTACTGGCTCCCATCTACTGCCACACGTCTTACCTGACTTTCGCACTCAGTATCCGCAAATTGAAGTGGTACTGCTGGAAGACACGTCAGCCAATCTGGAAAAGCTAACCGCTAGCGGTCAAACGGATCTGAGTCTGCTCGCTCTTCCACTGACCGAGCCTTCGCTTACGTATGAGCCGGTTGCCGAGGAGCTGATCGATCTCGCTGTGCCACCTAATCATCCGCTTGCCCAGCGTTTCTTAGGTGGGGATCATCGACCTGTACAATTATCCGAACTACGAGACGAATCATTTATCGTACTTAAAAAAGGCCAGGGCTTCCGTAAAATCGTATTTGATGTGTGTAAAGAAGCTGGCTTCGAGCCTAAAGTTGTGTTTGAAAGCAACAACATCGAAACGATTCAATCGCTTGTCGCTACCGGCATGGGGGTCACTTTTGTTCCGCATTATATCGCTAGAGCACGTCGCGGCGAATTTTTACCCGTCTATTTACCACTAGCCGAACCGATTCCAAGCCGCACGCTCGTTCTCGCCCGTCGCAAAGGACGCTACTTATCGAAAGC
The DNA here is from genome assembly GCF_039822605.1 of Paenibacillus wenxiniae. Classification (NCBI taxonomy): domain Bacteria; kingdom Bacillati; phylum Bacillota; class Bacilli; order Caryophanales; family Paenibacillaceae; genus Paenibacillus; species Paenibacillus wenxiniae. The sequence goes on from NZ_JBCGUH010000010.1 coordinate 179,996, forward strand.
CGCTGAAGCGTTTATTGAATCGTTTAAAGATACGATGCAGCATGTTGTATCAAAAGAGCAGTTGTAGTTGCTTGTTGGACTTGAGGGAACCGAAGAATTGATGCACATATGAACTATCGATGTACGTATATAGTGATGAGCTGTGCTGTGTACATGCTTTCGCAGCTATATACATGATCTCATAGATAGTAGATGTAGATATAGATAGAATAGGCTATTAAATTGTTGCTTTATGTATGGTTCTTCTCGTCATCTTACTTTAAAATTTGTACTTTAAATGGTCTGTCTTGCCATTAATATAGATATGGCAGGACAAACTCCAAATATGTAACTGATATCGAATAAGATCTTTTAAATAGGATCTTTTGAATGGAGACTAGTTTAATTACCCTTTTATATATAGGCGGTTTTCTTCTTCCTGTTCGGATCGATCAAAGCTAAACAATAATATCTGCTATAAAGCGTTAACTATATTTATTTTATTTAGTTGATTATTAAAAGTAATAATAGTACGATATAAATAACTAGTCTATGCGCTCACAATGGATAAACGGATGTACAGTACATCATCACGAAGCATAGCATGATCATTAACCCGGAGGTAATTACTATGAAAATCGATATCTGGTCTGACTACCAGTGTCCGTTCTGCTATATTGGCAAAGCTAGACTGCAAAAAGCGCTGGAGCAATTCCCGCATGCGGATCAAGTGCACATCAATTATAAAAGCTTTGAGCTTGATCCATCTGCTGATCGCGATGTGCCGATGACCAATAACGAAATGCTCGCTAGTAAATACAATACGACGATCGAGCAAGTTCGCAAAATGAATGATAACATCGGTGCACAAGCAGCACAGGAAGGTCTTCGTTTTGAATTTGATTCGATGATTCTGACGAATAGTTTTGATGCGCATCGTCTGATGCAATTTGCCGTAGATCAAGGCAAAGGCGCTGAAATGAACGAAGCGTTGTTCCGCGCTTTCTTTACCGATTCTCGTCATATCGGCGATCATGACACACTTGCTGATATCGCTGGCGAAATTGGATTAGATCGTGCAGAAGCGTTAACGATGCTGCAAAGTGAACGCTATGGCGAAGATGTACGCCGTCATGAACATCTGGGCAGCCAGCTCGGCATTACGGGTGTACCGTTCTTTGTCATCAATGACAAATATGCCGTATCCGGTGCACAGCCAACGGAAATGTTCACAAATGCATTGAATGAGATCTGGGCAGAAGAACAACCATTACAAATGATCGGCGACCCTGCTCAAGGTGAGCAATGTGCGGATGGCTCCTGTGCTGTCCCATCTGTCGATCAAAATGCGAATAAAAACTAATGGAGCTACACATGTTCACACATTATGTATCACTTTCTCTTTCAGTTGAATATATACGTTGATCATAACGATGCCGATTTCTAGTAGCCTGACCGAGATTTAGTTCACTTTGAAATCCGATTTACATCCTGAGTTGTACACATGCCACCACACGACGATCAAATTTAATATTCAACTTCGTCCACGTACTGGATTTCCGGATGTCTAACTAGTGAATAGGATAACGATCAGTAGAAATAGCGATTTAAAAAAGCCAGCTTCCAGCATGTTAGTTGGTCTTACCCCCGTCAAGTAGACACCATTAAAAAGCCACTTCAAGCTACAACCGTTTCTCGGTATTCTACCGGGGA
>NZ_JBCGUH010000011.1:0-85077 GCF_039822605.1 Paenibacillus wenxiniae
CGTGGTGTAGGGGTTAACATGCCTGCCTGTCACGCAGGAGATCGCGGGTTCAAATCCCGTCGGTTCCGCCATTTATAACCAAGAACATAAGGTTATGAATAGCAGAAGTTAGTTTTACAAGCAGTATGCGGACGTGGCTCAGCGGTAGAGCATCGCCTTGCCAAGGCGAGGGTCGCGGGTTCGATTCCCGTCGTCCGCTCCATACGCGCCCTTAGCTCAGCTGGATAGAGCGTTTGACTACGAATCAAAAGGTCAGGAGTTCGAATCTCTTAGGGCGCGCCATTTATTTTAAGTTTTTCACACTTGCCGGTGTGGCGGAATTGGCAGACGCGCGCGACTCAAAATCGTGAGGGAAACCGTGGGGGTTCGAGTCCCTTCACCGGCACTTATATCGGGATGTAGCTCAGCTTGGTAGAGCACCTGGTTTGGGACCAGGGGGTCGCATGTTCAAATCGTGTCATCCCGATACACAAAAGTCATCATTCGTTAAGAATGATGACTTTTTATTTTGTATTTAAACGAATGTATAGGTTGTGAGTGTTACGAATTTATATGGTTGTCTGTTTTAGATCTAATTTATATTAAATGTAAGTACATATGTGCTTGGATGAATGCATCCTGGATTAGGTGGCTCATATCAAACCACCAATAGAAATACGTGTGATTCGAGTAGAAAGTAGTTTGTATAATTGAAAACATATCAAAGAAATCTCTAATGAGTTAGGTAGCTACAGTTACATGTATATTAAAGTCTAATGAGCTAGATAGCTACAATAATTAGCTACAATAACATTTATATTTAAAATCAATTATAATAACAATATAAGATACATCTTAATTTAAACTAAAATTTATACTTAGGAGACAGACAAGTAATGAATGATTTTTTCACAGCTTTTCAAAAAGAACTAACTCATGCCGTACATACAGACTTTACACAACTTGCGCAACAATTGAAGTCCGAAACGATCTATGCGATCGCACTGGTTACAGATAGTGATGCTGGAACAGTGTACATGGCAGTCAATACCGAAGAAGGTTTACAAAGAAAAATCGAACACGATAAAAATGAAGGCGATCCCGATACGGAAACGTACAGAGCGACGCTGCGCTGGGTTCCAGATGAATGGACGTACAGTGATGGTGATCTAAAACCTTCCCAATTGGCAAAAGTAAGTAGAATATTGATGGAACGAGAAGATTACAGCGAAGAGTCTCAGTCCGAATTTTATGAAGTAGCAACAGCAGCGTTACAACAGCTAGATCAAGAAGGATTGTTTATAGATCATGCTTTAAGAGATCAATTGACATTATTCCTGTCTGTAGTAGACGATGACCGAGTAGATGCGATCGAAAATTATTCAGCGAAGCTGTTGAATTCAGAAGCAGTATACGAGCAGTTTGCGAAGCGCTATGATGGAGTTTCATGAAGGGATACATGCTAGACAAAAGAACATAAGCACATATACTTGAAAATGATATTTTTTGAGTATAGTAGCGTTGGGTATAGTAGCGTATATTTTGTAAATAATGATTTGAAAAAGATTAAATAGATCCCTCATTCGAAGCCATGTTCAGCTCAGAATGAGGGACGTTTTTTAATAAACACAGTTAGGACATAACAGTTTTATAAATCGGGCAAGTCATTCATTAGATAGCTTACAGTTTCTGGTGAGTTCTACTCTACGCTGTCTACGAAAAGGGATAGAAGAGAATTTTCATAAATGTACATCGTCTCATAAATAGAATAATTTCAAAATATACAATTAAATATACATTTAGCTTTATGGAATAGAAGAAAATAAAGCTAAAACAAAGGGAGGAGAAACGTCATGGCTTTTTGTATTCAGTTTAGGTTGCTAAGCACAACAGGTACTCAAGCAATATATAACTACAGTGATTGTTCAGAAAATTTTGAGGGAATATTTGAACTTGATTTAGAAAAATTAATATCTGGTGAAATTTCTAGCGAAACGGATATAAAACAGGTAGTCAAAGTGATTAAATTATGCAAAAGCGATGGAAGCAGTCAACACATGGCGAATAGAGCTTTTAGCAAGATCTACAAACATTATAAAGAGACAGGAACATATTTAGCAGAAGGTGGATATTACGCATAAATTAATCAAAACAAAAGGTCCGAAGTCAATCTATTGGTGCAGCTACAAGCGATGAACTTCTTTCTTTACAATTCATATATACAACAGCATACTTATGATTTCGAAAAAATGATATCGAAGAAGCTAATCAGATATAAACACTCCATGTGAATGAATAGATCCGATCTGCGCGGTAATGCTAACAACTATATAAATCGGTGGGATCACCTTGTCATAGCTTTTTTAACAGTTAAAGCAGCAAGGAATCTCACTATATGAATATGCAGAATTACAGTAATTAGGCACTGAGGCAGATAACCCGGCATCATCAAAGGAATATGTATTTCTTTATAAATGAACTGTATTTGATACATAGCTAGTAGTCCTTTCTCTATCGATAATCGTGCTAGACATACTTGTTTATGATCATGATTAGTGTAGAGAAGATGAATCATATAGTTAGAAAGAATGAAATCATCCCATTTGCATGCTCATAGCCGTTTAACTCTGGTAATGATGAAAATAGAAGTAGTAAGCTTACGGATGATAAATGTGTTGCTCACGGTTATTGCTTCAATCACGTAGAGGAAGAGATACTACATCTGTATCCTGGGGTGTAGAAGTAGAGCTAGATCGCATATAGCACAATTAAAAAGTTGGACACATTAGAGATCTATAACGTTGGTGGAGCAGCAATATAGATTCAATTAGGATGAACAACAACTCGCTATGACCGCTATATTAATTTTCTGATATAATAAAAAAATGATACATATGTTCGCCTATTTCGCTTATGATAGAGAAGAAGCCTTTGTGCGGACATGTATGACGAATAAGTTGGAGTCATATGGTATCAAGTGAACGATATGATTCAGCAATGATATGGATTAGGGTACACGATATGAGGGAGCGATGGAGTTGCGGATTATGGGAATTGACCCCGGGATCGCGATTGTAGGTTTCGGATTTATTGATAAAAACGGGAGTAAGCTGACACCGGTACAGTATGGCTGTATTCAGACCGAAGCCCATACACCGGAGGAAGAGCGATTGATGCATGTATACGAAGGTATGGTGCAGTTGATCGAAAAGTATGAGCCGCAGATGGTTGCGTTTGAGAAGCTGTTCTTTAATCGAAATGTAACGACAGCGATGTCTGTAAGTCAGGCGCGTGGCGTTTCTATTTTGGCAGCGGCACAAAAGGGATTACCGATTGCAGAATATACACCGATGCAGGTTAAACAGGCTGTTGTTGGTTACGGTAAAGCAGAGAAAAAGCAAGTGCAAGAGATGGTGCGGATGTTTCTCAATTTGCAAAAAGTACCTAAGCCGGATGATGTAGCCGATGCCCTTGCTGTGGCCGTATGTCATGCGCACTCTTATGTACTCAATTCCAAGTTAAATGAGGTATTGAAAAAATGATCGATTTTTTGCGTGGGCCTGTAGTTCATCTGGAAAATGAATATGTCGTCATGGATGTGCATGGAGTAGGGTATCGTGTGTTTTGCCCGAATCCGTATGCGATTGCGAAGGCCGAAGGGGAAACGATGGTATATATTCATCATCATGTGCGTGAGGATGCGATTCAGTTGTTTGGCTTTCCGACTCGGGATGAGCAGAAGCTGTTTCGCAAGCTGATTGAGGTGTCAGGTATCGGTCCGCGGGTAGCGCTCGGTATTTTGAGCGGTGGAAGTCCAGAAGGTGTCATTACGGCGATCTATCAGGAAAATATTACGTTTTTGACGAAGCTGCCGGGGATCGGTAAAAAGACGGCGCAACGTATGATTTTGGATCTGAAGGATAAGCTGGACGGTATTGGTGATTCTATGATGGCAACTGGACTGTTTGCAGCTACAACAACAGCACCGGCGGCATCAGGTGGCGATGTATGGTCTGAGGTGCGTGAAGCGTTGAAGGCACTTGGCTATACAGACACAGAATTGGATCGGGTATGGCAGACGCTCAAGCATGAAGTATTTCCTGAAGATACGGTGGATGCTGTTATGAAACGGGCATTGAAGATGCTGTATACTGGTTAAGCAGAAGCAGAAGCAGAAGCAGAAGCAGAAGCAGAAGCAGAAGCAGAAGCAGAAGCATTGCGCTTGTCTGTTTGCAGATGGGGGGTAGTTCTGTTTATATGCATAATAAATTGCAACTGAATCTCCCACATTACAATGTAAATAGGGAACAAGCAGTAGAATGTGAGCATAATATGAAACGATACGAAACAAGCTTGCCGCAGGCAAGAAGAGGGGAGCGATTAAGATGACGGATGACCGCATTATATCGGCTAATTTGATGATGGAAGATCAAGCGGTGGAACTCAGTCTGCGTCCCCGTTACCTTGCGGAATATATCGGACAGAGTCGTGTAAAGGAAAATCTGAAAATCTATATCGAAGCTGCTAAAATGCGCGGCGAAGCGCTGGATCATGTCCTATTATATGGTCCACCTGGACTTGGTAAAACGACACTGGCAAACATTATCGCCAACGAACTTGGTGTAAATTTGCGGACGACATCTGGTCCAGCGATTGAGCGCCCGGGCGATCTGGCTGCATTGTTGACGAATTTGCAGGATGGAGATGTACTGTTTATCGATGAGATTCATCGTTTGAATCGTTCGGTCGAAGAAGTGCTGTATCCTGCCATGGAAGACTCAGCACTGGATATTATGATCGGCAAAGGGCCAAGTGCACGCTCGGTGCGTTTGGATTTGCCGCCATTTACATTGATCGGAGCGACGACTAGAGCAGGTTTGTTATCTGCGCCGCTGCGTGACCGTTTTGGCGTCGTGAGTCGCTTGGAATTTTATACGGTGGATGAGTTGACGTTTATCGTGAGTCGTGGTGCCGATATTCTTGGGATCGAAATTTTGGGCGATGCAGCAGAAGAGATTGCGCTACGTGGTCGAGGTACACCGCGGATTGCGAACCGTCTGCTCAAACGTGTCCGTGATTACGCACAGGTACGTGGCGATGGCATCATTACGCCGGAGATCGCGAAGGAATCGCTCAATATGCTACAGGTTGACCCCTGTGGTCTGGATCAAATTGACCATAAGATGCTGGAAGCGATGATTCATAGCTTCCGCGGCGGCCCGGTAGGTCTGGATACGATCGCAGCGACGATTGGTGAAGAAGGACAGACGATTGAGGATGTGTATGAGCCTTATTTGCTTCAACTGGGCTTTTTGCAACGTACCCCACGGGGGCGTGTGGTCACACCGAAGGCGTATAGTCATCTGGGCATTCCGATGCCGGAGGATTTGAAGGGTCGATAAGGTTATAACGCATAGGGGAGCTACAGATGCAGAAGAGTGCATCTGTAGCTTTTTTGTGTTTGCATGTTTGCAGCATGGGTAAGCATAGGTGCCTCGGCTAGTCGAATTTGGATGTGAGCAGGAATATATGCTGACGTGTAGTGGCTAGTAGTTTGATCCGATTACATATTAGTTGGAATGGTATGTTGATGGGCTATATTTCAAGGCTTAAAACAGTTGAAAAACTCAAATGAATCTAGTCTATTTACTGACAGCTATTGAAAGTTGGTGTGATGTTAGATTGTCGATCGGCATTGCTTCAAGAAAGCAGAAATGGCAAGCAAAAATGACGTGCAAAATAATCAACTATAAAGACAATTAAATGTATCAGTAAGTGATACAGACAGTATTTGCTACAACGAATTTTGTACGCAATATGGATTGTATGGTAATGATAAGGGCGTTTGATCCGCCCATTGTATAATTTGCAATGTACAGCTTATAAGTTGCTTATAAGTTGAATGAGTACGTTCAAATTAGCAAAGTAAATAGATTTGAGCCAAATGATTGCCGATATCGCGCATAGTCAGCCCATCCAAACAGATTATGGCCCAAGCGATGCATTGGAGCGATCGATTATGATATTCACAAGCAGTAATACGTGAGCATAAAGTAATACGTATAATAGGCAAGAGTTCACATTCTGCGTGTTATAGGTTTACTTTGTTAAATAGCTATGGAAAAATCCAATAAAATACAGTTGTTCTGAAAGTTATTCCGAAATGTCAGTAATGTATCAGTAATGTAGGTGTTGGATAGTAGGTCGATAAGGAAATAAGTCTGGAGCATTTTAAGTATATGTATAGACATGGCAATTATGCATGCATACATTTCAAGTGTATGTGTTCAAGTATACGTGTTGTATACATATAGCAGTGATTTCATTGGGATAAGTGAATGGCATAAGAGACGATACGTACATAGGATCGTTTAGCAAGAGGAGGGTAACGGCTATGAATAAGAAAGTGATCGTAACGGCTTTAGGGATGATCATTGTGACAGCAGCAGGAGTAGCTGTCGCACAGTATGGAGGAGCGCAGCCATCGAAAGAGCAGGTAGCAGCTAAGCAACAGGCAGTAGTCCAAACTACATTTGATCAGCTCCAATCTGCGGATGGTCAGCAAGGCTCTGCATCTGGAAGCTCTGCTGATTCGCCCAACAATGGGCTGCTTGTAACAGGGGATGACATCCGCATTTCAAAGCAGGAATTTGATTTTTATAAAGCAAATGTGGAGATGGTAACCAAGCTTAATCAGCTACAGCAAGGTGAACAAGTCGCTGGTAATATGGCAACCGATTCTTCTCAGTTGCTGAATCAACTGCTCAAGACAGAGCTAGCTGTGCAGTATGCGAAGAAAATCGGTATTACAGTTTCGGAACAGGAAATGACACAGATGGTCAATACAGAAAAGACGCGTTTATATGATGCTACACTGGCGAGTGAACATAATGACCAGCAGCTCATTCAGCAAATTATGGCGCACCGCATTCAATTAACCGGGCTTAGTGAACAGGAATTTTGGAAAAGTGAGCCGATCAAGCAGCAGTACGGCAAAACGATATACATGAGTAAATTGTATGATGAGCTGCTCAAAAAGGGTCAGATTGATGGGCCTGCTGCTTTTGATGCATTTCAAGATAAGCTTGTGCAGGAACAGCAAGGTCAATATACGATCCATACACAGCTTCTTAACAAAAGCTAAACAAAATAGAACAGTAAAGGCTATTCATGATGTCGTCTCGACGTAATGAATAGCCTTTTTGTCTTAAAATATAGAGTTAGCTACATCCGTATCGTCATCATCAGCAAAAATCCTAAAAAAGTGTTATATTTATATCACATATGTCTGGCAGAAATATCGTCAGCCATAAAGATGAAGTATAATGGAGATCAATATCGTGATGTCGTGGGCTTATTTTTGGATGTTCCATCTATCCTAAATTTTCTGAGGTGTGTATGCGTAAAACAAGTAGCTTTCTATTGGCAGTTGTGATGAGTTGTAGCTTCTTCGGTCATTCTTCGGTGTCTCATGCCAGTGAACCTTCGTTTGAAGAAGATGTGCGGGTTGGTCTATTTTTCAATGGCGGTAGTACATATACGTCAATTGTGCCTGTCGTCAATGTAAAATCGGCTGGTAGTTTGCAGGTGGGTATTACACAAGGGGGTACATTTAATTCATGGCAGGATATCGGGCAACAGGCGAGCTTTGGCATCGATGGGTACCGGGTGAAGGTACTGGAAACGCCTAGCTTTGATACGGTTGCGGCTGGAATTAAATTGCTGCAACCGACGAGCGACAAGCCGATCGTCTTTTCAACTTCTAAAGGCGGACAGACAGTGTATCAGCTATATACAGGTATGTATGCGTCCGAAGCGAATGCACAAACGGCAGCTACGCGTATTGCCTCCACTGCACGCTCCTTGTTAGGCGGACAAACGCCTACCGTGAAAGGCGGTATGCATCTGTCCGCAGGTAGCTTTGTCAGTTCTGCACAGGCGCAAGGCGTGCTCAATACGGCACAAGCGGCTGGTTTGGATGCTTATATGGTCATGACAGGCAGTGGCTCCTATGAAGTTTGGGTCGGGGAGGAAGCCAATGCTACGGCACTCGCAGCGGTAAAAGCAGCGGCAGCAGAAGCATTGCCGACAGCACCGTTAACGACGGTTAGCAGCTCAACACCGGCATTGATTATGCGGCAAAATGTAACGTCCAGTGTGACCAGTCCTTCGCCGGTTAACCATTATATATTGAGTGGCAGCAATGCGAAGCTCACTATAAAAGGAAGTGCTGCTGGTACGCAGGTGACGGAGCGTTCGGCACGCACGTATCGTGGTGATTTTGAGCTGAGTAACTATAACGGTCAGCTCGCATGGGTGAATGTGCTTCCGATGGAAGAGTATCTATATTCCGTAGTGGGCGGTGAAGTTTCAGCTTCCTGGCCTGCGGAGTCGCTCAAAGCACAAGCGGTTGCAGCGCGTAGCTATGCTCGTTTTCAAGAACAAGGCTCCAAGTTTAAAATTGCCGATGTAGTGGATACGACGCTCAGTCAAGCTTATAATGGTGTAGGTGCGGAAGATAAGCGGATCATTGCGGCGGTCGATGCGACAGCTGGTGAAGTCATTATGAAAAATGGTAAAGTGATCGAATCGATCTTCTCGGCTAACGCTGGAGGTGCCAGTGCGGATACGTCCGAAGTATGGAACAGCGGTGGTGGTGATGTGTTCGTGACTGTCGACTCTAAAGGTGACGAGGCTGCACAAGCTTCGCTTAAAAAGTGGTATCATGTATTGCTGGATAACGGCAACTCTGGTTATGTGCGCGAAGATAATGTGAAGCTAACCGGCGATAAAACGTCGGCTGGACTGGATAAAATGACCGTGACGACCAAAAATACGAATGTACGCAAGCTTCCCGTCGTACAAAACAGTGCGCAGTCGGTAGCACAGCTCAATCCGGGCGATGAAGCGGTCGTGCTGGAAGTGGTGCCGGAGTCGAACAGTTATCAATGGATTCGCGGACCGTTCAAATCGGCCGAGCTGCTTGCCACATTAAAAGGGAAAACAACGTCAACGTTGCCCTCAACGATCACATCGATTCAGGTCAGTCAGCGTGGCCCTTCCGGTCGTGTGACCGAAATCAAAATTAATGGTAGCGTCGTAAAGATGAAGTATCCAGATATGTTCCGTTCGGCATTGAACAGTTTGCCAAGCACGCTATTTGATGTGGTGAGCACGGACAAGTATACGGTCATTGGCTCCAGCAATGCACAGGATGAGTTGTCGGCTGGCGGTACCGTCATACTGGGCGCTTCTGGACAGGGAACAGGCAGTTCCAGCACTGTCATTATGAATGGTGAGGGTAATGCACGTGTCACCGAGCCAGGCGGCTTCCTGTTTACCGGTCGCGGCAACGGGCATGGACTCGGCATGTCGCAATGGGGCGCTAAAGGAATGGCCGATCAAGGCGCTGATTACAAAGAAATATTAGAACATTACTATCATGACGTTGATATTGTGAAGGGATAAATGAACATGAAAGTGGATTTGTATGATTTTGAATTACCGGAGCATCTGATTGCACAGGTGCCGCTTAAAGATCGAACAGCTTCTCGTTTACTGACATTGAACAAGCAAACAGGTGAAATTCGTCATCAGCATTTTGGTGATATTTTGAACTATTTTAATGAAGGTGACACGCTCATTTTGAACGATACCCGTGTCATTCCGGCGCGCCTATTTGGTACAAAAAAGGATACAGGTGCTAAAGCCGAAGTATTGCTGCTCACTCAGCTGGAAGGCGATCGCTGGGAAGCGCTCGTCAAACCGGGCAAAAAGATTAAAACCGGTGCGGTGATCCAGTTCGGTGATGAACTGGAAGCGGTCATTGAAGAAGAAGGCGATATGGGGATGCGTGTGCTTTCCTTCCGCTATGAAGGTATTTTTCAGGAGATTTTGGATCGTCTTGGTGAAATGCCGCTTCCTCCGTATATTAAGGAGACGCTGGATGATCGTGAGCGTTATCAGACGGTATATGCGAAGCATGAAGGTTCGGCGGCTGCGCCAACCGCAGGGCTTCATTTTACGACTGAACTGCTGGAAGCGATTCGTGCTAAAGGCGTATCGATCGGCTTTGTTACGCTGCATGTCGGTCTCGGTACATTCCGCCCGATGAGTGTGGACACGGTAGAAGATCATGTGATGCATGAGGAGTATTATTCTTTGCCGGTGGAGACAGCGGAACTGATCCATGCAACCAAAGCTCGCGGCGGACGTATCATTGCTGTCGGTACGACATCGGCGCGCACGCTGGAAACGGTAGCACGTGATTTTGGAGACAAGCCGCTTCAAGCGACAAGTGGCTGGACGCAAATTTTCATTTACCCAGGGCATACATTCGGTCTGGTCGATGCGATGATTACGAATTTCCATTTGCCTAAATCGACACTGGTCATGCTAGTCAGTGCGCTTGCTGGACGTGACCATATTATGGCGGCGTATGAAGAGGCGATTCGCGAGCAATACCGCTTCTTTAGCTTTGGCGATGCGATGTTCATTTATTGATATATTCATATAAACATATATTGTGCTAGGCAGGGTAGCTCCGGTATAATAAAATGTCGGTGCTGCCTTTTTTTTGGCTGTGATGCTAATGAAGGCAGTGGTGGAGGATTTACTATTCCAGCAGGATAAAAAAGATGTCTGTTCAAAACAGACAGGGTTGCCGATAGATGCTCAGCCAGGTGACAAGCGTCCAGCGAGGCGTGAACGAATATTTTAATGCAGAAAGAAGAGAATACATGTGATGTCTGGACCTATTCGATACGAACATATTAAAACGTGTAAGCAGTCCGGTGCGAGACTGGGCCGTGTGCATACACCGCATGGTGTGATTGAAACGCCTGCCTTTATGCCTGTCGGTACACAGGCAACGGTAAAAACGATGAGCCCTGAAGAGCTGAAAGAGATGGATGCGCATATTATTTTGAGCAATACGTATCATCTGTTCCTGCGTCCGGGTCATGATCTGATCAAAGAAGCCGGTGGATTGCACAAATTTATGAACTGGGACCGTCCCATTTTGACCGATAGCGGCGGATTTCAAGTCTTTAGCTTGAGTGAAATGCGTAAAATTACCGAGGAAGGCGTACATTTCCGCTCCCATTTGAATGGGGACAAGCTGTTCCTGTCGCCGGAAGTGGCGATGGAGATTCAAAATGCGCTCGGCTCGGATATTATGATGGCATTCGATGAGTGTCCACCGTATCCAGCGGAGTATGAATATGTGAAAAAATCGCTGGAGCGTACAACGCGCTGGGCAGAGCGTTGCCTGGAAAGTCATGCACGTTCGCATGATCAAGGTCTGTTTGCCATCGTACAGGGCGGTATGCATGAAGATCTGCGTAAACAGAGCGCACTTGATTTGACTTCGATGGATTTCCCGGGGTATGCTATTGGTGGACTGAGCGTTGGCGAACCTAAGCATTTGATGTATCAGGCATTGGAATATACGATTCCGTTTTTGCCAGGTAACAAGCCGCGTTATTTGATGGGTGTTGGTTCTCCGGATGCGTTGATTGAAGGCTCCATTCGCGGTGTAGATATGTTCGACTGCGTATTGCCAACACGTATCGCGCGTAACGGTACAACGATGACCAGTCAGGGGCGTGTCGTTGTGCGTAATGCACAATATGCACGTGATTTTAGTCCGCTTGATCCGAATTGTGATTGCTACACGTGTCGCAATTATTCTAAAGCGTATTTGCGTCACCTGATCAAAGCAGATGAGACATTTGGTCTGCGTCTGACTACGTATCACAACCTGCATTTCTTGCTGAATTTGATGCGCGGTGTGCGTCAGGCAATTATGGAAGATCGTTTGCTTGATTTCCGCGATGAATTTTTCACACAATATGGATTGCACGGTAATGACAAGGGCTTTTGATCCGCCCATTTCCATGAGCAACATCACCGATAGAAACACAACGGAGTCCGGGCGACCGGCTTCCGGTTTATATTTTAATAAGGGGGAAACACCATGTTTAATGTAGCGAGTGCCGCAGGCGGATCCAGCAGTATGCTGATGACGATCCTGCCATTTGTACTGATGTTTGTCGTATTTTATTTTCTGCTGATTCGCCCGCAACAAAAGAAACAAAAGCAACGTAACCAGATGCTCAACGCGCTGGGTAAAGGCGACAAGGTTGTAACCATCGGTGGTCTGCACGGTACAATCGTAGAAATGACAGATGATATCGTTGTTCTGCGTGTAAACGATGTAACAAAGCTGACTTTTGATCGTTCGGCAATTAGCCATGCGTCTGCAAAAGAAGCGGCTCCAGTAGCTAAAGCCTAATAGATAGCGACATGGGTCGGTAAGTAAAGTAAGCAATGCGTTGTGGCTTCGGTCATGATGGGTGAACGGACTGCGCTTTTGCGTAGTCCGTTTGCTTTTTAAGCGGGTGTGTATCGTGTACAATAGTGGCGCAGGCAGATAGCGTGTTACGGAGGCAAATTGATAGCGTGCACAGAAACAAAATGGAAGATGCAAGAAGTAAGGATAGGGGGAATGGATGCAAATGACAGTAGAAATGATGAGCTGGCAGCCTACGGTTGCGCTGATTATCTTTCTAGTTGCGTATGCGATCTGGATGACCGAGCAGTTGAATCGAGCGCTCGTTGCACTAATTGCAGCCGTACTTTTTCTGCTGCTCGGTATCGTGCAATGGAGCAGTGCATTTCAGCTTCATATCGACTGGAATACGCTCCTGTTATGGACCGGACTTATTGTGATGGCTGCGGTGCTTGGGCGCAGCGGCTGGATTCACCGTCTTGCTATCGTGTTGATTCGTTATAGCGGCAAACGACTGGCATTATTATATTTGTATATGATGCTGCTAGCGGGCATTGGCTCGGCATTGCTAGATGCCGTAACGATGATGCTCATACTGGTACCGATCATGTTGGCTATAGCGAAGACATTTCGTGTATCACCTACACCGTTTCTGATCGGTTCGGTGCTAGCTGCCAATATTGGAGGAACAGCTACTTTAATTGGTCAGCCTGCGAATATATGGATCGGTACAGCAAATCCGCAGCTTGATTTTGGAGCGTTTATAACAGCGTTAGGTCCGATTATGCTGTTGTTATTCATCATGAATATTGGACTGGTGTGGCTATTTTATTGTAAAACATTGCGTATACAGCCATCTGTACTACAGCCGGATAAATTACCGATCATGCAGACGGAGATGAACGATTCAGCATATTCTGTCGTAAGACGTGCGATCCTCCCGGTGCTTTACGTCATAGTCATTGTATTGCTAGTATTTGCTCCGCAGCTTGGATGGAAACCAGGCTGGATTGTAGGGAGTGGTGCAGTGTTATTACTGCTTGCAGGTCAATGGACAAGTGGTATTCGTCCTTTAGGTATACTGAAGCAACTGGAATGGGATACATTGTTATTTTTTGCCGGCTTGTTTATTTTGGCAGGGGGGCTGGCGCAAACCGGTTGGATGACAGCCGGGGCTACGTATTTGATCGAGCTAACCAATGGCAATATGCGCATGGTGGCGATGATTATGTTATGGGTGACTGGATTGCTGTCGCTGGCGATGGATCATATGCCGTGGATCGCTGCTGCCATTCCACTACTGCACGAAACAGGACAGCAGATGGAAGCAAGCTCACCGGGATTGCTTAATCCGTTATGGTGGGCGCTTGTACTTGGTGCAGGAATTGGAAGTAGTGGGACGTTGCTTGGCTCGGCAGCCGGGTTAATTGCCGCTTCGATGGCAGAGAGAGAAGGGCAGCGACTGCGTTATGTGGAGTTTTTGCGTATCGCTTTACCGCTTACCTTGTTATCGCTCCTGCTTGCTTCATTTTATCTGATTGCTGTGCTGATGCCTTCGGGAATAAGCTAATTCTACATTTTTATATGTAAAGTTTATGTAAAAAGCAGGAATTCAGGAAGACGAAGGCGAAATGTGTAAAGTGTATTATGTGCTGGGCAGATCATCTGGCGGCGGTCATGTGAACAAGGCAGGATATGAAGTTAAAGGGAAGGTAGCTGGTAGACATGGATGAACTGAGCAATGCGGAGCTGACCGAGCTGATCGAATCGCTATGCCAGAGCAAGATTGAAGAATTTAAAATGCTCGGTTATGAGCAAATTACTTCGGAAGAGCTATGGGATTGCCTGAACAGTAAATATGCGAAACAGGGAATGCCCAGATTGTATGCGCTGGTCAATGATATTTTATCGATGAAGCCGAACCAGTTGATGAACTACCTGACGATGTCCTCGTACAAAGAAGCAGATATACGGTAATTCTATTGCCGGGGGAACGAGATAAGGATACCGTTATACACATATCCATGTACAAAATGCCTGCAATGGTCACATTTTGTTCGCGAAACGATCGACATTCATTGGATCAATGAGGAGCTGGGGTCGGTGTTTTACTGGCATCAGCTTGTTTGTTTTGTCGACCACCGGTAAATTGACTGTCATTTGTCGCATCGCTATAATAGGAATATTGAGAATGAAAGGGGAACCACACACGGGATGAAAAGACTCATCAGCTTCGTAGTCGTAATACTCGTCGTGGCCGGTGTGATCGGCGCAACGACACCGTTATTTAAGGACATCCGTTTAGGTTTGGATCTTAAAGGCGGTTTTGAGATTTTGTATCAGGCTACGCCAACGACGCAGGGGGAAGCAGTCACCAGGGAATCCCTGATTCAGACTGCAAAAAGTTTGGAGCAACGTGCAAATGCACTGGGTACGAGTGAACCCGAAATCACTACAGAGGGAAGTGACCGGATTCGCCTTCGGATCGCTGGTGTAACGGATGAAGCTACCGTTCGTCAGACGATGAAGGAGCCGGCTGAGCTTACATTCCGCAGTATGTCGGGATGTCCAGTTGATTCTTCTGGAACCAACTCGAAGGACCAAACATCGTCCACAGAGAAAAGCACGGATAAAGGTGCTGCAAAAAGCACAACGACTAGCAAAGCTAGCGGAACGACCGAAACTAAATCGGGTTCTGACAGCAACCCCGTGTCTGCACAAACGGTAGGCTCTCCTGAAGGAGTAGAGGTAACACCGTCTACCGGTGAGGAATCCGTTCCTGCCGATACGAACGCCGCTGCTAATCAAGATCCACTTAAAGTGTATTGTAAAGTAGAAATGACAGGTAATGATTTTAAGGAAAATGGTGCTTCGGTTGTTTACAATCAGCTGAACCAGCCTGAAATTGTTATCAAAGTAAAAGATGCTCAAAAGTTTGCCGAGATTACGAAACGTCTGATCGGACAGCCACTCGCTATTTTCTTGAATGACGATCTGCTGTCTGCACCAACGGTTCGTGCACAATTAACAGACGGTACTGCA
The DNA here is from genome assembly GCF_039822605.1 of Paenibacillus wenxiniae. Classification (NCBI taxonomy): domain Bacteria; kingdom Bacillati; phylum Bacillota; class Bacilli; order Caryophanales; family Paenibacillaceae; genus Paenibacillus; species Paenibacillus wenxiniae. The sequence goes on from NZ_JBCGUH010000011.1 coordinate 15,314, forward strand.
AGCATCTCCGGTAACTATACAGCACAAGAAGCACAACAACTGAAAGATCAGATCAACCTCGGCGCATTGCCGCTGAAACTGACCGAGATCTATTCGCAAAGTGTTGGAGCATCGCTTGGACAGCAATCGCTGCATGATACACTGCGTGCAGGTATTATCGCTTCCATCATCATTTTGTTGTTCATGGTATTCGTATATCGTGTACCCGGTTTGCTCTCTGCTTTTTGTATTATCGTATACATCTGGCTCACGCTGATGATCTTTATTGCAGGTGACTTTACATTGACATTGCCAGGTATTGCGGCCTTTATACTCGGGGTCGGGATGGCAGTCGATGCGAATATTATTACGTTTGAACGGATCAAAGATGAGATTCGTACCGGTAAAAGTATTCCGTCTGCATTCAAAGCAGGTAGCCGTAGCTCATTCGGTACCGTTATGGATGCCAACTTGACGACCATTATTGCCGCAGCAGTTATGTTCGGTCTGGGTACAGGTGCAGTGCGTGGTTTTGCGCTGGTACTGATTTTTAACATTCTGGTTAGTATCGCAAGTAACCTGTTCTTCTCCCGCTATCTGTTGTCCCTGCTGATCAAAGGGAAACTGATCGACAAACCGGAGTATTTCGGTGTAAAGGAGAGTGAACGCAGTGCGCTTTAATTGGAATTATGATTTCGTTAAATTAAGCAAATATTTTTACACATTCTCCATTGTGGTCACCATTGCCGGTATTATTTCACTCGCCGTATTCGGCTTGAACTACAGCGTTGATTTCCGTTCCGGTTCCAATGTAGATATTACGCTGACCAAACCGCTGACCGAGCAGCAGGTTAAACCTGTTATCGATAAGCTGGACTTTGGTGATGCGGCTGATATTAGTAACGGTAGTGCAGAACGGATGTCGATTCGTTTTGAAAATGTATTGACCGATACGCAGGAAAATCAACTGAAACAAACATTCACCAAAGAGCTGGATAGCGGCGCTTCATTTGAAGTGAATACGGTGGACCCAACGATTGCGAAAGAGCTGGAACGCAATGCGATCTACGCGGTTCTGCTAGCGAGTCTCGGGATTATCATTTACGTGACGATTCGCTTTGAATGGCGCTTTGCGGTCGCTTCGGTTGTCGCTTTGCTACATGATGCGTTTCTCGTCATCTCGATCTTCTCCATTTTCCGTTTGGAAGTGGATCTGACCTTTATTACCGCAGTATTGACCATTATCGGTTATTCCTTGAACGATACGATCGTTATCTTTGACCGTATTCGTGAAAATATGCGGTTTGCGAAACAGAAAAATCGTGGTGATGTGGCAACGATCGTGAACAAAAGTATTTCTCAAACGATGACCCGTTCCCTGAACACGGTACTGACTGTATTTATCGCGTGTCTGTTCCTGTTCATTCTGGGTAGTGAGTCGATCCGTATGTTCTCGCTGGCGATGATGATCGGTCTGGCATTCGGTGCGTACTCCTCGATCTTTATCGCGAGTCCACTCTGGCTCGTACTGAAAAACAAACAAAAGCCAAAAGCAAAAACACCGTCGAAGACGACGGCATGACCTTGCAAGCTTTCAACTGTGAAGCCGCGTCCTGTTATTGACGCGGCTTCCGTTTGTCTTAGGAGGAAATTAATGGATAATAAGCCGATCCGGCAACAGGAGCATGGATTATGGACATCGGTGCTGACAGGTTTCGTTTTGGCCATTGTAAAAGGCATCGCTGGTTATATGGCGATGAACAAAGCATTAATTGGCGATGCGCTCTATACCGCTTCAGCAGCAACGAGCACGCTGGCTGAACGGTTGCTACGCCGTAGCCGAAAATATGGTCGGCGCGTGTCTTCACCAGCAGAGCATCGTCCTACCGAAGGGATGGGTGCATCGTTTGCGCAAATGATCATTACCGTCTTTTTACTACTTGGCGGACTTGAAATTGCGATTGCTGCCGTACGCGATCTGATGGCACATGTTGAACCAGAGCCAAAGCCGTTTGCAATTGTGCTCGTCTTTTTGGCGATGGCTGTAAACGAAGCGGTATTTCGTTATCGCTATCGATATCGGTCCAAGCAGAGGAGCAACCAGCTAGAGGAAATGGTCGATACCCACCGTTATTCCTTATATTGCTCGATCATTGTACTGGCAGGTATGCTCGGTACGATTGCTGCGCTGGAGCTAAATGAAGATCGATTGTACTATGTGCAGCCTGTATCTGCACTCATTGTAGCGGTCATCCTGTGGCGGCAAGGATATCGACTAGCCAGACAGGCCATTTATGGGCGGCTTCTCCAAACGATGGAGCAGCAGGATGCGAGCGATTATATGGAAACCGTGCAGCGTGTCCGTGGTGTGATTGCGGTAGAACGACTACATGCGCAGGAACATGATCGCGGCGTGCATATTGAGCTAGTACTGGCAGTGAATCCGAATATTACGGTGCTGGCTGCGGCAGAGATTGGGGAGTATGCTCGTAATTTATTGCTGCACCGATTTGATCATGTGAGTCAGGTACAGGTACATACTGTCCCTTACACAGGCGGCTATCCGTACAAGTCCAATCATGATTGGGCTACTCAGTCGGATCGTTCGTCTGGCGATGGAATGCTTCACTGAAGGAGGAACTTAAGCACCATGATTCATTCACAATATCACTGGAATGTAAAACATCCTGATCCGACGGCTGCGCAGCAGCTTAGCCGTGAATTGGGAATCGCCCCGCTAACGGCAACGTTGCTAAGTGGACGTGGCTATACGACATCTGCGGAGGCAGAGATTTTTCTGGAAGGAAGCTCGGGAACGAGTCATGATCCTTTTTTGCTGGCAGGTATGGAGGAAGCGGTAGAGCGTATCCGTTTGGCACTGGAACGCAATGAGAAAATATGGGTATACGGCGATTACGATGCGGATGGTGTGTCCAGTACATCGCTGATGATCCAATTGATGCGAGTGCTGAAAGCGGATTTTGACATGTATATTCCGCATCGTGCGAAGGAAGGCTATGGTTTACACCATCATGCGCTCGATCTAGCGCATGAGCAAGGCGTGACGCTGATCATCACGGTCGATACAGGCATTAGCGCAGTCGAGCAGATTGCCTATGCACGTGAGCTTGGTATGGACGTCGTTGTGACGGATCATCATGAGCCGCCGGAGAAGTTGCCAGAGGCGGCTGCGCTTGTTAATCCGAAGCTACCGTATTGCTCGTACCCCTTTAAAGGACTGGCGGGCGTAGGCGTCGCGTATAAGCTAGCTCAGGCGCTACTGGGCGATGTGCCGGATGCCTGGCTTGAGATTGTAGCGATCGGTACCGTAGCCGATCTGATGCCACTGGAGGACGAGAACCGCCGTATGGTCAGTATCGGTGTGCAACAGATGAAGCAAAGTGCCTTCCCAGGTGTGCACGCGCTGCTGAATATCGCAGCGATTGATCCAGCACAGGTAAGCGCCACTCATATCGCTTTTGCGATGGCTCCACGTATTAATGCGAGTGGAAGAATGGAGCATGCCAAGCGTGCGGTCGAACTGTTAACGACAACTGATATGGGACTGGCGGATCGAATCGCCTTTGAGCTGGATCAGCTTAATAAGGAGCGTCAGGAGCTTGTCAACCGGATGGTGCAAGAAGCGGTTGCGATGCTGGAAGCCGAGCGTGATCAACATCCGCGCGGCGTACCGGACGTTATTGTCGTTGCAGGCGAAGGCTGGAATCCAGGCGTAGTCGGTATCGTTGCCTCCAAGCTGCTGGATCGTTATTATCGTCCTACAATCGTACTTGGCATCGACCCGGATACAGGAATGGGTAAAGGTTCTGCACGTTCGATTCCCGGCTACGATATTTATCGTGCATTACTGGATTGTGAGGATGTACTGGATCATTTTGGTGGCCATCCATCGGCAGCAGGGATGAGTTTGCATCGAGACCAGCTGGAGCTGTTCCGTCGCCGTTTGAATGAACGTGCAGCACAACTGTTAACCGAGGATGATCTGGTGCCACAAACCGAAGCGGATTGTGAATGTACGGTGGATCAGCTTACATTAGAAGCGGTAGAGGAGCTGGAACGTCTGGCGCCATTTGGAATGAACAATCCGCTACCTAAAATCGTCCTGCGTGGCGTCACCCTATCTGAAGCACGAGCAATCGGTAAAACTTCCGATCATTTGCGGCTCGTAGTAGAACAGGACGGCACCGTGATTGAAGGCGTTGCCTTTGGTAAAGGTGAACTCGCATCGCTGCTAAGTGCAGGTGATCGTGTGGACATACTGGCAGAGACGAGCATCAACGAATGGCGCGGCGTACGTAAGCCGCAGCTGATGGTACAGGATATTGCCGTACCAGGGCTGCAAGTATGGGATCGCCGTGGTGCAGATGATTGGACACGTGATCTGGTGACGATTCAGCAGAAGTGGTCACGCTATATGGCGACCGAAACAGGGCAATTTGGTGTACTGGGCGATGAAAAACGAATGGAAACTTTAAAAAGCCAATTGTCGGATGTATCCCTTTGGGGTTATGATAGACAAGTTGATATTGCGGCTTGCAATCATGTCTCCATACAGCATGGGGCAGAAGCCATACGCACATTATGTCTGTTATCATTGCCAGCACATATTGAACAATTGAACGTTATTTTTGCACGTTTTACCGCTGTGGAAAATATCGTTCTGCTGCATGATCGTCCAGACCGTCAAGATCGCCTGCACATTCCCGATCGGGAGCACTTCAAGCTGATCTACGGCTGGCTCGCCAAAAGCAGTGCTACGATTGCTGAAGAACAGAAGCTAATCCCGTATTTAAGTCAAAAAACATCCAGCTCGGTACGTATGGTGCAAATGATGCTGGACGTGTTTGAGGAGCTGGAGTTTATCATTCGCGAGGATGGACAGATTCGCATGAACACAGCGCCTGATAAACGTCCGCTCAGCAGCTCACAACTGTACCGGGAGCTTGGCGAACTGGCTGAAATGGAATATATGTTATGTGAAAGTGATCTGCCACAATTGACTTCATGGATGATTGCCCGTATGCAAGGCGTATCATAAACGCTAACTTTTAGGAGGAGATTTTTTTGGATTTTAAAGAGCATATTCGTGTGATACCGGATTTTCCGCAGGAAGGAATCAGCTTCAAAGATATTACGACCCTGCTGCAAAATGGCGAAGCATACAAGCAATCGATCGATGAGCTAAGAAAGCTGCTCAAAGATTTGAAAATTGACGTGATCGCTGGACCGGAAGCACGTGGCTTTGTTGTAGGCGCACCGCTTGCTTACGCACTGGGCGTAGGCTTTGTGCCGATCCGTAAAACAGGCAAGCTGCCATACAAAACGATTCAAGCTGAATACGCGCTTGAATATGGCAAAGACATTCTCGCGATGCACGTAGATGCTGTTCAACCGGGTCAAAATGTATTGATCGCTGATGATCTGCTCGCAACGGGCGGTACGATTGCAACTTGTGTAGACTTAATCCGTCAGGTGGGCGGTAATGTGGTCGGCGCAGCGTTTATGATCGAGCTTCAAGACCTGAACGGACGCGAAAAACTGCCGGATATCGAGGTATTCACACTTACCCAGTATCCTTTCTAATATTTACCATTATCACTTCTTTCTTTATTGGGATAAAGCAGTGCTTGTGCCATAAGCATCGGTAAGCTTATGAATGGTAATAACAGCCAAAAATGAAATATAAGCAAACCCGATTTTCATCGTTCGTCTAATGAAAATCGGGTTTTTTGGCGTTTTTTGAACAAAATTGACTTAAAATCAGCTTTTTGTTGAAACCTCACTCTGGGTAACACGTATACAGTAAAGAGGCATGCTGCTGCTGAGCGCATGGATGTTCAATATGGATATTCAATACGTATGCCAATTTTAGAGAAAAAGGAGGGGGAAGTATGGCGATCATTCGCGAGACGGACTTGCCCGGTATTGGAAGGAAATTTGTAGTGGAAACAGAAGAGAACGATCATGTAGCGATCATCGTGCATGAAGATGGAAAGCGTGAGTTGTATCATCAACCATCCGACAGCCCGGACGATCATGAACTCGTCATGTCGCTTCACGATCATGAAGCAAGGCAGCTTGCCAGCATTATCGGTGGAATGACCTACCAGCCAAGTGCACTGGAAAAAGCAGAATTGTCCATTTCCAAATTAACAATTGAGTGGCATAAGCTGAAGTCCACGATGGGCTGCATCGGTAAAACGATCGGCGAACTATCGATTCGTGAACAAACAGGCACCGTGATCATCGCTGGCATTAGCGCCAGGGAACAACGGATTATTCCCGGCCCAGATTATGTGCTGCAAGACGAAACGACACTCGTTATTGCCGGTGAGCGGAATGGAATTCAATTGCTCAAAGAGCTGCTCGAAAGGGGGAGCGGCTGATGGATTACATCGTATTTGAGATCGGTATAGCGGTATTGCTCGTTGCGCTGGCAGGTTTGCTGGCAACGAAGCTGCGCTTCTCGGTCGTTCCCTTTTATATTCTAGCAGGTATGGCGGTAGGGCCGCATGCTCCGGTATTCGGCATTGTCGATTTTCGATTTATTCAAAGCGCTGAGCTGATTGAGTTTATGGGTAAAATCGGGGTTATTTTCCTACTATTTTATCTCGGTTTGGAGTTCTCAGTTGGTCGATTAGTGAAGGCAGGGCGCTCAATTGCACTCGGTGGTACGATCTATATCGGGATTAACTTTACGCTTGGTCTGTTATATGGTTTGCTGACTGGTTTTGATTTGAAAGAAATTTTGGTGATTGCCGGGATTACGACGATTTCTTCCAGCGCCATTGTCGCCAAGGTGCTCGTTGATCTCAAACGTACAGCAAATCCCGAAACCGAGATGATTCTAGGTATTATTATGTTTGAGGATGTATTCCTCGCTGTGTACCTGTCCGTACTGTCTGGCTTGTTGCTCAGTGGTGCAACATCGGTTGGTGGTATTCTGTTATCGGCGGCGATTGCGCTTGGATACATGTTGCTCATTTTGATTGTGGGACGCAAAGCGGTACCGCTGCTCAATCGAGTACTCAATATTCAGTCGAATGAGCTGTTTATGTGTGTGATCTTTGCGGCGTTGTTCTTAATTGCCGGTTTCTCGGAGACGATTCACGTAGCGGAAGCGATTGGCGCTTTGCTCGTTGGTCTTGTGCTTGCGGAAACATCGCATATGCACCGGATCGAAAAGATTATTTTACCGTTCCGCGATTTCTTTGGCGCATTGTTCTTTTTCAGCTTCGGTCTGACGATTGATCCATTGTCGCTTGGTGGAAATGCAGTCTGGTTGGCGATTGGTGCGGTCATCGTAACGATGATTGGTAATTACACAGCAGGCATGCTGGCCGGGAAGACGGCGAATTTATCTCCACAGGCATCATCCAATGTCGGTTTGACGATTATGTCACGTGGTGAGTTTTCGATCATTGTCGCGAATCTCGGTGCAGCCGGTGCGTTGTCTGGCATTTTGCAGCCATTTGCCGCGATCTATGTATTGATTTTGGCGATACTGGGTCCACTACTGACGAAAGAATCCAAGCTAATCTATAAAGGCGTAGCCCGTGTATTCCGTGTAAATAAAACGGTGAAAAAGTCATAGTGTATGTCCCGCAGCTTGATGGTGCAGCACGATGGTAGTGTGATGATGATGTTGATCCATCGCTACATGAGATAGATAATAATAAAGACCGATCGATATAAACAGCAAATTATTTTCCTATAACACGTCTGGCCGACCTTGATATAGCGGTTCGGCGGCGCATCATGATTACGATACAGACATGCAAGATCGTATTATAAGAAAATGACTTGCTGAGGATGGTTGTTTCGACCGTAATATCCTGATAAGTAGATTGAATAAAAAAGAGCGCCGATCGTCGAAGCGATGACAGGCGCTCTTTTTGTGATGTGATTCGCTTGTAGGGGGCTAGCACGGTTGGAACAATCATCCCCAGATCGCATTCAATTACATGTATATGTTTGAATGTATATGATCCTATTCATAGTACGGAATTCAATTGAATTTTCGATACAATCAATCTGGAATTTTAGCCGGGGGTGCTTCATCGTTACGATCATTGGACAACCCTGTCACTTCTAGTATACGGAAGAACAGGCTCAGCAAAATGCCAACGATGGTTGCCAGTGCCATTCCTTTCAGTTGTACGGTACCGAATGTGACGGTCGCACCGCTCAGACCGGTAATGAGCACAACGGTAGTGAGCAGCATATTTTGCGCTTTAGAATAGTCTACTTTTTGCTCCACTAAAATACGTAGACCGGAGGCTGCAATGACACCGAATAATAGCAGTGACACGCCGCCCATAACCGGTGTTGGAATCGCTGATACCGCTCCGGTGAATGTACCGGAGAACGAGAGGACGATGGCGATTATTGCAGCGCCACCGATCACATAAACGGAATAAACACGTGTAAGCGCCATAACGCCGATATTTTCACCATACGTTGTATTCGGAGTCGAGCCTACAAAGCCGGATAAAATGGTAGATAAGCCGTTACCCATCAGTGAGCGATGCAGACCTGGGTCTTTGGATAAGTTTCTGCCTACGATATTACTCGTTACGAGCAGGTGACCGACATGCTCAACGATCACGACCAGTGCGACCGGAATAATCGTCAGAATGACCGACAGGTTAAATGAAGGTGTAGTCATATGAGGCAATTGCAGAAAGCTTGCGTTGGTGATGGGATCGGTGTTGGCAAGACCAAGCGGGAAAGCAAGTGCATAGCCGACCACAATACCGATCAGAATATGAATGATTTTCGGAAAGCCGCGGAAGGTGACGGCGCCAAGCAGTGTGACACCAAGCGTAATGAGCGATAGTGCGATGACTCGCCCATCCGGCGTCCAGGTTGCTGCATCCACACCAGAGGGAGCGATAAAGCCTGCCATTTGCGCGGCCACTGGAATTAACTCCAGTCCGATTAACGCGACAATGGCGCCCATCGCTGCGGGTGGAAATACAACATCAATCCAGCCCGTACCAGCATATTTTACAAGCAGGGCAACCAGTATAAAAATAACACCGGTGACGATAAAGGCACCCAGTGCGAGCGAATAGCCGCTATCCCCATAGCCATACTTCGTGAGTACGAGTGTAACCGGTGCGATAAAAGCGAAGCTGGAGCCGAGGTAAGCGGGAATTTTGCCCCGACAGATCCATATGTAGATTAATGTACCGATTCCGTTCATCAGCAAAATCATACCCGGGTCCACTTTGAACAAATTCGGCACAAGCACCGTACTGCCAAACATGGCGAATAGATGCTGTAGACTGAGCAGCAGTCCGGGACCAAGTGGCAGTCTTTCATTTACCTGAATTTCGCGTTGCAATGCATTCACTCCTTTATGATCTATGATTGTTGTCCGTCCACGGGAACACCCGCAAATTTACATCTTTACTAGAGTAATGACTTTACTAGCTTTTTTCAATATCGTTTTTCGCACGAATCATGTAAAATGGTGTCTTATCGTGTTTCAATAATCTTTACAAACCCTTCATGTATAACGGTTGACGCGGCTCTGTGCAAGAGGCATAATTAGAGGAAATCCCTTTTTGGTGCCTGTTGCTGCAAGAAGGTGGGTCAGGCTCCATGTTGAACTTATTTTCACGTTTTATGAAATGAAAAGTATATATTCACGGTTTGCAAACCGTTATTTATGAATAGAAAGGATACGACAACGATTCCATGGGCATAGAGCGATTACTTGAAAAGGCGTCCGCCTATATAAAACCAAAGGATCTCGAACGTATCCATGAGGCGTATGAATTTGCCGATCAGGCTCATCATGGCCAGGTGCGTAAGTCGGGAGAACCTTATATTTTGCATCCACTGGCAGTTGCAGATATCGTGGTGGGCATGGAGATGGACACCATCTCGATCATCGCTGCGCTGCTGCATGATGTTGTTGAAGACACAACCGTATCCCTTGACGAGATTCGAACCCGGTTTGGTGAAAGCTGTGCCATGCTGGTCGACGGATTGACCAAACTGGAACGAATTAAGTTCCGTTCCAAAGAAGAGCAGCAAAACGAAAACTATCGTAAAATGTTTATCGCGATGGCACAGGATATTCGCGTTATCGTCATTAAGCTAGCTGACCGTCTGCACAATATGCGTACATTGAAATATCAGTCCGAAGAAAGTCAGCGCCGGATCGCTTACGAAACGCTGGAAATCTTCTGTCCGGTTGCTCACCGTCTCGGTATTTCCGCGATCAAGTGGGAGATGGAAGATATTGCACTCCGTTACTTGAATCCGCAGCAATATTACCGGATTGCGAATTTGATGCACAAAAAGCGCGCAGAACGTGAACAGTATATCGACAATGTTATCGTGCGTATTCGTGAGAAATTGCAGGAAATGGGTATCGAAGCCGATCTGTCAGGTCGACCAAAGCATATTTATAGCGTCTACCAGAAGATGACGAACAAAAACAAACAATTTAACGAAATCTATGATCTGCTGGCGATCCGGATCATTGTGGACAATATTAAGGATTGTTATGCAACGCTCGGTATTATCCATACGCTGTGGAAGCCGATGCCAGGACGATTCAAAGATTATATTGCTATGCCTAAGCCCAATATGTATCAGTCGCTGCACACGACCGTTGTCGGTCCAAATGGCGAGCCGACCGAAGTACAGATTCGCACATGGGATATGCATCGTACCGCTGAGTTTGGTATCGCTGCTCACTGGGCGTACAAAGAAGGCGGCTCTACAAGTGGCAGTATGGAAAATAAAGTTCCGTTTTTCAAGGAAATTTTGGAGCTTCAACATGAAGCACAGGACGCTTCTGAATTTGTGGAATCGCTGAAAATGGACTTTTTCTCCGATCTTGTATTTGTGTTTACACCAAAAGGCGAAGTGATCGAATTGCCTAATGGCTCCGTGCCGCTCGATTTTGCGTATCGCATTCATACCGAGGTTGGTAACCGGACGATCGGGGCAAAGGTTAATGGGCGCATCGTACCGCTCGATCATCGTCTTAAAACAGGCGATATCGTTGAGATTCTCACATCCAAGCATTCGTATGGCCCAAGCCAGGACTGGCTAAAAATCGCACAATCGTCGCATGCGCGCAGTAAAATCAAACAGTGGTATAAAAAGGAAAAACGCGAAGAGAATGTGCAAAAGGGACGCGAAGCGCTGGAGCGTGAGATCAAGCGCTTGAACCTGGAGCCTTCCGCATGGCTTGGCGATGATAAACTGCTGGAAGTCGGTAAAAAGTTTGCCTTCCACGATGTGGAGGACATGCTAGCCGCGATCGGATTTGGCGGCATTACCGCCGCGCAAATCTGCACACGTCTGACTGAGAAACTGCGTCGTGAGCAGGAAGAATCGAATATGATCCAGCTGTCCAATCAGGTAAAAGAAGTAAAAACAGCTGCTCCTGAGCAAAAACGTCGTCCAACGCATGGCGTGAGTATCAAAGGGGTCGACAACTTGCTCGTGCGCTTTGCGCGCTGTTGTAATCCTGTACCTGGTGACGATATCGTAGGCTATGTTACACGCGGACGCGGTGTATCGATTCACCGTAGCGACTGTACCAATGTACCGAATGTCGATGATCCGAACGAATCGGCACGTATTATCGAAGTCGAGTGGGAAGAAGCAGTAGAAGCGAACTACAACGTCGATATCGAGATTACCGGTCACGATCGTCGTGGTTTGCTGAATGAAGTGCTGCAAACCGTCGCGGAGAGTAAAACAAACATCTCGGCTGTATCCGGGCGCTCTGATAAAAATAAAATGGCCATGATCCATATGACGATCATGATCCGCAATACCGATCATCTGCAATCGGTCGTGGATAAAATCAAACGCGTGCAGGATGTGTATACCGTACACCGGATTATGCAGTAAGCGCATCGAAAGCTGCGCCAGCCTGCTTGTCCGCTGGACAGAACGGCTCAATGAAGGAAGCCAATCTCGCTGTCAGCAGCGGTGATTGGCTTTTTTGGTATAGCATAAATCGACGAGTGAGATGACGAGTAAGATAAAGATCGGACAAGTTCATATTTTACATGTGATCGATGGAAAAACCGTGACTGCTTTGAATGTTGTAGATTCGAATATGTAAAATAGTCCATGAAAAAATGACTGTGACGATAACACATTATATGCTAATACAGTACATGCTGTCTCAAATTACTCAGATGTATATTTCTATCTATCTTCTTTGCGAAAGGAATCATTCCTATGAGAGTAGTTATCCAACGCTGCAAACAGGCAGCTGTCACCGTTAACGGTGAGACGGTAGGACAAATCGGCAAAGGTTTAATGGTACTGGTCGGCGTTACGCACGGCGATACGATCGAAGATGCCCAGTACCTTGCTGGTAAAGTCGCTGGTATTCGTATTTTCGAAGACGAAGCAGGCAAAATGAACCTCGGTATAAGCGACATCGGTGGCGAAGTTTTATCAGTGTCCCAGTTCACGTTGTATGGCGATACGCGCAAAGGTAAACGTCCGAGCTTTATCGAAGCCGCCCGTCCGGAGGAAGCGATTCCTGTCTATGAAGCGTTTAATCGGGCACTGGAACAACATGGCCTAACCGTAGCCACCGGCATTTTCGGTGCCGATATGGACGTGTCGCTTACGAACTGGGGACCGGTTACCCTGATCATCGACAGCCCTACCAAAAACGCGAACCCCAAGCTCACATAAAATCCCTGGGAGGTTCGCACCCCGTGCCCAGTAAGGGCTGCGGGGTTTTTTGTTGTTTTTTGACAGGGTTTGAAGTAGGCTAAAAGAGAGGTTCGCACTTTTAGCCGTTTTTTGCATTGATTTGTAAGGGCTGAGAGGGTGTACAGTCGCTCCCCGTGCGGGAGTGTGGATTGAAATTTCTGCCCGATGAACGGAAAGTGTTCGTCTACCCATAGGTCGCTCCCCGTGCGGGAGTGTGGATTGAAATAAGCTTGATCAGATTCGGTACACACGCCATAACCTGTCGCTCCCCGTGCGGGAGTGTGGATTGAAATTGCTGCTGGGTGTAACGGTTAAGTTTGCGCCGAAGTCGCTCCCCGTGCGGGAGTGTGGATTGAAATAATCACATCGGCATCATCAGCATTAGATATAGCCGAGTCGCTCCCCGTGCGGGAGTGTGGATTGAAATTTCTGCCGATCCGTATGACACGTTGCGTGTCTGTACGGGGTCGCTCCCCGTGCGGGAGTGTGGATTGAAATGACTGTCTGCTGTGTCTTACCGAATAGTGTGGACAACATGTCGCTCCCCGTGCGGGAGTGTGGATTGAAATGTGAAATGATGATTGAAGGAATTCAGCAAATCTCTGTCACTCCCCGTGCGGGAGTGTGGATTGAAATAGCTCATGGAGCAGCTCACCTACAAAACTTTTTAGTCACTCCCCGTGCGGGAGTGTGGATTGAAATCGGTTTGTGGAACGTTGGAAATAGGTTGTCATGCGTCACTCCCTGTGCAAGAGCCACATTCGAAATAAACATGCGCTTGATCTCACCTGTCTTACTGCAAACTGGCACTTTCTGCACAGGAATGCGGATTAAAAGCGAATCATCTCCATCACTAGAACGATGGAAAGGAAACAAGGGCAAAGAACGACTTTGAAGCGCGGGAAGCTACATTTTCAAGAACATTTGTAGATTCCTGCGCTCCACCTGAGTCCGTGCCCTTATTTTTGTTCGAAATGGAGTTACCACTGAACATCATCATGAATGCCTTAATCCGCACACCCCACATTAATACCATGTACACCTGATATAATTTCCACCCTAGTTCAACTCCGCTACTAGACCCTCCGCTCTATACGCTACATTCATCATCTCCACCACCCCCAGCAAGAAACTTACCTTTCACCCAAGCAACATGTTATATCCCCTCAACAACAGGGTAATAACATTAACGAAACCCAAGCCCATCTATCCGCTTGCACACGGCACTGTATCACCAACGTGTTTGAGCCGACTGCACCTTGTCTTTTCAACAACAGGAGCACGATCAATCACCGCTCTGTAAGCACCGGGTATTGGAATAGAGTACATTGGATCATCCAGGAGAGGAGATAACATCATGAGTAAAATAGCGTTTCTACTGGCAAATGAATTCGAGGATTCTGAAATGCAGGTACCTTACGACGAGCTGACAAAAGCGGGTCACGAGGCTGATATTATCGGACTGGAAAAAGGACAAAAAGTAACCGGTAAAAATGGCAAAGCTGAATATACAATCGAAAAAGCAATCACCGACGTACAAGCATCTGACTACGATGCGCTGGTGATCCCAGGCGGATCGTCTCCAGAAAATCTGCGTCTGAATCCGGATGTACTGAATTTTGTTACCGAAATCGATAACGCCAACAAAACGATTGGTGCCATCTGTCATGGTCCACAAATTTTGGCGAGTGCAGATCTGTTAAAAGGACGCACGATCACATCGTATCCACCGCTTAAAGTGGATATGATCAACGCAGGTGCTAATTTTAAAGATGGCGAAGCGATTGTTGATGGCAACTTGATCACATCGCGTATTCCAGATGATGAGCCAGCCTTTGTACGTGAATTGCTGAAAGTGCTATAAGTGTTGTAATTACTGTAAGGATGTAATCAATACGTTACTTGCTACAAAACCGACAGGCTGTAGAGAGGAGATCGCTACAGCCTGATCATTAGCGAGGAGGTCATGACGATGACACAACATATTCAGGCTTACTTTCGTACCGAGGATCAGGCAGAGAGCGCGCGTATTTCATTGGAAACATTGAACGTAAAAAACCTGGAGGTTGGACGCCTTGAAAGTCAGGTGAATCAAGGTGGACGTGTACTTGTACCCTTGCTGCCAGTCAACGCGGGTGGAGGAACAACGGGCGGTACAACAAGCGGAGTAGCCGGAGGTACAGGACCAGGCACAATTATCCCACCGACAGCGATTATCGACAATGACGGTAACCGTAACGAAGTGCGTGATAATGATTCCGACCGTGATGCTCGCGATGATCATGACGCATGGAGCGCCATGAACGCAACGAATAAAGACTATGACGATCTTAAATACGTGCTGTCCGTAACCGCAATGGAAGCAGACGTAGAGAGCGTCGTTCAAAAATTGCGTACAAACAATGCGTTTGTTGAGGTGCTTGAATAGAGTACCGTTTATATAAAAGTATATAAAAAGCCATACAGCAGTGTAAACGTTCTCAATCATTCCATTTAAGAACCAGCCCATTCTACATTCTAATCTTTCACCGAGTACATTAAATGGCAGTTATCGATTGCATATTACGTGGCTGTATGGTCTTGCGTGTATAAAGTAGCTCTTCCTCAATAAACATGTGGGGAAGAGCTATTTTTTTGCTTATAGAGCACCATTTGATACGGTGTCTACGCACGAACTGTTATTGTTGGGACAAAATTCACTCTGGTGAGCAATAAGGGGGTTCTACTCAAAATCATATAAAAAAAGGGCAATCCAACTCACAATTCTAATTTTCAAATCGCATAAGTTATACCTATTGTAACGAAACTGTAATATAGGAAACATCTTCCCTTAACAATGTGCATCTATAATGAACACATGACCCCCTTTTAACATACTTGTTGACCTGCAGCCCGTTGCTGCAGGTATTTTTTTGCGCTTAGAGCATTGACTTTAGCACAGCAGTTCATTACAATCGGTAAATATAACACGAAGCTGTCTCTAGCCTACCGAGTATAATCATCTATCTATACTGCATAATGGCTAGCATTGTCACCAAGCTATACGTTGTAGATGAGCGTACTGGAAAACCGTTTCAGCGAACGCCAGAGCATGAGCAACAGATTCGTATTAATCGTTAGCTGGAGCGTCATTTTCAAGCTGGATTGCATAAATTAAAGCAATCTTTCCGCAAAGTGGACCAAATCGTCATGAAACGAAATTCCTGGTGGAAAGTAGTGCTTGAACAATGAGAAGATGGTATACTATAATTTAGGCAAGTCCAGTGTGAGTGATTTCCTCACACGAGGTAAAATGAAAAAAGGATTTTTGCAAAGCAAAATATCCATACCTCTTCAGTGTGAGTGATTTCCTCACACGGGGTAAAATGAAAAAAGGATTTTTGCAAAGCAAAATATCCATACCTCTTCAGTGTGAGTGATTTCCTCACACGGGGTAAAATGAAAAAAGGATTTTTGCAAAGCAAAATATCCATACCTCTTCAGTGTGAGTGATTTCCTCACACGGGGTAAAATGAAAAAAGGATTTTTGCAAAGCAAAATATCCATATCACTTATCTATGAAACTGTATGAATGATTCCTAGACGGGAAAAGTAACACCGATAACGGACAGTTCCATTTTGGAAAAAGAGAGGAATTCCCCTGGGCTGCAAGGGTTCCCTGAACGACGGTGCGAAAAGACCTCCCCGAGAACATGATGTGAAAGATAGAAAAGTACGCATTCGTGTACATGGGCATAACCCTATCGCGAAATGGACAAGCTTATGCTTCGTTCCATGCTACTTTTGGAATCCAAGTAACCTCATGCGTAGTCAGCGGGCGTTAACCGCTTAATGAAGCGAATGTATCCGGATGGGTTGTATCCGGTAGCTTTGGCCGATTTTCTAGTGTGCATTTTTGCAACAATGAAATCGATGAACAAAGCATAGCCGTCCAAGCGGCAACATTCGAAATGTGGGTGGCACCACGGGTGAATGGTAAATCCAGTCCCTCGTCCCTGTTTGTATTAACGAACAGTGACGTGGGGCTTTTTGTGTTTTCTAATCCATATCGTTAACCGGTCACTGGTTTCCAGCTAAGAAGGAGGAGCAATAATTATGGCGTTTCAAAAACCAACAGGCACGCAGGATTTTCTGCCGGGTACTGTGGAGAAATGGCAATATGTCGAAGAAAAAGCAAGAGATTTGTGCAGACGTTTTAACTATCGGGAGATTCGTACACCGATGTTTGAGCAAACCGAGCTGTTCCAGCGCGGTGTCGGCGAAACGACGGATGTCGTACAGAAAGAAATGTACACATTCGAGGATAAAGGTCATCGCAGTATGACACTGCGTCCAGAAGGGACAGCAGGTGTCGTTCGCGCCTATGCAGAGAATAAGCTGTATGGTGAGCCGGATGTGAGCAAGCTGTATTATATGGGACCGATGTTCCGTTATGAGCGTCCACAGGCAGGGCGGTATCGTCAATTTCACCAGTTTGGTGTCGAGGCGTTTGGTTCGGTTGATCCAGCGATTGATGTGGAAGTGATAGCGCTTGGCTTGCAATTTTTCAAAGAGCTTGGACTGAAAGACGTGTCGGTTGAAATTAACTCGGTCGGTACATCGGAGACACGTGCAGCTTACAATGAAGCGTTGCTCGGCTTCCTGCGTCCGATGAAAGAGACGCTATGCAAAGACTGCCAGCATCGGATGGAACGCAACCCGATGCGTGTACTCGACTGCAAAGTCGATCAGGATAAATTTGTCGGTGCACCGTCCATTTTGGATAGTCTGGATGAAGAAAGTGCAGCGTACTTCCAGCAGGTGAAAGATCATCTGACCGCGATGGAGATTCCGTATCAGGTGAATGAGCGTCTTGTACGTGGTCTGGATTATTACACACATACCGCGTTTGAATACAAAGCGCAGGGTATCGGTGCGATCGATACGATCGGTGGCGGCGGACGTTACAACAAGCTCGTTGCTGAAGTGGGCGGACCGGATCAACCGGGCATCGGCTTTGGTATCGGGATGGAGCGCCTGCAACTTATTCTGGCAAGTCAGCAAGTGGAAGTGCCTGCGGTGAAACCACTTGACGTCTATCTGGTAGCGATTGGCGAAGCGGCTGAACAAGAGACCGTGAAACAACTGTTCAAGCTACGTACACTCGGTTTCTCTGCTGAGCGTGACTATCTTGGTCGCAA
Source organism: Paenibacillus wenxiniae (assembly GCF_039822605.1). Lineage (NCBI taxonomy): Bacteria > Bacillati > Bacillota > Bacilli > Caryophanales > Paenibacillaceae > Paenibacillus > Paenibacillus wenxiniae. The sequence goes on from NZ_JBCGUH010000011.1 coordinate 33,205, forward strand.
AATCAAAGCACAGATGAAGTCGGCTGACCGTTTCCAGGCGCGTTACACGGCGATTCTCGGAGACGATGAGCTATCACGTGGTGAAATTTCGCTAAAAGCGATGGCTACCGGTGAACAACAAAATGTAAAACTGGCTCAGCTTGCTGACCATTTAAAATAAATCGCAATCCCAATTCAGTATTGGATAAAAGGAGAGTATACCATGTTAAGGACTCATAACTGCGGACAATTGACCGCTGCCAGCATTGGCGAAACGGTAACATTGAACGGCTGGGTGCAAACTCGTCGTGACCTGGGAGGCGTACTGTTTATCGATCTGCGTGACCGTACAGGTATTGTACAGATCGTATTTAACCCGGCATTTTCCGGCGATGCATTGCAAATTGCCGATCGTGTACGTAGTGAATACGTACTGGCGGTTAAAGGTGAAGTTGTTCGTCGTGACGAAGAAACGATCAACGCCAACCTACCAACAGGCGATATCGAAGTGCGGATTACTGACATCGAAGTGATCAACGCTGCTAAAACCCCTCCATTCTTTATCGAAGATGGTGTTGAAGTGGACGAGTCGCTGCGTATGAAATACCGTTACCTCGATCTGCGTCGTCCAGAAATGCAAAAAACGTTAATGCTGCGTTCGAAAGCAACGAAGATTTTCCGTGATTTCCTGGACGATCACGGTTTTATCGACGTGGAAACACCGATTTTGACGAAAAGTACACCGGAAGGTGCGCGTGACTATCTCGTACCAAGCCGTGTGCATGAAGGCGAATTTTTCGCACTGCCACAATCGCCGCAAATTTACAAACAATTGCTCATGGTGAGTGGACTGGAGCGTTACTACCAGATCGCTCGTTGTTTCCGCGATGAAGATCTTCGTGCAGACCGTCAACCTGAGTTTACGCAGGTCGACATTGAGACTTCATTTATTGAGCGTGACGAGCTGCTCGGTATGATGGAGCAACTGATGGTGCGTCTGTTTAAAGAAACGATCAATGTGGATATCCCAACTCCATTCCAACGCATTACGCACGCTGAAGCGATGGACAAATACGGCTCAGATAAACCGGACCTGCGCTTTGGTCTGGAACTCGTTAACGTGAGCCATATCGTTGCAAACAGCGGTGCTAAAGTATTCGCATCCGTGATCGAAAACGGCGGTGAAGTGAAAGTGCTCAACGCTAAAGGTTGTGGCACATGGACACGTAAAGAGATCGATAGCCTGGAGCCCTATGCGAAGCGCTACGGTGCCAAAGGTCTGGCATGGATTCAAGTGAAAGAAGGCGAATTCCGCGGTCCAATCGTTAAGTTCCTCGGTGAGGAAGAAGTTCAGCAACTGCGTGAGACGACAGGTGCAGAAGAAGGCGACCTGTTGCTATTCTCGGCAGACAAAAAGCAAGTCGTTGCCGATGTACTTGGCGCACTGCGTCTAAAAATCGGTCGCGACCTCGGCCTGATCGACGATAGCGTATATAAATTTGCATGGGTGGTAGACTTCCCACTGCTCGGTTATGACGAGAACTCCAAACGTTATGTAGCAGAACACCATCCGTTCACACGTCCATACGAAGAAGATCTGGAACTGTTCGATACAGATCCTGGAAAAATCCGCGCGCAAGCTTACGATATCGTATTGAACGGTTATGAAGTGGGTGGCGGTTCCCAGCGTATTTACAAACGTGAACTGCAAGAGAAAATGTTCGAAATGCTCGGTTTCACACCCGAAGCAGCACGTGAGCAATTCGGCTTCTTGATGGATGCATTTGAATATGGTACGCCTCCACACGGCGGTATCGCGTTCGGTCTCGACCGTCTCGTTATGCTGCTGGCTGGTCGTACAAACCTGCGTGAAACGATCGCATTCCCGAAAACAGCGAATGCAACCGATCTGCTGATGGATGCTCCGGCTCCAGTCGAAGCGTCACAATTGGAAGATCTGCATATCCGTCTGGCACCGAAAAAACTCGTTGTCGACAAAAGCTAATCATCCAAACTGATGTATCTGCATGATGTATAAGCGTACTACCCATAACTGCTGCAATCGCTCATTGGACGATTGCAGCAGTTGTTTTGTGGGTATGTGGTATCATGGATCATTATGTATAGAGCTGATGCGAAGTCAGTGTAGAGCTAATATGTTGTAAAATAAACTGTGATGATATGGAAATAACCGCTATATGTAGCGGCGAGTAGAACATATCGCTTGTATAGGGAAACATTTAGGTTGCAGTGCAGGTAGTATCGTATGATAAGTATCTAACCTGTTTTGTATATTGCTCCAGTAGGCGCTTGTTTTTACATGGACGTAGTTAGACTTTATGTTCAACTGCAATGACTGTATCCATATGAAGATCACACAGACATCGACATGAAGCTATATACGCTACGCAACAATACACGTAAATGGAAAGGAGCTGAACTTGAATGCTGAATCAATTTTCCCGTACCGAGCTAGCGTTTGGTCCGGAAGGCATTGAAGTGATGAAAAATAGTACAGTTGCCGTGCTCGGTATTGGCGGTGTAGGTGGTATCGCCGTTGAAGCACTGGCGCGTACAGGTGTAGGTCGGATTATTTTGATCGACAAAGACGTCGTCGATATTACGAATATTAACCGTCAAATTCATGCGTTAACGACAACCGTCGGCCAGAAAAAAGCAGACCTGATGGTCGAGCGTGTGAAGCTGATCAACCCGGAATGCGAAGCGATTGCACTGAATATGTTTTATACCGAAGAGACGTATGAGGAATTGTTCAAATACGATCTTGATTATGTGGTCGATGCGTCGGATACAATCATTTACAAAATCCATCTGATCAAGCAGTGTCTGGAGCGCGGCATCCCGATCATTTCCAGTATGGGGGCCGCTAACAAAATGGACCCGACTCGCTTCCAGGTAGCGGATATCTCTAAAACGCATATGGACCCGATTGCGCGCGTCGTGCGCACCCGATTGCGTAAAGAAGGCATTCGCAAAGGCGTCAAAGTCGTATTTTCGACCGAGGAACCGATGAAGCCGCGTCAGGATGTGACGCAAAAGATCGTACCTGATAATGCGCCGGAAATCCGCAAAGCGAAGCAGCCACCGGCGAGTAATGCGTTTGTGCCACCAGTAGCGGGGTTGATTATGGTGAGTGTCGTTGTGCGGGAGTTGTTGGAGAAGAATGGGATTGAGGTTTAAGGTTTGATTTTATGATGCATCAAGCCAAGCGCTGATTGTTTTGCATAGCGCCTGTTGTATGAAAATACAGGTTGTGCGACATCCATAGGAGCTTGCGTATAAGTAGCTTGCATATAAGTCTGCGAATGCAGCTTCTGCAAACAGCTTTTGAGGTATCGACCAATTGCTCCAATTAGCATTGTACTGGATTAATCTTTTGAATAAGCTGGCTACATCTGTTATTGCGATGACGCGTCAACAATAGATGTAACCAGCTTTATGTTTAGAAAAGAGGAGGTAGAGCATGTTTAATATTCCAAGCTATCAACCGGTCTGGCATACGACGGTAGAAGAAATTCAACAGAATCAGACTTTAATGGAACGTCTACACGCTCTTAAACATCAGGTTATTCAGGATAGCATGATGATGTGGGATGTGCATTATGATGAGCATAATGCGGATGCGCCTTTTCTAGTGCAATTAGAACATGACCAATTAGAGATTTGCTGTTACAAACTGGATGATATGGCGATAAGTTTTAATGAGATCGATTGTAAGCAGGCTTTAGACGTATTAAATATAGAGGGATATGGAGTATTTACATACGAATGGAGAAGCTATTCCGCCTTTACAGAACATTTTAGAGGAGCGAGCATACTTTCATTAGCGATTGAAGAATACGGCTTCGAAACGGTAGTGATTGATAATAAGCAATTTCCAGAACAGAACGGTACAAAGCACTCAAGCTGGTTATTAAGTGGTCTATATATCACTACAAATCAGGGCGGCTTTTCGGTCTATAATGCGCTGGACGAAACAGGCATTATTTTTGGCGAACATCTGGAAGCTGAAATGCTGAAAATGGGCACACGGATCAAGCATACACAAATTTTTTGACGACATAGAGCAAAAAGTTTGATGAACATAACGCGCAACTATCGCCTTTTTACGCAACCAGCGATACATTTAACTGCAATAATCGCTATACCTCTCTCTAACAATTGCTACTAGCGCTCCCCTCCAAACTATGCTACACTAAACATCCTTTGTTCCGAAATGCATCAAATCGATGATGCGCACGGATACTTTTATGGCTCAAACTATAAACAAAGCGCAAACATATGAAAAGTACATTCAACACTCCATCGCCATGTCTGGTCTTGGAGCGGACTGGGTGTGCTTTTTACTCGTTATTTGCGGGACAGGGGACACATAATGATGTTCTTAGGAGGTAACTGAAATGGACAAAGATTTTCAAAGTGCCTATCAAGAAGAGCACAGCAAGCTGCTGCTCACGCTGGAAGAGGTAGATGCGCAGCTCAAGCGACTGACGGACATTTCGATCTATACCGGACATGACTTTACTGAGCAGGTGCTGGAAGCAGGGCGCGAACAACAGCGACAGACGCTAACGAAAAGCGCGAAAGAGCCATATTTTGGCCGACTCGACTTTGCGGAAGGCGAGCAGGGCGAACGGCGTCCGCTATATATCGGTAAAGTGGGTGTGGGTAAAAGTGAGATCGATGAAGAGCCGCTCGTCGTCGATTGGCGTGCGCCGGTGGCGAGCTTATTTTACTCGTTCACCGGTGGTGAAGAAATCGCTGAGTATGAAGCGCCGGAAGGGCTTGTACAGGGACTTGTGTTTCTTAAGCGGAACCTGGTGATCCGGCAGCGGATGCTGGAGCGGCTTGCCGATACGTATGATCGTGAAAGTAGTGAGCCTGTCGTCACCGATGAATTTCTCGTCTATCGACTGGGCGAAAATAAAGATAATAAACTGCGGGATATCGTATCCACCATTCAGGCAGAACAGGATCGCATTATCCGCGCAGCCAAAAATACGGCGCTGATCATTCAGGGCGTTGCCGGTAGTGGTAAAACGACGGTAGCGCTGCATCGCCTTGCCTTCCTATTGTATCAATATCAGGAGCAGGTATCGGCAGAGCGTATGATTATTTTTGCACCGAACCATATGTTTTTAGATTATATTTCCGAAGTGTTGCCAGAACTTGGTGTCGGCGATATTCAGCAAAGCACGTTTGCCGATTGGGCACAGCAGCTACTGGAAAGCGATCTTCGTCTCGTTCCTGCGGCAGAAACGTATGAGGAATGGTTTGAGACGAATCAGCGACCCCAAGTGAGCGATACTACGCCATCCCGGTACAAAGGCTCGCTGGCATTTATGGAGCTATTGCAGCAATATGTCGGTTTGCTGGAGCAGCATTCGGTGCCAGAGCAAGACTTCAGTCCGTGGGATGGCAAAGTGCTGACGAGAGAGCAGATTTTGGAATGGTACAATGTCGAGTATCGTCCGTATCCGCTTGCTCGGCGTAAAGAACGTGTGCTTGCCCGCTTGCATCGCTGGATCGAGATGGAGCTAAAGAACGCACCATCGGAAGCAATTCGTAAAGAACGCCGTAAAAAGGCAGCACAGCGTGAGAAATCATATGCGACCAAATGGCCGCGCTACGAACCGCTTGCTCTGTATAAACAATTGTTCAAAGTAGGTAAAAGCGCTGTTAATGCCGAGCAACTGGAAGCGATCTGGTCGCAATTGCCCACAGGCATGCTAAAATCCGTTTCGGCCGAGCTGAAAAAAGACCGTATTCGCGATGAAGACTTACCTGCACTTGTATACATCCATACCTTGTTGCATGAGATGGACAGCAAGCATCGATTTGACCATGTTGTCATTGATGAAGCGCAGGACTTTTCGCCATTTCATGTCGCTTTGCTGAATCAGTATGTGCGCGGTGGTTCGTTTACGATTTTGGGCGATCTGTCGCAGGGCATTCATGCGTATCGCGGTGTGCATGATTGGCAGGAGATGAGTAGCCTGTTTAACACACAGCAAACGGATTATTTTCCACTAACGCGAAGCTATCGTTCGACGATGGAAATTATTGAGTTTGCCAATATTATTTTAGAGCATGGTGTGCGTAATGGAATTACAGCGGTGCCGGTATTCCGTAGTGGTGATCCGGTGCGATTGTTACCGTATCCGAGCGAGCAACGAGTGGAAGCGATCATCGAGCGCTGGCAGGAACTGCAAGCGAAAGAGTTCCGTACAAGTGCGATTTTGACACGCACACTGCATGAAGCGCGAGCATTACACGAACAGCTAACCGCCGCTGGATTGGAATTGCATCTGATCGACGGTGGAAAAGCGACGTATCAGGGTGGACATTCCATTTTGCCAGTGTATTTATCGAAAGGGTTGGAGTTCGATGCGGTGCTGCTGACGGATGTGGATGCAGCGCATTATGCGGATGATCCGTGGGATGCACGGCTGCTATATGTTGGCTGCACACGGGCGCTGCATGAGCTATGGTTACTTTGTGGAGACATATTGCCGGATTATGTACGAGAGCCGAAGCCAGATATGGAGACGGCAGACGTGTAATCAACAACTGTATAAGATGGGAGTCAGCGAGGTTGTATTCTTATACAGCGTATGACGTATGATATATTTACAAAGCGTATAGCATGGCCTATTCACAAAAATATAGATTAGAGTGACGATGACAAGCTAACGAATACAGATACTGAATACAGACACAAATAGAAGAGAAACGTACAAGAAAAACATCATACGAAACCAAACGATAAGAGATTATAGCTAAAGAGTTCAGCTCGTATAGCAAAGTACAGGATTGACTCTATAGGCTCTCTATACAATTGGCTCGGCAAAGAAGCTTTTCTGCCTTATATACCTTGAACACCCCTATTGTCACTTACCTTTTTACAGAAAGGAGTGAACGATAGGGGCGAACAGGGTATAGCGGCAGAAGGCTTCTTTCTTTTTCAATCCAGACATACAGTGGTAAAATAGTGAAGGCAGATCGTGAAGGATGAACGATCATGTCAACCAGTTAATGAACTATACCGTGCAATAGCCGGATAGGATAAAAGGATGTGACTCCATGGATCTGTTCTCCTTTAACGAACAAAACCATACGGCTTCAGATGGCATGGGCGTGCTGGCGGATCGGATGCGTCCGCAGTCGCTGGATGAATATATTGGGCAGGAAGATATTGTAGGCCCGGGCAAACTGCTGCGCCGGGCGATTGAAGCGGATCAGGTGTCGTCGATCATTTTGTACGGGCCGCCCGGCTGTGGCAAAACGACGCTCGCTCATATTATTTCCCGTCATACGAAAGGTGAATTTGTACGTCTGAATGCGGTCGATGCGACGGTAAAAGATGTGCGTGAAGTTATTGAACGTGCCGGAACGAATAAGTCGTTATATGGTACGAAGACGATTTTGTTTTTGGATGAGGTGCATCGTTTTAATAGTTCCAGACAGGATGCATTGCTTCCCGCTGTGGAAAAGGGCACGATTATCTTTATCGGAGCGACGACGGAAAATCCATTTCATTATGTGAATGGCGCGTTGATGAGCCGATCTACATTATTTCAACTGCATGCGCTCGGTCGAGAGCATTCCTTAATTGCGATGCAGCGTGCGCTGGCAGATACAGAGCGTGGACTCGGTTTTATGCAGCTACAAGTCGATGCTGCTGCGCTGGAACATATCGCTTCGATGGCGAATGGAGATGTGCGGCGTGCGCTCAATGCGTTAGAGCTAGCCGCGCTCACTACGCCACCGCAGACGGACGGTACGATTCATGTGACACTTGAGGTGGCAGAGGAATCGATTCGGCGTCCGATTGTACGTGCAGATGAGTCGACTCAGTATGATGTGCTATCGGCTTTTCATAAAAGTATTCGCGGTTCCAGTGATGCGGCGTTGTTCTGGTTTCTATATGCGGTGGAAAAGCTCGGTATGGACCCGATGACATTTATTCGCCGGCTGATTGCCGCCAGTAGTGAAGATATCGGACTGGCGAATCCGCAGGCGATGGTGCAGGCACTTGGTGCACTGGATGCGTATCGTACAAATGGCTGGCCGGAAGCGAAGCTGAATATCGCACAGGCGATTTTGTTTGCGGTGGAAAGTCCAAAGTCGAATGCGGTGTATACAGCCATTTCACGCGCGATGTCGGCGATGGACGAAGTGAAGTCGGCTGAAGTACCCTTGCATTTGCGTGATACGCATTACAAAGGCTCTGCCCAGCTTGGCCATGAAGGCTACCAGTATCCGCACAATTTCCCGAATCATTATGTGGAACAGGAATATTTGCCGAAAAATTTATCCGGGCGTGTGTTTTACAAGGCGACCGAGCAGGGAAATGAGTCGAAGATTAAGCTGAATCAGGAGCGGCGGCGTGGGAAGAATTGAGGGTGTAGCGATTGCTATGATCCGTTGACATCAATGAACACATGTACTATCCAATGCCGTTAGCGTGATCGCAACAATATGTTCTGTGTCGATATACATGAACATATATACTATCCAATGAGTTGAAAACTAAGATCTATTAAGATGCTAAGAAACCAGGAAACCAAGAAACCAGGAAACCAAGAAACTAAGAGATGAAGAGCACTCGTATAGAAAAAGCTGATAATGTAAGTGAGTGCAGTAATCAAACGATACAGATCAGCGTAAGGAGATGTACTACGTATTGTTATACCCATATTCGTAACTAATCCATAGTTTATAGTCATACCCAAAAAGCCCGCTGATCTCGCACGGATGTTCATGCAAAATCAGCGGGCTTAATATGATAACGATAACTATCTATCCGCTACTAGGATTTCTTCCTCTTCTTCTTTTTACTTTTCGGAGCACGATGCCAACCATACACCTGCAAATGAACAAAAGTTTTACTAAGCAGATGGCTCACGATGTATAGCACGATCAGTATGATCAATAAAGGACGGAACAGCACCCATGAAGCCATCCAGATAAGTAACAGTTGCCAGCCTTTTAACTTGCGTAAAAATAAAGGCAGCGTAAAGATGCGATAAAACCAGTAGTTCTTTTGCATAGCCTCCAAATATTCAGTACGAATCTGTTCATTGTTTGGAGCTAGTCGAATCGCCTGTTCCATCATCTGCTTTGCCGTTTTGGCATCGCCACGTTGTTCTGCTGCCCAGCCTAAATACATAAACGTTTGCGGCTGTTCCACATCGTATTGCAGTGCTTCCAGTGCGACTTCTTGCGAAGCTTGCTTCTGATGTAAGTTCGCTAATACATAGCTATACAGTGCCAGATACAATCCGCTCTGTGGAAATATACGCAGCGCTTCTTTTACCTGCTCTGCGGCTTGCGGAAATTTGCCCTTCATATTGTACATATTACCCATCAAATAATACAGATGGGCACGATACGGATTAATACGCAATGCTTCTGCTACGGCTTGCTGCATCAGCTCCCAATTGCGCTGATCATAATAGACAAAAGCACGGATGACCCAGGCATCTTCATTGTCCGGTTCCATGCGTAAAGCTTGAGTCGTACTTTCCAGCGCTTTATCATATTCTTCCATATGCATGTAAATCGTAGATAGTGCATTATACGGCTCTGGCATTTCCGGCGCTTCACGTAACCATTCGCCAGCTTCACGTAGCGCCTCATCATAACGTTCCCATTCGATCAGACGATCGATCCGCTCCGATCGCAGGCTGGACAGATCAGGCTCGTTTGTATAATTACTCATAAGCGGCTCCCCTAATGGTAAAGTGGATGCCAAATCGTGCTCCGTGGTCTGACACTAGCGATTTGGCAGCATCAAGCATGAACTAGCGAATTTTATGCTTTTTAATATAATCGAGCACCGCTGTATATTCGCCGTTCGTATCGCTAAATGTAGCGTAGTTACGCGCTGTAGCGAACCATTCGGTCGTGGAAGGCTGACGTGTTTTGAGCGCACGGTTGAAATCGAGATCCGTCAATGGCTGAATTTCGCCTGTTTCCATTGCACGCTCCAGGGCAATTTCGATCGTATCGCGTACAAGCTGATCCAGATCAGCCCCGGAAAAGAGTGCCGTATTCGCAGCTAACTTTTTCAGATTAATCGAATCAGCCGGCTTATCCTGTAGTTTCAGATCAAGAATCGTGCTCCGTTCCGATTCTTCTGGAGGGGAGACGAATAGTAGATTGTTAAATCGTCCGGGTCGACGCAGCGCTGAATCCAAATACCACGGCGTATTGGTCGCGCCGATAATAAATACATTTTCATTAAAGCTTGCCAATCCGTCCAATTCCAGTAGCAACTGGTTCACCAGCATCCGATCATGATGCTGACGCATATTGTGGCGACTTCCACCGAGTGCATCCAGTTCATCGATAAACAGAATACATGGTGATTCTGCACGTGCTTTTTCAAATACATCATGCAAATTGTGCTCGCTACCGCCTACATACATCGACAGAATTGCCTGTAATTCCAGATGCAAAAAGCTAGCGTTAATTTCACCGGCTACCGCACGTGCGAGAAATGTTTTTCCACAGCCAGGTGGCCCGTATAGCAGAATGGAACCGCCTGCCTTTTTGCCATAAGCAGCAAATAGTTCCGGTTGCTTTAGAGGGAGGATAAAGTTCATGCGAATTTTCTTTTTGATCTCCTCCATACCGCCCACATCATCAAACGTAATAACAGGCTTTTCCAGCTCGATCAGATCATTGGAATCTTTATCAAATTGAATCACTTTGAGATTTTTGCGGCGTTGTTCGTGATCATCGCTCATTGTACACCACTCCATATGTAGATTTATGTTGCTAAGCGCGCTAATGTAGTAACATCATAACTCATACTACGCTAGGTTCACCACTATGGAATTCGGTTTTCTCATATCGAGACGAGCAGGATAGGAAGTAGCGCAGGGTGTATACATATTTACACATGGGGCGGAATACAGTATGATAAAACTAATTTAATCGGCGATGGAGTTCGCCATGAACCGCTGACCTCAGCTAATGACTCCTACCTGTACACATGGGTGATCCATGTTTTATTCAGGTAGGAGTTTTTTGTGCGCTGGAAGTGGAGAGGACAAAGCTGGATTAATGAACCCGACGGATCGGTATGTTTGAAGAAGAAAAGAACAAGAAAAAGAACCAGAGAATGAGCATAAAGATGAAAAGGAAGTGGAATCATGCTGTATGTACTTGTAGCGGTAGCCGGTGTTCTGGGCGCAATCTGTCGTTATCTGATCGGAGTGCTTATTCCTAGCCAGGGATTTCCAATCGCGACACTGCTAATCAATTTAACTGGCTGTTTTTTACTCGCCATCGTCATGCGTTATATCGCGCGTTTGCCCCATGTATCCTCAAATATGGTCACGGTTATGGGCACCGGCTTTGTCGGTTCGTACACGACCTTTTCCACATTCAGTCTGGAAAGTATCCAGTTGATCGAACGCCAGCTGTATATGACTGCATTGTTATATATCGGAGCCAGTCTGATCGGTGGTCTGCTGTTCACATGGCTTGGCTTTGTATGCAGCGAACGCCTGCTATCGCGAAAGGAGGCTAACGCCAATGCTCGTTAATATTGGATTTGTCGCACTGGGTGCAGTATTCGGCGTATTAGCCCGTTTTTTACTATCCCGCTGGATGAAAAAACGCTGGCCAATGGAATTTCCACTGGCGACGTTGCTCATCAATTGGAGCGGTTCATTTTTGCTTGGTGTGCTTGTCGGTTCAGGCGCAGGTAGCCACTGGCAGCTGTTGATCGGAACAGGTTTTATGGGCAGTTATACGACCTTTTCCACATTTAAACTGGAAAATATGGAGCTGCATTTGAAGCGAAAGTATAAGATGCTGATTGGCTATTTATGTCTTTCGTATGTCGTTGGGATGGCGCTTGCCGGTGTAGGGTTGTGGCTGGGGCATGGGATTGGCGTGGTACGTTGACACGCGCCAATTCCAGTTTGGATTTACTTTAGTGTATGAACAGATACAACTGAATTATATTTGAAATGCATTTCTGCTATACGACGTTAAACTTCGTATTGAAAGCGATCAGCGCATCAGTATATGTGAGCAAATCGATTTAAGCTATTCATTGAAAGTAAAGCTCCAAAGCTCTGAACCTGCTCACTCTCTTAACGTATGGAGCATCATGTACTCGAAGTCCAGTTCAATAATATAGTACGTTCCCAGTATGCTTCAGCTTGAATAAAAGGACGGTCATCTAATGGACAGATCATGCTTAATCTTTACCAGGTCCGTGATCAAATTTAGTCCCTTTTCCGATTGCATAAAATTGACCGCCAGCCACATAGTGTATAGTACGCAATTCATCAGGAGCATCATCAAATATCCAATGTCCATTGTTAAATACTCGATCATCACTCCAGGCCCCAACAATTTCACCCATAAAAAGATCATGGTTTTGTTCATTTTCAAAGTTTGGGATAACCTTGCATACTAGCCAGCCAGCGGAACCTTCAACGAGCGGTAAATCAAATTCTTCCTGATAAAATACGGGGATGTTATCAAGTTTATTGTTTATTTGTTTGGAACTGTGCTCACCAACATACAAGACCGTTTCCATCTGTTGAACAGTGGGGATATGCACGACATAATAACCACTCTTTTCAACAAGTTCGCGTGTGAACGCTTGTTTACCGATAAATGCCATCACTTTATTATTTCCGACCAGACCAACCCAGGCGGCTGCCATCACATTGGCGATCCCATCGTGTTTAGCAGAAATCATCGTTGTTGGACCTACTTGCAATAAACGGTATGCTTTTTTTAAATCAACAGGCTGAATTGCCATTACTCGTTCTCCCTCTCATTTTCATTGCTAGTTTATTTTGTACTGGGCATTTCATGGACAAACAAAATATTACCGATCGACAGTTAATATATTTTTCTTTCATTCCGAGCATGTCTCATTTTATTTCCAAAAGTGAACTAACTATTGCAGAATGAATCAAAAAATAACATCCCTGTTTGATTAGCATTCATCTGGCTTGTTTCATGTTTAAGATGCCTCTGCTCAGTTATAGTATGTAGTATAATAGAAGCACAAAAAAAGAATAGTATGCACTTTTTGGTGAGATACTATCAAAAAGGAGAGTATTGGATGTTCCAAAATGAGACAACCAGCGAAAATGAGATAAGAAATGGCAGAGAAAATAGTAATGAATCGTTTGTGTACACCTTATCGCTCATTAGCGGTAAATGGAAATTGCACATTTTATTTTTATTATTGAAGGAAGACATTATGCGTTATGGTGAGTTGAAAAGAGCACTTGAAGGCATTACTCACAAAATGCTTAGCAATCAATTAAAAGAGCTGGAAGCAGATTCGCTCATTATACGCCATGAATACTCGCAGGTACCGCCTAAAGTGGAGTACTATCTTTCCGAGCGTGGCAAGTCGCTTATCCCTGCTCTGCAAGTGCTTTGCAAATGGGGAGCAGATCATATAGATGACGAACTATAAGTCACAAGCCATTTATTTCAAATGCTAGCTATCGTATGGATGAAATGATCTCAATTGCGAAGTGGAAACAAATAAGATCGTATCCTGTCTCGCTTACATCGTAAAAAAGCCAGAAGCTCTTCTATGTCCACCAGTCTAAGCCTTGCTAAAAGGCATACCGGATCATAAAAGAGCTTTTGGCTTATGAACGTGAGCGATTACTTGGCAGTGTTGTCAGCATCAGCATGATGCCAGATATCGCGCAACGACCAGCATGTCCATTCCTGAACTAGCGCTTGCCCATCCGTTGCCACCAGTTCGATCCTGGCAGGACTTCCCTGTGGATAGATACGACTCGTCAACGTTGCCGCTCCATCATTAGCAAACACTTCAATCGAAGAACGATCGACGAAAATACGTAATGTAAGCAATGCTGCGCGTTGTAATGGCGCTGTTCGTATACCATCCTGCGGTTTGCCCGCTTGCGAAGCATCCAGAATCAGCTTCTCATTAGCGATATCGTACAGGATGACGGTTTGATCGTCCGTATCACTGTAGAGTGTCAGACCGACTGTTTCCGCATCACTGTTGTTCAGATCGAATACAGCACGGATTTCCAGCAATGATTCGTTCATCGTTACATGATAATGATCCTTTACAGTAAATGCTTCTCCCAGCGAAAATTGTTCCTGACGAAGCAGCTTCATTTCCTCAACTGGATTCATTAGCAGTCGTCCGCGATCATCGACATTCAGCACACGCGGCAATGTTAGTGCACCTGCCCAGCCGTGCGCTTTCGTCGGCATATCCGACTCCCACATATCCATCCAGCCGATCGCAATCCGTCGCCCTTGATCATCCAGCAACGTTTGGACCGCATAAAAATCATGCCCATGATCCAGTTCATGAAATTCACCATGCTGAAAATCATTCGTTGTATAGTCATAATCACCAATCAGATAACCCGTCTGGAACAGATTGAGATAGCGTTCAGCGGTGCGCTCAATGCCTTGAGGTGAGATCAGCAGCACATGCCGACCGTCCAGTTCGAAAAAGTCCGGGCATTCCCACATAAATCCGAGCGTACCGTCACTTTGAGCCACAATGCCATCATACGTCCACTGGCGCAAATCAGCAGAGTGATAGCGAATAACGCGGCCATGCCCATCCTTCGTCGCATTGCCAAGCACCATATACCAGGTGTCTTGATGTTTCCACACTTTAGGATCACGGAAATGATGAGCACTATCGGCTGGCGGCGCTGCGATGACCGGATTGGCTTCATATTTATGGAAATGAATACCGTCATGACTGAACGCGATATTTTGATTTTGGGTGAACAGATCTTTTTCACGATCTGTATAATGATGACCTGTATACACTAACGTCAACACGCCGCTATCGTCGACAGCACTACCGGAAAAGCAACCATCCCGGTCACATTCGTCACCCGGTGCAAGCGCGATTGGACAATGCTCCCAGTGAATCAAATCTTTACTTTTTACATGTCCCCAGTGCATTGGACCCCAATGCTCGTCGTAAGGATGATGCTGATAAAATACGTGATATTCCCCGTTAAACTGAATCATGCCATTCGGATCATTGATCCAGTTGGCAGGAGCGGCAATATGGTAACCAGGACGATACTGCGGGTTGATGTTCTCTCCAGCAAGCTGAAGTGCCTGAGCGGCATGTTGTATAGGATGTAAAGTAGACAAAGAATTTCCTCCTTCAAAATATGCAGTCTAATTTCATGACAGTGTAAACTCGCGTTAGGACGACCAGACGACCCTATGATAGGAATAGTCTCGTGCTAGGACGACCAAACGACCTCATCATAGGATAAACTCACGCTAGAATAGCTGGACGACCTGACAACCTTTTCGAATGAACTCAAACGAAGATCCTGAAATATTGATCATTGCGAGACTGCTCCATGATCCAAACTTTTCGTTTACGTTAATGGCTGTGTCGTTTCGAGTGGCTGATGAAGTTTGGATGCTTTTTGTTTGTCATTAAACAGGGTGAAAATAGAGATCACGGTAAACAGCAACACCAATGCACCCATGATCAAATACGTATGACGGAAGCCCATATCATCGTACAATGAGCCGGCAATCGGTGATAATACCGCTTGACCGACCTGGGAAGCAAATTGAAAGCCGACCAGATACAAAATCGACGATAGACGTGTATCAAAATGCGCCGCCAAATATTTGAAAATGGCAATGAGCATAATCGGCAATTCCAGCGCATGGATCAGTTTCACAGCAGAAATGCCAATCGGCTCAAATACAAGCCCGGAGCCGATAATACGCAGTGCCATTAATAGTCCAGCAAGAATAAGCGACTTTTTAGCCCCCAGCTTATTCACAATAAATGGAGCCATAAACATCATACCGGCTTCCAAAAACACCTGAAACGAGTTCAAATACCCGTATACCTGGTTGCCCAGCGCATGAGTTGGGAACAGCGATGAATAATAGATCGGGAATTGTTGATCATACACGCCGTATACACAGGCAACACCGACTACATACAGAATGAAATACCAGAACGGACGAAGAGTGAACAATGTGCCGATATCTTTTATTTTGACTGAAGCGGCTTTTTCCAGCTCATTTTCCGTCACTTGAATGCGGAGTGACAGGATGATACCGACAAGCACAACCGCAGAGAGCGATGAAATCCAGAAATTAATGTTTGGATTCAGGTTAAACAATTGTCCGGCAAAAAACGTAGCGGCTGCCCAGCCAAGCGAACCCCACATACGTGAACGTCCGTATTCAAATCCGTATTTGCGACTTACTTTTTCCACGTATGTTTCAATCGCTCCAACTCCAGCAAGAAAACCAACGCTCAAAAATAATCCGCCCACAATCGCGCCAAGCCATACATTCACTTGCAGCAATGGAGCATATACAAACACGAAGAATGGCCCTGTAAATACAAGCAATAAGCTAATAAACAACAAAATATTGCGCTTTAATCCAATTTTGTCGGAAATGTAACCATAGAGTGGTTGCGCACATAAAGCAAATATAGCGTTTACAGAAAAAATAAGCCCGGTTTGCGTACCCGTCAGCTTCATCTCCTGTCCAAGCCAGATCGAGAACAGTGAATAGCTGGAGGACCAACATACGAAAAAGAAGAAAAAGTAAAGGCTGAGCTTCCAGTACAAACTTTTGGATACGGACATATCATTCGCTCCCTCATTCATGTAAGTGCTTTCTTGGTCGAATTATATGTCAACCGGTTTCATATGTCAACCGCTTTCATATTGATGTCAGAAGGGAAGTGGATGGTGAAATCGCTGAAGATGGATTGCGAAATTATTATGTAAAAAGCCAAAATATGCGATTGTATCTGCGTAAAACGGTGAAATCTTTTAAGCTCATTCGTAACATTCACGGTGTTAATTTTAGGAGTATGAAAATGAATATTGCCATAAAAGCTCTGGTTGCCCGTACAATTGAACAGACAGCAGACAGCAGACAGCAGACAGCAGACAGCAGACCGTTCTTATAAACTGCGTTGTACGTCAAAAAACGCCTTCTATGATGAAGGCGTTCAGGTACAGGATTTAATTTGTATAATGAAATGTATTTATCGTTTTTAAGTTGTTTTTGATGGTTATCTATTGTGACAATCGTCAACCCAATGTCAGATCAACCGCCATACAGTTGTACCTGCAAGCCGTTAGACATACCGATCTACTTGTGGATGAGCATATCCTCTGACCGAGTCACTTCAGCAACTCAAGCCGTAGAACCATCATATACCTTTACCGGCAATATCGTCTGATAAGCGATTCCGTCAAATTCACCTTCAATTTCCCGCAGCAATACGTCAATCGCAGTACGTGCAATGTCTTCAATGGGCTGGCAGATCGTCGTCAACTGCGGCATGAGCGAAGAGACGATCGTCGTTCCGTCATATCCGATCACTTTCAGATCATCTGGAATAGACAGATGCCGAACCCCGGCCTCATAAATAACCGAAGCGGCAATCATATCATTACTCGCAAATACGCCATCAACCTGAGGATGTTCATCGAATGCGCGCCGGATAACCGACAGCTGATGATCACGATCTAAGGGCAGCTCCAGCTCATATGTATGATGGGGTAATCCGTATGTTTGCATCAGGTCTTCAAACGCTTTACGACGCAATTGTGCAGGGGTTTCCAATTCAGCAGGGCCGTTAAAATGCAAAATATGCTGACATCCACGATCGATCAAGCGCTGTGTGGCAAGTTTGCCACCTTCATAATTGTCCGAGCTGACAACAGGAATCGTACCGGACAGATAGCGGTCAATCGCTACGACCGCTAGATTGGCTCTTTTATAGTTGGAAATGCCGCGGTTATGTGTGCCTACAATAATGCCGTCCACCTGATTCCGAATGAGCATTTCAGCATATTGTTCTTCTTTGTCGATCTGATTGAGACTGTTGCATAACAGCACTTTAAGACCCTGTGCCGCACATAAATTTTCAATATGAAATGTCAGTTCCGCGAAAAAAGGATTCGCTGTCGTTGGCAAAATCAATCCGATCAGATGGGTACGTTTGCTAAACAATGAACGCGCCAGATCGTTCGGGAAATAATTCAATTCTTCCATCGCGTTCTGCACTTTCATCCGAGTAGCTTCACTAACATACCCTCGATTGTTCATCGTGCGGGATACCGTAGTTGGCGACACACCGGCGAGTCGGGCAACATCTTCGAGTTTGGCTTTCATGCGGCAGTCTCCTTTTTTTTCTCTCAGTATACCACTTGCCTATAGGCAACAAAAGGATTGTTGCATACAGGCGACAGGAGGGGAATCCAAGCAGCTACGATCTGTACAGCTCAATAGTTTGCATACAAGTTCTAGATTGATCAAAACGATAAGCGGTTTCTTTATAAAATAGATGACTAAAGTTCTGGTGAATTCAATCGGTGTACATATCAGCGCTCTGATCGCAGATTCCCGATCGGTTCATGGTGAGATGCACAATAACTAAAAAGCTAAAAAGCTAAAAGCTAAAAAGCCTACTTCCACGCTTGTCCATAGGACAGACTTGAAAGTAGGCTTTTTCATTTACTTTACATCGGCAAATTTACACAAGCGCCTCATAAGGCACTTTTTCAGCAACTTCAATCGTACCGCCACCTAGACAAACCTCGCCATCGTAAAAGACAACGGCTTGCCCTGGCGTAATCGCTTTTTGCTGTACATCGAACTGTACATGCACATGACCATCTTCCTGCCAGGTCAGTGTAACCCCTTGATCCGGTTGACGATAACGGAATTTAGCAGCACATTGCAGCGTTGTGCCCGGTGCCGGTGGACTACCATCGATCCAGTTTACACCAGATGCAATCAGTCCAGTGGAGTACATACTTGGATGAGCATCGCCCTGTACGACATACAAAATATTACGTTCCAGATCTTTATCTGCGACAAACCACGGTTGTCCGTTACCCGAACCGCCTATACCGAGACCTTGACGCTGTCCAAATGTGTAGTACATCAGTCCATCATGTTTGCCTTTCACTTCGCCAGTTGCAATATCAACCATATCGCCGGAGCGTGCTGGCAAGTAGTTGCTCAGGAATTCGCGGAAATTACGTTCCCCGATAAAGCACACGCCGGTACTATCCTTTTTCTTAGCTGTATACAAATTCGCTTCGGCAGCAATACGGCGAACTTCCGGCTTCGGCAGATGGCCGATCGGGAACATCGCACGGGAAAGCTGCTGTTGATTCAGCGCATTGAGGAAGTATGTTTGATCTTTATTGTTGTCAACGCCGCGCAGCAGCGTAAAGCGACCATCTTGCTCGATAACACGCGCATAGTGACCGGTAGCGACATAGTCTGCACCGAGATCAAGCGCTTTGTTGAGGAACTCACCGAATTTGATTTCACGGTTGCACATGACATCCGGGTTCGGCGTGCGGCCGCGTTTATATTCGTCGAGGAAATAGGCGAATACTTTATCGTAATATTCCTTCTCGAAATTGACCGTATAATAAGGAATGCCGATTTGTTCGCACACACGGCGGACATCTTCTGCATCGTCCTCAGCGGTACAGTTACCGAACTCGTCGGTGTCATCCCAGTTTTTCATAAAAATACCGATTACATCATAGCCTTGCTGTTTGAGCAGAAGTGCGGTGACCGAAGAATCCACGCCGCCGGACATACCGACTACGACACGGGTTTCGGAAATTTCTTTTGCCATTTGCATATCACATCCTCGTTTAATCATTATGGATATTTTGCTTCGCAAAAATCCTTTTTTCATTTCAACTCGTGTTAGAAGATCACTAACACTAAAATTGAACCGGATTGAAGTGCCGGCGGTGCATCGGTTGGCTGCCTTGCACCATAGATGATTATTATTTCCACATATACAGCAAATCCATTTCCCAAACCGTATTCGTTTATGTTACGATAGAATAGAAAAATGATCGGAATACACTGAATTGATGAAAATGCATAGCATATGTGCAACTGCTAATTATAACTGTGATAATGAAATAAAGCAACAGCAATAAGGCAACAATCGTTCATGATTTTGGTCAAATGAGACGAGGTGCGATAATGAAAATTTCAACTAAAGGACGTTACGGTCTGACGATTATGATGGAGCTGGCATCCCGCTTTGGAGAAGGTCCAACTTCGCTGAAAAGTATTGCCGAGAAAAATCAGCTATCCGAGCATTATTTGGAGCAATTGATCGCTCCACTGCGTAATGCAGGTCTGGTCAAAAGTATTCGTGGTGCGTATGGCGGATATATTTTGTCGCGTGATCCGGAAGGCATTACAGCAGGTGAGATCATCCGCGTGCTGGAAGGTCCGATTTCCGTTGTTGATTTTACCGATGAAGATGTCGCTGCGAAGCGTCACCTGTGGCTGCAAATTCGCGATGCGATTGCCAGCGTCATCGACTCGACAACGCTGAAAGATCTGATCAGCTATCAGGACGAAGGCGCGGAAGACAATTACATGTTCTATATCTAATTAGGATTGAAATGCTCTGCATCGTATAGATGTGGAATGAACATATGTATACGATTGTACAGGATGTGCATTTGGAAGCGGAGTCCCCGTAGTAGCGAGCATGCTCGCTATACATGAAGGTATCCCCTATTCCGAACCGTATGTAGCGGAAGGACCGTAGCTCAGGCGCGGAACCCTTCCGTTTTTTGTTGAATTTTGCGCTGTGAAATTACGCAAATGTAGCGCACAATGAAAAAATGTAGCGCAAAATGAAATAGGGAAATAAGCGATTGGCATAGAGCTTGGTATCCAACTACTACGATAGTACGTCGTCCTGTTCCATTGTTACCTTTTCGTAGCGAAGAGCGGCTACTATGCATATGAATTGGCGTAGCCCGCGATTAGTATAAATGTAATGATTTCCAGACGTTATAAACACAGAACGATCCTATATTTTAACGAAAGACAGGGTGAATGTAATGACTTCGATCTATCTTGACCATGCTGCCTCCACACCGGTGCATCCAGAGGTGGCGCAGGAAATGTTAAATGTAATGACCGGCACATATGGTAATGCATCCAGTGTGCATGGATATGGCCGCGCAGCAAAGCGCATCGTTAGTAGTGCACGCGATCTGATGGCGACGCGGCTCGGTTGTCATCCTAATGAACTTGTATTTACCGCAGGCGGTACAGAGAGCGATAATATGGCATTGTTTGGTGCAGCCGAAGCGATGAAGGAAAAAGGTCGTCATATCATCACATCCAGCATTGAGCATCATGCGGTACTGCACGCATGTGAAGCATTGGAGAAGCGTGGATATGAAGTGACCTATCTGCCTGTGGATACACAGGGACAGATACGGCTGGATGAGCTGCGGGCAGCGATTCGCCCGGATACGATTCTGATTAGCATTATGTTTGGCAATAACGAAGTCGGAACGCTACAGCCGATTCACGAGATCGGCGAACTGGCACGATCGCACGATGTTATTTTTCATACCGATGCGGTACAGGCGCTCGGTGGTGCGATGATCAACTGCCAGGAGCTGCCGGTCGATCTGATCAGCTTTTCGGCGCACAAGATTAACGGCCCGCAAGGAATCGGCGCTCTGTATGTACGTCAGGGCACACGTTTGGAGCCGCTGCTTTATGGCGGTTTGCAGGAGCGCAAGCGTCGTGCAGGTACGGAAAATCTGGCAGGTATCGCCGGCTTTGCTAAGGCCGTGCAGCTTGCTACAGACAAGCTGGAAGAGCGCATGGCAAGTGTGCATCAACTGCGTGCGGCATTCATTGAAGCGCTGACCGAGCAGGCAGGTAGTGATGTATTTGTGATCAATACACCGCTGGAACAATCACTGCCACATATTTTGAATATGAGTTTTCCGGGCATTACGAGCGAGACGATGTTAATGAATTTGGACATGCAGCAGATTGCCGCTGCCAGCGGATCGGCATGTACATCAGGTTCGCTGGAGCTATCTCATGTATTACAGGCGATGAATTTGCCGCAAAATGTACAACAATCCGCGATTCGTTTTAGCTTTGGACTGGGTAATACTACACAGGAAATGGAAGAAACCGCACAAAAAATTGCAACCATTTTAAAACGGCTGCGTAAATGATGGAAGGGCTCCCCTGTCAGGTGAATAAGGGAGGATAGATGTCGGCTAACGCCACCGGCCGGACGTAAGTGTTTAAAGCTTACTCCGTGCAAAATGTGCGCCCAGGAGGTCCTGCATATGTTGAAGATTCAAAGCATGATCGGACTTGCTGTGTTTGACGTAGAAGACGGCAAGCAGCTAGGCAAAATCCACGATTTTATCGTGCATGAAGACTGGTCCGTCTACGGCTTCGAGCTGGAAGGCAAAGGACTGTTTTCACTACAGGTTCGTACGGTGAAATGGGAAGACGTGGTCAGCTTTGGCAATGATGCCATTATGATTCGTAATCAACAGGCAGTGCGCCAGACGGCGGCTGACGATATCAAGCATACATTCCTTATCGGGAATCGCAAGCTCAAAGAGCTGCCGGTTCTCACCAGTGATGGAGCCATGCTCGGATATGTGTCCGATGTTTACTTTAATCCTGAACTGGGTAAAAGCATTACCGGGATCGAAATTAGCGACGGTTTTATTTCCGATCTGATTGGCGGAAGAAAATGGCTTCCGATCAGTGACCAGATCTCTTTTGGTGAAAGCGCCATTATGACGCCGGTAGCCAGCGATCAACGACTGGAAGAATGCCTGTAAACTGTAGCTAGCACAGCGGAGAGACCACTACAGATGAGTTTGAGCAACCTTGCTAATGGAGCAGACGGATGCAAAGCGATACATGTTGTAGATGGAGGAAGCGCCGGAAATGAGGTGCTGCGCCGTAAGGCTGGCTGCCCAAACTTGTAGACGGATAGGGTGAGTGCGGAATGAAATGTCCAAACTGTAGTTCCAAAGATATTGGGAAAATCGGCTCGCATCAATTTTATTGCTGGGGCTGTTTTATTGAACTAACCGTAAATAACGGTAAAATGTCAGTGTATCAGGTGGAAGAAGACGGTACACTTAGCTCGCTGGACGATCTGTTTGTTGAACATCCGGCAGTAGCTGCTCAGCTTCCTTTGTCTTCATAATCGACGACAAGCAATGGGAGTTTAATGAACGAACATCATCGGGGAATACGGCTGTACAATCATCGTCTTATACATACTACGATAACAGCGGGCTATCGACCCGGTTTACACCTTGACGGTTGATGCGCATGAATGATGCGTATCGACTGCTCCAGGTTTTTTTGCATTTATACTAGTGAAAGTACGGTTCTAATGTGTAGAGTATGGATGGATAGGATGGATGATGTGAGTAAGACAAGCAATTAAAAGGAATAGAACGATGTTACGGCTGGGAAAGTCGGCTTTGTTTGTAATCAAAGCGATTTTTCAACTTCATCTGAGCAGGTTTTCTTGTTCATTGCCCTGAATGGATGATCGTTTAGCAGATAGTGATGTGATCTAGTAGTGATGTATCTAGCCTTCTCATTAGCCTGCTACAGCACCGATCGCAAGCGCTTTTCATGCCTTGCTGTCTAGGGTGTCTGCGATTGACAGAGCCGGATACGCTGGATATACTGATATAGGTTGTTGAAAAATCGTGAACTTCCGCTGAAAGGCTAGCGATTCCGGCGGAAACAGGTATCCAGGCATACCTCTTTTTTACCGTCCACTGCCTAGTAAAAGACAGGAGATTCGCTTGTCTTGCCATATCCTTTGTGTGATATCTTTTGGTATCATCGTTAGGGCAGCTGGAAGCGGCATAACAGACGGCGACTGTACTCTGGAATAACAGATGATGGTGGTAGCGCCTGCTGTACACAGCACAGCCTTGGCATAACAAAAAAGGGTGCAGGGAGAAGCCGTTTCAGGAAATACAAGAATACCGTCCCTGATCTATCGACAGGGGCGTTTTTTTAGATTCCGGGCCTTACAGGGTTCCCGTACAAGGTGGCTGGCTCAGATGGGGATCGATCGTTTGATGCTGCTACGAGAATCTGTTTATACACCGAACACATGCGTTTGCATGGTCAAACGCTATACTTAAGGAGGCTCGCTATTTATGAAAGCAAGTGAAATTCGTTCCAAATGGCTCGCTTTTTTTGAGAGCAAAGGACATAAAGTAGAACCGAGTGCACCGCTTGTACCGATTAACGACCCATCTTTGCTGTGGATCAATGCAGGGATGGCACCGCTGAAAGCTTATTTTGACGGCCGTATTCAGCCGGATAACCCGCGTATTACGAACTCGCAAAAATGTATTCGGACGAATGATATCGAGAATGTCGGTAAAACACGTCGTCACCATACCTTTTTTGAAATGCTGGGCAACTTCTCGATCGGCGATTACTTCAAAGAAGAAGCGATCACATGGGCATGGGAATTTCTGACCGGCAAGGAATGGATCGGTTTTGATCCAGAACGTCTGTCTGTAACGGTATATCCTGAAGATGAGGAAGCGTTCAAACTGTGGAACGAGAAGATCGGTTTGCCGGCAGAACGCATCATCAAGCTGGAAGACAACTTCTGGGATATCGGTGAAGGTCCTTGTGGTCCATGTACCGAGATTTTCTATGATCGTGGCGATGCGTATGGCGCGCTTGATCCGAATGATCCAGAAATGTATCCGGGCGGTGAAAACGAGCGTTTCCTGGAAGTATGGAATCTCGTATTTTCCCAATTCAACCATAATAAAGATGGTAGCTACACACCGCTGCCTAACAAAAATATCGATACCGGTGCAGGTTTGGAGCGCTTCACTTCCATTTTGCAGGATGTGGATTCCAACTTCGATACAGACCTGTTCCAGCCGATGATTCAAGAAACGGCACAAATTGCAGGTGTAACGTACAAGCAAAACAACGATACAGATGTGGCACTGAAAGTCATCGCTGACCATATCCGTACTGTAACCTTTGCTGTAGGTGATGGTGTATTGCCTTCTAATGAAGGACGCGGTTATGTGATTCGCCGTCTGCTGCGCCGTGCGGTTCGTTACGGTAAAGTGATCGGTCTGGATAAGCCGTTCCTGTTCAGCCTCGTGAAAACGGTAGGCTATGTGATGGGCACATACTACCCAACGGTCGTTGAGCAACGTGATTATATTGAGAAAATTATCCGTACCGAGGAAGAGCGTTTCCACGAAACACTGTCCGACGGTCTGAACATTTTGGCTGAGCTAAGCGAACAGGCGAAAGCACAGGGACAGACGGCAATCAGCGGTGCCGATGCGTTCAAATTGTATGATACGTATGGCTTCCCATTTGACCTGACTGAAGATTATGCACTTGAAAATGGTCTAACTGTGGATCGCGAAGGTTTTGACGCTTCGATGCAAGAGCAGCGTGAGCGCGCGCGTGCTGCACGTCAGGATAGTGGCAGTATGAAAGTACAGGGTGGCGTACTGTCTGAACTGGACGCGAAAAGTGAGTTTATCGGCTATGAGCAACTGACCGTACAATCGACCGTAGCAGCGATCATTGCAGATGAAGCTTTTGCCCAGAGCGCTGGCGAAGGTCAGACGGTGCAGGTCATTCTGGATGTAACACCATTTTATGCAGAGAGCGGCGGTCAGGTGAGCGATCTCGGTCTGCTGATCAGCGACAAGGTCGAAGCATCGGTAGAAACGCTGTTCAAAGCACCACGCGGACAATCTGTGCACATCGTCACGATTCGTTCAGGCGAGCTACATGTCGGTGATACCGTCACGGCTCAGGTGGATGCACCAAACCGTAACGATATTATTAAAAACCATACCGCTACCCACTTGATGCACAAAGCGCTCAAAGAAGTGCTGGGCAACCATGCGAATCAAGCCGGCTCACTCGTTGAAGCAGAGCGTCTGCGGTTTGACTTCTCTCACTTCAGCAGCGTAACACTGGAAGAACTGGCAGACATCGAGCGTCGCGTCAACCAGGAAATCTGGAAAGGTCTGGATGTGGAAATTAACTATGCGGCTATCGATGAAGCGAAAGCAATGGGTGCAATGGCACTGTTTGGTGAAAAATACGGCGATATCGTGCGCGTAGTCAAAATCGGCGATTACAGCATCGAGCTGTGTGGCGGTTGTCATGTGGACAACACTTCCCGTATCGGTCTGTTCAAAATCGTTTCCGAGAGCGGCATCGGCTCCGGTGTACGCCGGATCGAAGCGGTAACCGGTCGTCTGGCCTATATGTTCCTCGACAGCCAGCTGGATATTCTTAAACAGGCGGCAGTACAGCTCAAATCGAACGTACATGATGTACCCAAACGGATCGAAGCGCTGAATCAGCAAGTTCGCGATCTCGGTCGTGAAAACGAATCGCTGCAAAGCAAGCTGAGCCTGATCGAAGCTGGACAATTGACGGATCAAGTTGAGACAGTCGGCAGCACACCATTACTGGCAACAGAAGTGCAGGCACCGAGCATGGATGCATTGCGCGGTCTGGCAGACGAGCTGAAAGTGAAGCTGCCGGAAGCGGTACTCGTACTCGGCGCCGCGATCGAAGACAAAGTAAACTTTGTGGTCGTTGTCCCGAAATCCGGTATCGAACGCGGACTGCATGCAGGCAAGCTTGTCAAAGAAGTCGCTGCGATTTGCGGCGGCGGTGGCGGTGGGCGCCCAGATATGGCGCAAGCCGGCGGTAAAGATGCTTCCAAGCTGGGCGAAGCGCTGGAAGCAGCGAAGAAGCATGTTGCTTCCGTTTAAGCAATAGCAGATAGCTATGCACGCATAATAGTGGAATAGACGAGTTGACAATAGAAGCGGCAAAAGCGATATAACCGCAATCGTCGCTGAAAATTTGGCATTTATGTGTTAATACTTTAAAATTCTGTAACTTTTCGATTAGTTTGAACGTAAATATTCCTTGTACATCCCTTGATGTGTTATGATGATAAAGAATCAACATGAACATCAGGGGATTCCATTTTGAGGAAGTGTGTTCATACACTATTCCGAAAAAGCGAGGTGTCAGCGAGTGGACTCCATGGACAAAACGGTCAAGTTTAATGTCAAAGGTGATGAGCACGAAAGCTCGTCACAAGAAATACTGCTCACCGTGTATGATGCACTGGTGGAGAAAGAATACAATCCGATTAATCAGATTGTAGGCTATCTCATTTCCGGGGACCCCGCCTATATTCCCCGGCATAACAATGCACGCAGCTTAATTGGCAAAAAAGAGCGGGACGAATTAATTGAAGAGCTGGTCCGTTCCTACCTGGCCAGTCATCGGTAGAGACGGAGCGTAAACACATCATGAAAATATTAGGTCTGGATTACGGAGATCGCCGGATCGGTGTCGCAGTCAGTGATGCGTTTGGATGGACGGCTCAAGGCGTTGAGGTCATTGACCGCCAGCGCAATACGGCAGTCGACGAACGGATTGCTGAACTCATTCAAGAACATGAGATTAGCGAGATCGTGGTAGGGCTTCCTAAGAATATGAATGGAAGTGTCGGTCCCCGTGGTCAAATATGTATCGAATTTGCAGAACATCTTCGGGAATCTGTGCATCTGCCTGTTCACCTATGGGATGAAAGGCTTACGACGATGTCGGCCGAGCGAACTTTGATTGAGGCTGACGTAAGCCGCAAGAAACGCAAGCAAGTCATTGATAAAATGGCTGCGAGCTTGATTTTGCAAAATTACTTGGATTCTAAAAGTAAAGGGTGAGGGTGGTTAATATGGCGAAGGATCAAAATTTGCTTGAGGACGAACCAGAAATTATTTACATTCCAGATGATGATGGAAACGAAGAGGAATTTGAAGTCATCATGAAATTCGAAGTCGATGGTTCGGAAGCCAAATATATGATGGTCGTGCCTATGGAAGACACAGAGGACGATACCGATGAAGTATATGCGTTCCGGTACGAAGAAGACGGCGATGATCTAAAGCTCTATATCATTGAAGACGAAAACGAGTGGCAGATCGTTGAAGAGACCTTCAATACATTAGTGGCTGAATTGGATGGTGAATAAACCGATGAGTGATCTTTCTGCGAGTAATGTCAAATTATCGTCTAAGTTGCTTGAAGCTTACGGTGTACTGATCGAGTTAACCGATGAGAGCGGCGAAAATGTCGTTTATCGTTTGATCAGCGAATTTGAGACAGAATCGGGTGCGTATGCCGTCCTGCAAAAGGATAGTGCGTTACCAGATACCGAAGTCGAAATTTTGAAAATTGTAGACGGTGCGGATGGAAATCCAGAGCTGATTACGATTGATGACGACGATGAATGGGAAGACGTAGCTGAATTGTATGACGAGCTGACCTTACCGTTTGAAGATTAATCACGGATTTGCATACGGCAGTTCTATGCTGCTTCAGTTATGTCTTGAGAAGAGCGGAGCCTATTCCGCTCTTTTTGACTGTCAAAGGAGTTGTTATGTCCATTGCGTAAAAAGGTCAGGACCCTTTTAGTCGTTGTCGTTTTGCTTATTATTGTGTTTGCAGGGGCAGCAGCATATGGCTGGAATGCGATGCAGCCTACTACACCTTCAGCCGAGCCAGTTGCCTATACGCTGACAGAAGGCACGTCAACCGCTAAGCTTGCGGGCGATCTGGAAAGTAAAGGCATCATTCGAAATGACTTCGCGTTTCGTATGTATTTGCGTTGGAATCAGGAAGGCAAAGCGTTCAAAGCTGGTAATTATGAATTTACGCCAGGGATGACGTATGAGCAGATTGTGACCAAACTGAATAATGCGGAAGTCGTCGTACCGAAAACGATGAAATTTACAATTCCAGAAGGTTATACCGTCACCCAGATTGCCGACAAGCTCAGCAGCGCGGGCTATGTGGATCGGGAGGCATTTTTGAAGGCAGTGGACGATCCGTCTGCGTTTAAGCAAGCTCGTGAATGGAAAGTGCCGACAGGCAATGGCATTTTACATCCGTTAGAAGGCTATCTGTTTCCAGCTACATACGATTTGCCGCTGGATAGTACGCCCCAGGATGTGATTGCGAACATGCTGGCAGGTACGCGTGCAAATCTGGCGACGATCGATAATTTGGATCAAAAGTTAAAAGCGCGAAATATGACACTGCATCAGTTGCTAACCGAAGCATCGCTGATTGAACGAGAAGTTGTCGTTCCTGCGGAGCGTGCAGAGGTCGCAGGTGTAATTAACAACCGAATCAAGCAAGGTATGCGTCTGCAAATTGATGCAACGGTGCAATATGCACTCGGTAAGCAAAAGCAGCGCTTGCTCTACTCTGATCTGAAAATTGACAGTCCATATAACACGTATTTGCATGATGGACTGCCGCCAGGACCGATTGCCAATCCGGGGATTGAAGCGATTAAAGCCGCACTCGAACCGAAAACATCGGATTATTTATACTATGTAACGAAAAAAGACGGCTCTGGTGGACATTTGTTTGCAAAAACATTTGCCGAGCATCAGCAAAATATCGCTGCTAGCAAACAAACAGATGCAGCAGAGCAAGCCGAGAGCAGCGCTTCGGAAGAAGCCAACTAAGTTCCAATTGAATCGACATCTACAGGCAGCGAACCATTCGCTGCCTTGTGATGCGTGGAGATTGGGATCATAGCCATTGTAGACCCTACAAGTATATATGGATCGATAACAGCAATACGTATAATGATGAAATGACAGCCGTAAGGCTGGGAGGTGCTTAATATGAATAACAAACCTGAGCTGCTAATTACAGCTTCCTCACTGGACGAGCTACGTCTGCTAGCTGAAGCAGGAGCTGATGCTTTTCTCATTGGTGAAGAACGCTTTGGCATGCGTTTGCCGGGAAACTTTACGTTAGGCGAAATTGCTGAGGCTGTAACGTACAGCCATGACAAAGGAAAGCGTGTCTATGTTGCCGTCAACAATCTGATGACCAATGATATACTGGCTGAACTGCCCGCTTATATCGAAGGCTTGCGTGATGCAGGTGTAGATGGTATTGAATTTGGTGATCCGGCTGTGCTGACGACAGCACGTGAGTTAGCACCATCGCTGCGTTTGCACTGGAATGCGGAAATGACCTCGACGAACTCATCCACAGCGAATTACTGGGGACGTAAAGGAGCAACTCGCGTCGTACTGGCACGTGAGCTGAATATGGATGAAATCACCGGCATGACCGATAAGCTGGAAGTGGAAGCACAGGTACAGGTGCATGGCATGACTAATATTTACCATTCCAAACGCCGACTTGTACAAAGTTATATGGCACATCAAGGACGTCAGGTAGACGGTGATCTCGGCTTAACACGCGGTCTATTCCTGATCGAAGCAGAACGCCGTGATGAAAAGTTTCCAATCTACGAAGATAGCAACGGTACGCACATTATGAGTTCCGAAGACATTTGCATTTTGGAAGACTTACATTTATTGATGGAAGCAGGCATTCATAGCTTCAAAATCGAAGGCATGCTAAAGCCGACTGCCTATAATGTCGCTGTCATTCGTGCATATCGCACTGCCATCGATCATTATGTTGCCAATGCCGACGACTATGAATTCGATGAATCCTGGTTAGACGCGGTGCACGAATTACAGGACCCTGAACGTGAATTGTCATTTGGTTTCTTTTATAAAGAACAAGTTTTTTAAAGAACGATCGTTGTATATTATAGATTGCAACAAGATCAAGGGGGAGATCTTCATGGGCATTCAAGCTAAACCCATTCATTTTGGTAAACGACACCGTCTGGACAAGCCTGAACTGCTTGCACCAGCAGGTAATCTGGAAAAACTAAAATTCGCTATTCACTATGGCGCCGATGCTGTTTATATCGGCGGACAACAATACGGCCTTCGGTCCAACGCAGATAACTTCAGTTTTGAAGAGATGCGGGAAGGCGTAGAGTTTGCGAATCGCTATGGTGCTAAAGTGTTTGTAGCAACTAATATTTATGCGCATGATGAAGATGTGGATGGTATCGAGGCATACTTGCGTAATCTGGAAGATGTCGGTATCTCGGCGATTATCGTAGCCGATCCAACGATTATCGAAATTGCTCTGCGCTCTGCGCCGAAGCTTGAAGTGCATTTGAGCACGCAACAATCGACATTAAACTGGCAAGCGGTGAAGTTTTGGAAAGAAGAAGGCTTGCCACGTGTCGTGCTTGGACGCGAAACGAGTCTGGAAGAAATTGCGGAGATTAAGAAGCATGTTGATGTGGAGATCGAAGCATTTATCCACGGTGCGATGTGTTCTTCGTTCTCTGGACGCTGCGTACTGTCCAATCATTTTACCGATCGTGACTCCAACCGTGGTGGCTGCTGTCAGTCATGCCGCTGGAAATATGATCTGTTTGAGGATGCACGTTCACAGACGGACTGGATTTCAGAAGAGGAAGCAGCCGACCAGCGTGTGTTGGAGCAATTCCAGCTTGGTGTCAATCAGCTTCCGCTATATGAGGAAGGGGATAATCCATTCTCTATGGGCTCTAAAGACCTGTGTATGCTGGAGGCGATTCCTGATCTAATTGAAGTCGGTATCGACAGCTTTAAGATTGAAGGCCGTATGAAATCGATCCACTATGTCGCAACCGTAGTTAATGCGTATCGTCAGGCGATCGATTCCTACATGGCTGATCCAGAAAACTACGAGCTAAAACCGGAATGGCTGGAAGAACTGAACAAGGCGGCGAATCGTCCGCTGAACACAGGTTTCTTTTACGATACACCGGATGAAGAAGATCATATTTATGAGCCGGAAGATAAAGCTGTACCTTATGATTTTGCTGGATTGGTACTGGATTATGAGGAAGCGACAGGGATCGCTACAGTGCAGCAACGTAATCATTTCAAACCAGGTCAGCAGATTGAGTTTTTCGGCCCGAACGGTACCTTTTTCAAGCAACAGGTAGGTACGATCTGGGATGAGGAAGGCAATGAGCTGGATGCAGCCCGTCATCCCTTGCAAAAGATTAGATTGAAAGTCGATCAGCCGGTGCGTTATTTTGATATGATGCGTAAACAGAATGTGAAAGTAGCTTCCAAAGCGGTTGCAGCGATCTAAAGCAAAAGCAAAAGCAAAAGCAAAAGCAAAAGCAAAAGCAAAAGCAAAAGCAAAAGCAAAAGCAAAAGCGTAAGTTCTCTTCAACGTAGTAGCTAGCGATTCCTCTTGATAACCTAGATAGAGCATACGTTAGCTATACAGCAAAATATAGATAGATTTGCGTTCACGAATAGGAATCTTATAACGATGCGATAGTGAATCGGATCGTGAAGCATCGCGAATTACAAATAGAATAGAATCGCTATATCTCGACAAATCACAATATGAAATAGGGCAGAAAACTGTCTTTTGGTAAGCTGAAACGTCTTTCAGTATAGACCAAAAGGACTGTTTTCTGCCTTTTTTATGTCATTTACATAACATATAATGATATATTCATTTATTTTCTGAAAATAAAATCGCTTACAATGGGAAGATTATCCTGTAAAATGGGAAAATCATCCTGAATTATGGGCTAATTTAATTAACTGTGTTAGATTATTTCTAAATTATAGTAAAAAAGACCTGATTTTTTGAAAAAAAGTGTTCATTTTTATCCCATCATCACCGATAATGGAAGCAGAACTATAGCTCTAGGACTTCAGAGGGGGCTTTGACTCGATAAAATAGGCAACAAGTTGTCCGGGAGAGAAAAGTATATTGCAGGTCCTGAATTTTGAGATGGTAGGTGAATGATATGGGTTTATGGCAAAAACCGGGGAAAACGGAAGGCAAGCCAGCAAAGTTATCCAAAAAGTTACTCAAGCAACCAGGCGAGACCAAGCAACCAAAGAATCAAACTCCAAAGCCGAAACAACAAAAATTGAAAAAGGAACAAAATCCTTCACAGCAGGCGCTACATAAATGGTTTAACAAGCGCGGCAGGGGAGCGAAGCAGTTGCCTGGTCAGCATATGGACGCTGTAGAAGCATTGACAGCAGACGGATCAGCCAAGCCACAACGTAACCGATTTAAGCTCAAGGCGCCACATCTATCACGTGAGCAACTCAAGCATGCTGGTCGTTCTTCTCTGTCTGCCGCTAAAAATTGGCGTAATTTTAATCCGTCCAAATCAGTTGGCGTAAAATTATTTTTGATGTTTTTCATTGCTATTATGCTGTGCGTTGTTCTACTCGGTTCATTTTCCTACTTGCGTGCGAAGAGCGTAATTAAGGAAAATGCAGCGATTAGCAATGAACAGACGATTATCCAGACCGGGGAAAAGCTGGATGTGATGCTCAGTCAGATCGTGAACTCTTCTGTACAAGTATTTTTCGATCCAACGATGCAGAGTGATCTGACCAAGCTGTCGAGTTCAAATTTATCTGAATACGATAAATATCAGACGATCAACTCGATTAGTCAGAATTTGCAAAATCAAATGAACTCTACCGATTCGATCGAAGCGATCTATCTGATCCCTGTCGATACGAAGTTAAATGTTATCGGTGCAGGTACAGGTATTCCTGATCCGTCTGCCGTGCGTGAAAAAGATTGGTACAAAACGTTAACGGACGATAAAGGTGTGATGCAGTGGATTCCAACCGAATCTGGTGCAGGCACAAATCGAAACTTTACGTATGCGCGTGCGATGCGTCTGTCGAGTAGTCCAGAATCTTTCGTTTTCGTCATGAGCATTAATAGCAAATGGCTAAATGATCAGATCGATAACCTTAATCTCGGTGATGGTGGCAATGTGAATCTGGTTGGCGGTCCAAACAATACGATTATCGCTTCAACACAACCGGAAACCGTATCACAGGCATCTCCGTTCAAGTTTCTGGATCAAATCAAAGGTGGTAGCGGACGCTTCCAAAATGATGAAGGTTCTGAGCCAACACTTGTTGCTTATTCTGTACTGGGTACAGCCGACAATTGGAAACTGATTGGAACTGTGCCAGTAAAAGCGCTTGTATCGAGTGCAAGTCCGATTCTGGTGTTAACCTGGATTATGGCTATTGTGTGCGCGATCGTCGCTGTTTTGATCGGTCTGGTCATTATTCGCACGATTGGTACACCATTGCGTAAACTACAGCGTTTGATGAATCTTGGTTCAGAAGGCATTTTGAGCGTGCGTACAAATCATCGATCTTCAGATGAAATTGGACAGCTCAGCGTCGCTTTTAATACGATGATGGAAAATATTACGAGTCTGGTTAAACAGACGAACGAATCTGCGCAGCAAGTGCTGGATACCGCCACGACACTCAGCTCTGCTTCTCGTCAAACGGCTACGTCGGCACGCGAGATCGCTACGGCGACCGAAGAAATTGCTAACGGTGCAGGTAGTCTAGCATTGGAAGCTGAACGTGGGACAGAGCTGACCGAGACGATGAATGATCGGATGGGTCGCGTTGTCGATGCGAACAAGCAGATGGAAGTGTCAGCGGAGAAAGTCGAAGAAGCTGGCAAAACAGGCGTTCATCATATGGGTGAATTGCTGGATAAAACGAAAGTGACTGAAGATATGATCCGCTCGCTGAGCACGCGGATCGACTCGCTCAAAGAAAGTACATCTTCCGTACAGCAGGTACTGGATGCAATGCAAAATATTACGAAACAGACGAATATTCTGTCACTGAATGCAACGATTGAAGCAGCTCGCGCAGGTGCAGCAGGCAAAGGCTTTATGGTCGTTGCGGATGAAGTTCGTAATCTGGCCGAACAGTCTCGCCAGTCAATCCTGATGGTTGGCCAGATTACCGCCAATATTCAGAAGGAAATGGATGAGACGGTACGTGTGCTGACCGAGGCATTCCCATTATTCCGTCAACAGACGGAAGCAGTGCAGGCAACAACTGGTATTTTTGAAACGGTACAGGGGCAAATGACCGAGTTCGTAAACAAGCTGGGTTCGGCTACGCAGTCGATCAATGAGCTAAATCGCGTACAGCAATCGATGAGCGAAGCGATGAGCAATGTGAGTGCGGTTGCTGAGGAATCTTCCGCTACTTCACAGGAAGTTGCTTCTTTAAGTAGCGAGCAGCAAAATGTAAGTGCACAGCTCGTTACGCTGTCCGGACAACTCGAAACGGTATCGATTGGCTTGAAAGATACGATTGCACGCTTCACGATCGACGAAGTAGAGATACCTGATGAAGATGCGGCAACTGAAATGAATCATACAGAGGCAGCGACAGCAGGCGAAGCTAACGTAACGACAGATCCAGCGGATGATACGTTTAAAACGGGTTGATTGACCACATCAAAAAGCTGCACTTTCCGTAATTGGAAGGTGCAGCTTTTTACGTATCGTTGTATGCAATGAACGAACATGCAGCGAAACTGGATGCAGCAGCCTGGATTCGTTACAATGACATATACACAACATACACAGCCTTTACATTTAACGTGTATCATAAGCTAAGCCAGCATCCTAACAGGTGGTCTGTTAATGGATGAATCGACAGGCTAAATTTGGTAGATGAAAGATAGGAATGTGGATATGCATGTAAAGAGTAAGTCATCCATATGTTCATAGTTCTGATACAAAGGAGGACGAGATATTGACACTCGAAGAATTTGTCAGTCGTCCATATGTTCATAGTTCTGTGTAATGAATCTGTGTAGTAAACCTGTGCAGTGAATTAAACTTACAAATTATGTGTAGAAGTCGCTGGCTCTGTAGGCGTAGCCGGAGGGACGGGATCATCTGAACGATCCATCGGTTCGAATTCTTCCTGAGGCAATCGAATCCAGCGTCGCAGATAACCTTGCACAAACAGCTCTTTCAGCAAAATGATCAAAATTGGCGATAGTACCAAACCTGCAACGCCGAAAATAGACAGTGAAATGATCATAGCGGACAGCATCAGATAAGCGGATGTGATGCCAATCGAGTTTCCAGTAATTTTAGGCTCCAACAGCTGACGAGTCAGGATGACCACAACGAGCAGTACGGTTAGCCCAATCGCAAGTCCGGTCTGCCCTACGATGAACAGATATACAATCCAGGGAATGAAAATGACCGGTATACCGAGTAGCGGCAAAATATCGAATACCGCGCTAAGAATCGCTAGCGAAAAAGCATGATCGACCTGCAAAATCAGCAGTCCTATGTATACCAGCACAAAGGTCAGGGAGACCATCATCAATTGCGCTTTAATATACGCGCCGATCGCAAACAGTACATGTTCTTTTAAAAAATAAACGGATTGTTTGATCGTATTCGGTGTCTTTTCGGTCGCGATGCGTCGCCACAGATTAATCTCAGCACTGAGGAAAAAGGCAAGCACGATCCCAACCGCAAAGCTACCGATAAAAGAAGAAAACGTACCGAGCCAGCCAAGCGCTGCGTTAAACAGCGATTTGCCCCATACGGCAAGTCCAGCGGTGAAGGTAGCAAAATACTCGTTAATCTGCTCCGCTACACCCGGAGGTAACGCTTTGAGCTGATCTTGCAAAAAGCCAGTGAATTGTGAGAAATGATGCTGTACGATTGAAGCGTAACCGGGTAAAGCATCGGTCACCTGACTGATCTGGGCAACAAATACGAGTCCGGCGCCAAACAATGCTCCTAAAATGATCAATACGAACACAAGCACAGCAATCGCCGAGCAGACCATCTTCGGTAAGCCACGCCGATTTAAAAACATCGCAAACGGCTCAATTATAGCGAAGATAAGCAGCGAGAGGAAGACAGGTGCAGCGATCCGGTATAGCCAGCTAGATAGCAATAGCACCAGGTAGACGGTTAGAACGACGATCCCGATATCAAATGCGGTTCGCCAATACTTTTTATACAAAGGCAACATGAAACGTAAAACCCCTTTTCTATTGTAATGGTGAAATTCCCTCTTCCTATAACAGCAGGAGGTTATGATAAAATAGTACAATAGATATAGAAAAATGATCAATACATTATAACAAGGACAGCAGGATAGGGAGCTGAAAAGAGCAATGATGGAACATCTGTTTTTGTGGCTGCTGTACATATGTTCATTTTATGCGTTCATTCCGGGCTTGATTAGTCGTCTATTTGGCTATCGTGTGTTTCAGCGTGGTGATAGTGAGACGGCATTTGCGCTAACGTTTGACGATGGGCCTGATCCGATTTACACGCCTTTGTTATTGGATTTGCTAAAGAAGTATGGGGCGAAAGCGACCTTTTTTGTCGTAGGACGCCATGCGGAGTTATATCCAGACATTGTGCGCCGTATGCATGAGGAAGGACATCAGATTGGGATTCACAACTATATTCATCGCGCGAACTGGCTCATGTCGCCAGCAGCGGTACGTCGCCAAATTTATCTCACTCAGCATATCATTTATAACATTACCGGTCAGCGTCCATTATACTATCGTCCGCCGTGGGGCATCGTCAACCAGTCTGATCTGTCGCCTAACAGCCAGTACGATATTGTGCTCTGGTCTTCCCTGTTTGGTGATTGGCGTAAACGGGTAGGTAGACAGAAACTTGCTGCTCGAATGCTGCGCAAGCTACGCGGTGGCGAGATTATGTTGCTGCACGATTGCGGCAACACCTGGGGGGCGAATCGTGATGCTCCTGCCGAAATGTTAGCTGCGCTGGAATATGTACTACAGGAGGCGCAGCAGCGCGGTCTGGAGGCTGTTACAATCGGTTCCCTGATGGAAGGGAGCAAATATATGTCCAAACAGAGAAAAGATCGTACCGCCCACGAGGGGAAGGATGGAGCCTATACGCGCCGCGCACCACTCGGCACACTGCTGTCTCCATTCAAAAAATGGCTCGTGCGCCTATGGTTGGGCTGGGAAAAGGTGTTTCACTGGATGTTCCATTTGCAAAAGACAGGCGCTGACGGACTTTTTCATTACCGATTACGTTCATATCGCGGCAGACCGCTACAACTCGAAACGGGAGAATGGCTGGAACGGGGAGACTCTATTATTGAACTCCATTTTGATAATCGCCGTCTGTTCGAATTGACCTCAGGCTCACGCTCCATGATGCAGCTTGCCATCCTATTCATTCAGGGTGCCAGAAAGGATTTTCCAAAGCTAGCGGTGCAGATGAAAGAACAACCGGAATTGATGGAAGCACGCGCCCTGTACGGCGTAAGCATGATCAACCGCGGTCCGGAAAAATTCGGCTTTGCGGTGCGTGAACTACCACAGGGCATGTTCGCCGTGATGACACGCTGGTATTTGAAGCTACTGCTGGCAATCATTCACCCATCAGGTAGCATGCGCTTAAAAGAACAATCCAACCATCTGATCCCACGCGCGATGGTTGTATCCACAGCTGCTTTTATGCAGCGCTACGGCATAGACAGAACAACCATAACAGATGATTCCCAACACCACGCCGAACGCGGTGCAACACTAACGTCAGCACCAGCGGAATCCTCCTCATCCATAGAAGACGCACTAACGGCTACAGACGTACAGACACAACCTTCTTGAGATAGGAATGAGAATATTGAGGTAGGAATGAGTTGGAGGAACAGAGTGATGTACAGAGCGTTTGGATGAAAAGCTCATACTGGTATAGGTATAGGTGTAGGTATAGGTGTAGAGGGACGGGCACCAAACTGATACCAAAGTAAAGACTGTTATCACAGTACAATGGTAACGAGTGCCGGTGCGCTCGTCTATCCTTCGCTCGTCGAGTTGAAAACAGTAGCCATAAGAATAGAAATGAAGTCGCTATTCAAATACAAACTCGATGCATCAACATCAACTTATACTTTATGGCCTGAAACCAATCGTCTATTCATTGGATACGTGCTGACTCACTGTAAACTGCATTTTGCTAGATTGCATTGCAGCTGCGATGAACTGTTTCCATTAGACGATTCGTTTTGGGCTATTTGGTATGGCTATGCTTATACATTAAGAGTTGTAAGGCAACGACATTCCCCTCAGTAACATGAACATTTATCCGATGCGTCTGCACCAATCACAACGCACAAGCGTAGCTCATAAGCATAACGCAAAATCATAACTGACAAGCATCATTCACAATCATAGCTCACAAGCACAATTCACAGTCACAACTAAAAAACGCCCCGGATCGCAAACCGCGATACCGAGACGCTTTTATAAGATTTATTAGATTTTCATAATGCCGCCCATGCTTGCATTGGTTACGAGCTTGGAATAACGCGCCAAATATCCGGTTTTCACCTTTGGCTCGAACTCTGTCCACTCGTTTTTACGACGTTCTTCCAGCTCTTCGTCGCTAACGTGAAGCGTAATATGACGTTCGTTCAGATCCAACTCGATGATATCGCCATCGTGAACGAATGCGATCGGGCCGCCCTCTGCTGCTTCCGGCGAGATGTGACCGATACTGATACCACGAGATGCGCCGGAGAAGCGTCCGTCGGTGATCAGACCTACCTTCGCACCGAGACCCATCCCCACGATTTGAGACGTTGGAGCAAGCATTTCCGGCATACCTGGGCCGCCTTTAGGACCTTCATAACGGATAACGACTACATGACCTTCTTTAACGTGACCGTTAGCGATGCCATACAGCGCGTCATCTTGCGAGTCAAAGCAGATCGCAGGGCCTTTATGATAGCCGCCAACCGAGGCATCCACTGCACCGACTTTGATGATGGAACCTTCAGGTGCCAGATTACCGAACAGAACCGCCAGACCGCCGCGTTCGGAGTGCGGGTTATCAATCGCGTGAATCACTTCATGGTTTTGAATTTCCTGACCTTCTACATTTTCACGAATCGTTTTGCCTGTCACTGTAATGCAATCCTCGTGCAGAGCACCTGGTTTTTTGAGCAGCTCATTCAATACGGCGCTTACGCCACCTGCCAGATGGACATCTTCGATGTGCCAGTCGGATGCAGGAGCAAGCTTCGCGAGGTGAGGTACGCGGTTCGCTACTTCATTGATGCGTTCGATTGGATATTCAAATCCAGCTTCATGCGCCAATGCCAGTGTGTGCAGTACCGTATTCGTCGAACCACCCATTGCCATATCGAGT
This sequence comes from Paenibacillus wenxiniae, assembly GCF_039822605.1. Taxonomy (NCBI): domain Bacteria; kingdom Bacillati; phylum Bacillota; class Bacilli; order Caryophanales; family Paenibacillaceae; genus Paenibacillus; species Paenibacillus wenxiniae. Next base: position 73,064 of record NZ_JBCGUH010000011.1, read on the forward strand.
GCAAATGCATTGTCGATCGCTTTTTCCGTTACGATATCACGTGGCTTCAGATCAAGCTTGATCAGTTCCATTAGCTGTGTAGCCGATTTGCGAACAAAGTCACGACGTTCTGGCGCAACAGCCAGAATCGTACCGTTACCCGGCAAAGCCAGACCCAGTGCTTCAGCCAGACAGTTCATGGAGTTTGCTGTGAACATACCGGAGCACGAACCACAGGTTGGACAACCAAACTGTTCCAGTTCGAGCAATGTTTTGTCATCGATCTTGCCAGCTTGAAATGCACCGACACCTTCAAATACCGAAGTCAGGGAGATAGAACGTCCTGTGCTATCTTTACCCGCTTTCATCGGGCCACCGCTGACAAACAATGTTGGAATGTTGACACGAAGTGCGCCCATCAGCATACCTGGTGTGATTTTGTCACAGTTTGGAATACAAACCATACCATCAAACCAGTGAGCAGATACGACAGTTTCCAGTGAATCTGCGATGATCTCGCGGCTTGGCAGGGAATAGCGCATGCCGATATGACCCATTGCGATACCGTCATCGACGCCGATTGTATTGAACTCGAACGGTACACCGCCCGCTTCGCGAATCGCTTCTTTGACGATTTTACCGAACTCTTGCAGATGCACATGGCCCGGAACGATATCAATGTAGGAGTTACATACAGCGATAAACGGTTTGTCGAAATCTTCTTCCTTAACGCCAGCTGCACGCAGCAGGCTGCGGTGCGGCGCACGATCGAAACCTTTTTTGATCATGTCCGAGCGCATTTTGTTTTTTGTGTTGGCTGCCATGGTGTCGGTTTCCCCCCAAATATATAATAGTAGCTTTTTGACTTTAGCGCGTTTGAATGGCAAAGTCCAAAGCTGGAAAAGGATTGCATAATACAGCAAAATAGCAAATGAACATACGGCAAATCGTGTTCTGGCATACGAACCAATTATGTGTCGACATAGGCTTACAGGCTGATATTACACAAAAGTTTTTAATAGAGTCTATCATATGTGTTAGCTTTTTGCCAGCTTATAATAGGTAATTTACAGAGAAAAAGACAACAAAAAAGCAGACTCTTTTTGTGCATCATTAAAAGAGTCTACTTTTGATTAGCATGGTGCCGTGCATCAGCTCCTATTTAATAGGAGCAATGGTTAACGACTGCCACCTTTGCGACCGATTTCTTTATAAAAGTCACGATCATGCGTCTCGGAAGTCGCTTCGCCGCCTTTGCGACCGATTTCCTGGTAGAAATCTTTATCATGGTTGCGGGAGGTCGCCTGTCCGCCTTTTTTGCCGATTTGCTGATAGAATTCTTTGCTATGTTTACGGGAAGTGGCTTGACCGCCCATGCGACCGGCTTCTTGGCGGGTCATTTTGCCATTGCTCTTGTTGTTTGCCATAACAATTTCACTCCTGTCAGTATAAAGGTACAAACCTTATTATTATGATAAAAGTAGTTGCTCATTAATTACCCTGTCTAAATTGCCTGAAACGAAAATTCCCTAATTTATCCACCTGGCATTTATTTTGAAATAAAGGAATATTGCCTTTTATGTCGTCATTTGGAAGATAGAGGACGTAGGATGCTCGGTTCGACTTAAAGTGTGATCTCCTTTTTATAATCCGCTAAGCAAGCAAACATTAGTGTGTGCAAAAGCATCAGCAGTAGTAGCAAGGCGATGCGAATGATTGTACTGCTCAGGTACTCAGACAGATCGTTCCACTACGGAATGTCGTCATAGCGATCACATAGGCGCTTACGATTTTAAAAATAAAGCCAAATAAAAGGGTGTTCAAAAGAGTGTGTGGTGATTGGCATGACTTATTTGAACGCAATGCAGTGCAATAATGATGAACTTGAACATATATTCATGAAGTTGTCTCATTGACAAGCGAGAAAGCGGTTGCGAAAATGGAAAGTGTACGCGGTTACATATCATGGATCATAAATCGCTTGAATCAGGGGGATGGAACATGAACAATCAGACAGGTTCTCCGGAAGTCGTGACCTTTGGGGAATCGATGGGACTGCTGACGGCGGAGGACTCTCGCGGTCTGGAATATGCAGCCCAGCTGCGCAAGTCGTTTGGTGGTGCAGAGAGCAATCTGGCAATCGGCATTGCTCGGCTCGGTCATTCGGTTGGATGGTGCGGCAGACTTGGCAATGATCCGCTCGGTCATATGATTCAAAAGGCGATCCGTGGAGAAGGCGTGGATGTATCACGTTCCATTTTGGCGGATGGCGAACCGACTGGACTCATGCTGCGCGAAACGGTATCCGGTAAAGCATCGGTACATTATTACCGCCGTTTGTCAGCAGCAAGCCATATGCAGCCGGACGATCTGGATGCTGACTATATCGCCGGTGCGCGCATTTTGCATGTGACTGGCATTACGGCAGCAATTAGCGCTTCTGGACTAGCTACCGTGAAGCGTGCGATGGAGATTGCGACTGAAGCAGGGGTGACAGTATCCTTTGATCCGAATTTGCGTTTAAAGCTATGGACGCTCGATGAAGCGCGTCCAGTGTTGCTTGATCTGGCAGAGCACTGTGATTATTTTCTGCCTGGGTTGGATGAACTGGCGTTGCTGTATGAAACATCCAGTGATACGGCAATTTTCGATCGTTTGCGTCAGCTCAAGGCGATTAGTATCGTCAAAGGCGGGCCGGATCTGACTTATGTGGTCGAGAAAGATCGTATAGCCGAAGTGCCATATTTCAAGGCGGAGCAAGTGCTCGATACGGTTGGTGCTGGAGACGGCTTCTGTGCAGGCTTTTTAACCGGATTGCTGCGTGGTTATTCCAATGAAGAAGCGGTACGCCTGGGCAATCTGAACGGTTCGATGGTCATCGGAGCGGTTGGAGATTGGGAAGCATTGCCGACTCATGCACAGGTTGAAGCGAGGTTGGGCAACAAAGTACACATTGAGCGCTAAAGAAGTAAACGACAACATACAACGGTGTCCATCTTCATGCAAAGATCAGGCAAGTATGCTCAAATCTAAAGGAGAATTGATATGAAAAAACTGCAAATTCTGCAAAAAATGATGGACTACGGTGTCGTTGCTGTGCTGCGCGGCGAATCCGCAGAGCAAGTATTCGCGATGGCAGAGCAAGCGATCGCTGGTGGCATTAAAGTGATTGAAGTGACGCTTACCGTGCCCGGTGCACTGCATGCGATTGAAAAGCTAAGCCGGATGTACAGCTGGAAATCGGATAAATCCGACAATTTTGCGATTATCGGTGCAGGTACAGTGCTGGAACCACAAACGGCACGTGCAGCGATGATGGCTGGAGCTGAATTTGTTGTCAGTCCATCCCTTAATCCAGAGACGGTTAAAATTTGCAATCTGTATCGTGTACCTGTATTGCCGGGTGTAACGACACTGGAAGGTGTACAACATGCACTGGAGCTGGGCGTCGATATTGTAAAACTGTTCCCAGGCAATCTGTATCAACCATCCATTATCAAAACGCTGAAAGGCCCAATGCCGCAGGCGAATTTTATGCCAACTGGCGGTGTATCGCTGGATAATCTGGGCGAATGGATCAAAGGTGGAGCAGTCGCTGTCGGGATCGGCTCTGATCTGACAACCGATGCGATGAAAACAGGCGACCTGAGTCTGGTACGTCAGAAATCCGAGCAATACATGAAAGCTTATCATGAAGCGAAGCAGGGTTAAACTCACCTGTGATCAGGTTAAATATGTCCTGCAATCATGTTACCTATCGTGCTAAGGATGGATAGGGAGCGCCTTTTTAATCCATTTTGCACACGTCTGCAAAAATGGTATAACGGTCATCAAGCGGCTTATGACGCTGGATCAGTCGGTAAAGTTTCTTCTGGCATATGGAAAATGTTATACTAGACATACCAGCGGCCTGTTGTCCTGCGAGGGAGACAGGTCGTTTTGTATACATGTTCCGTTTTCATTGCATCTATTTGTCCGAAATGGATACGATAGATCGTAATAACTACAGAAACATGAAGTATAGACGGGAAGCGTCAGGCGTTGTGCTTGGTCTGTCAGTTGCACGATCGCTGATAGGAGCAGATGCAGATGGCGAAAGAGATCATTTCGCCCTAACGGATCGCCTGACTGCTGATGGAAGGAGATCAACATGTTCAGACGTAAAACAAGTGGTTTTGGAAGCTACGGAGGTACACGGCGCAGAAGTCGTGCGCGTACCATCGGCAAAATATTGCTAGTTATTTTGATTGTGCTCGTGCTCGCAGCAGGTGCGGCAGCGTGGTATGTGTTAACCCCATATGGCCCGACACCACAGGCAGAACAGGCGATCACATCGCCAGCTGAAGGCATAAAGGTGCAAAATACCGATCAATGGATCGAGTTTGCTCCAGCGAAGTCATCTAAAGTAGGGATTATTTTTTATCAGGGTGCACGGGTGAAGCCTGAAGCGTATAGCTTGCTAGCACAGTCTCTGGCAAAAGCCGGTCATCCGGTATACATTGTGAAAATGCCATTTAATTTTGCTTTCTTCAAGCCGGATGCGGCACAGGCCATACTCGATAGTCATCCAGATCAGAAATTTATTATTGGCGGTCATTCGCTTGGTGGCGTGTTTGCTGCACGTTATGCGGCAGAACACACGGATCGGATGGCAGGTGTATTTTTCCTTGCTTCGTATCCAGATTCGGAAGGAAGTCTTGGCAATAGTGGACTGCCTGTCATGTCCATTACCGCCTCCAATGATGGTGTATTGCAACGCGACAAATATGAAGCATCTCGTAATCTACTGCCAGCTACTACCGTCTTCTATAGTATCAAAGGCGGCGATCATGCTCAGTTTGGTAGTTATGGTGAGCAAAAGGGCGATAAGCCTGCCCAGATTACCGAGCAGGAGCAGCGCAATCAGACCGTAAATGCACTGGTAAGCTGGATGAAAGACATTCCGGCAACGGCGCAAAAATCCAAATAAGATCGATCAACTAGCATAGTAACGATTGAGATAATAGCGATTGAGATAATAGCGATTGAGATAGTAGCGATTGAGATAGTAACGATTGATGCAAGCAGCGTTTCGTGCCGTTTCAGGCACAAAGGGAACGCTGCTTTTTATCTATAAAAGGGTAATAATAAGCATGGCAGATGCTATCGTGCATCTAAAGATGAAGCTAAAGGAGGCTACAGAAATGGATAAGTTAGATCAATTGTCGGCATGGATCGAGCAGTCACAGCGCATTGTGTTTTTTGGTGGGGCAGGCACATCGACAGAAAGTGGAATACCTGATTTTCGTTCAGCACAGGGGCTATATAGCGAGAGCGGACAGCGTGGATATTCGCCAGAAGAGATGCTCAGTCATCGTTTTTTTCAAAAAGAACCAGAGCTGTTTTACGAGTTTTATCGTACACGTCTGCTGCATCCCGATGCACAGCCCAATGCTGTACACTACTTGCTTGCTGAGTTAGAGCAGGAGAGAAAGCTAAGCGCGATCATTACGCAAAATATCGATGGTTTGCATCAGAAGGCAGGCAGTCGTCATGTACTAGAGCTGCACGGTTCTGTGCATCGTAATTACTGCATTAGCTGTAGACGGGAGTATTCGCTTGATGACGTGCTGGCACAGCAAGGCATTCCACGCTGTCCACATGACGGAGGAATCATTCGCCCGGATGTTGTACTGTATGGAGAATCACTTGACTCTGAAGTGATCGGTAATACGGTTGCTGCTTTAGGCGCAGCTGATTTGCTTATTATTGGCGGTACGTCACTAACCGTCTATCCAGCCGCAAGTTTTATTCAATATTTCCGGGGAAATTATACGGTGCTGATGAACGCTTCGGCAACAGCGCATGATCGTCATGCAGATCTGATCATTACAGAGCCGATGGGACAGATCATGGAGCAGATTCGTCAGCGGCGTTATTCTAAGTAAAGCAATTGTTTACAGACAATACTTGATGAGATTTTGTGAGATGTTGCACAACGGATACTTTCATCAATACGTGAAACAATAGCTATACGCCAACAGACGCAAATATATTTGCATAATGATAACGCTTCCGTTATGATTTGTGAGGAAATGGGTACTGATTTTATTTACCAGAAGGGTAGGGATCATTGTGGTCTATGTAGCTTCAGAACAACGTTATGACAATATGAAGTATAACCGTACCGGACGTTCCGGTTTAAAGTTGCCAGCGATTTCGCTCGGTTTATGGCATAATTTTGGCGGTGTACATACGCTTGAAAATTCTCGTGATATGTTGACACGCGCTTTCGATCTTGGAATTACGCATTTCGATCTGGCGAATAACTATGGCCCTCCAGCAGGTTCGGCTGAAGAAACATTTGGACAGGTATTGCGTCAGGATCTTGCTCCTTATCGTGATGAAATGGTGATCTCGACCAAAGCGGGCTATTATATGTGGCCGGGTCCATATGGCGAATGGGGCTCACGTAAGTATCTAGTCTCGAGCCTGGATCAAAGTTTGAAGCGGATGGGTCTTGATTATGTAGATATTTTCTATTCGCACCGTTTTGATCCCGATACACCACTGGAAGAAACGATGATGGCGCTGGATCATATTGTACGTTCCGGTAAAGCGCTCTATGTGGGCATTTCCAGTTATTCGGCTGAGCAAACACATGAAGCGGCTCATATTCTTAAACAACTCGGTACGCCACTGACGATTCACCAGCCACGTTACTCTATGCTGGATCGCTGGATTGAAAATGGTTTGCAGGATGAGCTGGATGCGGTCGGCGCAGGCAGTATTGCATTTTGCCCATTGGAACAAGGTGTACTAACGAGTAAATACTTGAATGGTGTACCGGAAGATTCCCGTGCGGCCGGTTCATCGGTATTCCTCGGTAAAGATCAGATCACACCAGAAACGGTGCGTAAAGTGCGTGCACTGAATCAAGTGGCTGCCGCTCGCGGTCAAAGTCTGGCACAAATGGCACTCGCCTGGGTGCTGCGTAATGGCAGAGTCACGTCCGCACTGATCGGTGCAAGCCGTGTAGCTCAAATTGAGGAAAATATCGCTGCACTCGATCATCTGGATTTCTCTGCGGAGGAATTGCAGCGGATCGAAACGATTTTGAAGGCAGCTCCAGAGCAGGCGGAATAAAATAGGTAAAGTAAAGAGGACACAAGTGACCAACCGAAATAGCGGCATCTATTGCATAAAAAATATGATGAAGTCGGACGGTAGTCAGCATATCTTCTATTACTGCGTAGCTAGTTACTTACTCTATCTGTGCCTTTTAAAAGATGACGCAATGTTAATGGATGTACTTTATCGGTAATGAACTGAACGAGATCATCACATATTTATTTGCCAGTTATTATCATACAGCTATAGTTGTCGCACAGATTAAACAGTGTGCGGCAACTATGGCTGTTTTGCGTGCAGATTGTATTTTACGGTAAAAACAAAGACAATAAAGAGGTGAAATGAAGCACAAGAGGAGGAATGTAATCAGCATGTATACGATCAAAGATAAAGGCAAATTCGATACATTGCCTGAACTAGCTGTATGGATCTATGAAGGTCGATTGCAGGAACTGCGCGCTGCATGGGCAGAAGGCCAATATATCGAAGTAAATCAGCCGTTATCGTTAAGCAAGCATACCGAGCTAACACCACTGGAACTGGCGCTCATGATGGGTAAGCGTTCCATTGTGGAAGCATTGTTGGAGCAAGGTGTAGAACTGAACGATCCGCAGCATCCATCTATACTTACGGCTGTACGATACGCTAGTGAGCATGATGTACGTAGGCTGTATGCGGCGGGCGCAAAGCTTGACATAACCGATCACCTGAACAAAAATGCATACGATGCAGCTTATTATGGTAAAAAGCAGCATATTCCACTGCTTCATGAGCTAGGATTAGATATACGACAGCATGCTGGAGCTATTTTACGTAAAGCAGTTAGCAATCATGATTTCAAAACGATTAAATACTTGGTAGAGCAGGGCGTAGACATTAACTATAATGAGCCGGATCAGGTTTTCCCCTATCGGGCAACTCCATTAACCGTAGCGGTACGTTATGGATTTGAACCGATTGCTCGCTATCTGATCGAGCATGGAGCGGATATTACAATCTGTGAAACCAATGGAGATCGCGCCTATACTATCGCTGTCAGTGAAAAGCATATGGAGTTAGCTGCTTATTTAAAAAGTTTGGAACCGCCACAATTTCATAATTTGAGCAATAAGCTACATTCGTTGAGCGCGTACAAGCTTCCAGCCGCACTTGTACAAGCGCTAAGTGATGAACCGATCATATTAACATTGCCTGAAAATGAGCTTGGCATGAGCCGGATTGAATTTTTCACGTTAACCGATACGATCGAGATGAAGCTCGGCCGGACAAGGTTACTTCGTTTATCATCTTCGATGGATTCTTATAGTGATCTGCATATCGTATGGCATCCAACTTCTCGTAAAATCGGCTGTTATGATGAAGAACATCAAAAGTATCACGCGCTGGCGAGTTGGAATGATTTTATCGCTAATCCAGTCGCTGCGCTTGAACAGATATTATGAAGAATGGATCGGATCGGTCGTGAACAGATAGATGTTGACTGGCTGACTATAAATCAGCAAAATGACCGGGATGGCTGTACATGTTATATCGCCTATTCTCATGATGATATCGGCATAATAGTCAGGGCTGTTTATAATAAATTAGCACAGCACAGCACAGCACAGCACAGCACAGCACAGCACAGCACTGTGCAGTCGTCAGCTCGCCTTTCTAACCCGGCCGCTGAATCGATGCCCGATACTGGCTCGGCGACACCCCATAGAAACGGCGAAACTGCTTGGAAAAGTACAATGCATCCGTCAGGCCTACCGAAGCGGCAATCTGCTGGGTGGATAGCTCCGGGCGCTCGCGAAGTAACTGGCGTGCTTTATCGATCCGCAGTTTGAGCAAATACGTCACAGGTGTCATGCCTGTTTCTTTTTTGAAAATGCGCGACATATACGCGCGATTATAACCAATGCTGCTGCACATATCCTCAATCGAGACAGGGTGGGCATACTGGCTCGACATATAATGGATCATCTGTTTGACCGTCCGGCGTGTGATCGATTCCGCGCCGGGCAGCGCTGCCTGCTGGGTTAATTGTTCACTCGCTTCCGCCATAATCAGGTGCAGATAGCCGAGTGCACTCAGATCAGAGCTATCTTTTTGCGTGTAAAAAGCTTGCAACATCGCGCTCAAATGATGACCGATATCGCTTGTCGCATCAGCTAGCTGACCACGACGTGCCACTGGAAAGCCTGCCCGAAAGCCGGTCTGCTGTACCAGTTCATCTGCCTGCTGGCCTGCAAAGGCAACCCAGTGATAATGCCACGGTTGCTGCTGATCCGATACATAGCTGACCAGCTGGCCTGGATGAATGAGAAAGGAATCGCCACTGCTGAGCTTGTATGTACGATCCTCCGTAATGAACTGTCCACGTCCTTCTGCTACATAATGATACAGATAGTAGTCGTAGATTTTCGGACCAAGCCGATGTGCAGGAGCCGTTTGACTTTCTCCGGTGAACAGTACATATAATGAGCCTGAATCATGGAAAACGGGATTCGGTGCCACCTGATAAAATTTGTCGTGCATGACGTGACTCTCCTTTTGCACATAAAATGGATGGATGAAGTTTAAGGTAAGCGTATGATGGCTATCGTGATAACGACTGCATTTTGATATTGATCGAGTCCTTACATTGTTTTGTTCGCACATATCATGCTTTAAATGTAAGCTACTAACTGATATTTTACATAGATGCTCAGCTCTGTTCATATGCTCGTCATATCCATCTGATACCATTATACAATCCCGAAGTCACATTTATCCATATAAACGGCACATCTGTTCATTACATAAGGTAACGGTTTCAAGCTATACTGATATCAGAAACAAACAAGGCGAACAGCTAACGAAATCGATGAATTTGGATAGATAGGTGGAATAGACTCATGAATCAGGAACAGATGAAACAGGCATTTACAGATAAATACGGTGCAGGCGAGGACATTCGCGTATTCCATGCTCCAGGGCGCGTCAATTTAATTGGTGAACATATCGATTACAATGGCGGTTATGTGCTACCAGCTGCGCTTGAGTTCGGAACAGCGCTGGCCATTCGTGCGAATACGGATAGTATGATCCGACTCGCATCGGTCAATTTTCCAGAGCTGGAAGGTGAATTTACCGTCGACTCAATTGGTAGCGAGCATACGGGAGAATGGATGGATTACCCGCTCGGCGTAATGACCGTATTAAAGCAAAAAGGGACGATACTTAGTAGCGGCTATGACCTACTATTCTTCGGTAACATTCCAAACGGCTCCGGTCTTTCCTCCTCCGCTTCGATTGAAGTGGTGACAGGTTATGCGATACTGAGTATGGAGCAAGGTCACATTGATACTGTTGAAATCGCCGTTCTTTCCCAAAAAGCGGAAAATGAATTTGTCGGTGTCAACTGTGGAATTATGGATCAATTTGCGGTTGCCAATGGACTAAAAGATCATGCAATTTTGCTAATGTGCGATACGCTGGAATATAAGCATGTGCCTTTCCGCACCGGGCAGTATCGGATCGTGATCGGCAATACGAACAAACGTCGCGGTCTCGTTGACTCCAAGTACAATGAACGTCGTGCGCAGTGTGAGGCAGCATTGCATGCTCTACAGCCGCATGTTGAGAATTTGAACTATCTGGCACAATTAACACCGGGGCAATTCGATCTGCTGCAAGTACAGATTGAAGATGCGATTGTCCGCGCTCGCGCTCGTCATGTCGTAGAGGAAAATGCACGTGTACTCGCTTCTACACAGGCGTTGCAGGATGATGATTTGCCACGTTTCGGCGAATGGATGAATGCTTCTCACGACTCGCTGCGCGATCTATACGAAGTAAGCTGTGAAGAGCTGGATGTGATGGTAGAGGAAGCACGCCGCATTTCCGGTACGATTGGCGCTCGAATGACAGGCGCAGGCTTTGGCGGTTGTACCGTATCGCTTGTACATGAGGATGCAGTCGACACATTCCTGAAGGAAGTTGGAGCAGCCTACGAAACACGTACCGGCTTAAAGGCAGATTTCTACGTATGTTCGGCTGGCGATGGCGTTACAGAATGGAAATGATCACCGACAAACGAAATCATCCTCTGCAATGATCATCTATAGACGGATATAAGGATTATTTACAAACGGGGATATACGAAGAGATCGATATAGGAGCGCATCGGGCATATTACCGATGTGAGGAGAGAACAGAACGGATTACAGGTATACTATACAGATACAATGGTATACCTGCTAAATACAGACATTAGATAGAGAAACGTACACAGGTAATGCCACATTACAATCGATCAGGAGGAATGAACAATGGCTATTTTGGTAACAGGTGGAGCAGGGTATATCGGATCGCATACGGTAGCAGAACTATTAGATCGCGGTGAAGAAGTGGTCGTGATCGACAATTTGCTAACAGGACATCGCGAAGCTGTACTGGGTGGCACATTTTACGAAGGCGATCTGCGTGATAAGGCATTGCTGGAGCGCATTTTCACTGAAAATAACATTACAGCTGTAATTCACTTTGCAGCAAGCTCGCTCGTAGGCGAAAGTATGCAAAATCCGGCAAAATATTATGATAACAACGTGTACGGAGCGATGTGTCTGCTTGAGGAAATGAACAAAGCAGGCGTGAAAAATATCGTATTCTCTTCAACAGCAGCAACGTATGGCGAACCAGACAAAGTACCGATCGAAGAAACCGATCGTACTGAGCCAGCTAACGTGTACGGTGAAACGAAGCTAGTTATGGAACGCATGATGTCCTGGTTTGATAAAGCGCACGGTATTCGTTATGTAGCCTTGCGTTACTTCAATGCAGCAGGTGCACATGCAAGCGGTAAAATCGGTGAAGATCATCGCCCGGAATCGCATCTGGTGCCACTCGTACTGCAAACTGCACTTGGACAACGTGCTCATATTTCCGTCTTCGGCGATGAC
>NZ_JBCGUH010000011.1:85133-134063 GCF_039822605.1 Paenibacillus wenxiniae
AGATGCTCACCTGAAAGCAGTAGAATATCTTGCTGGCGGTGGAGAGAGCAGTGCCTTTAATCTCGGTAACGGTCAGGGCTTCTCGGTCAAACAAGTGATTGAAACCGCGAAACAAGTAACCGGACGCGATATTCCTGCGGTAATCGAACCACGTCGTAGTGGTGACCCTGCTGTGCTGGTCGCTTCTTCTGCAAAAGCGCGCTCTGTACTGGGCTGGACGCCAAAGCATGATCGTCTTGAAGATATCATTTCCAGTGCATGGCAATGGCATGAATCTAAACCGCAAGGATATGGTAACCATGAATAATACAACACGTACCAACGAACAGAATCAGACGTTACTGGCGATTGATGAACTGGTCAAGTTCGCTTTTGATAAACAACTGATCAAGGTTGCTGATCTCGATTATTCGCGCAATATGCTGCTGAGCAAATTCCGTTTTGATGAGCCGTATGATCCGAATGTGCCACTGCTTGCCAGCGTGGATCAGGGCGAGCCTGTCGATTCACCACAGCCGATGATCGATACCATCCTTGAATATGCGTATAGCATTGGCATGCTGCCGGAAAACACCGATACGTACCGCGACCTGATGGATGCGGAAATTATGGGACTGCTGATGGCGCGTCCATCCGAAGTGACCGCAGATTTCTTTGATACACTGGATCGCGAAGGTATTGAATCGGCAACGGATCAGTTTTATCAGCTGTCGATCAATTCCAATTATATCCGTATGGATCGGATCGCGAAAAATGTATATTGGAAGCAACCGAGCAGCTATGGCGATCTGGAAATGACGATCAATCTGTCCAAGCCAGAGAAAACATCGGCTGAAATTGCGCAGGCAAAGCTGCTGCCACCACCCTCGTATCCGAAATGTCTGTTATGCCGTGAAAATGTAGGCTATGCCGGTCGTATTAATCATCCGGCTCGCCAAAACTTGCGTGTTGTGCCGCTGATGCTAAGTGGAGAAGCATGGTTCTTGCAATACTCGCCTTATGTGTATTATAACGAGCACTGCATTGTGTTCCATCATGATCATGTGCCAATGCAGCTGACCAAGCATACACTGCGCCGGTTGCTCGATTTTGTCGGGGAATTCCCGCATTATTTCTTAGGCTCTAATGCTGATCTGCCAATCGTAGGCGGCTCCATCCTGACCCATGATCATTTCCAGGGTGGACGTCATACATTCCCAATTGAAAAAGCAGCAGTCGAACAAACGTATCGTCATAAGACGCGTGAAGACATTACGTTAGAGCTTGTAAACTGGCCGATGTCCGTCATCCGTCTGCGTGCGTTCAATGATACATTACTGCTGGAAGCAGCGAATGATATTTACGAAGCATGGAAAGTGTACAGCGATGCCGAAGTCGAAATTTTGGCGTCCACACCGGATGCAGAAGGCCAATCTGTCCGTCACAATACCGTAACCCCCATCGTGCGTCGTCGCGGCGAACAGTACGAAATGGATCTTGTGCTGCGCAACAATCGCACCAATGAGCAGCACCCGGATGGCATTTTCCATCCGCATCGCGAAATGCACCATATTAAACGCGAAAATATCGGCTTGATCGAAGTTATGGGTCTGGCCATCTTACCTGGGCGCTTAAAAGACGAACTGGATCAGATCGCTTCCATCCTGACAGGCAATACCGCTCTGCTAGATGAACTGCGTAGCACTACTAACCATAAGCTTGCCCACCATCTGGAATGGGCAGAACATATGGTCACCCAGTATGGTACAAATTTGGAGCAAGAAGCTGCCACACTAACCGTGCAGGACGAAGTCGGCCGCAAATTCGCCGAAATCCTAGAACACGCTGGCGTCTACAAAAAAGACGAACCCGGCCGCGCCGCTTTCCAACGCTTCCTCGAAAGCATCGGCTACCAGCTCAACTCCTAATTTTGCCATGAATTATTCTCTATAAGCCAACCTACACAAAAGCCACACTGCGGTTCCCCAACATAACCGCAGTGTGGCTGTTTGTATTTTCAGGCAAAGGATTAAAACTAAACGAGTAAAACCAAACACTTAAAACCAAAATAACTGTAAACTGACTTGAAACCTCAATAAGATTTGAACTCCATAAGATTTGAAATTGTAATATAAGTTTATTAAAATATAATTGCTCGAAATTATTTTACTGTAGTCAAGTTCGCTCTCAAAATCATAATGTGGGTGGCATTTACGTGCACAAGCCCTAAATTAATCTGCGCAAGAGTTGTTAAGCATATATGTTTAATAATTAGTTCACCATTAATAATTAAGCGGGTGCAGTGAATTTTTCAACATAGATATAAGAGGCATGCTTAGTTTAGGTGTTAGTTGTATACGTATATCATATAAAAACGAGCATAAAACAAATTCATCCGCCCACGCTCAAGTAATAAAGATTTTATTACTTACTGCCAGTACCCTTATATGGCTGCATCTATTCCAATATGCTACATCTATTAAGAATGTTGCAAGCATCGCGGAACGAGGGTAAGGAAATAAGGGAAAAGGACGACTTACAGTGTTAGCGATCTTCTAACACGAGGTATAATGAAAAGTGATTTTTGCACAGTAAAATATCTTACTGCTTTTGAGCACGGGAATCTACAATTTTCTCCTACTCTGTAGATTCCTGTGCGAGACCGGAGTCCGTTCCCTTATTCCTTACCAGAGTGATGTACGCCCCATCACCCAATCTTTGATAGCACTCTCTGTATAGATGCAGCACACCACCCCAATCATTTTGATTTTGACCGATTACAGTATATAATTGTAAAGGGCTAAGAAACAGTAACTAACTTATCGAACAACAAGGAGGCTTTTCTCAAGATGAAATCTTTTGAATTTTATAACCCAACTCGCCTGATTTTTGGTAAAGGCCAATTGGAAACATTAAAACGTGAAGTTTCAAAATATGGTAAAAACGTGCTGCTCGTCTATGGTGGCGGAAGCATTAAGCGCTCCGGTCTGTACGATGAAGTCATTGCTAAGCTGAACGAAGCTGGCGCGAACGTAACCGAACTGGCAGGCGTAGAACCTAACCCTCGTCTGACTACCGTACACAAAGGCGTAGAGCTGTGCAAAGCGAACAACATCGATCTCGTGCTGGCTGTAGGCGGCGGTAGTGTTATCGACTGCGCGAAAGCAATCATCGTCGGTGCTAAATACGATGGAGATGTATGGGAAATTATCGAGCGTAAAGCGGCTGCAACAGACGCATTGCCACTTGGCGTAGTGCTGACAATGGCTGCGACAGGCTCTGAAATGAACTCCGGTTCCGTCATTACCAATATGGATACACAGGAGAAATTGGGCTGGGGGAGTGCATATTCATTCCCAGCGTTCTCTATTTTGGACCCAGAATTCACCTATTCCTTGCCAAAAGACCAGACGGTATACGGTATCGTTGATATGATGTCGCACGTACTGGAAACGTATTTCCATCCAGAGGAAAATACACCGGTTCAGGACGGCTCGTGTGAGTCCGTACTACGTGCTGTGATCGAAGCAGCTCCAGGGCTGATCAACGATCTGGAAAACTTCGAACTGCGTTCTACGATCATGTACTCCGGTACAATGGCGCTGAATGGCGTACTGAGCATGGGTGTGACAGGTGACTGGGCGACACACAATATCGAGCACGCGGTATCCGCAGTGTACGATATTCCACACGGTGGCGGTCTGGCGATTCTGTTCCCAAACTGGATGCAATACAATTTGAAAGTAAATCCTGCACGCTTTGCGAAGCTGGCGGTAAACGTCTTCCACGTTGATCCAGCAGGCAAATCGGATGAGCAAGTAGGCGAAGAAGGTATTCAGGCGCTACGTGACTTCTGGGCTTCCATCGGCGCCCCTAGCCGTCTGGCAGACTACGATATCGACGATAGCCAGATCGACGCTATGGTTGAAAAAACACTCAAATTCGGTCCATCCTTCGGTAACTTTGCGAAGTTGCAAGCTGATGATGTACGTGAAATTTACCGTATGTCGCTGTAAGTCGATATCATATCGATTGAATAGTAGTCGCTTTTGCATCAGAGCATGAGTCGCTGCAAAAGCTTGAGTTATACAATGAATAAGCTACGATAAAAAGAATAAGATAGAACGAAAAGCGATCTGTCCTTCACTTACATGGGGGACAAATCGCTTTTTTGTATGATGTATTTTAAAATGTGTTTATTTTCAACATCAAATCTTGTATTGAACTTTTCGTGTAGAGCCAGTGCTGTAGCAAATCAGGTGATAGTGTAATTTTGCTTAGTAACCTGTTATCAGTCCGGCGAATTTTTCTCAGTATAAAGCTAAGTATCCCTATAACGATTTACTTTCTATATATAATCGCTTATTCATTGTAGAATAACTCTACTAATCAAAGAGAGTATAACCCAACCCAACCCAACCCAACCCAACCCAACCCAACCCAACCCAACCCAACCCAACCCAACCCAACCCAACCCAACCCAACCCAACCCAACCCAACCTTCTACTTACTCCCATTACTGTCCTTATTTTATATAAATTTGGATAAATTTATATAAACATGAAACCAATATCTTTTGCATACGTAATTATAGGTATATCGCCATTTTCTGTGCATGCTGTGGATACAATTGGAGTAATCTTGTTCTATTCATGGATCCCATATGGACAGAAATAAAGGGAAAGGAGTACACCGTTATGGAAACGCTATATTGGACGTGTCTAATTATTGGAGCGGTCTATGCGTTATTCAGTCTTGTCTTTGGTGACTGGCTAGGGGATGTACTGGGTGGCCTAGAGCTGCCGGGTGTGGATTTTCTAAAGCCGATTGTTTTAGCCGGGACAGTGACGGTTTTTGGCGGGGCAGGCATTATTTTGGACAAGTCAACGACATTGTCTACGCCGGTTGTGCTGATCTTATCGCTTGTAGCGGGAATACTAGGTGCATTGCTCGTATTTTTTGCTTATATTAAGCCGATGGAGCACAGTGAAGTATCGACAGGATATTCGATCCGTGAGCTGGTTGGCAAAATTGGAGAGATCACCATTCCAGTACCAGAGATTGGTTATGGAGAAGTGATGGTTCGTTTATCGGGTGGTAATGTGATTCATATCGCTTCCAGTTTTGAACATTGCCCGATCGCTGCGGGTACACGCGTGGTCATTATCGAAGAGCAAGATGGAACACTGGCTGTAGCTGAATTTGAACGACAGGATGCTTTGTGACCTATCCCGTTTTTTCGCTACGCTAACATGACCAGTACGTTGACCTGTTGAAGCTACTACCTGAAAGGTAGCGGCGCAAACAGAACGGCTTTAGCTCGAATTAGAATGATTGTATACATAGCCGTTCATAATCCCTGTCTGTCTTTGTCCCAACGAAGTCGAAGCATGGCGATAGTCGGCAGGCATGCCGAACAACCAATAAGCCAAAAGGGGAGAATGCGATGCCATTAGTAAATGAAGCTGTATTGATTGCAGGAGTCGTCGTTGTTGTACTGGTGGTGCTTGGGATTACATTCTGGGCACGTTATAAAACCGTAAGTACGGATGAAGCGATGGTTGTCACCGGTTCATTTTTAGGAAGTAAAAATATTTCTGATGACGGTTCTGGACGCAAAATTAAAGTTGTACGCGGTGGGGGCGCTTTTATATGGCCCATCTTTCAAAAAGCTGAACTCCTATCTTTGCTGTCTCACAAGCTTGATGTGACCACACCTGAGGTCTATACCGAGCAAGGCGTACCAGTTATGGCGGACGGGGTAGCGATTATCAAAATCGGCAGCTCGGTCGAAGACGTTGCTACCGCTGCTGAGCAATTTATGGGCAAACCGATTCAAGCGCTGCAAAGTGAAGCGCAGGAAGTGCTGGAAGGTCATTTGCGTTCGATTATGGGCTCGATGACAGTAGAGGAAGTGTATCGGAACCGCGACCGGTTTGCGCAGGAAGTACAAAGCGTTGCCGCACGTGATCTGAAAAAGATGGGCTTGCAAATTGTCTCGTTTACGATCAAAGATGTACGTGATAAGCACGGTTATCTGGAAGCGCTTGGTAAGCCACGTATTGCGATGGTCAAACGAGATGCTGAGATTGCTGAAGCCGAAGCGGTGCGGGATTCCCGTATTCAAAAAGCACAGGCAGAGCAAGAAGGTCAAAAGGCGGAACTGCTGCGCGATACGAACATCGCCGAAGCTTCAAAGGAAAAAGAATTGAAAATCGCTGCTTTCAAAAAAGATCAGGATACCGCACGCGCCGAAGCCGATCAGGCCTATCATATCCAGGAAGCGAAAGCAAAGCAGATTATGATGGAAGAGCAAATGAAAATCGAGCTTGTCCGCAAAGAGCGCGAGATCGATTTGAAAGAACGCGAGATTACCGTAAGCGAGAAGCAATACGACGCTCAGGTGAAAAAGAAAGCCGAAGCTGATCGTTTTGCTGTCGAACAAGCTGCCGAAGCGGAGAAATCGCGTAAAATGCGTGAAGCCGAAGCACGCAAATATTCGATCGAAACTGAAGCAAAAGCGTCTGCCGAGCAGCAGCGTCTTGCGGGTCTGGCCGTGGCTGAAGTCGAGCGCGCACAGGGTACAGCGCAAGCTGATGTTATCCGTCTGCGTGGTCTTGCTGAAGCCGAAGCGAAGCAAAAGCTGGCTGAAGCGTTCGAAAACTACGGTCAGGCCGCGATTCTCGATATCGTTTCCAAAATGCTTCCAGAACTAGCAGGCAAGATCGCTAGCCCACTGAGTAGCATCGACAAGTTGACCGTCGTAGATACAGGCAAGGGCGAAGGTGGCGGTGCCGCACGGGTGAGCAGTTACGTAACCGAATTGATGGCAACCGCACCTGAAATGCTAAAAAGCGTCTCCGGTCTGGATTTAGAATCGATGATTAAAAGTTTTACCGGTCAACCAGCGGAGCCGAATACACCGGCAGCCAGTCGCAGCAACAATAAAACAGATTCCCGCCCGACCACGCCGTCCGGCTTCCTGGATGCATTAACCGTTGAGCCTGTCACTGTCATAACGCCGAACGATGCGCAGCGTACCATCGATGCATCCGCTCATCATCAAGATACACAGGATCGGGTAGAAGAGCGAGAAGAAAGTAAAGCGTAAATGTAAAGCGTAAAAGTAAAGCTACACGTAATATGGATTACAGCAGAAATGTACAAACGAGAAATAACAAAGTAAGAAATGAAAACAAGTATTAACATGAAGCAATAACGTCAAGCAAGCCGTAATCACGATATAAAATCCTGTATGTGCTCTATGCTTGCTCGATTTCGCTTTGTTTAATAAAGAGAAACGGATCGAGTGAGCGATTCAGAATCATACCTAGAGGGCGGTAAAGTCGCATCCAAAAAGGCTTTGCCGCCTCTTTGCGTTGCTGCGCTACCGAGCGTTTCATATTGACGTAACAGTGATTTTTTGGTAACTTATTCGGGATAAGGCGATAGTAAAAGGGGTGCAACTGTGAGCAGCCTACAGGTAGCTAAAGTGCTGAATAATAACGTAATTATTGCAGATCATCCCCAGTATGAAGAAGTTGTGGTGATCGGTAAAGGAATCGGTTTTAACCGTAAAGCCAGCGATCACATTCCGCTGGACGTCGTCGAGAAGATGTTTATTTTGACTAATCAGCAAGAGCAGGAGCAATACAAGCAACTGGCGACACAGATTGACGAACGAATTATCGAAGTGATCAACGAGATCATTCATTATATTAATAAAGAAAGCAAAACACCGCTCAACGAACATATTCATATCGCATTAACCGATCATATTGCTTTTGCGATTAAGCGTGCTGAGCAAGGCATGACCGTGCAAAATCCATTTCTGTATGAGACGCGTGAGATGTATCCAGCGGAATACAGACTGGCTGAGCACGCGCTGGACATTATTCACAAACGTCTCGGTATTAGTTTGGAAGAAGATGAGATCGGATTCGTTGCGCTGCACATTTACAGTGCGCTGACCGATCAGCATATTACAGAGATTAAGTCCCATTCACAGCTCATTGCCGACATGATCAAAGTAGTTGAAGATTCGCTGGATCTAAAAATTGCTGGAGACAGTTTGGACTATTCACGCCTGCTAACGCATCTGCGGTTTGCAATCGAGCGTATTCGGCGTGGCGAGAAAGTAGCGGCTACTCATCGGCTAGAAGAAATGCTTAAATCTGAATATCCAGAAGTGTATTCGCTTGCCTGGAAACTAACGAAGATGATGGAGAAACGCTTGCGGCGTCCGGTATATGCGGCTGAAGTTAGTTACTTAACGATGCATTTGCAGCGTTTTGCCGAAAAAAACGAATAACATTTCCATTTTTTTTAATGAAAAGGCTTGCAAGTTGGTAATGTCAATGGTATAATTCAGAACGTAATCAACAAATGAATAACGGATATAACGTGTTACTGATTCGATCAGGCATGAGTTTACAAATATCTGAAAAGCAAGACTGCATATGCAGGGACAGGTCTATCCTGAATCTCAACATACAGTTTTATTTTACAGATATATTGTTTGCTCATGCTTTTTTTGCGTGGTCTCCATTATTCGTGTTGTTGAGCGTCGCATATTATATTTTACGATCAAGAGGGGAAGTGGCTGTATTGTTTAAACGTCTGTTTGGCGTTTTGCAGAAAGTAGGTAGAGCACTCATGTTGCCTGTAGCGATTTTGCCAGCAGCAGGTTTGCTGCTCGGAATCGGTAACATGCTCGTTAACCCGGACTTTTTGCAGTATATACCTGCACTGAATGCACACTGGGTTCAAATCACTGCTCAAGTTATGATGAACTCCGGGCAAATCGTATTTAGTAACCTATCCTTACTGTTTGCGGTCGGCGTTGCCGTCGGTCTTGCTGGCGGGGAAGGCGTTGCCGGTCTGGCAGCGATTATCGGTTACCTGATTATGAACGTAACGATGGGTACGGCAATGGGCGTTACTGCCGATCAAGTAGGTAAGCAAGATTTCTCCGTTGCTTCTGTACTGGGTATCCCTACATTGCAAACCGGTGTATTCGGCGGTATTATCGTCGGTATTTTGGCAGCATCGATGTACAAGCGGTTCTTCAAAATCGAATTGCCTTCGTACCTCGGCTTCTTTGCCGGTAAACGTTTTGTACCTATTATGACAGCTGTAGGCTCGCTCGTACTGGGTCTGATTATGATCATCGTATGGCCTCCAGTTCAGACATTCCTGAACACTGTTTCTCACAACATGGTTGATGCGAATCCAACATTGTCCGCCTTTATCTTCGGTGTGATTGAGCGCTCGCTGATTCCTTTCGGTCTGCATCATATTTTCTACTCTCCATTCTGGTTTGAATTTGGTGAGTATGTGAACAAAGCGGGTCAACTGGTACGTGGTGACCAGAACATCTTTATGGCTCAGCTGCGTGATGGTGTACCATTTACAGCTGGTACATTTATGGTTGGTAAATTCCCGTTCATGATGTTCGGTCTGCCTGCTGCGGCACTGGCGATCTACCATGAAGCAAAACCAGAACATAAGAAATATGTTGCTGGTATTATGGGTTCGGCAGCATTGACTTCGTTCCTGACGGGTATTACAGAGCCACTGGAATTCTCATTCCTGTTCGTAGCTCCAGTTCTGTTCGGTATTCACGCGATCTTCGCTGGTCTGTCTTTCATGACGATGCAATTGCTGGGCGTTAAAATTGGTATGACATTCTCCGGTGGTCTGATCGACTTTATTCTGTTCGGGGTGATTCCGAACCGTACACCGTGGTGGGATGTTATCATCGTCGGTCTGATTCTGGCTGTTATTTACTACTTTGGTTTCCGTTTCGCGATCCGTACCTTCAACTTGAAAACACCGGGCCGTGAAGATATAACGGCAAACGATACACAAGAGGGCGGCGGTTCCGCTTCTCAAGACGAATTGCCAGGTAAAATTCTGGATGCGTTTGGCGGTCAGCAAAACATTTCCAGTCTGGATGCTTGTATTACACGTCTGCGTATTCAAGTCAAAGAACCAAAAGAAGTAGATAAAGCACAATTGAAAGCATTGGGCGCGTCCGGCGTACTGGAAGTGGGTAATAATATCCAGGCGATCTTCGGAACACGTTCCGATACGATCAAATCGCAAATGCAGGATATCATTGCTGGACGTACACCACGACCTACACCTCCAAGTGTGGACAATGAGCCTGTGAAGGCGACTGCTGAGGGACAGGTCAATGTACTGGCAGAAGAAATGATCGTCGCTCCAGCTGAAGGCGAGCTGCTGAACATTTCCGAAGTACCAGACCCTGTATTCTCGCAAAAGATGACAGGTGACGGTTTCGCCATCCTGCCATCGAACGGTACGATTGCTTCTCCAGTAAACGGTAAAGTATTCAACGTATTCCCAAGTAAGCACGCGATCGGCATTATGTCCGAAGCGGGCAAAGAAATCCTGGTACACGTTGGTGTGAACACCGTTAAACTGAAAGGACAGGGCTTCAACGTACTCGTTGCCGAAGGCGACGATGTAATGGCTGGACAACCGATCCTGGAAGTGGATCTGGAGTATGTAAAAGCGAACGCTCCATCGATCATCACACCGATCATTTTCTCCAACCTGCCAGAAGGCGCAGCGGTAACGCTGAAAAAATCCGGCACGGTGAAAAGTGGAGAGGGAGACATCATTTCCATTAAATAATGATCGAACAAGTCATGATCGAATAAGTAACGATCGCAACATGATGATGGATATCGATTCAGGCAACAGAGCCTGACACTGTTTAACGACGGTGAACAACAAAGCAATCGATCTTATTTTACAAATGCATAACGACATCGTTGTAGCCTTGCTGGTCTGTAAAATCGGCAGCAGGCAATTCCCGCAAACTATAGATGACCTTTCACAAGGTTCGTCTATAGTTTGCTATCATTATGAAATGAAAGCATTTTGCGGTGATGTTGATTAAATGTTAGATTCGTTCATGAATTTTCCTAAAATTTACCGTAAAATGTTGGGTATTGCTGAAAAAAGTCGATTTTTTTTCTAACAGAAGGTGCATCCGGCGTTATTATGCTGTACAATGGAATGGATGGCTTGATGATTTACATCTATTTAACAAAACCCCAAATTATATGAAAGCGAGTGACTCTATAATGGAAAAAACATTCAAAATCGTTGACGAAGATGGTATCCACGCACGCCCAGCAACAGCTCTCGTAACTGCTGCTAACAAATTTGCTTCTACTGAATCTTTTGCTGAAGCTAAAGGTAAAAAAGTAACATTGAAATCCATCTTGGGCGTGCTGTCCCTCGGTCTGGAGCAAGGTGACACTATCGTTCTGTCCACTACGGGTGCTGAAGAAGCTGCTGCTCTGCAAGCTCTGACAGACGTAATGGTGAAAGAAGGGCTAGGCGAAATCAATGGCTAATATTTTGGGAATCGCGGCGTCTTCGGGCATCGCTATTGCCAAAGCATTCCGTCTGGAGCATCCTGAATACGAAATCAGCAAACGCTCCGTAAGTGACGCCGATGCAGAATTGGCTAAACTGCAAGCTGCTTTGGAAACTTCCAAAGGCGAGCTTGAAGCGATCAAAGAACGTACGCTGCAAGAAATGGGAGAAAAGAAGGCTGAGATTTTCCAATCTCACCTGCTGATCCTGAGTGATCCTGAGCTGATCGATCCAGTCAAAGACAAGATCGCCAGCGACATGATCAATGCTGAATATGCACTCAATGAAGTCGCTTCGCAATTCGTAGCGATGTTTGAAAATATGAAAAGTGCTTACCTGCAAGAACGTGCGGCTGATATGCGTGACGTAACGAAACGCGTCATCAACCATCTGATGGGTGTAAACTTCCAAAGCCCAGCAGAAATTCGTGAAGAAGTGGTTATCATCGCTGAAGATCTGACTCCTTCCGATACCGCACAACTGGATCGCAACTATGTAAAAGGCTTCACGACCAACATTGGTGGTCGTACTTCTCACTCCGCAATCATGGCGCGCTCTCTGGAGATTCCAGCGGTTGTTGGTACGAAAGAAGTTATGGAAGTTGTACAAAACGGCGATATGGTCATCGTAGATGGTCTTGAAGGTAACGTTATCGTAAACCCGGACGAGTCCACACTGGCTGATTACCGTGCAAAACGTGAAGCATACGAGGCTCAAGTAGCAGAATGGCGCAAACTGCGCGACGAAGCTACCGTGTCCAAAGATGGCGTTCACGTCGAGCTGGCAGCTAACATTGGTACACCAAATGATGTAGCTGGCGTGATCGATAACGGCGGCGAAGCTGTAGGTCTGTACCGCACCGAGTTCCTGTACATGGGTCGTGACGAATTGCCATCCGAGGATGTACAATTCAACGCGTACAAAACGGTACTGGAGCGCATGGAAGGCAAGCCAGTTGTTGTGCGTACACTCGATATCGGTGGCGACAAAGAACTGCCTTACCTGACATTGCCAAAAGAAATGAACCCATTCCTGGGCTTCCGTGCTATTCGTCTTTGTCTGGATCGTCAGGACATTTTCCGCACTCAACTGCGTGCGCTGCTCAGAGCAAGCGTATTCGGCGAACTGCGCGTCATGTTCCCAATGATCGCGACACTGGGCGAATTCCGTCAAGCGAAAGCGGTTCTGCTGGAAGAGAAAGACAAGCTGGTATCGGAAGGTGTTGCGGTATCCGACAACATTCAACTCGGTATCATGGTTGAAATTCCTTCGACAGCGGTACTGGCTGACCAGTTTGCCAAAGAAGTGGACTTCTTCAGTATCGGTACAAACGATCTGATCCAGTACACGATGGCAGCTGACCGTATGAACGAGCGCGTATCCTATCTGTATCAACCATATAACCCGTCCATTTTGCGTCTGGTTAAAATGGTAATCGATGCAGCACACAAAGAAGGCAAATGGGCCGGCATGTGTGGCGAAATGGCAGGGGATGCAACTGCAATTCCACTGCTGCTCGGTCTCGGACTCGACGAGTTCAGCATGAGCGCAAGCTCGATTCTGCCTGCACGCAGCCAGATCGCTAAACTGTCCAAAGCTGAAATGCAAGAGCTGGCTACCAAAGCACTCGATATGCAAACAGCCGAAGAAGTGGTTGAGCTGGTTAACGCAATTCAGGCGTAATACCGACTGGTTTGTTTGCTTTACAGCAATAGCCAATAGAGTGCACTGCCTGCGATTTCAAGGCAAACTCGATTGAATCGTTTTCCAACAATCCCATTAAGCTGATTTCCTGAATTTTTCGGGGAATCAGCTTTTTTTATTTGAGATTCTGGGAATTCTAGGGGAGTATCAAAGAACGTTCCGTACAAAGATTGTCTAACGGTCTCCGTTTAAGCCTGCACATGTTGTGAGGGGAGATGGTACATTTGCAGGGTTAAAGGTCGGCCTTTCAGACAATTCCTGTTGCTCCGCTTGATGCGTGCAGGGAGAAGCTTCAAAAGATTGCTGCGGAGGTACTTTAGAGCTGATGAGATATGTTTTCTGTATCATTGCTAGTCAAATTAAATTGACCTGGCTCAATCATAAGAATGGACTTAAAAGTTGGAAGGAAGGATTATTTGCATATCAATTGTTCATGATGATTAAAATAAGATTTAAATCTAAGATTCTAGTGCAAGTGAGGAAAAAATAAAGTATTTATATATAGAGTACGATTAAAGTTTTATAATGAATCTAATTGTAATGAACTACTTTTAAAATGTGGAGGAATGAGTATGCCCAATACTAAATATCCTGTTCTTATGGATGATTCATGGTTTACAGTATCAACATTAGACCCGACTACATTTGCTATTAGTGAATTTGGACATTGGGAAAAAGTTCATTCTTATTTATTGTTAGGTCAACAATGTTCCGTTTTAATTGATACCGGATTAGGCATCGATAATATCAAGCGTATAACAGATCAATTAACAAACTTGCCTATCAAGGTTATTACAACCCATGTGCATGTCGATCATATCGGAAGTCATGGTCAGTTTGAGGAAATTTATGTACATGAAGCGGAAGAAGATTTGCTTATAAACGGTATTCCGAAACTTTCAATCGAGCAAATTAGAAAAGATATATCACGTGATATTACGAAGCCAGTTCCAGTATCTTTTAATCCAACTACATATACACCTTATCAAGGAATACCAACAGGAGTTCTTCGAGATGAAGATGTGATCGATATTGGAGCACGCAGTTTGAAAATATTTCATACACCCGGTCATTCGCCTGGACATATTGCTATCTATGATATAAATAGAGGATATTTGTTTACAGGCGATTTATTATATAGTGATACACCAGTATATGCGTTTTATCCTACTACGTCTCCTGAAGATCTTGTGGATTCGTGGCAGAAGATTGCTAAGATTGAGGGAGTAAAGCAAATTTTCGGTGCTCATAATGAAATTGGATTAGAGCCTGAATTGTTGAATGTAGTGAAAGAAGCTGTTTTTGAACTGCGTAAGAAGAATCTGATCCATTTTGGAACAGGTATTCATCAGTTTAATGGTTTTTCAGTACGATTCTAGTTTTCCTTACGATTGGAATCTTTCGTGGGGTCATTTAATATAAAAAGAGAATATATTTATATTTTATGACTACGTTGGTGTATTCACGCATAGGAAAATGACTTCAAGTTCGTTTTCCACAAAATAGAGTCAACTTTAACTTTATAGCAACATTAATAGAAAGCTGTCACAATCTTTAATACTGAAGTTAGCTTTATATAATAAACGATAAGTTTTATGTATTTCAGAAAATAAATAGAAGGACACATTCCATAATCAGAATGTGTCCTTCTATTTTTATATTTATCCATTTTTCGTATATTATTTTTGCAATTGGACGAATGGATAGTATAGTTCTACAAAATATAGCGTCAATATAGTTAGAAGAATAAATCAGCTACAAGCGCAATTCAACACCGGTTTCCGTGCCGCAGTTGCTTCATCTAAACGACTCACATACGTCGTATACGGTGCATTCAGCACCAGCTCTGGATTTTCCTTCGCTTCATTTGCGATTTGAATCATCGTGTCGATAAAGCCATCAAGTGTTTCTTTGCTCTCGGTTTCGGTTGGCTCGATCATAATACATTCTTCTACGTTCAGCGGGAAGTACACCGTTGGTGGGTGGTAGCCGAAATCAAGCAATCGTTTGGCTACATCCAGTGTGCGCACGCCGTATTGTTTCAAGCCTTTGCCGGACATGACGAATTCGTGTTTGCATACATTGTCGTATGGCATTACAAAATGATCTTTCAGACGATGCATCATATAGTTAGCGTTCAGTACCGCACATTCGGATACGCGGCGCAGACCTTCCGGGCCATAACTGCGGATGTACGTATAAGCACGAACGAGAATGCCGAAGTTACCATAATATGCTTTTACGCGACCGATCGAATCCGGTGAACCGGAGCGAAGGGTGTACGTGCCGTCTGCTTGTTTTTCTACGACAGGCTCAGGCAGGAATGGAAGCAGTTTGCTTTTCACACCGACTGGGCCGGCACCTGGACCACCGCCACCGTGTGGGGTACTCATCGTTTTGTGCAAATTCAAGTGAACGACGTCAAAGCCCATATCACCTGGACGGGCGATACCCATGATCGCATTGGAGTTAGCACCATCATAGTAGAGCAGACCACCTGCTTCGTGTACAACCGCAGCGATCTCGGTAATTTGTTCTTCGAACAAGCCGAGTGTATTCGGATTGGTCAGCATCAGGGCGGCGGTATCCGGGCCAACGGCTGCACGCAGTGCATCCAGATCGACCAGTCCACGTTCATTGGAAGGAATCGTTACCGTTTGGAAACCAGCTACGGTTGCACTTGCTGGGTTCGTACCGTGCGAGGAGTCTGGCACGATCACTTTAGTACGATGTTCGCCGCGTTTTTCGTGATACGCGCGGATCATCATCAGACCTGTCCATTCGCCATGTGCACCAGCAGCGGGTTGCAACGTAACAGCATCCATGCCCGTCAACACAGCCAGATCATTTTGTAACGTATGCAGCAGTTCAAGAGCACCTTGAATGCTTTGTTCTGGCTGGTACGGGTGGATTTTGGCAAAGCCAGCATAACGTGCCACATCTTCGTTCACTTTTGGGTTGTATTTCATCGTACAGGAACCGAGTGGGTAGAAGCCATTATCGACACCGAAGTTCAGGCGAGACAGCTCGGTATAATGACGGATCACATCCACTTCATATACTTCCGGCAATGCAGCAGCTTCACTGCGCAGCATATGTTGCGGAATCAGGCTGCTCAGGTCTGCCTGTGGTACATCGCATTCCGGTAAGGAGTAACCAATACGACCGGTCTGACTTAATTCGAAAATTAACGCTTTTTCCTTCGCCACAACCGTTGGTTGCGTTGGGTTCGTTTCGACAGCTTGCGATTCATTCGCAGTTAACGTTTCGTTTGTCATAGCGATGCCTCCAATTCGATTGCCAGTTGATCGATTTCCGCTTTGGTGCGTTTTTCAGTGACGGCGAACAGCATATGACCGGACAATTCGGGATACGACAGACCGAGATCATATCCGCCGATAATTCCTTTTTCCAGCAGCTTGCTGTTAACGGCGGATGCAGAAGCGCCTTCCGGTAAACGGATGACAAATTCATTAAAGAATGGAGCGGCAAATGCCAATGTGCAGCCTTTTACGGCTGCGATCGTTGTGGCAGCATAATGCGCTTTTTGCACATTCAATCCGGATACGTCGACCATACCTTGTTTACCCATCACAGACAGGTAGACCGAAGCACATAGCGCTAGTAGTGCCTGATTGGAACAAATGTTGGACGTTGCTTTATCACGGCGAATATGTTGTTCACGCGTTTGCAAAGTAAGAACGAATCCGCGCTTGCCATTACGGTCAGTCGTTTGACCTACGATCCGTCCTGGCATACGGCGCATCTGTGCTTGCGATACAGCGAAGAACCCACAAGTTGGACCACCGAGTGACATGGAAATACCGAGTGGCTGGGCATCGCCGACTACGATGTCAGCGCCAAGCTTTCCAGGTGCTTCCAGCAGACCGAGTGAGATCGGATTCGTACTCACGACGAGCAGAGCGCCATGCTCATGCGCCAGCTCAGCAGCAGCGCGAATGCCTTCAATACCGCCAAAGAAGTTAGGTGATTGTACAAGTACCGCTGCTGTATCGTTATCCAGCACATCAGCCAGTGCACTAATATCGGTTACGCCATCGCCATAAGCGACTTCAACCACTTCCAGATTTAGACCGCGTGCATAGCTTCGTACAACCGCACGGGATTCCGGATGAATCGTAGAGAAGGCGACAATTTTGTTGCGGCGCGTAGCTGATGCAGCAAGTGAAGCCGCTTCAGCCAGTGCTGTTGCGCCATCATACATGCTGGCATTGGCAACAGCCATACCTGTCAATTCACAAATGTACGATTGAAACTCGAAAATCGCTTGCAATTCACCCTGGCTAATTTCCGGTTGATACGGGGTGTAGGCTGTATAAAATTCAGAACGAGAGATGACATGATTAATAACAGAAGGAACATGATGATCGTAAATGCCTGCACCGAGAAAGCTAGTATAGCGATCGGTATCCGCATTGCGGCCAGCAAGTATGGAAAGGTGACGAGTCAAGGCGTATTCGTCCAGCATACCTGACATTGGCATCGTGCCCTCGTAACGAACCGAAGCCGGAATATCTTTAAACAATTCCTCTACAGAAGACGCGCCGATCACAGCCAGCATGTCGGCTTCATTTTGCGCGGTCATCGGAATATAGCGATGGGATTTCATAAGTTATGCTCCTTTCGGCAACGGATTGCCGTAATATAATCAAGCGAATCGTTCCTAGCCCTATGTTTGGACTGGCGATCAATCTATACAACAGTGAAGCTACATATAGGCATCAACAATAGATGGATCAGGTAAAAAGCTTACGATTTTACCGGCTGACGTTTGTAAAATGGAGCTTTCACGACTTCAGCCTTCAACTGCTTGCCACGAATTTCTATTTCAAGCGGTGTGCCAAGCTCTGCGCTGCTTGCTTCGATTAAAGCGAGACCGAGATTACGTTTTAATGTAGGCGACTGTGTGCCTGTCGTGACTTCACCGATCTGACGACCATCGCGGAACACCGGGTAGTGGGAGCGTGGAATACCGCGCTCTAGCAGCTCGACACCGACCAGTTTACGTGGAACGCCATGTTGCTTTTGCTCGGCAAGCGTTTCACGACCGATAAAATCGCCCTTGTCCAGCTTTACGAAAAAGCCAAGTCCTGCCTCCAGCGGTGTAATATCAGCGGATAGCTCTTGACCGTATAACGGTAGCTTCGCTTCAAAACGAAGCGTATCACGCGCACCGAGACCACAGGCGATCAGACCATCGCTTTCACCTGCTGCCAGCAGGCCACTCCAGATCGCTCCAGCTTGCTCGGCAGGGCAGTAAATTTCAAAACCATCTTCACCGGTGTAACCTGTACGAGAGATGATCACCTCAGCGCCGTATAGCTTCACATCTGTTACAAAGGTAAAACTCGCCAGCTCAGCCAGCGCTTCGGTGCCTGCCACTTTACTCATAATCGATGCAGCGAGCGGCCCTTGCAGTGCAATTAGCGCCGTTTCGTCCGAAATATTATTGAGCTGTACATCGTCCGGTAGATGCTGCTGGAGCCAATCGATGTCTTTATCGATATTGGATGCATTCAGTACAAGCATGTACAAATTTTCATGAATCCGGTAGACGAGCAAATCATCCACGACACCACCGTTTGGATAACACATCAATGTGTATTGTGCCTGTCCATCTTGCAGGCGAGTCACATCGTTCGTTAGCATCTTTTGCAAAAAGGCTTCGGTGCCTTTACCACTGAACATCACCTCACCCATATGCGATACATCGAATAGTCCAGCACGTTCGCGTACAGCTTCATGTTCTTTTTGAATACCGTAAAACTGTACAGGCAAATCCCAGCCTCCAAAATCGATACAGCGTGGGTTGCCGGTTTCAGCATATAGCGGGTAAAGCGGTGTTCTTTTCAGCTCGGTTGTCATTTGGCTCACCTCAAATTCATAATATGAACGGTTAAGCGATCGACAGACTGTGAAGAAGCTCAGTTCAGCCTAAGATCGTCATGAAGAGCAAAGCTTATTTATGTTGTGATAGCATCTTGTTAACGTTGGCTGTAAAAAGCATGCCTACCTAACAAAAAACAATCGTTCTGCAACAAAACACAAAAAACAGGAAGGACAGGGAAGAAACGGGTGCAAAACCCGCTCGTTCCATTGTCCTCCCTGTCCTTGATACCTGAGAGTTACCTTGCCGCCTGTCAGCTTGGTGCTGATGGAGCTGAAATGAATCGTTCAGCCGGTTCAAGCAAGTTTCCCCTTTGGTGATCCGCTGCGCGCCTTGCTATGCGCCGGATGCTCTCCAGAGCCGCGTCCAGTACAGGTCCCTTTTACCTGAGAGATTCACCGTTTCCGGCTTACTCCTTCGGCGCTGCCATCGAGTGGTCAGTCTCTCCCTGTACGTTCATCCGCTTCCATATGATGTTATGTATTTCCGAACATTCAATCACTAAACGATCCAAAATGTATGTTTATTATATTAATACTTGATTGAGTAAACGATGTCAAGCCTCTTGACAGCGCAAACTCGCTTACTATACTCTTGTGGCATTAGGATACCAACATGACAAGAATCGGAGGAGCATAAACGATGAGCGAGATTAAGGATCAATTGTTGTACAGCAAAGAGCATGAATGGGTGGAACGGGTTAGTGACGATACGGTACGTATCGGGATTACCGACTTTGCTCAGCATCAACTGGGAGATATCGTATTTGTAGAGCTGCCTGAAGATGGACGCACGGTAAGTGAAGACGAAGAAGTAGGTACGATCGAATCGGTTAAAACCGTTTCGCAACTATTTTGCCCGATTGCTGGAACCGTAAGCAAGCTCAATCCTGATCTCGAAACCGAACCAGAACTCGTAAACTCCGATCCATACGGCCGCGGCTGGATGATTGAGTTGAAAGTAGACGGCGACCTGGATACAGCTCTGTCTACATTGCTGGATGCAGCTGCATACGCGGAGCACGCACAGGATTAAGTCGTTCGCGCATACGTCAAATATATGCCGAAATGTCCTGAAAATGAACGAATGCATGCTTCAAATATACTAATGCTTTGAATACGTAAAAACGTAATATGAAGCTTTACACGTACAATACCCGGGCGCGACGGCGTTCGGGTATTTCTATAGGGATCGAATCGTTTATAACATACAGAAGTGAAGGATGAAGGTAGTAGTGAAGCAGAAGTAATAGTAATAAATAATAAAGCTGAGATACAAAAGTGTAAGGTTGACGGAATAGATCGGTTTCAAATTAAGTAGGTGTAGAAAAGCAATGAAAAGATAGCACTTACATAAAAGCAATCCAGAGCAGCCCAACGATACTTTATCCACTTTATTTAACTATAAAAGGAGTACGATCCACGATAAATCCAGCATAATTAACTACGAAAAAGTAATAGGAGTGAGAGCGATTAAGTGTCCAAACCATCAACTTATCGGATTGTACCATCACAGCACAAGTCGATATCAAACCAAGGCATATAGTATAAGATAGAAGGGAATACAGCATATATAAATGCAACAAACAACGTTTTATCGCGGTATCTCTACACTGGAACGACAAAACCATTTGCAAACATCATGCCTGTCCTCAGTATAGCATACGCCTTTGCCCTTATGCGCTACCCAATTACACTCCACTTATTAAAATTCTCAAAACGATATCCTTTTCCAGCAAGCACGATCACAACCGATGCGTAACTTAAACCGTATCCGTTTAAAGTTCTAGTAATGCCTCAAACAAGTACGCAGCTTCGCAGCCCATTGCATTCCCAATGAAAGGAGCCACACCTATGAATACCCGACGTATACTGATCACAGGCGCCAATTCCGGTATGGGACTCGCCTCTAGCATTGCACTCGCCAAGCAAGGACATGAGGTCATTATGGCATGCCGCAACGAAGAACGCGGACAGCAGGCATTACAGCAAGCACGCGAGCAAAGCGGTTCGGATCAATTGACACTGATGCAGTGCGATCTTGGTTCGCTGAAACATATTCATCAATTTGCCGAGCAATTTTATAAGCAATATGATCGTTTAGATGTGCTGCTTAACAACGCCGGTGTCGTTAATTTGAAGCGCAAAGAAACCGAAGATGGCTTCGAAATGTCGATTGGCGTCAATCATCTCGGTCACTTTTTGCTGACACGTCTGCTGCTGGATGCGCTGAAGCAGTCACCGTCCGGACGCATCGTAACGGTAGCTTCGGGCGCGTATAAGATTGGAAAAATGCACTGGGACGATCTCCAGCTACAGCATGGCTATAATGTTGTTAAAGCCTATGCCCAATCCAAGCTGGCCAATCTATATTTCAATCACATTCTAGCGGAACAACTGCAAGGCACGAATGTGACTGCTAACTGTCTGCATCCCGGTGCGGTAGCAACAAGTATCGGTGTCGATCGAGATACCGGTTTTGGTAAACGATTGCTCGCTGGGCTGGCGCATACGCCTTTTTTCCAAACGCCTGAGCAGGGTGCAGAAACCGCGGTATTTCTCGCTACTGATCCATCGGTGGAAGGGGAATCGGGACGTTATTATTATCGTAAAAAAGTGCAATCGGTAAAGTCACGTGCGATGAATCGTGAAGAAGCATTACGCTTATGGCAATGGAGCGAGCAACAGACCGGCATTGCCTCATCCCTTCATATATAAGCGAATTGAAGCGAAAGGGAGAGAACGATTCAGCAGCAACCGACATCTTGTGCATGATTGAAATAGGATTCTGGCAATGGCTGTGATAGACTGGAGAAAGCGGGCAACTACACGAATACGGCGTTGTACCGACCGGTTGATCGTTTGTGAGACCGCCTGTTTCTTTGGTTATGTCAACATGGGCAGGGTTGCTGCTCACACGAGATCGCCATAGATGGTAAACCGATTTACAAACAGAAAGGAACGGAAATAATGAACAATAATTATCCACCACATCCAAATGGTCAGGGTCAGCCACCGGAGCCACCATTTGGCCAACCTCAACCACCACAAGGTCGTCCGCCGCTCGTTGGGCTTGGAGGCTGGCTGGTCGTTTTCCAAATCTACATGTACTGGAGCCTGCTCATCGCTCTTGTTGCGATTCCGACTTACATATTTATGATGTTTCTTGTCGCCAATCCGGATGTATTCCCACCGGAGCTTAGCGGTGATATTGATCGCATATTGGCGCTATACAGTGGCAACATACGTGCACTTTCCGTGTATGAAATGATCGTCGCGGTCATTCAAATTGTGTTGCTTGTAATTATGCTTGTGCAACTGTACACACGTAAACGTGCATTTCCACGTACCGCACGCGCGTATTTATTGATCAATCTGGCGCTCACGGTCATTGCCTTTTTCATCGTTCCACCTACATCGGGCATGGTGACAGGCATGATTTTATCGGCCATTATGACATTGCTGTGGAATTTGTACTTTTCTCGTTCGGTACGCGTCAAAAATACATTTATCCGCTAAACGCAGCGCTGTTATGCAGTGAACGGCTACAGAAAGCGGATAGACAGCTTACCTTATAGCCATTACAATATATAAAAATATAAGGTAAGTGGAGGAACAGACGATGCCAGAAACCGATCAATACGAAATTCAAATCGCGCGTCAGCAGGATTTAGATGAGATTGTTACCATTTATAACTCATCCATTCCCGGTCGACTTGCCACTGCCGATACCGAGCCAGTCACGGTAGAAAGTCGTCAAGTCTGGTTTGATGAACATGATCCAGCTCGCCGCCCACTATGGGTGCTATGGCAGGATGAGCGCATAGCGGGCTGGGCAAGTCTGCAAACGTTCTACGGGCGTCCGGCTTATAACGGTACGGTAGAACTGAGCGTCTATGTTCATCCTGATTTTCAAGGTAAAGGCATCGGCAGTAAGCTGGTAAGCTATGCGATCCAGCAAGCACCTGCATTGAATATTCATACATTGCTTGGCTTTGTATTCGCCCACAATGACCCAAGCCGAACGCTGCTAAGTAAGTTCGGTTTTGAAGAATGGGGACATCTGCCACGCGTCGCTGTACTGGATGGAGTCGAGCGACATCTAGCCATTCTTGGTAAACGAATTGGTGAATAAGCGAACTCAAATTAGTTAGCTTGCCTGGCTAAGCTTACATTTCTGCATAAAAAAACCTGTCCTACACGAGATCAATGCCATACATACTGGCGATTGACCCACGTAGAGACAGGTTTTTTTAATATAAAAGCTTGGTGGGTGAGATCGTGCATTCTACTTCAACTACAGTGAGACGTGACTGAAAACTTGCTGAAGTACCTCGTTCACTGTCTGTTCGTTCTGCTACTTTTGTTTCTCAGGATATACTCCTATACGGTCTACAAACTACAACAGTTTTCTAAATGGAGCCGGACTTCGGCACTGTTCACGTGCTGTAGGTGTCCATACACTCCGTTGTAAAAGGTTGCGTACCGATGGTAGATCAGCTACAGCTAGTTCCCCTGTTCTATTTCTAAATAATTGACAGACAGCTACATCATTCTGGGTAGTGTATACATGGAGTGAACAAGTTTCTATTCTTTGAAGCTACAGCATATAGGTTCATAAGTAAGTATAGTTTGATAGTCCAAGTTCAAGTCCGAGCCTAAGCAGCAAGCGACGGGCAAGTGCCGTCAGCAGGACATTAGTTGCGGATACCTTCAATACGAGCAAGCGCTTTGTCTCCTTCATACTGCTGATCGCGCCGCATGTCTTTGAACAGGAGCGCCATATCTTCAAGCTGAAGGCATCCTGCGAGTAAAATGATAGGCGTAAATACAATCCTTTTCTAGTGTTAGTGAATTTCTAACACGGGGTTCAATGAAAAAGTGATTTTTGCAGAGCAAAATATCTTACTTCTTGGCAATCTTAATTACCTTTGTTTTCATCTGAACCGTCTCCTTCTTATGGCTTCGTATCTTTTATTGACCATGACATAATCACCCACCGGTTATGTCATTTTATGACTATACGTAGTGGGAAGAAAATGCGTTTCAACGGAATCATACGAAGGCGAGAAAGTTGCTGAAATGATGGGCAAGCAGTACTATAATAAAATGATAGTCAGACAGTGCTTACAGCGTGCGGATACGTAGGTATCGTGTCTAGGCTGTAGTGAAATGCTCTGTTTGTGACTGGTAAGGAAAGGGAGTTATGAGCAATGATTATTTTGAAAACACCCGCAGAGATTGAACGGATGAAGACAGCGAGCCAGATTGTAGCCGATTGTCATCGTCATCTGGCGCAGTTGATCGCTCCGGGTATAACGACGATAGAAATTAATGAATTTGTGAAAAAGCATATTACCCGTCTGGGCGGAAAGCAATTTACGAACGGCTATAATGGCTTTGAATATGAAACCTGTGCCTCGGTCAATGATGTGATTGCACATGGTTTTCCAAGCCGCCAACCGCTACAAGAAGGCGATGTACTGAAGATTGATATCGTGGCTGAATACGACGGTTGGCTGGGCGACTCGGCATGGTGTTACGCTGTAGGTCAGGTATCGCCAGAAGCAGAACAGCTGATGCGTGTTACGCGCGAATGTTTGTACAAAGGTATTGAACAGGCTGTCGCTGGCAATCGTCTGGGCGATGTGACTTCTGTCATTCAACAGCATGCTGAATCACATGGCTATGGCGTCGTTCGCGATCTGCTTGGTCACGGAATTGGGCGTGATTTGCATGAGCAACCAAGCTTTGCGCACATCGGTCTGTCTGGTAAAGGGCAACGTTTGAAAGAAGGCATGGTGTTCACGATTGAACCGATGATCAATGAAGGCACATATCGGATGACGATCGATGAGGATGGATGGACTGCACGTACAGCAGATGGTAAACTGTCTGCACAGTACGAGCATACAATTGCGATTACCGCTGATGGACCGATCATTTTAACCGAGCAATAATACACATCAAGAGCAGCCGACCTTTTACATTGCCGGCTGCTTTTGTGTTTTTCCCCCTTTATAAGTATCAATATTGTTTTATTTTATCTACTGTTGCGCTGAATTTGTGTTTCATGAAATAGGCTATTCAGACCGATAATAGTAGTACATAATCGCGTATTCAAACTAGAAATTTTGAGGTAATAGTCAATAAATTAGTAGTATTTTAGCTAAATATCGCATCATTTCCATTATTGCATTCACACGTAAATAACAGAGTTCTCTTGCATTATTTCCAAAATTTACTCTAACATACACAAAAATATATTACAAAACCTACAAAAATTCGACAAAATATCCGATATTTCTAATACAACACATGAAATGTAATGCAAGTACTGGTACACTATATAGCGGAATAATGATAATACACATTCGACGATAATACATGACAACCTATACTAGGTTAAATCGCAAGGCTATTCCTCAGCATTGCTTGCTAAATATACAGGAGCGGCAGACGGACAGCCTGAGCTAAAATGGTGGTGAAGAGAATGCTGGATAAAATGAATCATTCCCTGACGCGAACTCTTGATGCGGCGACTGATTATTTTTACGATATAGACGATCTGGGATTACACTATACATCGCAGCACAGCATATTTAAATTATGGACACCTGATGCGGTACGTGTTGATCTGATGCTGTACGATGATCCAGGGACGCACGACAAAGATGGACGAGTGAATGACCATACGAATGGTACAGCGATTCCGATGTATGCGGAAGAAGGCGGCGTATGGCAAGTACGTCAGGATGGCGACCTGGCTGGCAAGTATTATATGTACCGTGCCGAGTTTAGAGATGGAAGTGTGGAATATGGCGTTGATCCTTATGCCCATGCCGTATCAGCGAACGGGCAACGGACAGCGATTGTTGATCTTCGTACAACCGACCCAGAAGGCTGGGAAAATGATATTCGTCCACCGATGTCGAGTCTGACGGATGCGATCATTTATGAGTTACATGTGCGGGATTTCTCGATTGATCCAGAGACGGGCATTCAGCACAAAGGTAAATTTCTTGCTTTCACTGAAACCGGTTTGAAGGATGAATATGGCAATAGCATCGGGATCGATCATCTGCGTGAACTGGGCGTAACCCATGTGCATTTGCTGCCTATTGCAGACTTCCAGACGGTAAATGAGCTGGCTGTAGATGATCCGAACAGTGAACAAGACAAATTCAACTGGGGCTATGATCCGCAGCATTATAATGTGCCGGAAGGTTCGTATGCTACCGATCCGGCTGACCCGGGTTCTCGTATTCGCGAACTGAAAAAGCTTGTGCAAGCCCTACACGGTGAAGGCATGCGTGTAGTGATGGACGTTGTATACAATCATACATTTTCGGTCGAGGATGGTCCGTTTGATCGCCTGATTCCGGGGTATTTTTACCGTACAGATGAGCGTGGTCAGTTGACGAATGGCTCCGGCGTAGGAAATGAGATCGCGACCGAGCGTCCGATGGTACGCAAATATATTAAAGATTCTTTGCGCTACTGGGCGACAGAATATCATCTGGACGGTTTCCGATTTGACCTGATGGGTTTGATCGATACAGAGACGGTTACCCAATTGACGCAGGAGCTGCGCCGCGAAGTTGATCCTTATATTTTGATCTATGGCGAGCCGTGGACAGGTGGATGGTCACCCTTACCACAGCAAACACTGAAAGGTTCGCAGCGTGGTAAAGGGTTTTCGGTCTTTAACGATAACTTCCGTAGTGCAATTAAAGGCGGTAGTGACGATGATACCAAAGGCTTTGCTACAGGCGAGTTTGGCAAAGAAGGCGAACTGGTAAAAGGCATCTACGGATCGATCGGTGATTTTGCCGATAATCCGACGGAGAGTGTGAACTATGTGACCGCACATGATAATTTGAATTTGTGGGATAAAATTGTGCGGATGAGTGGAGCAGAGCAGAAATTATCTTTTTTGCATATGGACAATGGTAAACTGGCTGATGGTGGCGATCTGGAAGCGGCTGTGGCTAAAGCCGATCCGTATGGCACGATTGATGACAATAAGCTGATGGAGCATGAATGGGTACGTCGCTCTCTGCTTGCGAATGGCATCGTGCTAACGAGCCAGGGTATTCCATTTATCCATGCAGGAGATGAGCTGCTGCGCAGCAAAATGGGTGACCATAACAGCTATCGCAGTCCGGATGAAATTAATATGATCCGCTGGATTAACAAGCAGCGCTTCCGGGACGTGTTCGACTACTATAGAGGTCTGATTCATCTACGTCTGGCGCATCCGGCATTTCGTATGAGTGAACGCAAAGATGTGGAAAAGCAGCTAAAATTGCTGCGTAGTGATCATCAGGTCGTCGCGTTCCAGCTTGGCGAATATGCGAATGGAGACAAATGGCGTCATATTATCGTCATTTACAATGCAGCAACAACCGAGCAAAATGTCACATTGCCACAATTTAGCCGCCAATGGCAAATCGTCGTTAACGAACGTACAGCAGGTACGAAGCCACTCGCTTCTGTGCTTGGTGGCAAGGTAAAAGTAGCTCCACTGTCAATGATGGTATTGTTCGATGAAGAAGATCAATACAAGCCTGTGCCAGCAAGCTTGGAATGGGAGTATACGCCAAGTATCGTGGAACCCGGTGAAAAGTTGCATCTGCGTGTGACTCCTCGTGATCAGCGTGGACGCGTGTATACAGCAGATCGTGTCCGTTTCCAGTCCTCTAACGAGGAAGCGGTACAGGTTCGCGCAGATGGACGCATTACCGCGCTGCGTGAAGGCAATAGTACGATCTGTGTATCGTGTGGAAATGTAGAAAGCTGCTTACTGTTACACGTCGAGACACTTGTTCCGCATATGGTGAATTTACAAGGTGAACATCAGGTATATACAGGTAAACGGATGAAATTAAAAGCTGAAGTCATCGATCAGTATGGACGCCCCATTGCCCGTCCAAAACTAAGCTGGAGTTCTAGCGATAAAGGGGTAGCACGGGTTAATCGTGATGGTGTTGTACGTGGCATTCATCCGGGTAAGACCAAAATCACCGTCACATGCGGCAAGGCGACAGCACAATGGTTTATCGAGGTTATGCCTTATGTGCCACGCTGTATTGAAGTGGAGTATGAGCGTCCTAATCAAGATTATCGCGGTTGGAATTTGTGGGTATGGGGATCGGTGCTCGGTCACCGTCAGGTTGATTTTGAACGAGTGGAGAACGGTCGTGCTATCGCGCGCATTCAGATTGCGCCGGATGAGACAAATATCGGTTTTATTATCCGCCTAAAAGACTGGCAAGCCAAAGATATTGATACCGATCGGTATATTTTCGTCGATACGAAGCAAGATTCGATGAAAGTGCTGATCAAAAGTGGAGATCCAGAAATTGATATCGAACCAACCGGCTGAGTGTGCTCAGCCGGTTTTTGGCATCTTTATCCATACATTTCCATAAAAGATTGTGAAAAACACATTCACGGTGGAAATCCCCGTCTGTTCCTGATAAAATCATAAACAAATTACCGTTTGGCTTCACCGGAATATGATTTGATGAAGGAGGAACTCGTTAATGGCGATGTTTGAATCACAGGATGCGTTCATGGCGAGGGTACAATGAGCGATCATCGTAACCGGCTTGGAGTCATTGATATCGGCTCAAATTCGATCCGGCTCATTATTTATGAGGCAGGTAACGATCGAACATGTCGTATGGTGCA
The DNA here is from genome assembly GCF_039822605.1 of Paenibacillus wenxiniae. Classification (NCBI taxonomy): domain Bacteria; kingdom Bacillati; phylum Bacillota; class Bacilli; order Caryophanales; family Paenibacillaceae; genus Paenibacillus; species Paenibacillus wenxiniae. The sequence continues at coordinate 113,835 of NZ_JBCGUH010000011.1, forward strand.
TAAGGCGAAGGAAACCGTGCGCCTCGGTGTGAATAGAGATGAGCAGGGGAATATGAGCGAACAGGATATCCAGACCGTTATTGCTGTTTTGCAAAAATTCAAAAGTATCTGTACCACCAATCGAGTGGATCACATTCGTGCTGTCGCTACAGCAGCGGTACGTCAGTCTGCCAATACCGAGCAGATCACCGCGATCTGGCAACAAGAAACAGGGATCAGTGTGCAAATTCTGTCTGGTGAGGAAGAAGCTTATTATGGATTCCTCGGTGTAACCCGTTCCCTGCCTGCCCATGTGCAGGAAGGTTTTATCGTGGACATCGGCGGAGGTAGTACAGAAATATCTTATTTTAAAGGTGAACAACTGCTGCATAGCACGTCATTGCCATGCGGAGCAGTGAACATGACGATACAAAATGGCGGCCGTGACCGCTGGTCAGACACATCATGTCACCAGCTTGAACGTAAGCTACTGACAATGTTGGAACAATACCCGTGGACTGGCGAGCACAAAGGCTTACCATTGATCGGATTAGGCGGAGGCATCCGCGCGCTGGCTCGAATGGAACGCGAACGTCGTCACCAATCCAAGCCCGCAGGTGATCCGTATGCGATCGAACCGGATACGATTCGTTTCTACGCTGATGCACTGGCTAACCTGAGTGTCGAGGAACGAATCGACCAATTCGACCTTGCCGCCGACCGAGCAGACATCATCGTAGCAGGAACGATGATTCTGCGTACCGTATTTGACCACATGGACTGCAATTTATTACTGGCCAGCTGGCGCGGCTTAAGCGACGGACTCGCTCATCACACGATGAGCATGAACGCTCAGCCTGACGAACGCCCGGTTAATGGTCGTTGATGAGGTTGTGGACGGAATAGTAATTCATATGCTGGTTAGTTAGCCTTTAAATTGCTGATGCAACAGCGACACGCGTTTTACGTCCGCTGAACTGTTGTGCCGAGCTGTTCGTAAGATCGTTTGGTGTGGTTATAGTAAGTGGATACCATCATATCATGGTGTATAACGGAGAGCTTCGTAAGGTCTGTTAAGACTTTGCGAAGCTTTTTTATGATCACAAAAGAATGTTGTATGCTCCAATATTCTATACTCCAATCCTCTATACTCCAATCCTCTATACTCCAATCCTCTATACGATACATTCCGATAGATACATTTATTTATAAAACGATCGATTTATTAAATCCCCATATGACCGACTTTGCAAACGCTATCCTATTCCACACCGTTCATCTTCTCCTGACAAGCCGTTTAAACACCAAATAAATAAGGGTAATAAGGCAAAGGCAATATGCCTTTAATGACATGGTATTTCATGATGCAGCTGTATCGGATGCTGTATATAGCACGTCATACACTAACTATTGGGAACGGAGGACTCGGTCGTATGTATTCTATTTTTGGACTAAGTCATGAGTGGACGCTGCTCGTATGGGCGCTTGTGGCGATAGCGATATTGATTGTCATGATTGCACGGTACAAATGGAACCCATTTGTCGTACTGCTGTTAGCATCGTTGTTTTTGGGACTGATCATCGGTATGAAGCCACTGGATGTCGTCGATTCGGTGCAAAGTGGATTGGGCGGAACGCTAGGCTCGATCGCAATCGTGATCGGACTCGGTACAATGCTCGGTAAAATGATGGCAGAATCGGGCGGAGCAGAGCAAATTGCGACGACGCTGATTGATCGTTTTGGAGAGAAACGTGTACCGTGGGCAATGCTGGTAGTCGGCTTAATCGTCGGGATGCCGGTCTTTTTTGAGGTGGGCATTATTTTGCTGATTCCGATTTTGTTTACCGTGATTCGCAAGACGAATATTTCATTATTGAAAGTCGGGATACCGATGCTGGCAGGATTATCGACGGTTCACGGTCTGCTGCCACCGCATCCAGCGCCAATGATCGCGATTAATGCTTTTCAGGCTAACATCGGTACGACGATTATGTATGCACTCATTGTTGGTATTCCAACGGCGATTATTGCTGGCCCACTGTTTGGTACATATATCGGTAATCGGATCGTCGTTCAGCCAGCCGCCGGCTTGGCAGAGCAGTTTTCGTCCAAACGGCAGGATGATGCTGAGCGTAAATTGCCGAGCTTTGGGTTAACACTGCTCACGATTTTGATGCCGGTTATTTTGATGCTGTCCGGCTCGATCACGGAGATCGTAGCGCCGGATAGTGGGAGTGGAATCGCGGTCTTTTTCCGCTTTATCGGCAATGAAGTGGTAGCGATGTTTATCGCGACTGTATTTGCCTTTTTCTCACTTGGCTTTGCGCAAGGTTTTACGAAAGAGCAAATTTCCAAATTCGCCAGCGAATGCCTGGCGCCAACAGCCTCGATTATTTTGATTATTGGGGGCGGCGGCGCATTCAAACAGGTGTTGATCGATAGCGGTGTAGGTGAAGCGATTGCCCATGTTGCGACATCAGCACATGTGAATGTCATTGTATTTGCCTTTCTCGTAGCGGCGCTTATTCGTGTAGCGACCGGTTCCGCTACCGTCGCGATGACAACGGCTGCTGGTATTGTGGCACCTGTACTTGCACTGACACCGGGAGCAAACATAGAACTCGTTGTACTCGCAACCGGTGCCGGTTCGCTTATTCTGTCTCATGTGAACGATGCGGGCTTCTGGATGGTCAAAGAATTTTTCAATATGACTGTACCGCAGACGCTCAAATCATGGACGGTAATGGAGACGATTTTATCGCTGGTGGCATTTGTATTGATTTTGCTTTTAAATAGTATTGTATGAGCATAACGAACGAGCACCAGTAGAGGAGAGGCGGGATCGTAGCATGAGTACACAAAAATATATGATTGGTGTCGATATCGGCACCACGAGCACAAAAGCTGTTTTGTTTGAAGAAAGCGGCAAAATTGTAGCACAGGGCAGCGTAGAATATCCGCTGCACACCCCTGTACCTTCTGTAGCAGAGCAGGACCCGGAGCAACTATTTCGCGCCGTCATCAATTCCGTGCGTCAGGTAATGGATAAAAGCGAACGTAAATCAGATGATATCCTATTCGTCTCTTTCAGTTCAGCGATGCATAGCATGCTCGTTGTTGATGATCAGGGGAAACCGCTCACGCAGGCGATTACATGGGCAGACAATCGCAGTGCTGCGTACTGGCGTAAGCTGAAGGAAAGCGGCAAAGGCCAGGAAATCTATATGCGTACAGGTACGCCGATTCATCCGATGTCCCCGCTGACCAAGATCATGTGGATCACGGCTGAAAAGCAGGATATTGCTAAGGCGGCTCACAAATACATTTCGATTAAAGAATATATCTTTTTGAGACTGTTCGGTGAATATGTAGCCGATCATTCTATGGCATCCGCAACCGGACTGATGAATTTGGAAAAGCTCGATTGGGACGAGGAAGCATTACAAACGGCAGGCATTACGCGTGACCATCTGTCTAAGCTTGTGCCAACGACGCAGGTGATGAACGGTCTGCATGGCACGTATGCTTCGGAAATGGGGCTATCGCCATCGGTTCCATTTGTACTTGGTGCAAGCGATGGGGTATTATCCAATCTTGGCGTAGGCGCGATCGATCCAGGCGTTGTCGCTGTCACCATCGGTACAAGTGGCGCCATTCGTACGGTCACGGATAAGCCAGTGACTGATCCGAAAGGACGCTTTTTCTGTTATGCGCTGACAGAGGATCGCTGGGTTATTGGTGGGCCAGTCAATAATGGCGGTATCATTTTCCGCTGGATTCGTGATGAATTTGCGGCTTCTGAAGTAGAGACAGCGAAGCGGCTTGGACTGAGCGCTTATGAAGTACTGACACGAATTGCAGAAAAGGTCGATCCTGGCGCGGACGGTCTGCTTTTCCATCCATATCTGTCCGGTGAACGTGCACCGCTCTGGAATCCCGATGCACGTGGCTCTTTCTTTGGACTAGCCCTGCATCATAAAAAAGAGCATATGATTCGTGCAGCGCTGGAAGGTGTGCTGTTTAATCTGTATACCGTTATGCTGGCAATTGAAGAGCAAATCGGCGTGCCGAAAAAAATCCATGCGACAGGCGGCTTTGCTCGTTCCGAGCTATGGCGACAAATGATGGCAGATATTTTCGATCAGCCCGTTATTGTACCGGAAAGTATTGAAAGCTCCTGTCTGGGCGCAGCGGTGCTTGGTCTGTATGCGACCGGACGCATCCAATCGCTGGATGCGGTATCGGGCATGATTGGTACAACGTATGAACATCGACCATATAAAGAACATGCTTCGATTTATCGCGAGCTATTGCCGATTTATATTCGTATTTCGCGTAAATTTGCAGAGGATTATGAAGATATTAGTGAGTTCCAGCAACGGATGCTGGAGAAGCGAGGAGAACAGGAGCCGGAGAAGAGCGATCTGTAAGTTAAGTGTAAACAGTTGGTCTACACACTCTAGTAAGATGATTAGGAGATAAGTAGTACAGGCATACGTTATAATATCCACTGAAATCGGTGAATGATCGATGAATGATATGAATGCACATGAGCTGGATGATCGGTGAGCGAAGGGCAAGCTTAGATCATATTCATGTTCAAGGTACATTGTTCATTTTGATGCACAATAATACTATACACATCGTTAGAGGCTGGCAATCTACGGATTCATGAAACAGTAGATTGCCAGCTTCTATGTATGTAAAGGATTGTTCATTTGCTTTTGTATCATCATCGTTTCTCTTTACTATTTGCGCTTATAGGCAATCTGGATTTATGTTAGACGTAAAGTTACAATGGAGTAAGGAATGTTAAATCAATAACAAAATATACATATTCCTTTACAGCATGTGTGGACGAGAGGAGCTATAACCGATGCTTGAATTAATACCGATGAATACCGAGCAATTTATGAAATTTCGTGAGCAGTCTATGCATGATTTTGCTGCGGAGAAAGTAGCTGCTGGCGAATGGGCAGAAAGCGATGCACTACAAAAGTCGATTCAATCGTTTGCTACCTATTTGCCAAAAGGCCTGGAGACAGAAGGCGCATTTATTTACAATGTGCATGATACGGAGAGCCATGCAGATGTTGGCTATTTGTGGGTACAGGTAAATGATACACCGCGCGGAAAATTTGCGTTTATTTATGATATCCTGATTGGAGATCAGCATCAAAATAAAGGGTATGGAACGAAGACCATGCTTGCACTAGAGCAAGCGATGAAAGAGCAGGGCGTACAGCGCATTGATCTGCATGTGTTTGGACATAATGATCGCGCACTGCATGTATACAAAAAGGTAGGCTATGAGATTACGGATTATCATATGTCCAAAACACTGTAGCATATCACAAACAACCGGAGGCTTATAGGCCATCCGGTTGTTTTATCATCCGTTCGTAAGCATGACCGCCGATCTCAAGCCACCCGTCCGGCTTGTAGCCGAGTCGCTCATACAATGCTTTGGCTCTTGGGTTATCCACATCGACGATCAACAACACTTTATGATGTCCAAGTCGTAAAGCCTGTTGCTCAAATTCACGAATAAGCAGTGTACCGAGTCCCTGTCCCTGAAAGGAAGGATGTACAGCTACTGAATCCAAATAATATTCATCTGCTCTTGCTTCAGGAACAATGCCTTCATCCGGCAAGCCAAGCTGCTGCAAACGCCGCTTGATTGGGGCGTCCAGACGCTCAATATCTTTGCCATGATACGCAAGCACAAAACCTGCAACTGCGCCATCACGTTCCAATACATACACATGATCATGACTTAAACGATTGCCTTGCTGGCGAAAAAATGATTCCAGTACGTCTAGCATTTCTGCTTCATTGGTAGCGCCTGTTAGCACATAACCGATCTCGCCAATCGCGGAGCTAATTAGCGGAATAACTGCTGTGGCATCCTGCGGTGTAGCTTTGCGCATATGATCCTCTCCTGTACGCTATTATCGTATAAACTGACGACGATTCTCCTATGTAAACTGAGCTTCATCTATCCAGCATAAACGCTACTGTTGATTATATCATAGGGCATGTTAGAAGCTTCTATATTGCATCGTAACAACGAATACAATCATGCTTATTTGGATGAGAACAGGCGAAAATTGTGATGCTTTCGCTCTATATGTTTAAATGAATATATAGGCCTGTGCACTTATAAACCGGAAGGATGGAGATCAGTCATGGAAAATACACTCATTCGCACACAATATGGAGAAGTTCAAGGAATCCGTCAAGACGGTGCTGTGATCTGGCGTGGCATTCCTTATGCCGAACCACCTGTTGGAGATTTGCGTTTTCAGCCACCACGTCCACCGCAACCGTGGCAAGAGCCGCGCGATGCGACACAGTTTGGCCCGGTATGTGAGCAACCAGATAGCGAGCTGGAAATGTCATTCCCTGCTCATGTTCGTCCCGTAAAGTCAGAGGATTGTCTGTATTTGAACATCTGGGCTTCGGATAGCTCCACACCGAATCGCCCGGTTATGGTATGGATTCATGGCGGTGCTTTCGTGACTGGAGCAGGAAGCCTGCCATTTTATGATGGAACTTCGTTTGCGGTCAATGGGGATATGGTCATCGTGACGATCAATTATCGTTTAGGGCCGCTCGGTTTCCTTGATCTTTCTTCGTATGGGATGCCGGATTCAGCGAATCTTGGATTGCAGGATCAGATCGCTGCGCTGAACTGGGTACGTTCGAATATTGCAGCTTTTGGCGGTGATCCAGATCGGATTACAGTGTTCGGCGAATCCGCCGGGGCGATGAGTGTAGCATCATTACTCGCTATGCCTGCTGCAAAAGGATTATTCCGAGCAGCGATCATGCAAAGCGGTGCTTCTCAAGTGCTGCCGCCAAGCACAGCGCACGGCGTAACCGAGGCGATGATTCGTCTGCTTGGCGGCCAGCCGGGTGATGCGTCTGTATTGATGGAAGCTTCTGCGCAGCAATTACTGCAAGCAGCTTCGCGTTTGCATGAATCCAGCGAAGCAGGCTTGCTAACAATGCCATTCCAGCCGGTATTGCATGCACAGACATTACCTGTAGAGCCGGTACGTGCTATTCGCGATGGAGCAGCGAAAGGGATCGCATTAATGCTCGGAACCAATCAGGATGAAGGACGCATGTTCATTAATCGCCCTGAGCATATGATGAATAAAGAAATGGCAGGACAGCGAATCGAAGCGATGACCGGTCAAAAAGTAGCGCTGCTATTGGAGCGTTATCCAGAAACAGTGGAAGGACAAGCACAGATGTTGACCGATCTGTTCTTCTGGCGTGCATCGGTTCAATATGCTGAAGCTCAGCTTGCTCATGCTCCTGTATGGATGTATCGATTTGATTGGAGCCAGCTGGGTCATGAATTTTTCGGTACAGCTACTCATGCAACAGAAATCCCATTCGTATTTAACAATATCGCGATGCTGGAGCGTTCTGGTGTGAAGCTGGATGAGCAAACTGTTAATCTGGCGAAGCAGATGCAGCGAGCATGGATTACATTTGCCCATACTGCGACACCAACAACACTGGAGATTCCGTGGACGGATTACAACAAAAACGATCGTACAACGATGATCTTTGATCGTCAGATCGAGCTTGCGCATGATCCAGACGGCGAAAAACGGCTTGCGTTGATCGGTGAATAAGCAGCAGTCATAAGGGTCGATGCCGTAATAGTAGTGATACGGATGGCTGAAGCTATTGATAGCGATGTATTATAAAATGAAAGACATAGACTTGAACATAAACACTATGCTTGGTTATACGGTTAACACGCCTATAAAAAGCAGTCGATTTCAGAAACGCATTCCTTTTAAATAAAAGAGAGAGCCGTGTGTTAAAACATGGCTCTCTTTTTTGTTGAGAAAAGTAGCTACTCATAATGAGGAATAGCTGGATCAAGCTTAGTGGAGCAATACAGGCTAGGGCGCATATTGCAAAAATCTACATTGTAGTTTTATTCCCTAGACTCGTATGGGGGATCGGAGTCGTCCTGTATTCCTTGCTGGTATGGTCTGCGTACACGCCTAGAGAAGTTACATATACTTATTATGTGAATCAGCATCCACCATGTATTCTATTCATCTGACTGCCTCATCCAAGCCATTGTAATACTTATCTATCAATAACGCAGTATAAGCTTCTATATGCTACACTGGAATGTAATGTCGATCTAAGTACTCCTTCCTAGAGTGATGTCTACTTCAGCAACAGCAGTTTGTGTACACGCTCTAGTTCCAAAGGAATGCCGATTATGCATAAATATGTATACTCACTCTGTATGATTGAGCAGTAAGTTCTATAACGAATGGCATCATGGTATCCGATAAAGAGTATAATTTAGCAAATGTCAAAACATGCCGAATGGTTACATATTTAGCGCTTTATCTGCATCTATTGCATGATGAAAGCTGCATCCGATCCAGCATGATGAAACAATAACGGAGGGATGATTTTGCTTATACATATTGATGATGTAAAACAGGGAGACCGTCTGGTTGCCGATGCGTTTAACCATTCCGGTGTGCCATTGCTCAAACAGGGTACGATTTTGTCGGTGGAGGATATTACATTGCTCCTGCGCCACCGTCTCGATTATGTGGACATTGATCATAGCGCTAACGTTGCGAGCGCAACATCTGCCGAGGCAGTCGCTGACTTGCGCTCGATCCCAAGCGTTTTGCGGCAAAGTATAGAGCTGTCGTTGCAGACGTACCAGTCGTTATTTTTGGAATCGCTGACAAAGGGGAAATTTAGCGGAGATTTGACAGAGCGCTTGCTTGACCCGCTATTGCTTGATGTGGATCGCAAAAAAGATGTGGTGTCGTTGCTGCTTATGCTGGAAGGAGAAGACGATCATATTTATAGCCATTCACTCAAAGTAGGCTTGCTTAGTTATTACATTGCCGGCTGGCTTGGTCACAGTGAAGCAGAATGCTATCGGATCAGTCGCGCTGGCTATTTGCATGATATTGGCAAAAGTCGACTCCCTTCGATTATCCGTAACGGCAAAGCGAATATGAATCCTTCTGAATTGAAAGAGTATCGCCGACATACTCAGTACGGTTACGATCTGATCATGGAGTCATTGAACGATAAAGTGACTGCGCTTGTCGCTTTGCAGCATCATGAACGTGGAGATGGAAGCGGTTATCCACAGCGATTGTACAAAAATGGGATTCATGCGTATACTCGCATCGTATCGGTTGCCGATGAATTTATTAATATGGCAGTCGTCAACGAGGATGGCAGCAAGCAGGGCTTGATTCGTATTTTGCAAAATATTTATGAACTTGGCTTTTCCAAATTGCATGAGCAACCGGTTCAGGCACTTATTTATCATATGTCGCCTAATCTAGTGGGCAAGCATGTTGAGCTGGACAACGGCGAGAATGGAACGATCGTGCTGGCTAACCAGACCGATCTATTCCGTCCACTTGTACAATGTGGCGAACAATTTGTCGATCTGGCCAAACAAAGACAGGTTAACATTCGCAAAGTATTTATTTAAACGCAATGATTTATAGCTCAAATCGTAATCCATCCCCAATAGTCATTGTCTGCGGACACTGACTATTTTATTTTACAGGCATGTCTATTACAATTGTACAAACCACGCAGTCATCGCAGACGAGGAGGCACTATGGAGACGATTCAGCGGTATGAAGATGGAACACTGGCTATTCGGCAAACGACAGAAGCAGATACAGAGCGCATGTGGGAACTCGCTTTTCGCGAAGAAAGCCCGGAATGGAAAAAGTGGGATGCCCCTTATTATGCACATGAGGCGCTAACGTATGAACAGTTTCTGGAACAAAAAAAAGCACAGATGATCGGTAATAAAGCCCGCTGGGTGATCGAAGTAGACGGCGAGTTGATCGGAATGATTAGCTACTACTGGGAGCATGAAGAATCGTTATGGCTGGAAATGGGCATTGTCATTTTCCATCCGGATTATTGGAGTGGCGGTTACGGTACACGTGCACTTCGTTTATGGATCGATCATTTATTCCAGACGATGCCACTTGTGAGAGTCGGGTATACGACATGGTCAGGCAATGAGCGGATGATTCAGGTCGGTTATAAGCTGGGCATGACGATGGAAGCACGTCTGCGTAAATGTAGATTGTACCAGGGTGTGTATTACGATTCGATTCGGATGGGGATGTTGCGCGAAGAATGGGAGCAGCATAAGCAGGCTGAACGGCAGTAAGCGTATAGTTACATAGCCGGATGATCGGTATTGATGGACTAAAATAAACGATGAATACGCAAATGAATGTAGGTTCAGCATACATCTCACATAAATTGGGCATTATAAAATAGCAAACATCCACAGCGAACATTACTTTATGATTTGATTGAGCGTACAATGTACTATTCAAAGAGCGTATGATGAAAAAACCACTTGCCAGATCATCCCTATGGGTATGTGACAAGTGGTTTTTAGTATGAATGATTAACCTGAATAGATCGTAAACGACAATTATCCTGAGTGATATAATGGATGCGCCTTCGCATAGCGTTCATCCAAAAGTGCTATATGGCAATCTACGCACCATGAAGTGAAATCCTATTATTGCGCTATAAAAGAGGGAGCAGCCAAGCAGTATTTAGTACAGTAATTGCTATACGCTTACTTGTACAGCAAGTGCTATACGATCACTTGCTTTCGCCTGTTGTATCATTCGGTTCAAACATACCGCCACTATTTTGCGCCTGATTCGTTAGCTCTGGATGCTTTTGTAAATAGTCGAGTGCATTGTAGATCATGATCGCTGCTTCTGCACGAGTGATCGGTTCTTTTGGATTGAATTTACCCGCGCTATCCAGCTCGGTTACTTTTAATGCAAGCGAGCGCTGAATTGCACCTTGATAGTCTGCTTTGATTTTCGACTCATCGGCAATTGCAACAGGATCGATTTTGAACATCGGCAGATTGCCGGCTTTTTGCATCGATTCCATTAAGTAGTCAGTGAATTGCTCACGGGTGAATTTAGCTGCTGGATCGACTTCACGTGGAACATCGATGCCATTAAGTGTTGCGATGATGAATGCATCGGAATACCACACCCCATCTTTTACTTTAGTGTACGAATCACTAGCCTGTGGCGCTTTAATAAATTGGAATTGTGCCAGACTGAGCTGGAAGCTATTTACTAGCATTTGTACGCCCTGTGCGGTATTAAGCGTCTGCTCTGGTTTGAACTGTGTAGCTGTGACGCCGCTAATGAAGCCACGCTCCTGTAATGACTCAATCTTTTCTTTCCCATCGACTTTACCGATGTCGCTAAATTGACTGGCTGCAAATGCATTCACACCGATCGATAGTGTAAGTACGGATGCAGCAGCTAGAGAAACCCATTTGTAATTCATTGTTATTCCCCTCTCTTTTTCCTAATTATATTCCTTTTTCTTCCTGCTTACTCTATTAACGATTAGCTTCCCCAGATTGTTGCACTAACTCGATACTTTTAATGAGAAATTATAAAAATACGAATCAGTCTATAGTCATACATATTACTAGCTAATTAAGTGGTACTTTGGCATGGCACTGTTACCGAAGTATGTCGAAGGTCAAGCGAAAGGTACCAGAACTATAACCCAGCAAACTGGGCCTATTGATTCATTTATAGAAATTAACCCAGAATATGTATTTAAACTATTTTCAATAGGAAGATTTGGGGGTATAACTATAATAACTTAACTCACATATGGTACTACTGGATAGGACTTCCTAGGAAGTGTTCAATCATCCAATTATAAAATGAAAAACATAAAAAACGGCGCATGAGCGAAGAGGAGGGTGAACGATATGATTATCAACTTGAGCGTACATCACATGACACCATACAATCACCAGCAATTCAGACCGCAGACAACAACCGTTGAAACGAAATCTGCAACGACACAAGGCGGTCAAAGTTTTGAAGAATTGTTGAGTGCACAAATGGCTGGAAGCACAGGCATTACTTCTTCACGTAAACGCTAATCCACGTAGGACAAATGAATACAACATACGTCTGATTACATACGGACAGCTGCCTTTGCGGTAAGCTGTCCTTTTTATTATGATAGAAGAGAATACAAATTTAGGGAGGTTACATAATGGCATTGATGCAATGCGACTTTTATTCAGAGGTGCTCGGTTTATCTACATCGATGAATGTTATTTTGCCGCAGGAAACGCAAACCCAGATTGGCATGGAGGGAAAAGTCAGCGGCGGTAAGCATCCAACGTTGTATTTATTGCACGGGTTATCCGATGATCATTCGATCTGGTTACGCCGTACATCGATTGAACGTTATGCCGCAGCTTATGGGATTGCGGTTGTGATGCCGAACGCACATCGTAGCTTTTATACCGATATGAAGGAGGGCGGGCAATACTTTACGTTTATGACAGAAGAATTGCCACGTCTGGCAGAATCGTTTTTCCCGTTGTCGACACGCCGTGAAGATCGCTTTGTTGCCGGCCTGTCGATGGGCGGCTATGGAGCGCTCAAGCTAGGTATGAGCTTGCCAGATCGTTATGCCGCAGCTGCAAGTCTGTCCGGTGCAACCGAGCTGGAGCATATGTACAATGTACGTGCTAAAGGTGATCCCGTCTGGAGAGCGGAAGTGAATCGTCTTTTCGGCACGCTAGAAGAGATGCAGGGCAGCAAAAACGATCTGTTCTATCTGGCAACCGAGCTAGCCAAACTCAAGTCTACTAATATTCCGAAACTGTATCAGTGCTGTGGTACAGAGGATTTCCTGTATGAAGGTAATATCCATTTCCGTGATCATGTGCGCAAGCTCGGACTGGAACTGACCTACGAGGAAGAACCAGGGATGCATGAATGGGGCTACTGGGATATGAAAATTCAGCGCGTACTGGAATGGTTACCGATTCGTCAGCAGCCACGTCTGTAAATGAAGGTACGGCTAGGCGGCTCATGGTGTAAGGTGCTTTATCTGTAATCATATCAGATACTTTACTAGTAATCATGTAAAATACTTTGCGTGTGATCATGTGAAATATTTATAGTATCTATACATGCGGATAAAGATCAAATGAGAAGCTGAACACATCTGCATGACGAAGACGAGCCGATGAACTAACGATCTCCTATTGTAGCTTATTCACCACTGGTATCTTTGTATCGTCCAGACGAGCCGATGAGCTAAAGATCTCCTAATTGTAGCTCATTCACACTTGCAGCTCTGTATCGTCCAGACAAACACATACCAAGCCTATACGTGAAATTAGCGTATTCGCCTTTTTATTTTATTAAGCGCTTCCAAAAAAGGTAGCTGCGTAAAATAGTACCGCATAGTACAACTTATAATGCAGAACAATAAACGAACAACAATAAACGAACAACAATAAATAAACAACAATAAATAAACAACAAGCCAAAGACCGTAGCGATCTACGCGATCTTTGGCTTGTTATCTGTATAGAGTAGTCGTGGAATACAATAACAGTGGAAAAGTGTCGAAATAAATGGCGTTCAGCCCATTTCACTCATTTAACCTAATCCCGTCTCTGGCTCCTGCACAAGCACACGCTGTGTCGGATAGGCCAGCTTCACATTCTCTTCCTCCAAAATCTGCATCACATACAGATTTAACTTCTGACGATATTCCAGATTGTCTCCCCAGCCAGGTGAACGTGTGAAGCACTGTACCATAATGCCCAGACTACTCTCGTAAAACTCGTTAAACTTCACCATTACCGTGCCTGGTGCTACCGCTTCATCCTGTTCCAGATGCTCGGTAAGGCGAGTGACGACTCGTTTAATCCGATCACCAGGCGTATGCAGGGATACTTTAATGTTAAAAAAGATTTTGCGTTTCCCCATCTGGCTACCGTTTGTAATAGCAGAGGCGGCGAGCTTGGAATTCGGTACAATGACCAGTGCATCGGTAAAAGTACGAATTTTGGAACTGCGAAACGTAATATCTTCGACGATCCCTTCAATATCCGGTGTAGAGATCCAGTCGCCTTTAGAGAAAGGCCGTTCCAAAATAATAATGATACCAGCAATCACATTGCTGAGCGACTCCTGAGCAGCGAGAGCGATCGCCAGACTGCCCAGTCCCATCCCGGCGACCACACCGTTAATGCTGAATCCCCATTCCGCTCCAACGATCGTCACGACGAGTAAAATAATAATAAACCGCACGACCTTGGATAGAAAAGGAATGATCATACTGGACGCATCCAGTCCAAAGCGCTTGCCTGCCCCTTCTAGCAAAATAGAGGAGGCCGCAGACACATTGTATAGTCCCCAGCCCAGCAGGGCGATGCTAACACTACGATAAATCTTGTTCACATCGATCACAAAGCTCCACTGCTCATGCATAAAATACCGGAGCGCGAGATATGTACCGATCAGAATGAAAAAATACTGAAGCGGCTTCTCAAACGCCTGTGCCCAGCGAATAAGCGCCGGATGCTCTTTAAAGCGTCCAATCACAAACGAGAACAAATACCGTGTAAACAGTTTACGAAAGGCGAGAAATAACAGCAGAATCCCGATCGATACGAGCAAATCAATCCAGCGTATGTTGTAATACCATTGAATAATCCAGTCAAAATTCATACAGCCCATCCTTTATCTATAGGTTTTGCCTGAACGTATTCAAGCTTCTCTCGTATCCAAACGTTCTTACCCTTATTACCCATTTGCGTTCCAAGCGATATGTATATTGGAAATTTACCAATAAGTTCCTCTGGAAAAGGGTAATAGTATCTAAACGACACAGGCTTTATGAATGAGTACGCGGTCTGAGAAGGAGGAAGATATGTTTTTTAACACCTGGCAAGATATCGCAAGAATCGTCATCATCGGTATTTTGAGTTATGTAGCATTAATCCTATTGCTACGTACAGCAGGAAAGCGAACACTATCGCAGATGAACGCATTTGATTTTGCCGTATCAGTAGCCGTGGGGTCTACTTTGTCTACTGTTATTTTAAACCGTGATATTGCATTCGCAGAGGGCTTAACTGCCTTTATCGTATTAATTGGATTACAGATGCTGATGGGTTGGCTGGCAGTGCGCAGCGACAAATTTGAACGGGCATTGAAGGCAGATGCGCAATTGCTGTACTACAAAGGAAACTATCTTCGTCAGGCGATGCGGCGATCACGTATCAGTCGCGAAGATATGTACCAGACCGTACGCAAGCAGGGAGAGTCGAATATGACTAATATTCAAGCTGTCATTATGGAGTCAGATGGTTCGCTATCCTTAATCATGAACAGTGGAAATGAGCAAGGTGAGAAGCCGGCAGAGGAGACAGAGGTCATGAAAAAAGTGAACGGGATGCAGACGCATAAACAATCAAATTCAGAATTATAATGAGAAAATATTAGGTACCTGTTCGGGATCGGCATGATTCGATCATAACATCCCTATTGAATCTGTATGCTAGCTAATACTGCTTGATCCAGATGAACCTGTTCCAAGCAAAAAGACCTGCTCCACATGGGAACAGGTCTTCATATTGTACAGCTGCATGTTCATTATTGTACCGAAGTCAAATGATGAACATATTAGCTGTAATCGTATCTGTGTACGAAATAGGGTTCTGTTAGCGTGTACGACGCATAGAACGCATAACCAGACTCACTACGAATACAAGGATAACTGCGCCGATAATCGCCTGGATTAAGTAGAAACCGCCCAATTCTGGACCCCAAGATCCTAACAGCATGTTACCCAACCAACCGCCGATGAAGCCGGCGATAATGTTACCGATTACGCCGCCTGGAATATCGCGACCAACGATCATACCTGCGATCCAACCAATAATACCCCCAACGATTAATGCCCATAACCATCCTAACATATCATTCGCCTCCTCAATGAAGTAAATAGCTTTATTGCGATCGTTGAATGGATTCACCACATATCCCGATGGCCATCGTTGTCGGATTGGATATGTTGCTCAACTCACTCAACAATCTGTCGTCGATTATTAATTAACCAACCATAACCAATTTAAACATTATGCTAAAAATTTAATAAATAAATAACTTTTGATTAGGCTGTTTCAGCAGTAATATTCTGGGATAGACCCGCTATACATATAAGGCTATACGCCATATATCACGATCATCATGATCTACCCCAGACTATTTTCCCTTATAGATCAATGCTTGATCGGTAACTTAATCACAATCGCAAAACTTACTTAATATTGCCGTTTTCTTTTAACCGTTTCGCAATCGCATCGAATTCTTCCTGTGAAATACCAGGTGCAAATTCTTCCTCTACTTCCGGATATTCGGGTACAGGAACGCCTTCCGGGAAGCCGTGAATAACTTCAAGCGGCTTGCCGTCCTCTGGATGTGTTCCTTTCCAGATCTGGTCAATCGCTTTAAAATCTTCTGTGCTGTGCGTATACAATTTCGTATGGACACCTTTATCCTCGTATTTACGTGCTTCATTAAACGCCTTGTTACTGAGAGAGGGAACAGGTACAAGCTTCGTTATGTTCACACCGGTAGCAATTTCCAGTGCTTTGGCATAAGCGACCACATGCACGCCACCACGCACAAGTAGAAATCCAACCACTTCACGTGCAGCTGGATGATCGGTCATTTCATACACCTTCATCTTGTGAGTACGCGCACCACATTCAAGGAAGAAGTTATGCAGCAGATCTTCTACCAGATTACCGCTGTTAAACACATGGTCACCCGTCCACGGACGCCCCATGGAATCGCGTGGCATCGCCCCTTGCGCACCTGCCAGATAAGGGTAACTGAGTCGCATGTTTTTGACCGATTCCAGCGGTGTTTCGTCCGGTTCTTTGTAGGTAGTGGAGCCAGATTGAATTTTGTTAATACCGTGTGCGACGAGTTCCACATGTCCAAGTTCCTCTGCCGTAATACTCGTGACAAGATCGTAAAACGGTTTGAGTTTGGACTTGTTACGGAAGTTAAAAGACTGGTACAGATAGTTGTTCAAGGTCGACATTTCGCCGAATTTACCGCCAAGCAATTCCTGTACCGCAGCTGCTGCATTCGGATCAGGACGATCGACATCCGGAATTTGAATCATAATCTGGTCTAACCGTGTAAACATAAACAATCCCTCCATGTCGTTCGTATAGGTCATACTGGCAAAGGCGACAGGTGACATCAGTAGGTGAATGGGACTGTAAGCCAGAAATAAATCTGGTCAGTCTGTTTATACACGAACCTAACAACCAATACCCGTAAATGACAATAATAAACATTAATTAAAGTCATTTACCAATTTATTGCGAATGATGGAGAGGCGATGGTGTATGTTTATTCAAGTTTGAACCATAGTTATTTATCAAAGTTTGAGCTGAATGACTGGATCAGGAGCAGTAAAGCGATGTAGGAATAGCGAAAACGAATAGAATGCTTCGTCATACCAACAATAGCGAGCTAGCATTTTCATCGAAATTGTGACGATAACCATGTATAATATGTAAACGGTATACGTGCATAATAGGCAAGCAATCAAAAGGATGGAAATGAACAAGTATAGATACGATACAAACGCTATAAACTCTATAAATGCTATAAATGCTATAAATGCTATAAATGCTATAAATGCTATAAATGCTATAAATGCTATAAATGCTATAAACTAGTTCGTTAACTACAGTAAATTCCAACTTTAATAATGTGTTGGTACATTTATCGTCCAGAACTTGAGGCAGGTCTAAAGTTAAAACTAATTCCGGTAAAGGTACTAGCCTGAAAATAAACGATCCTAAAATAATATGGTTGTGGAATATGTTAAATTATGTACTACAGTTAAAGTTTACTACTATACAGCTATACAGCAGAAATCAGCTGATTGCGCGGTGAACGTGTATCTCTCTCTAATCGGTATATAGCTTGCAATCAATGTATAATTTTCCAATACAAGCATGACACCTGTTTACCGCATGCGCTGACTACTATAAGATAGCGTAGTTCAAGCATTCGACTGAAGCGAGTTAGCATAATCGATGTGAAATCAAGTAAACCCAAATAAGCAGGAGGAGCTTTAGAACAATAGGGTGAGCACGACTGTTCCTGTAGCCTCTCCTTATAAGCGACAGGCATATGACTTAATATAGAGATGTGGGATGAGACGTATGGACAATGACAAGCAACGATTAAGTATAGAAGCGGCTCGACTATACTATTTATCCGACTATAGCCAGCAGGAGATTGCGACACGTCTAGGCGTTTCGCGTCCAACCGTATCCAGACTGCTGCAACTGGCAAAAGAAAAAGGATATGTGCGTATCGATATTGTCGATCCACTGGAAGATCTGGACGCGCTTGGTGAACAGCTTCGTAAACAATACAGCCTGGAAGCTGTGCAGGTATGTTATTCACCTGCCAATGAATATAAAGAGATTCAGCGTCATATTAGCAAGCGTGCTGCTGATTATTTGCATGAAATTGTACAGGATTCGGATATTATTGGTGTCACCTGGGGACGTACAATGTATTCTGTGGCACGCCAGCTGGAGCAGAAGCAGGTACGCGGCGTTGAGGTCGTGCAGCTCAAGGGCGGTGTGAGTCATTCACATATTAATACGTATGCAGCAGAGACGGTCAATCTGTTTGCCGAGGCATTTCATACGAGCGCACGTTACTTGCCGCTGCCGGTTATTTTCGACAGCATTGAAGTCAAGCGTATGGTCGAAGAAGATCGCCATATTCAGCGCATTATCGAGCTGGGCAGACAGGCCAATATTGCGATGTTTACAGTCGGGACGGTGAAGCAGGATGCGCTGTTATTTCAGCTCGGTTATTTTAACGAGGATGAACAACGTTTACTGCAACGTACAGGTGCAGGGGATATTTGTTCGCGCTTTTTCGATGAGAATGGGGAGATTTGCAGCCCAGCGATCAATGAGCGTACAGTCGGCATCGATCTGCCTGATTTGCGCAAAAAAGAAAAGTCGATTCTCGTCGCAGGCAGCCAGCGCAAGATCGATGCAATTCGCGCTGCGCTCGTGGGCAGGTATGCGAATATTTTGGTGACGGATCAGTTTACAGCGCAGGCGCTGCTGGCGGAGTAGGGGAGTAGAATAAAAGAGTTAGTTTAGAAATGAAATATAACAGAGTGGAAATACAGTAGTATTGAAATGTAGTGGAATAATGGTGGAATGAAGAATAGTAATCGATGAAAGTTACCTGAACGACAAGAAGAATGTTATTTGAGTGCGTAGAAATGTTGTATAAATGCTTAGTTTGTATAGGATTTTGCTATATGTCATGTTAGAACATGGGCTATGCAGATTGTCTTATTTTATCGTATATGACCCTGATTTATCTTAATAATAGGTGATGGAAATAGGATAGAAGATTTTCTTTTATTTAGGATAGGGTGTACTGTCGTATGGCAGTACATGCTACATTGAATCTAAATGCGGTGCTCTAAACCAATGTATCTCAACATACAAAAAGCTTTCAGCCGATCAGAGCTGGAAGCTTTTTGTATATACGTTATTACTAAATATATAATTTCCCGTGCACGTAACAAAGTCAGAATCACTGTTTCTATACAATTTAGAGCAGATTTAAAGAATTAGGATGAAATTGAGGTACATCTTAATTTTTGGTTACGTAAATTAAAAACTTCCATTTTTGCAAACACTGGGTATAATCGGATTGTTGGGATATGTAGATAGAGAAGTACATAACGTATAAAAACGGCCATATGCACGCGATCTTAATTCGTATGACAACAATTTTACAACAACGGAGGTGTTCGTTAAGAAAGCCTACTTGGAATAGATGCAAGAAAAAGGAACTAAGATATCTAATGCTTGATAAGTAACTATGAATTCGAATTAAAGGAGTCTATTTTCTATGAAAATTAGCAGTTTGTCGATCCAAGCTTCCCTGCTGCAAAAAATTATGCTGTTGCTGTGTATCTCGCTTGCCCTGCTACCTGTGTTGTCAGCCGCGGCAGCTACGCAGCGCGTGTATCAGTACAACGAAAATGGGCGTTTGACGGTCATGTATACCGCGACACAGAAAACTACGTATGCGTATGATAAAAACGGTAATTTGGTTAGCAAGCAGGTTGAACAGGGGGATTATAACAGTGTAGTGAACCCCAATGCGCCGACACCGACGCCGGCTCCAGAACCTACTCCAACCCCAGCTCCGACACCAACACCGGCTCCAGAACCAGCACCCGACCCTACGCTTGTTCCGCCGCCTGTACCGACTCCGGCAGTACAAGGATTGGATATTGTA
>NZ_JBCGUH010000012.1:0-134022 GCF_039822605.1 Paenibacillus wenxiniae
ATGAAAGACCAGATCGAGAAAATTTTGTTCCAAATTAGCAATATGACGACACTGACGCAATCGCAGGCAGCATTAACCGAGCAATTGAACGCATCAATGGATGAAGTGAATCATATGGCTCGTGCCATTTCAGAGTTGACGCATCAGATTTGATGAATCAAATAGCTAATATCGATTTCTATGGCGAGCCATTGGTATTAGTGTGTTACGTGTTTTCGCAGGAAGCAATGGCAACAGCCATTGCTTTTTATTGATATATTATATTGGTGTCGAAGGAGCGATATTCCTATGCGATTGTTTACATCAAGCAGGGCACAATCTTCATCCGTTCAATGGTTAACAGACCAAAGCAATAGACTGTTACAGCAAGCTAAACAGGGGAATACAAACTCCAAGCTGGCATATCCCGATGCTCCAGCCGAGCTGAGTGAAGTATGTGGCGTGTTGAATGAGACTTTGGATCACGTACAACGGCAAAATGTAAATTTAAATCAGAGTTTGCAACTTGTGTCTGGTGCACTTGGGGTGGCGATGTGGGATGTGTATCTCGTAGGTGGACAGGTGACTCATCCTGACAACCAGTATATATGGTCAAATGACTTCAGAACGTTGCTGGGCGGCTATACGATGGCACAGCTTCCGAATACGATTGAAGGCTTTACTCAATATTTGCATCCTGACGATATCGAGCGTGTGATGCAGTTTATTGTCGAGTATGTGGAAGGGGGTACAGGTCAAGAATTTTATGATGCCACGTATCGGGTGTTTACGCCCAATGGAGACATTCGCTGGATACATAGTACCGCCAAAGCGATTTTGGATCAAAGGGGCGTACCGATCCGTGTGTCCGGTGCTTCGGTCGATGTGACCGAACGTAAGCAAAAGGACGAGCAGATGAAAATGTTGATCGAGCGCTACGATCTAATTGATAGCGTTATGGTAGAAGGACCGTGGGAAATTAATATCGTGGACGGTAATATGCAAAATCCCAATAATACGATCTGGTATTCTACCCAGTTTCGTAACGTGTTGGGCTTTCAGGATGAACATGATTTCCCGAACAAATTATCGAGCTGGAATGAATTGATTCATCCGGAAGA
This sequence comes from Paenibacillus wenxiniae, assembly GCF_039822605.1. Lineage (NCBI taxonomy): Bacteria > Bacillati > Bacillota > Bacilli > Caryophanales > Paenibacillaceae > Paenibacillus > Paenibacillus wenxiniae. The sequence goes on from NZ_JBCGUH010000012.1 coordinate 1,101, forward strand.
TGCAGAGCGTGCAAATCGAGAATTTGTAGAAAAGATGATCGGCGGAAAACCGGTGGGACGTGGCACAGGTGTGAAATACCGTTTGCGTAATCGTCAGGGACACTATCGCTGGTATGAGTCGAGTGCCAATGCAGCGTTTAATGAACAAGGTAAAATACGACGCGTTGCAGGTACATTGCGGGATATTACCCATGAGCAGACGCGCGATGAGGTTGCACAGGGAATTACCGAACGGATCGGTCAATTATCGCAATCGATTGGCGAAATGACGACAGCGATCGGGTCAGTTACGGAACAGGCGCAACATATTGCGGAGACGCAAGAGAAATCGATGGCTGCTGCGAATCAAGTAGGTACAAGTGCAGAAGAAACTAAAAATGTATCTGCGTTTATCCGCGAAATTGCCAATCAGACGAATATGCTCGGTCTGAATGCGGCGATTGAAGCAGCGCGTGCAGGCGAGATGGGCAGAGGCTTTAGCGTCGTGGCAGATGAAGTGCGCAAACTGGCGCTGAATAGTGCACATGCGACTGAAAACATCGAGTCCAGTTTGCAAGAGATGAAGCAACTGATCGATCAAATTTTAGGACATATTGACACTATGACGACGATGACACAATCTCAGGCAGCATTAACGGAGCAGCTTAGCGCCTCTATGGAAGATGTGAATAGCATGGCGCAATCGCTCGTTGCCTTTGCGAGGCAGATTGAACAGGTATGATCAATGAACTGAAGTCTACGTGTCTGGATGAAAGGGAACAGCATTCGGGCTATCATTATGTTGCCTGTATAGGCAGTCATAAGGCGTGATTTCGGTATTATGTCCGAGCGATTCCTATCCATGTATAGGTAGGCTCTACTATTCTCATTGTAAAAAAACCGACCTTTGCGTATCCTACGCAAAGGTCGGTTTTTTTAGATCAGCAGACGATTACAGTGCATGGTTACACACGATCAAACCTGTTGAATTTTGAGCAGATTCGTATTACCGGATTGTCCAATCGGTACACCGGCAGACAATACGACGATATCGCCAGTCGCGATATGGCCGGTCGTAATCGCATTACGGATCGCCGATTCGAACATTTCATCTGTTGTCGATACCGCTTCACCATGAACCGGAATGACGCCAGACAGCAGGCATACTTTGTTCAACACCGCTTCATTATGCGTAACCGCGATAATCGGGGCACTAGGACGATACTTGGAAATCATACGCGCAGTAAAGCCACTCTCGGTCGAGATAATGATCGCTTTCGCATTCAGCTCCAGTGATGCGCTAACTGCGCCCTGACTAATGACTTCGGTAATATTCGTTGATTGCAGCGCTCTTTTACGGGAGAACTGCTCCTGATAATCGATCATTGTCTCCGCGCGACGGGCGACCGCTGCCATCGTTTGTACCGATTGCACCGGATATTTACCCGCAGCCGATTCGCCGGACAGCATAATCACGTCAGCGCCTTGCAGCACGGCATTCGCCACGTCACTCACCTCAGAACGAGTTGGACGCGGATTTACCTGCATCGATTCCAGCATATGGGTAGCTACGATAACCGGTTTACCGGCTACGTTACATTTATCGATCATTTCCTTTTGTAGCGCCGGTACGTCCTGAATCGGCACTTCTACTCCGAGATCGCCACGAGCGACCATAATACCGTCGGAAGCCTCGATAATATCGTCGAGATTTTCCATCCCTTCCGCATTTTCGATTTTGGAATAGATCTGTACATCCTGCGCATCATTTTTCGCCAGAATGCTGCGGATTTCTCTAATGTCATCACCTTTACGCACGAACGAAGCCGCGATCATCTCGATCTTTTGCTCCAGTCCGAAGTGAATATGCATCACGTCACGCTCGGTTACACCTGGCAGTGAAGTATGAATGCCTGGTAGATTCACACCTTTACGTGGCTTGATCGTACCACCGCTTACGATTTCGCAGACGATCTCGCTATCTTTCACTTCCAGTACAGTCAGGTCGATCAGACCATCATCCAGCAGGATACGGTCACCCTGATGTACGTCCTGATTCAATTGTGGATAGTTGACACCGATCCGCGCGGCATCGCCCAGAATTTCTTCCGTAGTTAATATCAGCTTGTTGCCTGTATGCAGCTCGAACGAAGCTTCTTTCAGCTTACCAATCCGTACTTCAGGTCCTTTAATATCCATCATAATCGGAATAAATGTATTTAGCTCTGTTGCTGCCTGACGTACATTGCGAATACGCATCACATGATCTTCCAGCTCACCATGCGCCATATTCAAACGTGCTACCGTCATCCCGGCCTTAATCATTTCTTTCAACATGTCAACCGAATCACAAGCAGGTCCCATCGTACAAATAATCTTTGTTCTCAGCATTCCAACTGTTCCTCCTTCGCATGTGTAGGCTGCAAACGACTTGCTCTGTCAGCCCTCTCATTGGTGGCTGTTCGAACACGTCCTGAGCCTGGGGGCAGGGAAAGAACGTTACCCGACAACCTGTACTATCTATTTCATTTTAGCTGTAATACACACAGTTCGCTATGAAATATGGTACGATGAGTGCACTATAGTACGATCGATAGTTAGAAAAGCGACTGTGGGTTCCCCCTCCAGCATACCTTAACTGGCAGCTAGACGAAAGAAAGGGCGATAAGCGATGAAGGTGCACTATGTACAGGAAGATCACCATATGAACTGGTATGAAGAACAGCTCCTTCAACCGGGCCATTATATGCTTAGCCTGTGCACATATGGCAATTGTGTGTACTGGGTGAACGGGCAAAAGTACATTATCGAAAAAGGCGAGCTGCTACTCGTACCACCACAATGTTCTTATTATGGCAAAAGCGTTCCAACACGTGTACATACGAAGCAGACGATTGGCTTTGCGCTGGAGGATGTGTTGGATCGCATGGATCTGTCCAATAGTAGCGATAGCCATGCACATGTATCCAATAGTAGTCATAAAGCTGTGTCAGGTCGTGCAAGTCGTTCAGATCGTTTAAATAGATCAAATAGCTTAAATAGCTTAAATAGCTTAAATAGTTTGGAGTGCTTAAGTGACTCAAGTGACTCAAGTGACTCAAATAATTCAAATAATTCAAATGACTCAAGTCGTTCAAATCACATCCACAACCTGGACAACAAGCAAACAACACCGCTATCGCTACTTAAACAACAGCAGCCTGTTCATATGAAGCCAGGCTGCTATGAGCGAATTCACGACATATTGAAGCAAATTACGGTACAGTGGGAAGAGCGTTCGCCATATTATGAGCTAATGGCAGCTTCGCTACTCACTCAACTGCTCATCCTGCTGAACCGCGAATATGACCGCGGTATCATCTCCGAAGATCGTCATCGTCTGGTAGAGCAAATGAAGCGACATATTCAGCAAAACTACAGCTCACGTGTCGGCAAGGAACAGCTGGCAGAGGTGATCCAGCGGACGCCAAACTATGCAGCTACCCTGTTCAAAACGATTACCGGACAGACGATTAGTGAATACACCCATCAGGAGCGGATGAAACGCGCCGTATATATGCTGACCGAATCGCATCTGACCGTAGCAGAGATTGCCGAATTTCTAGGCTACACGGACGTGTCTTACTTTTACCGTATATTCAAAAAGACGATGGGTGTACCGCCCACTGGATGGATGCAGGATCGCCCGCCACTGCTGTAATTAAGCTGTTTGTTTGGATACATACAGCTTAGATGTAGACCAGGTTAAATCGGAACTTTGATCATAGGCAGGCATGTTTCATGTTTACAGTTCGGGATTTGACATGAAATTCAAGTTGAAATTAATCTTGGTTAAGGTACTGTGGTGTACCTCCCAGTATAAACCGTTTGCTTACACGCCGTAGTTGCAGCAGAAGATATGCTACATTCGCCTCACGATGAATGCGCCTCATTACGCATTTTTTTCGGTGACACACCTTTAAGTTTTTTGAACATTTTGGAAAATAAAAAAGGATCGTCATAACCGACCGAACGCGACACTTCACCGACCGACAGGCTTGTATGGTGAAGCAGCTCCATCGCGCGATTCATGCGATATTCGAGCATAAACGCTTGCAGAGAGACGCCGAATCGTTCCTTAAACAGGCTGGACAGATACGTCCGATCCAGACCGACCGAGCGTGAAATATCCAGAATCGTAATCTTCTGACTATAACTGTTCTCGATATATTCGATCGCCTGCCGAATATGCATTTCCTTAGAGCGCGAACGGGAAGCGCCTCGCTCGGAAGAAGGTAGACGCGAGATCAGTTCATACATGATGCCGTATAAAATACCTTGAGCATGAATATCCCCGGCAGGCTGTGTCGACGTTTCCAGCAACAACTCATAAAAGCGACCTAATGTATGCGGCATGCCAGCAGGCATGCGGTAGACCGGCTCTGCTGTCGTCAGTCCAGCACGCTCCATCAATGTGCGTGCATACAAGCCGCGAAAGCCGATCCATGAATAAACCCAGGGCTGCTCGGTATCGGCTTCATAATTAACGACGGTATCCGGTGGGATCAGAAAGCCTTCGCCAGCAGATAGCCGGTATTCGTGGTCGGCGAGTCGGAATACGCCAGTGCCTTCATGGATATAATGTAAAATATAAGCGTCGCGTACCCCGGGGCCCCAGGCATGTCCGGGCAAACACTCTTCTTTACCAAAAAAGAGCAGATTTAGATCCATCGGCTGCTGGGCTTCGGATGCGATATAAATAGTATGATTTAGCGGCATATCCGTGTACAATCCCTTCGTTGGATGATACTTATATTATGACATGTGATGAATCGTATGAAAACAAGCTTACAGCAGCAGTCTATTTTATATAAAATGGATGATCACAGGTGAAGATGGCGTATATGCGGCATAGTAGACGTTCATTTTAGATCGATCGGAAGAATGTATCATTGATTGTGGAATCCATTATTTTACAGAAGGGAAAGCGGTTTGTATTTATGATAGTATGGAATACATAAATCCCTGAGCCAATAGGGACAGCACGGATCGCATTGGATAGGATGAAGGGAGCGGGAAGCATATCGAGAAAAATCTGCTCGGCACATGTATCGTTATTTTTTTATTGATTTGTTTATTCTCCTATTTCAAATTTGCCCGCTTTCCGCGTGCAGAGGAGGAGAAGGATACACGCGATCCGCTTGGGGGGATGATGCGCCCTTCGAGTCTGTTTGATCGGGTGTCGATGACCGCGCTATTATCGTTTGGATTGCTCATTGTAGTCGCGGCGGCTTCGTTTGCGGCGTATGGCTTTTTTTATCTCGCTTCGTTTCTTGATCTGATCGCTTTTGATAGTCGGATGACTGCGATGGTGTACTCGATCTGGACGAGCGCTGGATTGTTTATGCTGGCGATTTACATTCAGCCTGCTACAGCAGAGCTGTTCTATCCACTCTTGCGACGTCCGCTCGCCTTCTGGCACACGCAGGTGATCGCGATCATACGGAATACGCTGCTGCTGTACACACTGGCGGAAATTATGCATGGGGTGCATATTCCGGGCATATGGGGCGCGCTGGGACTTGCGTCTATTTTTCAATTGTTACAATGTATTCGGTTTGATGAGGACGTTCAGTCCGGGCAACCTCATGATAAAGAAGATTAACAACAGGAGCATACGGAAAGGGGTAAACCGAATGAACGAACAGAGGCAGAGACATGCTCACAGGCGCACAGCGACAGCGATGATGCTGTGGATGATGAGCGTATTGATCATATGCAGCGCATGGCTGCCTGCCAGCGCGAATGCAGCGGAAGGAGGGCAAACGGTGGCAGATCTCGATTGTAAAACGAACGCGGTTGCACGCAAACATCTGGTGAACGTCGCGGTCGCTACACTGTGGACAGAGCCAGGCTTAGCACGCAAGCTGGATGCGCCATCGCTAACAAGCCCAGTAGATATGGATAAATGGACGCAGGCGATGAACACGGCAGAGAAGCGCCGCTGGCTGACAGGTAAAACGGAAACACAGGCGCTGTACGGACAGGAGCTTCGTTTGCTACAGGTTAAAGGTGACTGGGCGTATGTGGCGGTTGTTAGTCAATCGACACCGAAGAGCAATTATGGTTATCCAGGCTGGATGCCCAAAGCACAAATGCTCACGGTGACGGATGCTTCCGCGTATGCTGATTGTCCGGTTGCAGTCGTATCAGACAAGACGACAAAGCTATATGGCGACGATCGCAGCACAAGTAGGCTGACCTTAAGCTTTAATACACGCTTGCCGATCACAGCGCGCGTAAATGGCTGGGTCGGTGTACATTTACCAGATGATCAGACGGGCTGGCTGAAGGAGAGCACCGTCGAAATTATCGATCCGAGCAAAGACAGGTCCCAGCCGACAGCAGCCGAAGTGATTGCGACCGGTAAACGATTCCTCGGTTTGCCGTATTTGTGGGCAGGTGTATCGGCTTATGGATTTGATTGCTCAGGCTTTACGTCGACGATTTATGGCTTTCACGGTATCAACTTGCCACGCGATGCTTCCGCTCAAATCAAGGAAGGTCAGGCGGTCAGCTGGAATAACTTGCAGCCGGGCGACCTGATGTTCTTTGCCCACAAGCAGGGCAAAGGCAGTGTGCATCATGTGTCGATGTATATCGGTAATGGCCAAATGATGCATTCACCCAAAGCAGGCAAAACGGTCGAGATCATTTCGATCAACACACCGGCGTATAAATCGGAATTTGCTGGAGCAAGACGGTATATTCAATAAGCCCATACAGAACAAAGGGAATATACCGGCTGTTTATGAGCTGTCACAACATAAGTAAGAAGTGTATATGACTTGGAAGTGGAAGTGTATATGACTTCGAAGTAGAAGTGTGTACGACTTCGAAGTTGGATAAAGCGCAAACCTATGCGTCCGTTAACTGGCGAAAACTCCCCCCTTTTAAGGGCGTAGATGTTTAAAAATGCAATACAGCCATACGATAAAAGATAGTAATTTTAGGCTATAACGTACAGTAAATAGGTGCGCCATCATATGTTCAAAGCTCCCTTATCTTCGTTACTTTTATGATGCAGACTAAGCAATGTATCTGGCATGATGGAGGACAGGATAAGGGGTTTTTTGCGATGTTGTATAGATGTTGTATAGGTGAAGATAGGGAGTCGAAAGTAGTGTGGGATGAAGAAGAATGTGCAGCTTATCAAACAGTGTATATGTACGCTGTTTGATGAGCTGCACTGCAAAAGATACGGTAGAGGGCAGTATAGGATCACAAGCTCCAACGATTACAAGATTGAACGGTTACAATTTTCAACGATCCAATGAATACAAAAATATTAACGAGTGTATATTTAGTTTATATATTTGTTTATAATTCGTATTTTTATAAATTTAATGCTTGAAAAAGAGTAAAATGTTCATGTATGATAAGTCTGACTTCATACAACAAAGCGCATTGTAGCGAATCCGAAATCGTAAACATCGCATTTATGTAAGCGCTTAAAAAGGACGCATAATCAACGAAAAGAAGCCGTCCGATCGACTTTGCCTTGCTACTGTAGCTTGTCCTGTTCATATCTCTTACCAATCTGATTTCCCAATGAGAAAGGAAGATAATGTATGACATCCCACTTCCGTAAAAAAGCCAGTCTAACCGTTATCGCTGCCACGCTAGTTGTACCGATGTTATTGCCATCTACACCGATCTTTGCTGCTCCTAGCTATACCGATTCTCTGAAAATAGCCCAAACATCGCTTCCAGCAGATCAGACTGCGCAGGTAAATGGAAGCAATTTTAAAGCGGTAGCTCTATCTACATCATCGACTAACAACCTGTATTCACCGATTTCATCTGCTTCAACCAGCACAGTTAACGCTGCGACTGCATCCACTGGAGCACCTGTATATCAGGAGGCATCCGTCCACGATCCATCGGTCATCAAAGTTGGCAATGAATTTTACATATTCGGTTCTCACCTTGCCTCTGCCAAATCGTCTGATCTGATGAATTGGAGTATGATTTCTTCTGGCGTGGCAGATGGCAACCCATTGATCCCGAATGTCACCACCGAATTGAAAGATGCACTGAGCTGGGCGCAAAGCAACACATTATGGGCAGCCGATGTGATTCAGCTCGCCGATGGTAAATTTTATATGTACTATAACGCTTGTAAAGGGGATTCGCCTCGTTCCGCGATGGGCATTGCGGTTGCAGATAACATCGAAGGGCCATACCGTGATCAAGGCATTTTCCTCAAATCCGGTATGTGGGATGGAATTAGCGAAGATGGTACGATTTACGACGCTCGCATTCATCCGAATACGGTTGACCCGGATGTGTTTTTCGATAAAGATGGCAAGCTGTGGATGGTATATGGCTCATATTCAGGCGGTATTTTCGTTATGCAAATGGACCCGGCGACCGGCAAACCATTACCGAAGCAAGGCTATGGTAAAAAGCTGATCGGCGGCAACCATAGTCGGATCGAAGGCGCCTATATGCTGTACAGTCCACAAACGGATTATTACTACATGTTCCTGTCGTTCGGCGGTCTGGATGCGACAGGCGGTTACAATCTGCGTGTTGTTCGCTCCAAAACGCCAGATGGTCCATTTTACGATGCGGCCGGCAATGATATGACGAATGTAAAATCCGACCCATCCAAGCCGCTGTTTGATGATGCTTCCATCGAGCCATATGGAGTAAAAATTATCGGTAATTATCAGTTTGAACGCCAGATTGGTGATCCGGGTACAGGTACCGGTGCAGGTGCGGTGTCACCAGGGCATAACTCCGCTTATTATGATGAGCAAACCGGACGTTATTTCCTCATCTTCCATTCCCGTTTCCCTGGACGTGGTGAGGAGCATGAAGTGCGTACACATGAGATGTTTATGAACGCCGACGGTTGGCTAACTGTAGCGCCATATCGTTATGCAGGCGAGCAAAATCCGCAGGCAAAAGTAAGTGCTAATGACATTCCTGGTGATTACCAGTGGATTACGCAGGACAAACATATTAGCGCCGACATCCACAAAGCTGTATCGGCAACATTGAACGAAGACGGTACGATCACCGGTGATGTCACGGGTACATGGAAGTTACAAGACCGCAATACGGCCCGACTAACGATAGGCGGGAACACATACACTGGTGTCTTTTTACATGAAATCAATGCTGACTCTGGCAAAACCGTGCTCACACTCACCGCGTTGTCTACAGACGGCACGAGCGTATGGGGAAGTCAGCGTGAAGTACAGAAGGATAAACAGCTCGTCTCCGCAGTTGACAAAGACTTGAATCTGGGCGAGACAGAGGGTATATTTTACGATCTGGATTTGCCGCTGACCGGAACACGTGGTGTGCAGATTAGCTGGCATTCCAACAAACCGGACATCATTTCCGATACCGGTAAAGTGACCCGTCCAGCAGCAGGTGAGGGCAATGCCCGTGTGACGCTGGTCGCTACGATCACGAAAAACGGTGCGAAAAAGAACAAAAACTTTAAAGTGACCGTGCTGGAACAGGCGCGTGGTCCATTACTCGGTCAGTATACATTCAATGAATCCAACGGAACGACCGTTACCGATAGCACCTACAATCATTATGACGGTACGCTGATTGGTGGTGTAACCCGCGATGTGTATGGCAAGTCGGGCGCAGGCATCACACTGGACGGTGTGAACGATTATGTGCAGCTACCAGGGACGATTACGGATGCGGAAGATTACACGTTTGCGAGCTGGGTGAAATGGGATGGTGGTGCTGCATGGCAGCGAATTTTGGATTTTGGTAATGGGATGAATGGATTTATGTTCCTGACACCTTTCCAGGGAACAGGCGTGCAGTTTACGATGCACAGCAACAATACCGACCAGAACATTATCACTTCGTCTGCATTGCCAAGCGGACAGTGGGTGCATGTGGCGGTGACGCTGTCCGGCAATACAGGCAAGCTGTATATTAACGGTAAGCTGGCAGGCAGCAATGACCGGATGAGCTTCAACCCACATGATCTGATGACCCGTGAAGCGTATCTAGGCAAAAGCCGCTTCGCAGCCGATCCGTATTTCAAAGGCAGTCTGGATGAGGTGAATATTTACAATCGGGCGCTGAGTGAGCAGGAAATTGGGGAGCTGGCGAAGTAAATAGTGGTGTTGAAAGATAAGTGAACAATATAAGCTAAACAAAACCATAGGCTAAGTGAAAGTAGAAATAATAGACAAAAAGCTGGCTGTTCTTATCACGGAACAGCCAGCTTTGTCATATCTAATCTAATTGCAATCGGTTGCTTATGAAGGGGTTTATTTGCACATGCTCTCTGTTAAAATTGTTTAATTGGACTTGCTCATGTGAGCAGTATTCGGTCACTTCGTATTATCTGGAACCGGACTTAAATGGCGATAGCGTCGCAAACGATCTGCTGTCATACGATCCCTTGCTGCTTCGGTCGGTTTGTTTATATTTTTGTATACTAATGCTCGATTGCGAAAATAAATCTCCATCGTAGGCACAAGCTCAATCGCACGATTATAGTACAGGAGTGCTTGCTTCAAATGACCTCGTCGATAATGAGCCAAACCGATTATATTGTAAGCCTGATCATGGTCTGGTTCGTGATCGATCACATGCTGTGCAAAACATTCGATCTCATCATAGCGTTTTAATTCCAGCAATATATGCGCCATCTTCATATAATGTTCGCAATCATCCGGGTCATTTTTAAGCAGTTGTCTGCACACTTGCAGCGCCCAATTATGTTCACCGCGTTCGAGATGGTATTCCATCATATTGTAATAGATTTGGGTTCGGCCAGGCTCTAACTCCAGACAGCGATAATAATCTTGAACAGCCAGCTCCCATTTCCCCATTAATTGATAGACAAAACCGCGGTTGTGATAATACAAAGCATCCTGATCGTTTAATTCAATAGCCGTATTAAAATCCTGTAGCGCTCTGTCATATTGCTTTATTTCCATGTATAGATTACCGCGATTATTATAGGGTAAACTCCACGATGGACGAAGCTCAAGCGCTTTTTGATAGTCCAGTATCGATTGTTCAAAACGTTCCAGCATCTCATAATAATAACCACGTTCCAAATAATAAGAGGCATGGGTATCGTTTAAAGTAATCGCTGCGCTGTAATCTTGAATAGCCAATTCGTATTGTTTACGGGTAGCATACAAATGGGCTCGCTCATAAAATATGTAGTCTTCTTCCTGATTTAACTCCAGTGAAGCAGTCAAATCCGCTAATGCAGCCTCCTCATTACCCATCCATAAATGAAATTCTGCCCGCTCGTTATAGGCGGTAGCATCGTTTCCCCGCAATCGAATGACCGCATCGAAGCAGTGCAAAGCGGTAGCGGTATCATTCAGATGCTTACATACGATGCCCAGATTGTGATAATAGGCAGGGTCTTCTTCCAGAGCTAGCGCTTTTTCAAAATCAGCTCGTGCCTGTTCGAAGTTTGATAGGAGCTGATAGACACTTCCACGATCATAATAATATCTCGGTTCGTCCGCATTCAAAGCAATAAGGATCGTGTACTGATCAATGGCGAGATCGCATTGGTGCTGACGTTTGTAGAGAATCGCCAGCCGCGTTCGCAGTTGAAATACATAGTCAAACGTATCAGTTTGAAGTAGGAGCTGCTCAATATCACGTACCACCTCATCGGAATCGGCACATGCGTTTAAACGTTCAATTTCGGACGGTAGCCAATCCTCCGCATCCATGCTGCTCACCTGCTTTCTCTATAAAAAGATACGAATATCATAAAGCATGGAGGTCATCTAGCAAATGTTAATTTGCCTGCCGCTGTATTCTTTTTAAATTCATTGCCCAAACTGCATAATACATAGTACTCATCTCCGGTATCAGGTGGTATACTCAAGGTGCATTTCATCAATATGAAACTTTTACATAATAAACATCGTACTTCTGGTATCGCTGTAGTACACAGCACAAATCACGCAGGAAAGAGGTTAGAACATGTCTAATTATCAAGATCCTTCGTATCAACAGCAACAGCAAGGTGATCCCAATGATGTGCAAGCGAATAAAGTAATGGCGATTCTCGCGTACATTTTGTTTTTCGTGCCCCTGCTGGCTGCGAGAAATTCGCGCTTTGCTATGTATCATGCAAACCAGGGACTGGTATTGTTCCTTGCGGCTTTAGCTGCTAATATCGTTGCAATGATCATTCCGTTTGTGGGCTGGATTTTGTCACCGCTTGTGGCGATTGCGATCTTTGTATTTATGATCATCGGTATTATCAATGCGGCAAACGGTGTGATGAAGCCACTGCCATGGATCGGTAACTTCCAGCTGATCAAGTGAGTACACATCAGAACCATGCTACATAGAGAGAATGTATACTGCTGCTTACACTAATAAAAGGCAACCTTCCGGTTCAGGAAAGGTTGCCTTTTTGTGTCTATCTTCATCCTCACTGCCCCAGCTGCTGAAACTGATTCAACAAACCATTGATCTGGTCGATCGTCTGGAAAATTTGCGAGTTGTTCAAGTTTTGGACGGTTAACTTGCCAGCCTGCGCCTGATCGATCAGCGAGTTCACTTCGGTGTTCAGCGTATCGCTATAACCGGATAACTGCTGATGCAGCTCTTTGGCAAATGCAGGTGGCTCCAACTGGTTAAATGTATTAATTTGCTGCTGTGCATTTTGCAACTCCTGAGTCAATTGCTGTCGTGCTTGTGCATCGGTTAACGATTGCTGGGTAAGCTGAGGTAGTTCCTGCGCCAGAGTCGATGTATGGTTAATATACGTCGTTACGCTGCTTACATAGTTGACCGATTGATTCACACTGTCCAGTGCTGAACAGCCGGATAACAGACTGACGAGCAGAATAAGCGTTAGTGTATACATTTTCAAATGAATGCACTCCTTTGAACGGGGATATCGTATAATACTTCCCGGAGAGGGGGATGGTTTCATTTAAACATGTATGAATCTGCTGTTTTGTGATGTTATTGGATGTGAATCCTGTTCATTTTTAAATCTGTTCATGTTGAAGCGCTTTGAGTTTGGTTCGTTTGCAGTATCTATGAAGCGATAGGTGTCGCTCCATCAAGCCATTTAGCAAAAAGCTTATTTCAATTCGTAATTGATTCGTTGCTGTAGATCGCTCAGGCTTTCCATATGGACTTTTTGAATCGATTCCGTCGTGTCTGTCTTATCGTATGCTGGCAAACGGTGATCCAAATACACATACATCGCCAGACTGCTGGCAATTAGAAACGATAATAAGCCGTAGATCACAATTTGTTTTGGTTTCATAATCGATTCCCCACTTTTTCCAATCGTATGGTAGCCTGCTTCGGCAGGCTTTTTATATATGTTGTGTAGATGATGAATATGTTCTATATCGGTTAGTCATACATTCTATATCGGTTGTGCATATTTCTGTATCGGTTTGGTGTAGGCTCTATTTTGGTATGTCCGCAAACGAACATGATAAACGGACATTCGTTATCGGCTACCCAATTAGCAAAATTGAATTATTCGACAGGCGGTGTATAGTATAATGGAAGACAGCCCATTTGATGGGCTTGCTTGCCTGTTCATAGAACTTCTCTCTTGTACACTATAAAAGCCGGACGGCAAGCAAACAATGAAAGGAATCTGATGATTTTGTCATTGAGCTACATTATAGATCACGTTATGCTGACATACAGATTGAAATTACCGGAAAGTGAGCGATGAACATGCCGGACATTATCAAAATTATTGTCGATACCGCCGGCCTGGAGGGCCACGGTGCGTTTATTTATTTGGAAAATCATAAACCCGTGCTCGTTGGTCGACATACAGGGACAGGTCAGACCGATCTGCCGCTATACAACCAGCTTGTATCCAAGCAGCATTGCCGCTTGAGCCGTGTTCATAACGACGTATACGTCGAGGATCTTGGCAGTAAAAATGGTACGGAGCTGAATGGAAAACGGCTGCATCCGAATCAGTCGTATCGGATCGGTGATGGCGATCAGCTGACACTGGTGAATGGTCTGGTGGCGCTGCATCTGGAACGTGGCAGCGATCTGGAGGAAACAAGGGAGTATCGGGTAAGTGATCTGATGGAGAACGAAATTCGCCTGCATGACTATTTGCAAAATATTCAGATTGGTAGCGACAGCATCACGTTATCGAAAAAAGAGTATCAACTGTTCAAGCTGCTGTACAATTGCCTCGATCATTTTGTGACCCGCGATCAGATTGTGCGTGAAGTATGGCCGGAGCGGTGTGTGGACGATGCCGAGCTAGTTGGCGTAGATGAAGTCAATTCACTCATCTACCGTACAAATAAAAAGCTGGGAGATCACTTTACGATACGTTCGGTTTACAAAAAAGGGGTATATATGAAGAAGCAGGATGATTCGGAGGAAGTAAGCACAGGATCACCATCCTGATGACATGTATCGCCGCTGTCTGCCATCCACAGGCGGCAGCGGCGACTTCGATTACAGACTGGATGGTGGATAGTCATACAGATTAGCGCTGGCGATGCGTATGGCATGCGTAAGGGATGACAGAGCTACATCATTTGAGGACAAGGGGGAGCACAATGTCGTTAATGTTTTCCTTTTTGAAAAAATATCGGGTCGCTGCGATTCTCGCGCTACTGATGATGCTGATCGAATTGACATTGGAGCTGATCCAACCTTATTTGATCTCCAAAATTATCGATGACGGCATCAGCAAGCAGTATATGCCCGCTGTATGGTTATGGGGCGGCATTCTGGTAGGCGGTACGGTAATCGCTTTTCTCGCCGGCATATTTAGTTCGTTTTATGCATCTTATGCCAGTCAAGGGCTTGGCTACGATTTGCGTGATGCACTGTATCGGAAAGTGCAGTCGTTTTCGTATAGCTTGTTTGGACAATTTGCGACATCTTCGCTCATTACAAGGTTGACGAATGATGTGACTATTTTGCAGGATATGCTGTTTATGGGGCTGCGTTTTATGCTGCGTATGCCGCTATTGGTCATTGGAAGTAGTATGATGGCGCTGATTGTGAACGTGAAACTTGGCTTGCTGTTAGTTGTAGGCGTGCCGATTTTATTATTGTTCGTGATGGCGATTATGAAGCGTGCAGCAGCATCGTTTGAACGGGTGCAGCGGCGACTGGATACGGTCAACAATGTGATGCAGGAAAATTTGACCGGCATGCGTCTAATTCGTGTGTTTGTGCGTAAGCAGCATGAACGGCGGCGGTTTGAGCAGCATAGCAGCGAGCTGATGAATGATACGGTATCCGCGTTGCGGCTGACGGAGACGACGATGCCATTTATTTTATTCATTATGAATGCGAGCATTATTGCGGTACTCTGGTTCGGTCATCGGGATATTTTGACCGGTTCGGCTTCGGTCGGTGAAGTGGTCGCGATTATTAACTATTCGATGCGCACGATGGGTGCACTATCGGCGTTCTCCATGATCGTCGCATCGTTCTCGCGTGCGCGTGCATCGGCAGGACGCATGGATGAGGTGCTAACTGCGGAAGAAGCAGTGCATGATGCGGTAGTAGCGCAGTCTACAGTAGGTGGACAAGTGTATGAAAGAGCTGAACAACGGAATAAAAGAGCTACACGATTGGATAAAACATCTACACAATCGGATCAAGTAGCTATGCGATCAGATCAAGCATCTGCACAAACCAATCAAGTAGCTATGCGACCGGATCAAGCATCTGCACAAACCAATCAAGTAGCTGTGCGACCGGATCAAGCATCTGTACAAGCAAATCAAGTAGATGTACAACCAGAGCAAGCATCCGTGCAAGCAGATCAAGCAGCTGGACAATCGACTCACGTAGCTGCACGGTCAAATGGAGCAGCAGCAAAATCCCATGTTGAAACCGTATTCAGACATCCACAACCATCCGCATCGGTCGGGATGCAAGCAGCACCGATTACGATACAGTCCAGCGCTAGATATGGTGAGGCGACGGGAAAAGATAAGCACGCTACTGATCGTGCCTATGTTGCCCGTTCTCAGCAGCAGACACGAGATCGGGTCGTATTCCCCGGACAGACGGGTCATGCGGCAGAAGTGGAACTGCAAGGAGTGCATTTCCGTTATCCCGATACGGAGCGTCCGATTCTAAAGGATATTTCGTTTGTCGCGCGTCCGGGTCGGATGACTGCCATTATGGGGGCTACAGGGTCAGGCAAGTCCTCCTTAATCCAACTGATGTTGCGTCTATATGATCCGAATGCAGGTACGATTTGTATGGATGGACAGGATATAAGATTAATTGAGGAGCACGAACTGCGGAATCATATCGGTTATGTGCCACAGGAAATTGTGCTATTCACGGGCACGATTCGCGAAAATATCGCCTGGGGCAATGAGCACGCTACACTCGACGAAATTCAGGAGGCAGCACGAATTGCGCAAATTCACGATACGATCGTAAACTTGCCAGGCGGCTACGAGACGCGGCTTGGACAACGCGGGGTCAATCTGTCAGGTGGACAAAAGCAGCGGCTCTCGATCGCGCGTGCGCTCGTGCGCAAGCCATCATTGCTATTGCTCGATGATAGCACCAGCGCGCTCGATGTACGTACCGAAGCGAAGCTACTGGAAGAGCTAGGACAGTTATCCTGTACGACAGTGCTAATCACACAGAAGATCAGCTCGACGATTCGTGCGGATAAAGTATTGCTGTTACAGGATGGTCGTCTGATCGCAGAGGGTGGTCATGAACAGCTATTGCAAGCATCGGAGCTGTATCGACGCATTTATGCATCGCAATTTGGAGAGGAGGAGCTACAGCATGTGGAAGGCGTTCACTGATCCGTTTCGTGTTGCTCGTCCGTCTGCCCCACGTGCCAATGAAGCACAGCTTTCTGGAGCAAGTAGCTATCAGGCTGATCGCAAGCGTGCGAAAAACTGGCGTGGCACGTTAGCGCGCATCTGGACGTACCTGTCGGCGCGCCGGTTAAAGCTGTTTCTAGTGCTGTTCATGGTGCTGCTCACGTCCGGTCTGACCTTGCTGGGACCGTATCTGATCGGGATTGCCATTGATGATTTTCTAGCGCGTGACAGTGGCATGCTGTGGATCTGGTTTCTGGTTGCGCTGGGCGCTGTATATATTTTAAATTCGATTACGTCCTGGTTGCAGAACGTATGGATGATCGAAATCGCGCAAGAAACGGTATACCGGATGCGCTCTGATTTGTTTGCTCATTTACATCGATTGCCGATTCCGTTTTTCGGTAAACGTCAGCAGGGCGAGTTAATGAGTCGGGTAACGAATGATATTGAAAATGTGAGCAGTACGCTGAACAGTTCAGCGATTCAGATTTTCTCCAGTGTGCTCACGCTAATCGGTACGCTCGTCGTCATGCTGTGGCTTAGCCCGCTGCTCACCTTGCTGACATTTATCGTCGTGCCGCTAATGGCGCTGGGCATGCGCTGGATTACGAAGCGTACAGGCCCGCTATTTCGCGAGCGCCAGCGTAATCTGGGCGAGCTGAACGGTTATATTGAGGAAACATTATCTGGCGAAAAGATTATTAAAGCATTTGGACGTGAGCAACAGGTGATCGATGACTTCGCTCAGCGCAATGATCGGATTCGCTTTTCCGGCTTCTGGGCGCAGACGATTTCAGGTTTTATTCCCAAGCTGATGAACGGGCTGAACAATTTGAGCTTTGCGCTGATTGCTCTGGTTGGGGGTATGCTGGCCATTCGTGGTGCGATTACGGTCGGTGTGATCGTCATTTTCGTCGAATATGCACGGCAGTTTACACGTCCGCTGAATGATCTGGCGAACCAGTGGAATACGTTATTATCTGCGATTGCGGGTGCAGAGCGTGTGTTTGAAATTATGGATGAGGATGTGGAGGAAGCGGATGAGCACGGCGCGACCGAGGTCAAGCAATTGTCCGGCGCGGTGGAGTTCAAAGATGTGTCGTTCGCCTATGATACAGAGCGAAGCGGAGATACATTGCAGCATATTTCATTTACCGCCGCGCCTGGCGAGATGATTGCTTTAATTGGACCGACCGGTGCGGGAAAAACGACGCTTATTCAGCTCATTTCGCGCTTTTATGATGCCGATCAAGGACAGATTATGGTGGATGGCAGGGACATTCGGACGCTACGTCGTTCCAGTCTCCGGCAGCATATGGCATTTGTATTGCAGGATTCGTTTCTGTTTGAAGGGACAGTGCTGGACAATATCCGTTATGGACGACTGGAAGCGACCGATGAGCAAGTACGTGAAGCAGCGATCATGGCGAACGCGGATACGTTTATTCGCCAGCTCCCCGATGGGTATGACCATGTGCTGAGTCGGGACGGTGGAGGGATTAGTCAGGGACAACGGCAATTGTTGACGATTGCGCGTGCGATGCTGGCTGATCCAGCGATTCTCGTCTTGGATGAGGCAACGAGCAGTATTGATACGGTTACCGAAATTCGTATTCAGGAAGGCTTACAGCGGCTCATGCAAGGGCGTACCAGCTTTGTGATTGCACACCGACTGAATACGATTCGCTCGGCGGATCAAATTCTGGTGTTGCGTGATGGGCAGATTGTAGAGCGCGGCAACCATGATGAGCTGTTGGAGCAAGGCGGATTTTATAGCGAGTTGTTCCATAGCCAGCTGCAAATATCGTCGTGAGCAGGCATGAACGTATACACGGATGATTCAACATGCTGCTATCGTGCAGGTGTTTCATTATGCGGCAATTCGTTACGTTAAAGCATCAGGATAAAAGCAAAGATGAACTAGAGCATGTATGCAAACTCGCATACGTATAAATAGCGATTCACCGCTAAACAACAAATAAAACGCAAAAAAAGACCTTTTCCACGTACATATGGAAAAGGTCTTTTATGTATACATATCGTACTTATAGGCAGGAACTCTGTTGCTTATAGAGTGAGTTGCAAGTATGCTTCGATCCATCTAATGAGCAGCTAGTCTATTTAATGATACATCATAGCTCGATCAACTTATCCTTGTGGATACGGTGGTTGTGGCAGATAAGGCTGAGATGGTGCACCTTGCGGTTGACCGCCATCATTTCCGCGCGCTGCCTGTGGATGGTTGCGAAGCCATTCCAATTGGTGCATAATTTCCTGTTCCAACTGAGCATTTATGCCGCGTACCATACCAGGTATTAAGAACAGATCGATAACGACCCAGACGAATAATGGCGCTGCTGCAACAAAGAACAGAATCAGACCTACAAATAAACCAGCAGTCGCTTCCGTTTCTTCAAAACCGGCAGTCGTTACCAGCATGACTATGTAACCAAGCGCGGCAATCAGGAACAACACAAGCTGTACAATCGCTGTCGCCGTCCGTTTCAGGTAAAAGCGATGGACACCTAAGTGTCCGCCAATCAGCATCAGATAAGCGAGTCCCAATGATTTCTCACGCGGACGCATTTCGGAATTGAGCAACATTAGCTCCTGTGGAGAGAGCTGATAACGTGTCAACATCCGGCTTAGTAGTGGTAATCCGAAGAGATTGGCTTTTGCACGAGAATCTGATCGATAATGTTGCTTTCCACATAAGCATTACGCTCTTTCACCCATGTATGTACGAGAAACGCATCCACGATCCACCAAACCATTGTGACAGCCATACCAAAAAAAGTTAGTGATAAAATCAATTGTGTTACAGCTGTACCGATTTTACCCATGTAAAAGCGATGTGCGCCAAAGATGCCCAGGAAATACCACAGTACATAAGCAACGACCATATTTTTACCGTAAGTTTTCACTTCCGATTCCAGCAGCATTAGCTCGCGTGCGTCAAGCTGGCTTTTACGCTGGAGATTATAATTCATTCCCATTTCTAAACCCCTCGATTTCTAAAAGTAGTCTGGAATACCAATAATATGGCTTCCAATGTAATGCCATTTTAACAAGAATAGGCGTTGGAATCTACTATGATCTACGCGGAGTGGCTGAATGGGTTACATTTTTTATGTCCATAATCGGATAGGTCAAATGTAAACAGCCTGCTCTCTTTTGGAGAACAGGCTGTTGGATTATATGTTATGGAAGCAGGTTGCTTACATATCAACTGTAAACGTTTTGACAAAGGATGGACGCGGGAAAATGGACGGCTGCTGTACATCGATGCCTTCCTCGGTATGGCGCTTGCGGTGCGCATGGCTGTAAGCCTGAGATTCCTGCCATGCTTTGAAATCCTGCTCGCCTTCCCACAGCGTCATAATGACATACGTATCGTCATCGAGCGGACGCAGAACACGAATACCGACAAAGCCTGGCTCCTCTTCCACTTTGCGCGCACGATTCATAAAGCGCTGTTCAAACGCAGAGCGTCCGTCTGCGGTCACCGGAATATTGTTCAGTACAGCAAAGTGACCGCCAACACGGCCGCCGCTGTCGAGCACCTCATAGCTAAACGTATGCTGGGAACGAATATCCACTGGCAACATCTCGTCGATCTCCATCACATAACGCACATCGCCGTCATGTCGCATCGAGATCACCTCTGGCAAATGAGCAGCTTCTGGAAATTGCTCATGAATATTGTGAGAGCTAATGTACATGTACATAAAATATTCCTCCAATAGGTTCAATACGATTCTGATAAAAACCTGATATTTATACCTTAAAATAAATTCCACAGTTTATCAACGCCAGGTAACTGTTACTTACATAACCAGTGCGATCTTTTGCTACGCAAAAATCCTTTTTATTTTAACCCGTGTTTAAAATTCACCAACACGGCAACCTGACTGCCCGTCTACTGAATCGTCTGTACGGAATCCATCGAACACAACCAATTGCATCTGCTTAAAATACATTTATTCGAAAAGAGGTCATAAATATGAAGCCACTTTTTCA
Organism: Paenibacillus wenxiniae; assembly: GCF_039822605.1. Lineage (NCBI taxonomy): Bacteria > Bacillati > Bacillota > Bacilli > Caryophanales > Paenibacillaceae > Paenibacillus > Paenibacillus wenxiniae. Next base: position 21,935 of record NZ_JBCGUH010000012.1, read on the forward strand.
GCCAGTCGGACAGTATATGGTACGCCTTCCGCTCAGTCCTGTTTCCGATGAAACCGCTGTTCCTATGCAGGAAACGGACGAACAATTAGCACAATGGTGCCGGGACCCGCTATTTCGCGAACAGGTTTTGATTGCGAGTCGTACATTGTATGACACGATGAATACGTATAGGAATGACCCGGATAAATTAACCGGAAAAAAGAAGCGTAATTTTGTACAGGCGATGATGAAATATGCGGGGCGGCGTGCTCATCGCACAACTCCATTTGGTCTGTTTACAGCGGTAGGTGTAGGACAGTTTGCAGAGCATCATCAATGGACATATGATCAGCGGCAAATTCGCAAAACGGCGCGAGTCGATCTGGAGTGGTTGTTTTTACTCATCAAACGGTTGGAACAGGAATGCAGCGTACACCTGCATTTCAAATTAAATCCTGCTTGTTATATAAAGGGAGACCGTGCGTATTTGCTATATAGTCTGGACGGTCAGTCCGAAGATGTGCAGATTCGCGCCACGCCTGCATTTCAGATTTTGTATGAGCATAGCCGGATGGCCATTTCGTTCCCAGCACTGGTGCACACACTACTGCGTTATTATCCGGATACACCGGCAGAGCGTATCCAGCATTATGTACAGCAGATGGTAGATCAGGAATTTCTGATTTCCAATCTGCGTCCTCCGCTTAACGTTAGCGATCAATTTACCTTTGTAATCGAGCAAATGGAAATATGCCAGCTGGATACGGAACTGATCGCACAGCTGGGGCAGATTCAGCGCCTGATCTGTAATTACAATGCCACGAAGCCGGGAGAGGGCGAGGCAGCCTATTTGCAACTGATCGATGCGATGCAGTCTGTTCAATCTTCCGCCTCGCCGTTACAGATTGATACCGGTATGGATCATGACGAGTCTAGCGATTCCGAGCTAAGTCTGGATAGTGATATCGCCGGACAAATGGCACATCTGGCTTCTATGTTATCCGCTGTGGCGATACCACTGGAGCAGAGACAGGGCTACTGGGAACAGTATAAAAACAAGTTTATTGAAAAATACGGCGTCGATCGTGAAGTGCCTTTGCTGGAAATGCTTGATACGGCTACAGGCATTGGCGCACCTTACTCGTACACACATCCAGCCAATGATTATTTTGAACAGACCCAGCCAGGCGAATATGTTACACCTGCACTCAAAAGTCAGCTGCTGCTGGATTACACGGAAGCGGTGCAGACGGGAACGCCGATTCAGTGGACCCGTCAGCATTTTGCCCATATGATCGATGCGGAGCCGGATTATCGCGAAATTCCGGTGTCGCTAGAATTGAACTTTTTGCTGCGGATGCGTGAGGGGCAACCGCTGCTATATCTTGGGCCGAATATCGGTTCCAGACAGGCAGGTAAAACGTTTGGGCGCTTCGCGCATCTATCGCCAGGCATGCATACGGTATTGGAGCATATCCATAGTCACGAACAGCGAATACGCAGTCAGCAGGATGAACAGATGTGCGAACTTAGCTTTATTCCCCATCAGATTCGTTCTGGCAATGTCACGCGCAATGCGAGCGGACGGACGAAAGAAATGGCGTTGTTTACGAACAGTTCGCGTCATACAGAAGATCAGGTGAGCATCGAGGATATCGGCATCGGTATACATGGCAATCGCTTTTATGCTCGCCATCGACAGAGTGGAGAATTGCTAGTGTTTGGCGCCAACAATATGCTCAATCCGCTCATGACGGCGAATGCGATTCGGTTTCTGCAAGAAATGGAAGAACATCGCCGTCGCAACTGGAGCTATTTTCCGTGGACCGATGTGTACAAAGCATTTAAGTATATACCGGAAATTCGTTACGAAGGTATTGTACTGTCCGGCGAACAATGGCAGATCAACTTGCATGATCTGTATGACCATGACAAACCGGATGAGTCGGACTTTACAGAACGATTCCAAACGTTCCGTTTGCGTTATCGTTTGCCAGCCCGCTTTTATATTGCTAACTCGGATCATCGACTCATGGTCGATACGGAAGACGAGCGCTCTATGTGTATGTTGTTCGCTGAACTTCGCAAAGCCGGCCAGCAAAATATCCAACTGGTCGCGCTGGAAGAAGGCGAACCAGCGATTTATGATATGGACGGACGCGGGTATGTGGCAGAAGTGGTCGTACCGCTGGTACGGATCGCCGCAGAGCAGCCACAATCCATTCCGCCCAAATTGTGCAGTATGGAGCTAGAGCAGCAACGATTGAAAATGCCATTGGATGATTGGCTCTATATTAAGCTGTACGGTAAGCAGGCAAGAGAGGAAGAACTGATTGCTTTTGAACTGTTGGATTTCTGTCGTGAATTATCTGCGAATTTGCCGGTTCAGCATTTCTTTATGCGTTATATGGACCCTAAACCGCATATCCGGCTTCGTTTCGCTTCCGATCCTGCTACATTGCTGTCGATGTTGCCGGATGTACTGGACTGGTTGAAAGGGCTGAAGCAACAAGGATTGATTGCGGATTATGTGATTGCTTCGTATGACCGCGAACTGGAACGTTATGGTGGCGTGCATGCGATTGGAGCGGTAGAACGACTGTTTAGTGCAGACAGCTACGTTGTGGAATCGATTTTGCGTGGACAACGACTGCAACAATTGACATTGGAGCTGGATACGGTTGCGATCGTTTCGATCATTCGTCTGTTACAGCAATTGCAGCTGAATCCGTCTCAGCAACTGGATATTTTAAGTCGTCAGGGCATATCCAATCGTGAATATCGGCAGGAGTTCAAGCAGCAGGCCGCTTATTATACCCGACTTTGCGATCCAGCGGATCACTGGCAGCAGCTGGGTGCAGAAGAAGGTGGCGGCAAGGAACTGCTGGATCTGCTCGCGCTCCGTGATGCCCATGCACACGAATATGCGACCTATTTGCATGGTGAGCTGCCATTAACTGCACATCCGGCAGATATGATCGGGAGCGTCCTCCATTTGCACTGCAACCGCCTGCTCGGAACGGATCGGGAAAAGGAACGCAAAGTGCTGGCATTGACCGCTCATACGCTACATGCGCTGCATAGCCGCAATCGGGAAGGAAGTTTGTTATGGAAGTAAACGAAACTTTTCGGCTGCGTGACTTATTGTTCACGCTGCGCCAGCTTCCACGAACATTACAGCTTGTCTTTCGATTGGAAGGCAGACTGTTTAGCGTCATTGCCATACTGAGCTTGGTTACAGGGCTGGCGCCGATTGCGACGCTGTACATTTCGCAGGAACTGATCAACTCACTGGTGCACATCCAGTCAGGCATGAAGCCGATCCTATGGTTGTTTGCCACGTATATCGTCGTTACGCTGATCGCGGAATTGATCTCGCAAACGATGGATTACTATAATACGCGCTTTCAGTTCAGTATGAATTACAAATTAAATTATATGATTATGGAGAAAAGTGGACGTCTGGCGTTGGAGGACTTTGAGAATCCAGAAGTATACGATCGATTGGAGCGTATTACACGGGAGATTTCGTATAAACCGTTTCAGATTTTTCAATCGTTTATCGCCATGATTACAGCCGCGGTCACGCTCGTATCGGCGATTATTTTTCTGATGACCTGGAACTGGATGATCGCTATACTGCTTTTGCTCGTACCGATCTTATCGCTGTTTTATTTTTTGCGGATCGGTCAGCAGGAGTTTTTTATACAGTGGAAGCGTACAGGGGAAGAGCGCCGAGCCTGGTATTTAAATTACATTTTGACGCATGATTTCTCGTTTAAAGAAGTGAAGCTTTACGGGTTAAAAGGGTATATTTTGGAGCATTATTTGCGGATCAAACGCAAATTTCTGGAACAGGATACAGCTGTGCTGCGGCGCAAGACGGCGTTTAATTTTACGTATGAGATTATCGTGCAGCTGGTCGGGGCGGCTGTCATCTTGCTGGCGATTCTGTCCGCTTATGCCGGTCGGATTATGGTCGGTAACGTGCTAAGCTGCATTCGTTCTGTCGGCATGGTGCAAAGCAATTCGCAGGCGATCATTAATCAGATTTATGCGATCTATAATAGCAATCTGTATATGAATCAGCTGTTTGAATTTCTGGAATATCGGGAGGAAGTCATTGCCGAGCATCTGCAAGCAGGGGAGTATAAGGAAGCGATCCGCGAGATTGAAATTGAACATGTGAGCTTTGCTTATCCAGGCAGTGAACAACGCAGTTTGGAACATATCAGTCTTACCTTTCGCGCAGGTGAACGGGTGGCGATTGTCGGACCGAATGGTTCAGGCAAAAGTACATTGATCAAACTATTATCGGGTCTGTATCGGTTGCAGCACGGACGTATTCGGATTAACGGTCATGACATGGAACATATTCATCCCGCCGACTATAGCAACCAGCTGGCGGTATTGTTTCAGGATTATATGAAATATGAGATGACGCTGCAAGAAAATATCGGCTTCGGTCAGGTGGATCGCATGCAGGACACTGACAATATGAAAGCGACGCTGGAACGGATGCAGGCTCATTTTGTGAAAGAAAATGGCGATTACAATTTGAACATGCAGCTTGGCTTATGGTTTGACGAAGGACGTCAACTTTCCGGTGGACAATGGCAAAAGATCGCACTTGCGCGCACTTATTTCCGCGACGCTTCGGTATATATTTTGGATGAACCGAGTGCAGCGCTTGATCCGATTGCAGAAAAAGAAACGTTTGATACCTTTTTCCGATTATCCCGGCACAAGATCGGTATCTTTATCTCGCATCGGCTCGTAGCCGCACAACAAGCCAACCGAATTATCGTGATGGATCAGGGACGAATTGTGGGCGAAGGTGTACATGAACAGCTGCTACAAGACTGTCCAGTCTACCGGCAAATGTATGAATCGGAAAATTACGAGATTGATATGGGAGGTGAAGCCGAATGGAAACAAGTGCAATAACCGCAACCGGTTTGCCGATCGTCGATCGGATCAAGCAGATCGCGCTCAATATGCAGGACTATGATCGCTTGCTGGATATCGTTACGCATCCTCATAACGATGTGCAGATTGGTAATGAGCGGATGAGTCCGTGGAATGTGTCTTCATTAAGTCATGGGATTCCGGGCATCTGTATGTTATACGCTGAACTGCATGCTCATTTTCCTGAAGAAGGCTGGGATCAAAGGGGGCATCATTATCTGTCCATTCTGGTGCAGCATATCGCCAGTGAAGGAATACATAGCCCATCGCTCTTTTCGGGAGCGGCCGGAATCGGTCTGGCTACGGTCTGTCTCTCTCAAAATGGGCAGCTATACGGCAAATTTACGCAGCGTATTCATGATTACTTGCTCGTGCATGTTCCCCTTATGCTACACCATGCCAAAACAGGCAGTGTGCGTAGTGGAGATTATGATGTGATCGAAGGCTTGAGCGGCATCGCTGCTTATCTGTTATTGTTCCAGCAAGATGAGCAGATTCGGCCATTGCTAGAAAGGGTGCTGGATGATTTGATCAAGCTAGCACAGCCTGTTCAAGTTGGACATCACATTGTACCGGGCTGGCATATTCCAGCGGAGAACCAATTTAGTGAGCGCGAGAAAGAGCAATATCCAGACGGTAATTTCAATCTTGGTTTGTCGCATGGTATTCCAGGTCCGCTATTAATTTTATGCAAAGCCTGGCAACAAGGTGTGCGCAGAACGAACCAGCTGGAAGCTATTCAGAATATGGCAGCGTTCGTAATCCAATTTGCCAGTACCGATCCATCCGGACATCTATTCTGGAAAGGCTGTATTGGGATGGATGAATTCCTGCAAGGCAAAGCCCATGCACAGACGGAATTTCGGCGCGACGCATGGTGCTACGGCAGCCCAGGGGTATGTGTGGCACTCTGGCATGCCGGAGAAGTGCTGCCACGGGACGATTGGAAGCAGCTCGCACTGGATACATTTCAGCATACGCTGGAAGATATTCATCATATTTATTCGCCGACCTTTTGCCACGGGTTTGCAGGTATCGCTCAAATCGCCAGCCAATTCAAGCTGTGGAGCGGATCAACTCAAATACAAACACATCTGGATCGTTTAAAAGAGACGATGATGGAACACGATGATCCACAGTATGCGTTTGGATTTTCCAATCTGGAGCATTTCCAGCAACGAGGAATGACAGCTGTGCAATATGCGGGATTGTTGGATGGCACTGCCGGTACGCTACTAACATTATTGCATCTGGAATTGGGGCAACGTACACCGTGGCAGCAGGCATTTATGCTGTGAAGAGAGGTTGTGCGAGTATTAATTTTACTCATTTGAAAAATATATAATTTAATTCCATATTCTGATAAAATCCTGATATTTGCCGGATACAATGAACTCATCCCAAACAAAAGGAGTGAGTACAATGGCAAAATTCGATGATTTCGATCTGGATCTGGTGAAAAACCCGCAGCAATCTTCGCTGGGCGTCGAGCCGCAATGGAAAAGCAAAAGTTTCTGTACACCAGGTTGTGTAACCGGTGCACTGCAAACCTGTTTTATCCAAACTGCGACTTGCAACTGTCATATCAGTAAGTAATCAAACAGGTCGTATACATACGTATACTATAAACTTAGGGCACGACCTGTGTATGAAATGATTGCAAGCGGGGGACGAGAGCTACCTTTACGGTAAGCGGCGTACTCCGCTTTTTTTATATCGTTTGAACTTTATATGGGATCAAGGAGGGTGAAGCAATGAATGCGGTTAAAGGGATATCTGTAGTCGTTTGTATGCTGCTCGTTGCCGTATCTACGGGCTGTCAGAGTGTAGATGAATACAAGCAAAAAGTCATTACCGAAACGGAGAAAACAGCCAGTTACACGGTTGATCCAGATGTGGAGCCTATAACGATGGAACAATTGATTGATAGTGGTCGTTTGGATTGTTTTGTGTTTAATGGCGAAGTATATCAGATGCAGCATGAGGTAAAATCCGATCAAGTTGGACGTGCACTTGGATCAGTGGGTGAAATGTACTTTGTGGATCAAGAGGGCAAACGGTGGAGCAAGCAGGAATTGAAGCAGCCGTATGTATATTCTAATCCAGAACATGTACGCGAGAAAAAATCATTAAAATACGGAGTCGTCTATGGGCTTAAACAGGCAGAAGCTAACGCTGATCATCAATCGGTCATCATTCGTTTCAATGATCAATATATGCTGGCTAGCAAATCTAAAGGATAGAGGATGGATCATATGAGTGAATATATTTTAGAAACGCAACAGCTCTCCAAAACGTTTGGACGCGAGACGGCTGTTGCCGATGTCAGTCTGCAAGTTCGGCGCAATAGCGTGTACGGTCTGCTTGGACCTAACGGTGCCGGGAAATCGACCACTTTGAAAATGTTAACAGGATTGTTATCACCGACTTCCGGTAACATCATATTTGATGATCATCGGTGGAGTCGGCGCGATTTGAGTCGGATCGGCGCATTGATTGAATCACCACCACTGTATGCCAATTTGACTGCGCGCGAAAATTTAAAAGTGCATAGCATTTTGCTCGGACTACCTGATAAACGCATTGACGAAGTGCTGGATATGGTCGCTCTTCATCATACCGGCCGCAAAAGAGCAGGGCAGTTTTCGATGGGGATGAAGCAGCGGCTTGGCATCGCGATCGCCTTACTGAATCATCCGCAGCTGTTGATTTTGGATGAACCGACGAACGGTCTGGACCCGATCGGTATTCAAGAATTGCGCGAATTGATCCGTTCTTTTCCGCAAATGGGGATGACGGTGATCTTATCCAGTCATATTTTATCTGAAGTGGAGTTGATTGCTGACCATATCGGCATTATCAACAATGGGAAACTGGGCTATCAGGGCGAAATTCATCCAGATGATGATCTGGAACAGCTGTTTATGAATGTGGTACAGGCAGACCGTATGAAGGAGGGAGTAACTGTATGATTCGCTATGTGCGTGCAGAACATCTCAAATTCAAAAAAACATTTTCGCGCAAATTGCTGCTGGTCGTGCCTGTGCTGGTGCTGCTATTTTCCTTTTTTATGAATCCGATGTATACGGTGACGAATACGTTTAACTGGTGGTCTATTTTCTTTATGCCACTCGTGATTGCGCTGCTCAGCGGCTTATCTCATCAGAGAGAGGAACGGTCGGTCGGCTATAACCGCATCTTTTCGCTGCCGGTATCGTTGTCTAAAGTGTGGTATGCCAAAGTGATCGTGATTGCCGGCTATACGCTGGCGATGCTGATTTTTTTCGAAGTGATCTTGCTGCTGTTTCAAATGGTCATGCCGATCGGCGGCCAATGGTCGATGACACTGCTTGCCGCAGGCATGCTCTGGATCGGTACACTATGGCAAATTCCATTTTGCTTATGGCTGGCACGCAAATGGGGATTGGTTACGGCGCTGCTCGTTAACGCTGTCGGTGGCATTGGTTTAGGTACGTATGTTGCACCATTGTCTCTATGGTGGCTCAATCCGTGGAGCTGGTCGATTCGGATGATGTGTCCGACGATTGGCGTGCATCCGAATGGGGTACCGCTTGCACCGGGAGATGCACTGTGGAATCCAGCGGTCATTTCGATCGCTACGCCACTGGCACTTGTGTTATTTGTCCTGATGATCGTCTGGACGGGATTTGTATTCGCAGGGGTGGCGCGCTCATCCCGTATGCAAACGGAGGTGAATTAAGATGATCGCAGTCTGGCGTTGTCTTCATGCAGATTGGTACAAAGTGAAACGAACGCCTTTTGTGTGGATGCATATCGGTTTGCCGCTGTTCTGGACGTTTGTGTATTTGCTGTATGTGCAAGGAAGAACGTATACGATGGTCAATGTGTATACCGGCTATATGGAAGTGCTGGGGGCGATGATGCCGCTATTATCAGGCATCATTTGCGGTATGGTCGCCACACAGGAAGAGCAGGCAGGTCATTTTCAAAATGTATTGACCCGCACGCGGATTAAAGAAACCGGATATGTCAGCAAATTGCTACTTGTGTGGGGCAGCGGCAGTTTGGCAATTATTTTATCCGTCTTGCTGCTTGGCGGCGGCATTATGCTGTTATTGCCAGGGGTGCAAGTTCCGTATGCGGCATTTCTGCTGGGAGCCGTCTATTTGCTGCTCACTAGTGTTATACTGTATGTAATCCAGTTATGGGTAAGTTTTACATTCGGTATCGGAGCGTCTATTTTACTGGGCGGTTCAGGTACGTTGATTGCTGCGATTATGATCACCGGTCTGGGCGATCATATTTGGCACTATATTCCCTGGGCTTGGGGAGTGCGTATGACCGACAGTATTGCGTTGCTGCATATGTCCACATTGACCGGAACGGTACAGTCGTATCTGGAACAGGATATGGCCACAGGATGGCTGTGGGTCATCGTAGCCAGCATCATTACGCTACTGGGCAGTCTATTGTGGTTCCGTCACTGGGAAGGAAAACGAGCGTATGAATAAGCAGAACTGGAGACCAATTACGAGGTAGGGGTGATGGTCATGTTCAAAATACTAGCGATCGATGATGATCGGGATATTCTTACACTGATCCGTAATATTTTGCAATTGGATCAGCATCTTATTACGGTTCATGATCAGGTTCATCAACTTACAATTGAAGATGTGCAAGGATATGATTTGATTTTGCTTGATGTGATGATGCCGCAACTGAGTGGCTTTGATTTTTGCTCGACCATTCGAGATGCGGTCGATTGTCCTATTTTATTTTTGACGGCACGTTCGGAAGAGGAAGCGATCGTGCAAGGGCTAATGACCGGAGCCGACGATTATATTACGAAACCGTTCGGTGTCAAAGAATTAAGAGCACGAGTGAATGCGCATTTGCGACGGGAGAAACGGGAGAAACGACCGTCTCGCCAGCAGATTGGCGCGTTCACTTTTGATTTTGATCTGCGGCAAATCTGGATCGACGATCTGCCATTACAATTGACCAAAAACGAATATAAAATATGCGAATGTCTGGCTCGTAATCGTCATCATGTGTTCACGAGGGAAGAAATTTACGAGGAAATTTACGGTATGGACGGTAATGCACTGTATTCGACCATTACGGAATTTATCCGGTCGATCCGCAAAAAATGCAAAGAACATAACCGAATGCCGATTACAACCGTTTGGGGTGTTGGATACCGGTGGGAATAAAACTACATACACGCAAAACGACACTGCGTCGAGAATTGTTCAAGTACCTGATTTCGCTCGGACTCAGTTTTGTGCTGATCATCGGTCTGTATCTGGCACTCACAACGTTTGCCATTAGTGCAGGCTGGGTGTTCCCTGCCAACTACAGTGAACAACTGATCAAGCAGGGTGAATCGATCATACGCGAAGCTCCAACGGTTCGTGAAGATATGCTTCCGCTTGGCTCCAAATACGTCGTGTTGGATAAACAGACTCATGCTGTGCTGTATGGCAATATGGATGATGCCGAGATCAAGCTGGCGAGTCAACTCGTGAACGGACGATCTCCCGCGTATTATGGACAGACCGTGTACACCCTGATCGATCGTCCTAACGATTACTGTGTGCTGCAATCCGATCTGCGTCCACAATTCAGCTCGCCTTATTTACGCAGTCATCTGCCCAATTATGAATTAACAGGCAATGTGCTGCTAGGGCTATCGATTGTGATCATTTCTTTTCTGGTGACGACTATATTTGCCAGAAGATTTCAAAATAGCCTCAAAACGCTAACGCGCATTACCCGTCATATTCAAAATCAAAATCTCGATTTTGCGGAAAAGAAATCAGGCATCAAAGAGTTTGATGATGTGGCACAGGCATTGCTGGAAATGAAGGATGCTTTGCAGCAATCGCTGGAGACGCAATGGAAAATGGAACAGACGAAGCAGGAACAAATTGCCGCGCTTGCCCATGATATCAAAATTCCGGTCACGATCATTCGTGGCAATGCGGAATTACTCAGTTTATCCGAGCAAAATCAGGAGCAGGACATGTACACCCGGTACATTTTGAATGCCAGTGACAAAATTGACCAGCATGTGCGCATGTTGATTATGATGTCGCGTACCGGCAGCAGTTTGACGCTAAACAAAGAGAATATCGTCATTCAAGACTGGTTGAATGAACTGTTGAGTGATACCCGTGCATATGCAGGCTGCAAACATATCGCGATTGAACAGCAAGCACAGTGTATCGATAGCGTCGTGCCACTGGATAAGCAGTTATTTCACCGTGCACTGATGAATATTATTGCCAATGCACTGGATCACACGCCGGAAGGTGCGAGCATGCATATTCATATCCATTGTGATCGACACAGGTTAACGATCGTCATTACGGACAGCGGGCCAGGCTTTACACCAGAGGCGCTGGAAAAGGCGACCGAGCTATTTTACCGGGGCGACAAAGGTCGCAATGCAGATGGTCATTACGGGATGGGACTGACGTTTGCCGAATATGTTATCAAACTGCATCATGGATCGTTACAATTGCAAAACGATCTGAAAGGCGGAGGCGGACAGGTGACGATTCGCCTGCCGGTGATATCGGAGGATACACAGCCTGCGCCTGCCGTGGACGATGGAGGCGTATAACGTTTACGTTCAGGCTGTACAGTATAGAGTATAGATAGGTTGCCAATAAATAAACGACACCCTGTAGCCCTTTCTCAACGTATCTATATTTAGAGCACAACCGCTGTTGATTCATGCTGCGCCGGATTGACTTAATAGTATGTGGGATTTTGAAGTGTGCTATACTATTGCACATCCGGCCACTTGGTCGACGTGGAGTGAAGCGTTGGAGGAGGAAACTTATGAACTCAAGGTATTTGGCGAGTATTTCGCTTGCGGTCATGGCAGCCGGATTTATTGCAACGCTGTTTCTACCGCAAACGACACTCGTGTTGCTGATTCAGGGCGGCTTTGAAGCCGGGCTGGTCGGCGGGATTGCGGACTGGTTTGCCGTTACTGCGCTGTTCCGGCATCCGCTTGGATTGCCGATCCCGCATACATCGCTATTAACCCGCAATCGCGAGAAGATTATTCGCTTGCTCATCTCAGCGATGGAGAACGAATTGCTGAATAAGGAAAGTATTGAAAATAAACTGCGTCAGTTCAAACTATTTCCGTTTGCCCTGTCTGCGATCACACGCCAGCTTGGTAAAAAAGCGATTCGGCGTGAGTTGGTGAATCTGGTCATTCCACCCGTCCAGCGGATGGATATGCAGCCGATCGCCCATTTTGTCACATCCGGTCTGGCCGATTATATGCAAAAAGCCGATCTGCAAGCCGCAGGCAACAAAGTGCTCACTCATATGCTGACCGAACGCTACGATGAAAAGGCGCTCGATCATATTCTCAAACAGGTGAATAACTGGGCAAGAAAGCCGCAAAACCGCGATAAACTAGGTAAACTCGCGATGGAGCAATTAGAAAATATCAACCTCGGCGGCTTTAAAGGCTTTGCCTTCCAAGCATTCGCCGGTATGATCAACGAGGAAATGGTCGGCGGCATTTTGCAAAATGCGATCCTATCCGCGATGGATAATTTGCAACAGCCTAGCAATGAATACCGTGAATCCCTGCTGCGTGAAATGCGTGTACAAATGTTCCAGGTCGTCGACGACGAGAACACATGGATACGCGTCAAAGACTGGGCAGGCGACATGCTGCGCGGCGAAGCCGCTCAACTGTTCATCATCGAGCGTCTGGAAGAAGTACGCGGCATGGCGATTCGCATGTTGGAACAAGAACGCGATACCGGCGGCAAAAACCTGTTCCGCGTGTACCGCACCGTCGTGCGCGAGCTGGGCAAAGACGAGGAGAAAGTACACAGCTGGGAAGACCGCCTGCGTAACGGGATCATCCATGCCGTTAGCCGCAACCATTACCGGCTCGGTCAACTTGTCAAAGAAAACCTTGACCAGATGGACAACGACACACTCGTCCATATGCTAGAGGAAAAAGTCGGCCAGGATTTACAATGGATTCGCGTCAACGGCGCCATCTGCGGCTTTATCGTCGGTATCATCCTGTCGCTCATTCATCTGAGCTTAGGCGCACTGTAACACTTTAGTGATATGGATCACCGCTTCACAACTGCAAAAGCCCATCTGCACATCAGGGGATTTCTCCCCGAATGTCGCAGATGGGCTTTTATATGTTGTACCTTCACACCATCTAATGTGACAACACACCATTCAGCTGTCCAAAATCGAAATCCCCCTGAACACCAACGATTCATAGGGCTTCATCGTCGCCGGCTGCTGCGAAATTAACGCCCGTGCCACATCGCGTGAATGATCCTCATGCGTGCACAAAATCAACTCCGCCGTTTCCAGCCGTGACGCTAATTCCTGCGGTAGCTGTAGCTCCGTCTCCGAGCGTGAGAAGTTCAATACAATAAACCAGTGCTCATCATTCCATTCCCGTGTATACGCGAAAATATGATCATGCTCCGATAACATACACTCGTATTTTCCGTACAATAGCGCAGCACTTTTGCGACGCAGATGGATAAGGGTGCGATACAGATTAAAAATCGACTGCGGATCATCGACTTGATCTTGCACATGGATTTCATCCTTATTTGGATTAACTGGCATCCACGGTTGATGCTCGGAAAAGCCAGCATAGGTGCTATCATCCCACTGCATCGGCGTCCGTGCATTATCGCGCGCTTTGGTACGGATACGCTTCATAATCTTCTCCGAGTCTTCGCCATGCTCATTCACCATTAGCTCGTAATACATGCGCGCCTGCTGCTCCGTTACATCGTCGATCGTATGCAAATGGACGGCATTCGTCATCCCGATCTCATCACCCTGGTAAATATACGGTGTTCCGCGCAACGTCAACTGGAAAATACCGAGCATTTTCGCCGATTCGACCCGGTGTTCGCCCTCATCACCAAGATAGGAAACGAGCCGCGGATGATCATGATTGCTCAAATACGTACCCATCCAGCCTTCACCGTACAGATCGTTTTGCCACTTGGCGACAATTTCTTTTAGCTCGTGCAAATCCCATGTCTTGCTCTTCCACATATCTTTTGGATCATCGCATATTTTGGACGCTTCGATCATGAGTACCATATTCATTTCCTCGCGCTCTGGATTCGTATATTCCTTCACATCTTCCAGCGATACGTCCGATGCTTCGCCTGTAGTGAACATTTTATAATGGCAAAATACCTCGGTGTACATCTCGTGCAAGTATTGATGAATATGCGGCCCATTTTTATAAAACTCAGACGAGTTCGCCTGCATTTTATCCGTATCGGTCGCCGGTGGAAAGCTTGTATCTTTGGAAATGGCATTAACCGCGTCGATGCGGTAGCCATCTACGCCTTTGTCGAGCCAGAAACGCATCATATTGTGCATTTCACGTCGTACATCTGGATGATCCCAGTTCAGATCCGGCTGATGCACACTATAAGAGTGGAGGTAATATTGCTCGGTCTCCTGATCATACTGCCACATCGAATCACCGAGAAATGAAGTCCAATTGTTCGGTGGGCCACCATCCGGTGCCGGATCACGCCAGAAATAATAGTCACGATATGGATTGTCACGAGAAGAACGGGCTTGCTTGAACCATTCGTGCTGATCCGAGGTGTGGTTGACGACCAGATCCATAATTAGCTTCATATTGCGCTGATGCAACTCGTCTAACAGCTGTTCCCAATCCTCCATCGTTCCATATTCTGGATTAATGTCACAATGGTCGATCACATCATATCCGTAATCGACATTCATCGTTGGGTAGATCGGCGGTAACCAGACGACATCGACCCCCAGATCTTGCAAATAATCAAGTCTGGATAGAATACCAGGCAGATCACCAATACCATCATTGTTACTATCTTGAAAGCTGCGCGGATACACTTCGTACACGACACTTTCCTTCCAAAATTCAGGCTTCATTATTTTTTTCATATACGGTTCTCCTATTCCTATAATGAATTAAGCTATGATAGGGGCGCATCTACTGTGCGGTACGTGTACGTGGGATGTACGCCGGACTCATGGCTACGTCTGTCTGTTGATCATTTTATTGGTATAGGCATGATCGCGAGTGTTGAACAGAGCAGTTAGCAGAGAATCATGCTGTTTCTGCCTGCTCATAATTGCTATCCAATCTATTGTGCAAAATGTAATACAGCCTCTAGTTGTAAATACCCTGTTCCCGCACCGTGCAATCGGTGATGTCAGATTCGATCTGCTCGATATCGATTCGGATTAATCCGAAACGAATGCGAGTGGAAGTGAATATGGGTATATAGTAAACAGATACGATCGGGGAGATGATCCAAATGGGTAGTCCGGAGCTTGAAGTTATCCATTCTAAGCATGAGTGGACATGGTATCGTCTGCAAGACAGCAGGCAATTGATTGAGCATGAAGATTTTGATGAGCGTATACAGGCATGGGCGTCTGACAGTGTGATGTGTCGGCATAATCATATTTCGACGATCTCGTATGTAGAAGGAAACAATGCGATGAATGGCACACTAATTGCCCGGCTGGCAGATAGTGCGGCAGACGGCTGGATTTTTCATTATTATGTGAATGACAACAAGCTCATTACTACAGGGGATACCGATTGGTTAGAACAAGTCATTGGGGTAACGGAATGGGAGGAGTATGTGCGGAATCAGCATAGTCCGATTGAAGGCTTTATTTTTATTATTAATTCCTTCATTCGTGCACTCTTCTCACGTATGGATACGATCGAGCAAAATTTAATGAAGATTGAGGATCGGATGCAGAGCAATAACGGCAGCAGACTACTGAAAGAAATTATCGATCTGCGCAATCAGTTGACGCGCTGGAATTTACATACGATTGCGCTGCGCGAAATTGAATATGCGATTGAAGAGACGTTTCCCGATACGATCGAACATTCCAACACATGCCGGATTATGCAAATTTATTTGAAACGCATCCGTATGCTCCAGCAAAATTATGAGCACGAGATCGATTCCTTGCTCAAAGTTGATGACAATATCGGCAATTATCGCTCTAACATGATTATGAAGACATTGACCGTATTCACCGTTTTGCTCACACCGATGACCGCATTGGGCGCGATCTGGGGCATGAACTTTAAAAACATGCCGGAGCTGGATTGGTCGTGGGGCTATGCTGGAGCACTTGGACTGATTGGTCTGACCACATTGATCACATATCTGTGGCTCAAGAGTACAGGTCTAACCGATGACATTTTGAAAATCAACATTAAAGACGGAGATGAGGATAATCTCTAACTTCCTATGTCCTGATCATGGAGCGAAAATAGCCTTTCTACAGAAAGGCTATTTTTATTGCAACGGGATGTAACATTTCCGATGTTTCGCGTGTTATACGTATAGAACTGCTTCTAGTGTTAGTGATTTCCTAACACGGGGTTCAATAAAAAAGGATTTTTGCACAGCAAAATATCGTACTGCTCTAGTGTTAGTGATTTCCTAACACGGGGTGCAATGAAAGGGGATTTTTGTACAGCAAAATATCGTACTGCTCTAGTGTTAGCGATTTCCTAACACGAGGTGCAATGAAAAAGGATTTTTGCACAGCAAAATATCGTACTGCTCTAGTGTTAGTTATTTCCTAACACGAGGTGTAGCGAAAGGGGATTTTTGCACAGCAAAACATCTCACTTTTTAGTAAATGAATTGTTTCCATTTGTAACTTTACTCAGGTTGTTCGCTGATCATAACGATGATAACGTACATTAGAGTCCGGGCAGAACGCATCTACATGATTGGCTTAGATGGCGCATTGGCAGTACGTCATTGCTGGAACAAAGCCGATGTAGAACATACCGACTCTCGTCTGATCGTTAGCGTCTCTATACACAGCTGTATAGAGACAGGAGCGCCTGGTCAGTATCATGATGGTGGTCAGCATGCCAGAGGATAGGGGAATATGGAAAAAGTTTGTAATCAGGGGACAGGGGATGACAAAGTGAAAAAGAAAATGAGTATGGCCGTAATAGCAGCAGCATTAACTGTAAGTGGAAGCGTTCATATACCGTACGCGGTCGCGGCAACGCCGCCGATTCAAATTGTAATCAACGGAGTGAAGCTGAACACAGATCAACCTGCCGTCATGTCGGGAAGTCGTACAATGGTACCGTTGCGAGGTGTGTTTGAAGCACTGGATACGACGGTAGACTGGAAGCAGAGCACACGTACCGTAACCGCTAGCAAAAATGGAACAACGGTCGTCTTGCCCGTAGGCTCGAAGACCGCCCAAATCAATGGCAAAACGACCACAATGGATGTACCTGCCAAAGTGATCAAAGGACGGACGATGGTGCCGCTTCGCTTTGTAACCGAAGCGATGGGCAGCAAAGTGGATTGGAATTCATCTACACAGACCGTCACGATTGAAACAACAACGCCGACGCCTACTCCAACCCCAACGCCAACCCCGACTCCATCAGGTGCGGTGATGCCGGTGGCATTTGTGAATGCAAGTGTCATTGCACAACAGGGCAATGGTAGCGATATTCAGGTGATTTTCCCATCGTCTTCAAGTACGACCGGGCTGAGCCAGTATCGCATTTTCGTTGCCAAAACGTCAGATGCCAATCCATTCACCGTATCACGTGCATTGACGATTCCAGCAGCTAACTATCAGGCGATTCCGGCAGGTACAACGAGTGCCTATACGATTTCATTAACGCCACAATCGCGCGATATTGATGGTGCATTTATTCAAAAAGGCACATCTTACCGTGTGTACGTTATGGCTGTAGGGAGCACAGGATACACGAGCGCACTGACACCAGCACAATCCTCCATTACGATCGGCGGTGTTGTATCTGCAACGGCAACACCGAGCAATGTGAAGCTGGTGGATGTCGCCGACTTTAATGATGGACGGGATCTGTCCGTATCTTTTGATAAGGCTTCTGACGAAAGTCAGGTATCTGGCTATCGTGTGTTTATCGTTAGAACGAATAGTGCGAGCAGCTTCAATCTGTCCCAGGCAACCGCTATGCCTGTAGCCAACTACACCGCTGCCAGTAAAACAGGTTCTAATCAAACGGTGCGTCTGCAATCGACAGCACGCGATACATCGGGCATGATTATTCAAAGTGGAATTTCCTACACCGCGTATGTAATGGCGATCAATACAGCCAATGATGGCATCGGTCTATCAGCAATGTCCAACAGCATTACGCTGGGCAATGCTGCACCGGTAGCAACGATTACTAAAGTAGCCGATGTGAGCAACTTTGGCGATTCACGCGACCTGCAAGTATCGTTTGATAAAGTGTCCGATGAATCGCGAATTAGCGGTTATCGCATTTTCGTTGTGCGCAGCAAAGATTCGAGCAACTTCAATCTGACCACGGCTAGCTCGCTTGCTTCTGCTCGTTATATGGATGTGTCCAAAACCGGCGATTCGCGTATTGTGACACTTTCGGCAGGACTGAAAGATAGCAATGGTGATGCGATTGTGAACAATGTCCCTTATTGTGTGTACATTATGAGCCGCGGTACAGGTTCGTATGGCGATTCATTGTCTTCTGCATCTTCTACGATCACCTTATCGGCTAGCAGCAAGACCGTTGGCAGTGTGAGCGGTGTGACACTAAGTGATGTGAGTGATTATGGGGATGGACGCGACGTGCAGGTAAGCTTTACTAAAGCGAGTGACGAGAACCTGGTGAGTCAGTACCGTATTTTTATTACCAAATCGTCCAGTTCCCTGTCACTAAGTCAAGCACAGAGCATGACCAGTTCCCGTTATACGTCAGTTAACAAAAACGGTTCGAATCAGACGGTCACGCTGACGACTGGCGCACGTGACACCGATGGCGATCCCATCAAAAATGGCGTGACTTACCGTGCATTTGTGATGGCGGTCGGTACAGGCGATGCTGCCGATACGTATGCACTGTCTTCCGCATCCGGCACGGCAACATTGTCCGGTAGCACCGCAGTTCTGGCTGTATCCGCTGTAACGGCAACGAACAGCGGTGCACGTGGTGATGCGTCTGATATTACGGTAAGCTTCACTCCTGCTAATGATGCGGGCGTGTCGGAATACCGCATGATCGTAGTGCGTAGCGATCAGGCAAGCTCGTTTAATCTGGCAGCAGCCAATAGTGTAGCCACCGCCAACTATACACGTATTGCGAAGACAGGGGCAGCTGTTACACAGGCGCTTACCTCTGCTACACGCGACAATAACGGCAACGCGATTGTACGTAATGTGGGCTACCGTGTGTATGTGCTGACTGTAGCGGACGGACTGGTTCGTTCGGTAAACGCATTGTCCGCTGCGTCCGGTGAGTTTACACTGACTGAAAAAGCAGTGGCAGCAGTAACTTCGGTATCTGCTGACCTCGTGAACAACAATAGCGCGATTCGCGTGAGTTTCACACCACCAGCGAATACGGCCGGCATTAGCTCGTATGCGATTATGCTCGTGCCATCCGGTAATGCAAATAACTTTACGCTGGCCGATGCCAATCGAGTGACTGCACCGAATTACAAGACGGCAACAGGCTCCACGTATAGCGAATGGTCATTCACGACGATGAATACCGATACATCCGGTAATGCGATTCGTGCCAATGTCGCATATCGTGCATTCGTATTGTCCATTGCTAACGGTAGCACCGCTACGGTGAATGCATTGTCTGTCGCATCACGTGAAGCGACGATTGTTCCGCAATAAAAATGAGTACAGCACAGGAAGCAGCAGGATGGAGTATCGTCAGGGAAAATATTTAATAAGCGCTGACGTTTAACGCATATACACGAATGAGACATTAACAAAGAATGAAAGAAGCATAAAGAAAGCACTGGAGAAACATCAAGAAACGCTAGAGAAACACGAAGGTGAACAGTTTATGTAAAGCCGGCTTGCTCTTTATTCCAGAGAGCAAGCCGGCTTTTTGCATATTATCGAGCAAGACGATCTAATGTTATACGAGCGTCTGTATTTTTTCTATCGCTTTGCTCGTTGTATGTTGGAGCTACAGCTTACCTTTTACGAATGATAACATCGCTTCACAGCACTACTATTGACTGTAAGCACCCGGAAAAGGGTAAGATAGGAGCAGGTCATATTATCCTGTGCCCCTGTGGCGGAAAGAGGGAATTATATTGGACTATGTTAAACTGGGCCGTACCGGTCTTGAAGTATCACGACTCTGTCTAGGCTGTATGAGCTATGGCATTCCAGATCGGGGTGCTCATCCGTGGACACTGGATGAAGAGACAAGTCGTCCTTTTATCCGACAGGCATTGGAGCTGGGCATCAATTTTTTTGATACGGCAAATGTGTATTCAGATGGGACGAGTGAAGAGATCGTCGGTCGTGCGCTCAAAGATTATGCGCATCGAGATGATATCGTCATCGCCACCAAAGTACATGGCAAAATGCGCTCTGGTCCGAACGGCGGCGGCTTATCGCGTAAAGTCATTATGAGCGAGATCGATAACAGTTTGCGCCGACTGGGCACCGACTATGTTGATCTGTACCAGATTCACCGCTGGGACCCGCTGACACCGATTGAGGAGACGCTGGAAGCGTTGAATGATGTTGTACGCGCTGGAAAAGCACGTTATATCGGAGCCTCTTCCATGCACGCATGGCAATTTATGAAGGCGCTCGACATTTCACGTCATCACGGCTGGGCGAGCTTCGTCTCGATGCAAAACTATGTGAATCTGATCTACCGTGAAGAAGAACGCGAAATGCTTCCGCTCTGTCTGGAGGAAGGGATCGGTGTTATTCCGTGGAGTCCACTGGCACGCGGACGCTTAACCCGCGATTGGGATGATCAGACGGCGCGTTCTGAAAGCGATGCATTTGGTAAAACGCTCTATACAGCGGCGGTCGATGCCGACCGTGAAGTGGTAGGACGTGTGGCTGAGATCGCCGCTGAGCAAGGCGTACCACGCGCTCAGATTGCACTTGCATGGGTGTTGCAGCAATCTGCTGTAACATCACCAATTATCGGCGCAACAAAGCTACACCATCTGGAGGACGCTGTTGCCGCACTGGATATTAAGCTGACAGCGGAGGAGATCGCACGGCTGGAAGAACCTTATGTGCCGCATCCGGTGACCGGGTTCTAGTCGTAATCTATTGACAAAACCGGCTAAATCGTTTAGGCTACCAGTAATTTAAATAGCTATTAACATGTGAAGCACACATGATCCGACATAGGGATCGTGTGTGCTTTTTAGCGTTCATGTATAGAACTGGTCACAAAAAATGGATAGACTACCGATAAAAAGAAGAAGTACAATCGATAGGAATCGTCTATTCATCGTTATCAAACATATATTCTTTTGCTTGCATACATACATTTTAGTTTACTTTTTCATAGGTCAAATAGGAGATAGGGGAGGGGAGTACTAGAATTAGAGCGGTTTAGTAAACAACATTACTGATAAGACAGATATAAGACAGAAGGATTAACTTTTAATAGGACAAAGATCAAAACTATATCTCATTTCAGGGGGCAATCCATATGACAGTACAACTAGCTACACTATTATCCGCAAATAAAAAACTACGTGTAACATCGGTTAGACAACAAAATGTGAAATGGAGACGACAAAGATGGAAAAAAAGAATGGTATCGCTACTTGCTGTCAGTATGATCCTAGCCGCAATACCTGTATGTAATCCGCAAGCGCATGCTGCCTATAATATTACGGTGCCAACGCAACAAGTGGAAGTATTACTGAATGCTCGTAAAATGGCTTTCCCGGATGCGAAACCTTTTCAGGATGAGAATAGTGCCGTGATGGTACCGATTCGCTTTATTTCGGAAAAGCTGGGGGCGAAGGTCGGGTATCAACAGAGCAGTGGGAAACAAACGGTTACGCTGAAAACGGATAAGCATAGTGTGACACTGACTGTCGATTCTGCCTCTGCTGTGGTGGATGGAGAGAGCAAGACGTATGACAGTAAGATTATTGTGAAGCAACAGCGGACGTATGTACCTTTGCGATTGGTGAGTGAAGGGCTGGGGCAGTCGGTGGATTGGGATCAGGTTGGGAAGTGGGTGTGGATTGGGAGTAAGGATGTGCCGACGCTGGAGGAATTGAATTTGAAGAAACAACCAGTATCGACTATAACTAAATACTTCGATCAACGTAAAGACTCTTATTACTTGAACAACTTATATGAAGAACCGTATAAAAATGTGATCATCTTAAAACAATCAGATTTGCCTATTAAGTTTGATGACGGAACTTTGTTTGATGTACAACAAGTAAAAGTAGATGGAATTTCTGCTATTCGTAACCGAAGTGACCTGCGAAACTTTCATATTGCGTATTTAACAAAAAAAGAAGATTACCGTAATCGTTCTGCAATTAGTCAATTGCAGACTAAGAATCCAGATGGTACACGATTTAACTATTTTAAAATTGATTCTTGGTACGATTCAGATCGTCTAGGAATTACAGATGCAACGCCCCTTTCTCCTAAGGACTTTAATTTTATTTTAATTAAATATGCCAATATGGATTCTATGATTCTTCTTGAGAGTCCTTGGAAAAGTTAAAATGACTAATATTACACGCTGGATACGGCGTTATCAGAGCTATGTTTCTGTCGCTATAGTTATTTGTATTTTATGTAATCTTCTTATTCCTTCAACACCTAAATTATATGCAGAAGAAGAGACCCAAGCAATTACTCCATTAAAGTATTACAAAGATAAAGATGCAAACACTACAGAGGCTAACTACAGATATTTTGTAGGTATGATGTACTTCGATATGTGGAAAGGATCTACATGGGATAATAAGGCTCCACAAAGAGGAAATTATGGAATAGCTGAACAAAAATATGCGTTTCAGTTTCCGAATCGTACTGTAAAAAGTGTTGAGGCCGTTGTATTTGATCCTCCTGAAGAGCCAGCTAAAAAAGCTGAAAAAGAAAAATTGCTAGAATATTTTACTGAATCGCGCACTGATGATTGGTATGATTATTCGGAATTTATCAGTAGTACCATGCGAAGTGATGCTCTTAAAATCAAACCTGTTATATCTGGCATTGGCACAGATACAGCTACAGTACCTGTAGAGTTAGAAATTGGTCTAGATACTAAATCTGGAACAGAACAAGATATCACATTTCTTTGTAAAGATCGCTGTAATAAAGGTGTAGAAGGTCATCGAATCTATGCTGCCGTTCTATTTAAAATCGAGCTAGCCGCTGACCTCAGCGTCTACTACAAAACTGTGGATGGCAAGTCACTGAATGACATCTTCCCACCACGTATCGAAGAAATGAAGCCAGGCCAATCGTATACGTTTGAGCCACCAACACATGAGGGTTATACCTATGCTGGCTACAAGAAAACTACGGATGGAAGTGATCCTTCTAAAGCGAAAGAGATTACTAAAGGTGATCCACCGAAACTAGATCCCTACAAAGGTAATTTTGAACAATACCGGATCTATCAATATTACGAGGTTGGAGAACCGTGTAAACCTGGCCAAACGAATGCAGAGAACGAGAACTGCGATGATCCCGACTTGCCCTCGGATGGAATGGGAGCTTGTGAATATACGATTCTACCGCCAACTCCATCACAGGAAGTAACCAAAGGGCTGATGAATCCAGAGGCTGCTGGTCATATTTTAGCTGATGATCGCGCGAATGGACGTCATTTTGATGCAACCAAAGGCATTCCTACGAGTGAGAATCTATACGCCAATGCCTGGGGCTATGACTACTTATTCCAGTACAAATTCAGTGAAATGCAGGGCAAGATCAAGTACGATTGTGAAGTGAAGGTGCGCTATAGTCTGAAGTGGAAAGAGAAAAATAGTAAAGACCAGTGGAAGACGAAAACCGCGAGCGAATCTAAAACGTATACATTTGACTTTACCCGAGATTATTCGTACTGGCAGATCAATCAACTGCAAGTGCTAGGTATTGATTCTGCGAAGCTACATAACTATGCTTTGCCATGTGGCGCGGTCACATTGCAAGTAGCCAATTACACCCCACCTGCTTTAACTACGGAAGCCAGTGCGGAAACGAAGGATCATGTTCGTCCAGCAAAGACAGGCGATGTTAGCTATAGTCCGGGTACAATCGATGGAGGACGAAACGGTCGCCCGTCCGTACCGAATGATCGTAGTAAGCTCAAAAGTAGGGCCGAAGGCAAAACGGATGCACCTCACGTTCGTAATGATGCGATTGAGTTTAGTTATAAAAACCAGGACACTGAAGTCATGAACGGCGACTGGAACCAAGCGACGACACCAGCACCCAAGGCAATTCCAGCACCTACGAAGCTCCGTTCCTACAAAGATGGAAGCGAGCAAATTCTTTACAAAGGTTCACAGCTCATTAGCAAACGACTCGTGAACAAAGCCAATACTGCATCAAGCGGCGTCATTTTTTATACGATGGTAGATAGCGATGTGAATGGAGAAGGCGATCAGAGCTATCCAATTACGAATATCAACAATGTCACCGTACATACACCCGTCGTCGACTACGCATCCGTCTCCGACGACCAAGCCCACAACCAGAAAACCGTTCCAAGCACGGATCGCATGGCACTAATCCTGAATCGTCCTTTCATCGTGCGTATCCCCACGATTGGACAACATCTGGACAGTAGTGACTATCCGGGTTATGGCAAACGAGACTATGCGAAATATATCCAGGTCAAACAGGTCTGGTTCCCGTTTGACGTGTACAGCGAAGACCGAAGTACCTTCTATCCGCAGCAAACGTGGATCGACATTCCGGTGCAGCAACTGGATACCGTGTTTCAGCTTCCCGTCTGGGTCGATGAAGGCCACTATACGATCGCTTTTCGCACGGTCGCTGAGAATGCACCGACTCGCTTTACCGCCCAGCAGGATGCCAATACTAGCCTCAGTCATCATGTGGCCAAAGATACGATCAACGTGGAGGTGATCGGACGATTATACGATTTCCATGTCACCGATATCGCTGATTTCGCGTGGGAAACGGTGTTTCGGCAAGCGGTAGGCCGTCCGCTCCCAACGAGACGTTCATACTGGGTCGGACCGAACACCATCGATGGTGAGCCACGTGGTCATACGAGTCCCTATGTGCTACCGATTGTACGCGGCAGTCACCCCCAGCCCGGCTTCAAAAACGTAACCGTCAAAACGGGCTACCCTTTCAAATTCGATCTAAAAACGATCGGCAATATGTTTGGCGATCGGGATGCGATTCGGCTCACGCCACGTTTTTACTACCAGGATCGCTCGGCAGCGACATCACCGAAGCGGATTCCGGTCGACCTGTATTACCATTCGGACACCGAATCGTTTATTCGTATCGGTTCAGCGGCGGATGTGCAGCGACGACAGGTGACGCTAAAGGAGCGGCTGCGCAATGTGCCATTAGCAGACTTACAGCAAACCGCCACATCGATCTACGCCCTCACCAGCGGTTGGCTGATCTCGAAGGAGCAGTATCTCGCCCATTTCCTCAAACGAGCGAGTCAACCTACGTACACCGGCGGCTATGATGTTCAGATCCTGCCCTCACCGCTGCGCACATTCATTCAGCCACCAAGTCGCCCAGCGCAGGCTTCGGCGAGTCCAGCCCGTGTGAATGCAAGTGTCCAGCAATGGTATGGCGAATACAGTCTGCCTGCTCGGGTGTACGCGGTGCCACAAGGCACCGATCTGGCCGCCTACGGACGCCGTCATATGCTGGATGAAAAGTCGCCGATTTTCTTAAAGCAGGGCTTTATCGTGGTCAACCTGGACATTGAATCGATTGTGAATGGCGATACAGCCCATCCGCACCTGCAATACATCCATGCGCCGCTGAGTAACCAGTGGTGGCACATGGAAGGCTATGACGGCACCGATGGGAAGCGTGATCACCAGATCACCGACCCCTACGGTGTGCAGTATGAAATAGCTGATGGAGACGTATTGTTCTACGATACCGACCATAGCGTCTATGATGATTACACTAGCCGTGGTACACATTAAGCTTGATTCGATAAACTTATATATCGGTCAACATACCTTAGACTGAATATAAAAATGCTAAATATAAAAATATTAAATATGAAAATACTAAGTATAAAAGTGCGTAGTAACATTGAACAATTAAAAACCGCGAAAAAATTATACTAATGACAGAAATTACATGAATCAGTTCAACAATCGTAGTCATATCAGCAAGGAAGCTAGTACAAGAATGTTGTTGTAGTCAACGTAAATAGACGACTCGTGAAGAAGGAAGCAACTGTACGTAAAGTCATAAGCAAGTCGACACATGGACGGAATTACAAAAAAGCACCGTCATGCCTATGGCATGACGGTGCTTTTTGATCATAAACGGTTCCATGATTGTATTTCATCAGGCGATATCACCGACACTTTTAGCGGTGATCGTCTTATTTTTACCGGAACGCTTGGCATGATATAAATATTGATCGACCTGTTCGAACAATTGATCTTTATCCAATCCTGGTTCGCAGCTATGTAGCCCGATGCTAATCGTTACCGTTTGATTGTCCAGTTCTTGCCAGTGAAGGCGAGCTAGATACTGGCGTATACTTTCAACGAGCGCGTAAGCCTCGTCAAACGTTTTGTCAAAAATAAGCAGGGCAAATTCCTCGCCGCCATAGCGTGCCGCAATATCGCTTGAAGGGATATGCTGCTGAATAATCTGTGCTACGGTTCCCAGCACTTTATCGCCAATCTGATGACCATACGTATCATTGATCAGCTTGAAGTTATCAATATCAAGCAAAGCGAGATGCAGTGTAACGCCCTGGCTGGCATAATCAAACGCGGTATCATAATAGTCTTTAAACGAAACTTGATTGTACAGATTAGTCAGACCGTCCGTTTTGGAAATTTTGCTCATAATTGCGTTTTTGACGATTAGATCCTGCTTGGATTGCATCGTATGATGCAAATCGCTTAAAATCTCGCTACCACTTGAGACGATGACATGCGCAACAAATGTACCTCCCAGTATAAATGAAGGGATCGAAATAACATCAAAAGGAGTTAAAAACCAGCGAAAGTGGGGATCGGCGAAATATAGGGTCAGGAATGCAAACATCTGCAAAAATGCCGGAATCCAGATCAACCTTTTATTAAAAAAAATGACTGCCGAGAATATGGGCATCAGGCAGAGGGCAGTAATGATACGGATATCGTAGTTCAAATAAATAATCGTCCATGTAATAAATGTACTCGTTGAAAATAAAGCATAGAACGAAAACTGTAACCGGGTGCGATGAATCCAATCAGCCCATACGATCATCAACACCATGCACGACGTCGGAATCAATAAAATATGAACGAAAAAGTGATAAGCAGTTGCCGGATAGTCCAAAAATAAAAAAGCCCCAAGCTGGGCAAAAAAGTGAATAAAAACAACCACCCAGTAGGACCTCAGGAAATTACGAATCCATTTTTGCCGCTTATTGATGTGCTCCAGATGGTCAAACACAGAATCTGAGGATTTCATAACATCACCATACTGCCTCATTAGTTAAATTACCAAGCCATATACGTATTTACCTAGTTATTATAGATCATTACTTCGCCGGAAAGAAGTTAATTTTTGGCACAGTATACAGTATAAAACGTGAGAATTAGCGCTTTTTTGACAAATTTTTGAGAATTTTATACTTGAGATGTCATTCTATACATACAGAATACGAATGAGATACCAACGATAGAACTATTTATGGAACAGATGGAGGTATAAATGGACGCCAGATCAAGACGAATATAGACCTTAGGCTGAGAAATAGGAGCGTTTTCATAGTCCCATAATCCCGATTAGCCGAAAATCGACAAACGCAATAGGGGCGCAAGTAAAAGCGGTTTCTTTTTTTAAAATTAAATTACAAAAATTCCCTTCCGGTGATTGTATTTAAGAGAATGATCGGTTATAATGAGTATAACGAAATCGTGACCTGAACTCACATATGGCAGAGGGTTGTTATTTTGTAAAACCAATAACCTTGTGTTATATGTGATTTTTCATTTTATCGGATGTTTTTTTCTGAATAAAGAAGGTCATGTAAATTTAATTTTTGGAGGTACCCCACATGCAAACAGGTACAGTTAAATGGTTCAACGCTGAGAAAGGTTTCGGCTTCATCGAAGTTGAAGGCGGCAACGATGTATTCGTACACTTCTCCGCAATCCAAGGCGACGGTTTCAAAACTTTGGACGAAGGTCAACGCGTAGAATTCAACGTAGTTGAAGGTAACCGTGGACCACAAGCTGAGAACGTTGTAAAACTGTAATTCAGCTTATAAAAACGCCCTTAACAATCGTTAAGGGTGTTTTTTTGTGTTTACTATTTATGTTTACTATTTATGTTTACCATTTGTGTTTACTATTTGTGTTTACTATTTGTGCTTACTTTCCGTATTTATTTTCTATGCTTACATCGGGATGTAGGCAACCACACTATTGTATCAATAATATCTCCTTTCAACCTACATCAGTCCGGCTTATTTTTATTATGATTTACATAAATGATATAACATATTATAATATATGTTAATATTAAACATAAATCCTAATCCAAAGGTGATATTATGCTAGATAGCCCATTATCTTTAAAACCACGGTATGAACAGATGTATATTGAGCTTCGTTCACGTTTGCAAAAGGGGATTTACGGTGTAGGCGACAAGCTTCCTTCCGAGAAAGAGCTAATGAAGCAGTTTGACGTGAGCCGGATCACCTCAAAAAAGGCGCTCGATATGCTTGTGCAGGAGGGCTATATTGTGCGCCAGCCGGGTCGTGGATCGTTTGTGATTCGGGCAGGTGAAGAGCCGATTGAAGCGTATACTGCTCCAGCCAGGTTGCCTTTTGAGCCGCAGGAACAGACGGGGACGCAGCGTCGACTTGCCAGCAAGCAGGTCGTCATTGGCTTGATTCTGGAAGATTTTAGCGATAGCTATGGTAAAGAAATGCTGGCCGAGATGGAACGCACGGCTCAGCGTCTGAATGTGTATCTGATGATTCGTATGTCTTTTTCACAGCCGGATATTGAGGAAAATGCGATTCGTAGTCTGCGTGAATATGGAGTGGACGGACTCATTATTTATCCGACACGGGGACAGAGCTTCAATCCAGAAATTTTACGGCTTGTGATTGATCGGTTCCCGCATATACTGGTCGATCGTTATTTTAAAGGGACGGAATCGGCTTCGATCAGCACAGACAATGTAGAGGCAGCGCGCAAGGGGACGAATCATTTGCTTGATCTGGGACATCGTCATATCGGTCTGCTTGCCTCCAAAGTAATGGACAATGTAGCGATCGAGGAGCGGATTGAGGGCTTTGTACGTGCTCATGCAGAACGCGGCGTCATACTGGATCGCTCGTACTGGTTAACCGATATGACGTGGAACGGGGAGACGGAAGCGGAAGAACAGGAACGTGTGCGCAACAACGTGGATACTATCCAGCGTATGGTGGAGCAGCATCCGCAAATGACAGCTATTTTTGCGATGCAGTATGAATTAGCACTATTTGCGAAAGAGGCGCTGGAGCATGCTGGTGTGAAAATACCGGAGCAAATTTCGCTCATCTGCTTTGATAGCCCACAGGCGAGTGCAGCATTGTATCCGTTTACACATCTGCAACAGGATCAGCATTCACTCGGTCGACTTGCGGTAGAAAATGTACTCAAGCTTATTGCCGGCGAAACATTACCTGGACGCCTATCGCTCACTGCGGATCTGATTCACGGTCTGTCCACAGCACCCGCACCACAACTGCCTGGAGCTATGCAGTCCAAGCGAGCAACCGGAACCGATTAAACGGGAGTAACTGTGCCTATGTTAAGCGATATATCTATCGCATAACAGACTGAACGAATACCCGAATACCCGAATACCCATTGCTTGGTACGATAAGATATATATAGAAAATCACGTAACATTACTGTGCAGTTGACCAGCAATGTATACGCAATAATTGGATAATACAATAGGATATACAAAACACCGGATGATATGACAATATTATCCGGTGTTTTGCGTAATTTAATTTAAATATTATAATATAATATATTGACATGTTATTTAGAGTGAATTATGATAATGCCATAAATGAAAGCGCTTTACACAAGGAGGCAAGGTATGAACGAACAGGAACAAGCGATTGTCCCCTTTTCTGTGGAACAACTCATATCCAGTGTCGCTAGCAAATTGGAACAACGACCGAAGCTGGCGCATATGTTCGGCAATTGTATTCGCAATACGTTAACGACGACATTACGACCTCAGCAAGACGGCACGGTATTCGTCATTACCGGCGACATTCCGGCGATGTGGCTACGCGATTCTGCCGCGCAGGTACGCCCTTATCTGCTACTGGCGAATGAAGATGAAGGGCTTGGCGATCTGGTCAGCGGTGTAGTGAAGCGGCAGATTCGTTATATTTTACAGGACCCTTATGCAAATGCCTTTAATGAAAGTGCCGATGGTAGTGGCCATCAGGACGATCGAACGGAAATGACCCCGTGGATCTGGGAACGCAAGTACGAAATTGATTCGCTCTGCTATCCCCTTCAGCTTGCTTACTTGCTCTGGCAGAAGACAGGACGCACCGATCACTTTGATGATGAATTCCGTCAGGCATGTCTGACGATTCTGGATGTATGGCGCACCGAGCAAAATCACGATGTCCATTCCGCTTATCGATTTGAACGTTTTGATTGTCCGGCTTCGGATACGCTTCCACACGAGGGCAAAGGCAATCCGGTCGCTGTCACAGGCATGACCTGGTCAGGTTTTCGTCCAAGTGATGATGCGTGCGAATACGGTTATCTCGTACCTGCTAATATGTTTGCAGTCGTTGTACTGGGCTATATGCAACAGATTGCCACTGACGTATACAGCGATCATGAGCTGACCCAATCGGCTGCCGCATTACAAGCGGAAATTCGTGAGGGCATCGAGCAGTATGGAATCGTTACCCACCCCGAATTTGGACCGATGTATGCCTACGAAACGGACGGTCACGGCAATTACAATCTGATGGATGATGCCAACGTACCGAGCTTGCTATCCTTGCCGTATTTAGGCTATTGCAAACCGGATGATGAACGTTATTTAAATACAAGGCGCTTTATCCTGAGCCAGCACAATCCGTATTATTACAGCGGTTCAGCAGCGAAAGGAATCGGCAGTCCGCATACGCCACCACAGTATATCTGGCATATTTCACTGGCGATGCAAGCGCTCACTTCACTCCATACGGAAGAGCAGGAACAGCTGCTCACCCTATTGGAAAACACCGACGCAGACACTGGATTTTTGCATGAAGGCTTCCACGCCGATAACCCGGCACAATATACTCGGGAATGGTTTTCCTGGGCGAATTCATTATTTAGCGAGTTGATCTTGACGCATTGTGGTTATGATGTGCCAAGCAGCAAGCTAAAATAAAAGATTGTTCACCTAACAATGGATTCGTGAATAGAAGAAGCGAGACTTACTGAATTACCATTTCCACAAAGGGGCGATCAGTATGAAAAAGCAAAGTTACAAATGGGCAGCAGGTATGCTACTCACTCTATCCGTATTCACCGCAGCTTGTTCTTCCGGCGGCACAGCAACAACAGGTTCTGCTGACAGTAGTTCATCTTCCAGCAACAGCAAAGTGGTCAAAGTCGCCTACGGCAAATGGAACGATACCGACGTATGGGGCAAATGGCTGACCGATGTTAAAACGGAATTTGAAAAGGAAAATCCAGGCGTGACTGTAGAGTTGCAGCCTATCCAGGGCGCACAATATGCAACGAAAATTCCGCTGCTCATGTCCGACCCAAAAACCGCACCTGAAGTGCTCGCTGAAGATTCCTTTATGATCAATGCAGATAGTGCTGCCGGTTATTTGGAGCCACTCGCTGTTGACCAGTGGAGTGACTGGAGCAAGTTCAATGACGGCATTAAAGCAGCCGTTGTAGGTAAAGACGATAAGAGCTATGGCGTTCCATTCTCCACTGACGTGCGTGGTCTCTACTACAATAAAGAGCTATTCAAAAAAGCCGGTCTGCCTGTACCGTGGCAACCGAAAAACTGGCAGGATATCCTGACAGCTGCGCAAACGTTAAAAGATAAAGAACCAAGCATCATCCCATTCTGGATGAACTCCAGCAAAGCCGGACAGGAAGCAACAACGATGCAGACGTTCGAAATGCTGTTGTACGGAACTCAAAACACACTGTTTGAAAACAACAAATGGGTAACACAAAGCCCTGGTGTGCTGAACTCCCTGCAATTTATCAATAATGTATACAGCAAAGGTCTGGGTCCACAATTGTCTCAAATTATGACAGCGCAAGCTGGACAGGTACTGGAAACCGATCTGATGCCAAATCAAAAAGTAGGTATCGTACTGAACGGTAGCTGGTTGCCATCTACATGGGCATCCACAGGCAGCAAACCGTGGCCACAAGCGCTGGATGTGTATGATTTCGTGAAAATGCCAACAGAAAACGGTCAGGCTCCTGGTTACACTTCGATGTCCGGTGGTTGGACACTCGCTGTAGGCGCGAAAGCTCAACAGAAAGACCTCGGTTGGAAATTTATCCAGATGGCAGTTAACGAGAAGTACAACAAAGAATACGCCATGCTGGATAGCGCACTGACTCCACGTACAGATGTAGCGAAAGATTCAGAGTATTTGAGTCAGCCAGGCACACTGTATGCAAAAGCAGCTGATTTCATTAAGTATACTCACGTTCGTCCAAGTAACTCCGACTATCCGGTTGTATCGACAGCGATTCAACAAATGGTCGAAACCGTCGTAACGGGTGGAGCAAGTCCACAGGATGCGATGAATCAATTCACGCAAAGTGTACAGCGAAGCCTCGGTGCTGACAAAGTAGCGCCAGCAGCTAACTAACGACGAAGTTTACGTAATGTAGCCGATTCAGACAGGTAGCCGGTCGCCAGGGTTGCAGGGCAGCCCGGCTGCCTGATCTGTTTACGGATGGAGCGTATAGGAACGATAGAGAAACCGTGATGGGGCTGTGCATAAGCTGGCACAAAACGTGTCGGTGAAGGGACCTGATCGCGCAATGGAGGAGGAGACTGAAGATGGAGGCTGTACAAGCGCGCAACACTGCGAGCAAACGCCGAAATAATGCTGAACAATGGCGGGCATTGGTATTTTTGTCGCCAAGCTTTGTTTTGCTGCTGGCGTTCTTTTTCGTACCGACCATTCTGACGTTTTATTTTGCTTTTACGAATATGGCATTGACCGGTGCTGCGGCAGCGGATACGCAATTTGTCGGCTTTGAGAACTTTAAAAATATGTTTCAGGATGCCAGCTTCCGCACATCTGTCTGGAATACGATCATTTTCCTGATCTTTTCGGCAGTCGTGGGGCAGCAGGTGATGGGCTTTATTATCGCGGTATTGATGAACGGACGCAGTCGCGTCTTTCGCAGTGTGATCGGCTCGATTGTGATCGCGGGCTGGGTTGCACCGGAAGTGGTGTGTGCGTTTGTATGGTTTGCATTTTTGAATGATACCGGTACGGTGAACACATTCCTGCAATCGGCTAACATTACACCGATCGCCTGGTTGTACACGTTCCCGATGGTATCGGTTATTATTGCCAACATCTGGCATGGTACTGCCTTTTCGATGATGGTATTTCAGGCAGCGCTTGGCGATGTGCCGCGTGAGGTGGAAGAATCCGCGATGATCGATGGCGCGAATGCATGGCAACGTCTGACACGGATTACGCTTCCGATGATCGTAAGCTCCGTCACGACCAATATGGTACTCGTTACGCTGCAAACACTCGGATCGTTTACACTGATCTATGCTCTAACCGGCGGTGGTCCAGGTCTTGCAACCGAGACGCTCCCTATCTATATGTATCATCAGGCTTTCGTTAATTATCAGTTAGGTTATGGAACAGCGATCTCGCTGATGCTGCTGTTGATCGGTATTATTGCCAGCCTTGTGTATATGCGAATGCTTAAAGTGAAGCTGTAAAAGGAGGAAAACAGATGAGCACAGTACATGATGCCCCACGTACAACCACCCGCAAGCGCAAACTGAATCGGTTCGCGGTTGCACGGGTTTTGCCTTATATCATTTTGACGATTATTGGTGTTCTGTTTTTGCTTCCGCTGTTATGGCTAATTTTTGCATCGTTTGACAAGGACGCAACACTGGCACTTAAGTTTCCGGTTCAATTTACACTGGATAACTATCGGGATACGGTAACGAATCATGAGAATCAACTTTCCTTTGCCAACGGTCTGATTCTGGCGGTTGGGCAAGCATTGCTCGTCGTTATTGTAGCTGGTCTGGCGTCGTATCCGCTGTCCCGTTATCAGATGCGTTACAAACGTCCATTTATGTATGTTATTTTGTTCGCAACTGGCTTGCCATTGACGGCTGTAATGGTGCCAGTGTATCAATTTTTCCTGTACTTCGGTATGCAGGATTCACTCTTTTTCACCATTTTGTTCCTGACCGCTTCGGCATTGCCGTATTCGATCTGGATGATGAAAAACTTTATGGATTCGGTGCCGATTGAGCTGGAAGAAGCGGCATGGGTCGATGGCGCATCGATCTGGACGACACTGCGTCTGGTCATCGTGCCACTGATGCTGCCAGGTATTTTCACCGTTGGGATCTTCGCCTTTTCCGGTAGCTGGGGCAACTTCCTCGTTCCGTTCATCCTGCTGCAAAGTGCGGATAAGCTGCCTGCGGCGGTTACGATCTATCAGTATTTTGGTCAAAATGGTATGGTGCAATACGGTATGCTCGCTTCGTTCTCGGTGCTGTATACGATTCCAGCAGTTGCGCTGTATATTATCGGTCAACGCTACATGTCGCAAGGCTTTAGCTTTGGCGGTGCATCGAAAGGTTGATTTCGCGGGATGAACAGCGATTGCGGAGTCTCTCAGTACGCTGTCGATCCATTTCGATACGAAGCGTACAGACAGATAGCAAGAAGTCGAACATGGAAATAATTGGTTATGCAATGGATGAGCCTGTAGCGGAATGTGCTACAGGCTTTTTCACGCGTACTTGCATAAAATTTACGAAAATCGCTTGGTACAACCGCGCTCATATTGTATGATATAGGTTGTTCCGAGGCGTAGGGTTCATATTGATGCTGAGCCGGGTCGCCAACGGACTATCCTATGATGAATAAAGGTGAACATAGATCATGAAACCAATCGATTTGAAATATATGATGCCTGCCGAATGGGAAGCACACGAAAGAACAATTCTTGCCTGGCCAATGATCGGTTCGATGTCATATCCAGATGATTATGCGGATGTATGCAATGGCTATCAGGAGCTGATCAGCGCGATTGCTGAATTTGAACCGGTTACGCTTGTCGTAAGTCCGGATGATCTGGAAAAGGTACAGAGTCTGTTTGTCGGTCAAGCTGTCGATTTCCTGCCACTGGAGCATGATGATGCCTGGATGCGCGATAATGGACCAACGATCGTGATGAATGAACAGGGTGAGCGTGCCGGTATTAATTGGGGTTTTAATGCATGGGGTGGTAAATATAAAAACTGGGATTTGGATAACGCGGTTGCACCGGAAGTGTTGAAGCATCTAGGCTTACGTCAATTCGATGCACCACTTGTACTGGAAGGCGGCTCTATTCATGTGGATGGCGAAGGCACATTGCTGACGACCGAAGAATGTCTGCTGAACGTAAACCGTAATCCAGAGCTGAGCCGTGCACAGATTGAGCAGTATGTGAAGGACTATACGAATGTAGAACAGATCATCTGGCTGAAACGCGGTCTGTCCGGCGATGAAACGGATGGTCATGTGGATAATGTGGCATGTTTTGCTGCACCGGGTAAAGTGATTCTGCAAGTATGTCATGATCCTGCCGATGATAACTATGAGATCACACAGGAAAATCTGCGTATTCTGGCAGACGCAACCGATGCTAAAGGTCGCAAGCTGGAAGTGATTGAGATCGAACAGCCACCGCTCGTCATGCATGATGATCAACGCCTGACGCTGAGCTATCTAAACTTTTACTTTGTGAATGGCGGTATTATTTTACCTGTATTTGGCGGTACAGCCGAAGCAACCGATCGCAAAGCGATTGAAGTCTTGCAACAGGTATTTCCAGATCGTCGTATCCGTACCATTAACGGTATGGCAATTATTCGCGAAGGCGGTAACGTCCACTGCACAACCCAGCAAATTCCTGCGGGCAAATAAGCAGTCGCATGGGCATGAGCTTGAGCCTTTCCAGTAGCTGTATTCACTGGTTATGGCTTGTTATATCATGATGGTTTGTTATATATCGGTACGCTTAGTAAAACAGGATTTATTATTCGAAGTGAGCGGGTCGTGTATATCTTAGGATGTCACGACCTGCACTCGCGTTCATATAGGAAGGGTGACTACACTACATGAGAAACGTAAAAGTAGCAGCTACTCAAATGAGCTGTTCCTGGGATATTGAAGACAACATCCGTAAAGCAGATGCGCTCGTACGTGAGGCTGCGGCACAGGGTGCACAAATTATTTTGCTACAAGAGCTATTCGAGACCCCTTATTTCTGCCAGAAAGAAAAAGCGGAATATTATCAGTATGCAACTGAGCTGGAACAAAACAAAGCGATTAACCATTTCCGTGAGGTAGCGAAAGAGCTGCAAGTTGTGCTGCCGATCAGCTTCTACGAGAAAAAAAACTATGCGCGTTATAACTCGCTTGCCGTGATCGACGCAGACGGCGAAGTGCTGGGTAAATATCGGAAAAGTCATATTCCAGACGGTCCGGGCTATGAAGAAAAGTTTTATTTTAACCCAGGCGATACCGGCTTCCAGGTGTGGAATACCCGTTATGCGAAGATCGGTGTCGGCATCTGCTGGGATCAATGGTATCCTGAAGCAGCACGCTGTATGTCGCTGATGGGCGCAGAGCTGCTGTTCTATCCGACCGCAATCGGTTCCGAGCCGCAGGATGCAGGGATTGATTCCAAAGATCACTGGCAAGCATGCATGCTCGGTCATGCAGGCGCAAACTTGATTCCGGTTATCGCTTCCAACCGCATCGGTAAAGAAGAAGATGAGGATTCCTCGATTAACTTCTACGGTTCTTCCTTTATCGCTGGCCCACAGGGCAACAAAGTACAGGAAGCCGACCGCAGCAGTGAAGGCGTACTCGTCGCTGAATTCGATCTGGATCTGCTCGAAACACAGCGTCTGGAGTGGGGCATCTTCCGCGACCGCCGTCCGGATTTGTATGGCATGATTGCAACATATGATGGCGAGCGTCGTTTTAAGTAAATCATGAATAATAGTAACGTATAGATCAAAAAGGCTCATTCTTCTGTAGTGGAGAATGGGCCTTTTTTTGGTACAATTCATAATATATCCAATAAGATGGTGAGGTGAATATTGTATAGAACAGCTATCTTTGATCATTATCGTTTTATCATTCAGTGCGATTACATTGTTATGTTTTTGGGAAAAACAGCTAGTTCCTTTTCTCTACCGGAAATTCCCCAAACTATACATGCGAACCGATCTATTAAGACTGGAATCCCTATATCACAACAACCATTGGCGACTTTCATCTATTCTGACTATTGTGATGTCTTTATACAATCGTGGCATCGTTATCATCCAAGATGAACAACAAAGTCGAACTCGACCTGCAACTGCGCTGGATCTTCGGTTTATGCTTCAGAATCAGTACGTTGCTCGGTTACGCGCTGACGAAAGATATATGATCAATACGTTATTTTACAAAAAGAAAGGTACCGTCTTCACCATTCGTTCGATCGTTATACCTGATTTTTCCAATCCTAGTCTCTGGTTCAGGTTGGATTATTATTTTGCACGCTTTGATCAATGGTTCTATCATTTAGCACAGTGGAGCAAGCTGATTCAGAAGCAATATGGGTATTCGGAGTTACCAATACATACATGGAGACGAGATAGCCTTATTTATAGCAGTTATGCGGTCGCTTTATTTTTGCAGATGTATGGTATGGAGCAGGGTCTTTTAATCGATTCGTCATCCATAACGTCTTTCATTCCTTATTGGATGGGACTGTTTGCTAGTTTAGCAATATGGATCGGTATGGTCTTTCTCGGTTCTTCTATACTCATTCGCTATCCGTTTGTTACCCAATGTTTGTCCTGGTTCAGCAATAATAGCACGCTAAATGGATTGAAAAAAATAGCGGCAGTTATTATTATTTTCAATCTTATGATGCAACTGGTTCGTGAGCCTTCTACCGTAGCAATGCAATGGACGGCGCTGGCGATCGTAGTATGTATCGTCGTGAGCTACTGTTTGCCAGTACATGCTTTACGTATACCGATCGATCTGCTCAAACAACAGCTTATGCACGGCGGCTACCAGCATGTGACTGATCCAAAGGTTCTGGAATGGCTCTTACAGGCAAGTATAGTGATGAAATGTGGTCATACATTTCTGACGACACATCCGCAGATTGCTAAAATAGCTGCCCACCATACGGAATATGCCATGCTAGCGCATGCTCATCTTATGGTACAGGCGGTCGAACATATCGACACTTCTGTAATTGCTTTTGCCAATTATGAAGAAGAGTATAGTGAATATTATGAATATGGGCCTGAGGATATAACAGTATGGCGTGAACAATCCGTTAGCCGTGCACGGTATTATATGCGTCATGGATACTGAAAACAACGTAATATCATAGTATGATCGATGGATTACAACAGAGCTTTTGTGGTGGCAAATGAGCCATTGCAGAAGCTTTATTGTTTGTTTCCAGTATGTCCACGGGGTTATTCTTTTCTTCCGCCCTATCCGGCTATGATTAATTATTCCATTCCTTTTATTCTTACCACCCCATAACGGTTAATGGGTAGTTAGAAATACACCATAACCGCCTACCTGTCGATCAACGATAGGTATGTGTCTTGTATCGGTAAACATGTATCGCTGTATGTGCACATATCATATATCCATCTACTAAGCGAAAATAAAGCATAGGCACGCCAACTGGCTATAGTTCTACGACCTAGTCACTGCCAATGGACGACAAATGAATCGCCAATTAACTAGAAGCCTATGGCAACTCCACCAGATACCAATAGCCACTATACTACGACTCACTTACCCATCAACGAATCTCAATATAAAGAAAGGGGAACAATCATGCTCAAGCAAACGATTACACTACCAGACGGAACCGTACTACCTGCGATCGGGCAGGGCACATGGAATATGGGGGACGATCATTCGCGTCGTGTGGAGGAAATAGCTGCGCTGCAAGCAGGCATCGATGCAGGTATGAACGTGATTGATACAGCGGAAATGTATGGCGAAGGGCGCTCTGAGGAATTAGTGGGCGAAGCGATCCGTGGACGGCGGGACGAAGTGTTTCTCGTTTCCAAAGTGTATCCGCATCATGCAGGTGGTCACAAGCTAGTACACAGTTGCGAGCAAAGCTTGAAACGACTCGGCACCGACTACTTAGATTTATATTTGCTGCACTGGCGCGGAAGGATTCCATTGCAGGAAACGGTTGAGGGCATGCAGCGTCTTATGGCAGATGGGAAAATACGTCGCTGGGGCGTATCCAATCTGGATGTGGACGATATGAACGAATTGATGCGTATTGGTGGCGCGGAGCAATGCGCTGCCAATCAGGTATTATATCATCTCGGTTCGCGTGGCATTGAATATGATCTGCTGCCGTGGCAACAGGAACAGGGTATGCCGGTGATGGCGTATTCTCCGCTGGCGCAAGCAGGTTCGCTGCGGCGCGAACTGATCCAGCATCCGGTCGTACAGCAGATTGCTGATGAACATGATGCAGCGCCATTTCAGATTATGCTGTCATGGTGTATTCGCAGCGGTTCGGTGATTGCCATTCCAAAAGCGTCCACGGTTGAGCATGCTAGCAGCAATGCGCAAGCGGCTGCGATTCAGCTGAGCGAGCAACAGTTACAACGACTGGACGAAGCTTTTCCGGCTCCACAGCATAAGGTGACGCTGGACATGGTTTAAAGGAGCATCCTAAAATAGCATCACTTTATCGCATAGATGCTATTTGCGTATCGGCTTTTCGTTGCTATGTTTCGTAGGTAGTCCATCTATGCTTGTTGTATACAGTCTACCTATGCTTGCTTACACAGGGATTTATTTCGCAATTTCGCAAGTGTGCTCTTTTGATACTCGTCCTTTAATCAAGTTTATGCCCTTTATTAAAGTTGTCGAACTAAAGCTCTTGAACTAAAGCTCCTGAACTAAAGCTCCTGAACTAAAGCTTATGAACTCAAGCTCGCGAACGCCAGAAAGGGTAATCTGTACATTTTACAGAACATATACTCATTTGGCAGGGCGTAGCAGAGGCAGAACGCATCCATTCATCATAGACGAACCGAACAGGAAGGTGGAGACAGCGTGCAGCATCATTATTTATTCATTAGCAGCTGGACAGTAGGCACTTCAACAGACAAGTTATGGGAGATTGCAGATCATATTGAAGATATCGATTGCTGGGATAATGTCGTGTTTGAAAAGGTGAAGCAAGGACATAGCGCTGATGGGATTGGCGATGTGTTCCGCTGCACGTTCAAAACGAAAATGCTGTTTCACCTGTCGATCTACCTGAAAGTGACGGACAAACGCAAGCCGGATCAATTCACATTGGAAGTTGAAGGTCCGCTAGCTGGAACAGGCACCTGTTTTATGAAGCAGTCGCCGGATGGACGTCAGACCAAGCTGCGCTGTGAATGGAAAGTCAGGCTGCATCATCGGGGGCTTCGGCTGATGAATCCGGTCATGCGCCCGGTGTATACATGGAGTCATGATAAAGTGA
The DNA here is from genome assembly GCF_039822605.1 of Paenibacillus wenxiniae. Lineage (NCBI taxonomy): Bacteria > Bacillati > Bacillota > Bacilli > Caryophanales > Paenibacillaceae > Paenibacillus > Paenibacillus wenxiniae. Next base: position 62,732 of record NZ_JBCGUH010000012.1, read on the forward strand.
TGGATGAAGGTGTGCAGGGCGTAGCTGCCCGTCTGAATGCTCAGGTAAGTCAGCCACATCATGAAACGATTGTGTATCGCTAGACCGCAGCAAGCTATCGATCATCTAGGGGATGGAGGATTTGAGATGGGGAAGTATCAGTTTACACATAGTTGGCGACTGCAAACAACGACCCAGGCGGTCTGGGAGCGTATTAGTGATTTTGAAGCGATTGAAGACTGGGAAGGTGTCACCTTTCAAAAAGTGTACCATCATGGGCATCCACAAGGTGTCGGCGATCATTATCGGATGCATATTCGGACGCGGTTTGGCTATCGGCTGGCGTTTCAGTTCAGTATTGTCGAGAAGCAGGAGTGTGCATTAATTCGTTTGGAGGCAACAGGCGATCTGCACGGTTATGGTATTTTCCGCTTGGAGCAATGTGGCGATTGGACGATGCTGCACTACTACTGGGAAGTGCAGACGACCAAACCGTGGATGAAATGGTGCGAACCGTGGCTTAGACCATTTTTTATCTGGAATCATAATCAGGTGATTTATCGCGGTATTCAAGGGTTAACACAGCATTTGAAGGTGCAGGTGCCTTAATAGGAGTACGAAGAGCTTAGACAAGTACCACACAGAGCACAACCGTACACAGATCACACAGATTTCAGACATCACTAGAGCATACAGATTACACTGGGAAGTAGACAACGAATTTCAAGCTCACTATTTCAAGCTCACTGAAATGAAAGGAAGTACGAATCGATTGTTTATTTCTGGCGGCTACGGGTAATCTGTAAATAAGACAACATCAATCATGTACATGTAATTCCATATGATTTACACCGTACTTACACATCAGAGGAGGATGAACAACATGACAGGAAGAAAAGCGTTGTGGACGACAATTGGACTGGGTGCTGTATACTTGATGCGTAACAAAAATGCACGTGATAAAGTAATGACTCAAGTGCGTAACATTTCCAACTCTATGCGCCAGCGTAAAAGTGAAGCGCCAGGTACAACAACGAGCACATCGATGAATTCGACGCTCCGTTAATTTCAGTACTTTATTCGGCGAGCCGCTTGTACATCCATCATGGAGAGCCGTCAGATGACGACAACCGGCAAGCGTGAAACACCGGGCTGCAATCAAGGCAGTCCGGTGTTTTTTATGACCAGAAATGGACAGAAAAGGGTAATATTTAGAGACGTTAATCATACATATGTATATTTTTCGGTAATCTGGGTAAGCTCGTATTCGGCGCTTGATTTAAAGGGTAATTGGCAGTATATCGAGGAGAGTAAAGAACTGTTATACTGCATTTGGTGAGCAATAGAACAGGTATACATGGCTTTAGTCGAAGCGGATCAAATAGCGAGTGATGAACGAATCATCACTCGTGTAGATACACATAGAGGCAAGTGGGTTTTCAATGGAGGGGAGCAACATGATTAACCAATCAGGGCATGACCGTATGCTATATGAACATATTTATCGGACTGCCTCTGTCGGGATTGCCATTATTGAGCCGAAGGAGGGAGCATGGCTTGGTGTCAATCCAGCACTGTGCCTGTTGCTCGGCTATGAGGAGGATGAATTGAAGCGATGTGGTGATGCTGGGCTGCAAGATAAGCAGCAGGGGACCGCATTACTAGCCTATATGACGATTGCTGAGCAGGCGCTTCATACCTCGGGCGAGCACTACTGCATGCAGCGGGAATTTGTGCACCGTAATGGACAACCTCTACGAACAGGGATCGAATTATCGGTGATCCGTGATGAGCATGGAGAGGTCGTTTACTATATCGCTCAGTTTCAAAAGCTTGAGCCATTGCAACGACATACGAATATACCGAGAGCGGATCGTGAGATTTATCATCTGATTACGGAAAATGCGAAAGATCTAGTGTCGTACAGTAATGCCGATGGCATTTTGCAATATGTGTCCGAATCATTTTACAGTGTGCTGGGCTACAAGCCGGAAGAAATGGTCGGTCAGACGCGCATGTTGTATTATCATCCAGATGATGCCAGAGATATGATGAATAGCGGACAGGCTTACCTGGATCAGGGCATGATTACACGCCGCTTGAAGCATAAGCAAGGACATTATTTGTGGTTCGAGATTTCGTTTCAAGTCGTGCGTGATGAGCAAGGCTATATTAGTAAAGTGCTCGGGATCGGTCGCAATGTGAACGACCGGATCAAGTATGAGGCGAGCTTGCGCGATGTACAGCGTATCGCGCGAATCGGCTCGTGGGATTGGAATATTGCAGCCGGTACGATTAGCTCCAGTAAGGAAGCGCAGCAGCTATTTCCGTATTTATTTCAAGAACCAGAGGTGCCAGATCGCTCCATCTCCAGGCTGATTTATCCGGCTGATATGGAGGGACTGGCAGCTGCGGTTCGGGCATCGTTTGGTGAACAGCGAACCGGGATGCATATTTTCCGTGTCGCCTTACCGGATGGAGAAATGCGTTATTTGCAGTCCCACTGGCAGGTAGCGACAGATCATAATGGTACACCGATTCAGGTGATTGGGATGACACAAGACATTACTTCACGTATTGAAATGGAAGAGCGGCTGAAAGAAAGTGAACGTCAATATCGTCTGATCTCCGAGCAGTCACTCGACTTTATTAGTCGTCTGTCTGTCGAGCATGCCCTGTATCTATATTGCTCTCCAGCCTGTCAGACGATACTCGGTTATCGTCCAGAAGAGCTGACCGGAACATCGATTATGGATTATGTACACCCTGACGATCTGGAGGCCATTCGTCATTATATGACGATGTATACGACGGATGAGCAGCCGAGACCAGTCAGTTACCGTCATCGCCATCGTTCAGGTGGTTATGTATGGCTGGAAGCGTCAGGACGCTTTATTGGTAGCGGCGATGGTGGAGCAGAGCAGTTGTTATCGATTGCGCGTGATATTCAGGAGCGCCGCCATTCGGCACAGCTTATTCAGGAAAGTGAGCAGCGCTACCGCTCGTTGTTTGACTATAATCCGGCAAGTGTATTTTCGTTTGATACACAGGGGCGGTATACGACGATCAATGCGGAGATGGAAAAGCTTGTTGGACGCACGGAGGATGAGTTGATTGGACGCTCATTTGAGTGCTTTGTGGCACCGGAAAATGTATACGATACCGTGGAACATTTTGAACGTGCATTACAAGGAGAACCACAATCGTATGAATCGCGTGTCGTTGTAAAAAATGGTGATGCTCGCGATGTGAGTGTCGTTAATTTACCGATTGTCGTGGATGAGCAGATCGTCGGCGTATACGGAATTGCGACCGATATTACAGAGATGAAGCGGCATCTGGAGCAGATCGAAAAGCTAAGCAATGAATATACGTTAATTCTCAATTCGGTATCCGAAGGGATCTTCGGGCTGGACAATGAAGGCCGTACAACATTTATCAATCCAGCGGCAACGCGAATGCTCGGTTTTAGCACATTGGAGCTTGCTGGACAGCCATTGCTGGAAATGTTCCAGCTTACGCACGCGGATGGAACGGCTTATTTGCCACAGGATCATCCGATCGATCGCGCGCTGCGCGAAGGGACTTCATATGAGGAGCAGGAGGCGGTCTTTTTACGTAAAGACGGTTCCAGCTTTATGGTGTCGTATCGCATCACACCGATCTGGGATCGCGGCAAGCGCAAAGGCGCTGTTGTCGTCTTTAACGATATTACGAATGAGAAGCAGATTATTCGTGCCAAAGAGCTTGCCGAGCGCGCAGATCGTGCCAAGTCTGAATTTCTGGCGATTATGAGTCATGAAATCCGAACGCCAATGAATGGCATTATTGGGATGACCGGACTGCTCGCTGATACCGAAATGGATGAGGAACAGCGTAGCTATATCGAGATTATTCGGGATAGCAGTGATGCGCTCTTGCATATTTTAAATGAAATACTGGACTTTAGCCGCATCGAAGCCGGTAAAATGTTACTGGAACATACACCGATTCAGTTATTGCCATTGCTGGATGGTGTGCTGGATCTGTTCACGTCACGCGCAGCTGAAAAAGGCATCGAACTCACCTGCCATACTGACGAGCATATTCCCAAATCGATTATCGGCGATGCGTCTCGCTTGCGGCAGGTGCTGGTAAATCTGATCAGTAATGCGATCAAATTTACGGATAATGGCAGTGTCCATGTGGCGGTACGTCAGGCCGAGCGTCGTCAAAATGAGTGTGTACTGGAATTTGAAGTGAGTGATACAGGGATTGGAATTTCGAGTGATAAGCAAAGCTTATTATTCCAGTCGTTCTCTCAACTGCATCCTTCCATTAACCGCAAATACGGTGGAACCGGGCTTGGACTGGCAATTTGTAAAAAGTTGATTGAGCTGATGGGCGGTACGATCAATGTGGAGAGCGAAGAAGGTAGAGGAGCAACATTCCGTTTCCTGTTACCGGTGCATTATTTACCGGATGATTATGCGACAGAGGTTACGAAAAAGGAGCATAGACAAGAGCTGCCTGCTGAAGGGCAGGTCGATGGTAAATATGGTCCACTACGGATTATGGTCGCTGAAGATCATCCGGTAAATCAGAAACTGTTACGCGAAATGCTGCGTAAAATGGGCTATCGAATCGATATTGCTAACAATGGACAGGAAGCGGTCACGCTCGCCATGTCACGTCCGTATGAGTTGATTTTCATGGATATCCAGATGCCGGAAATGGACGGAGTTGAGGCGACGCGGGAGATCAGAGAGCGTCTGCCAGAGCATGAGCAACCTGTTATTGTCGCTACGACTGCATTTGCTCGCAGCTCGGATCGCGATATGTGTCTCGATGCGGGCATGCAGGATTTTATTAGCAAGCCGCTTCGTTTGCAGGAAGTCGAGCGAATTTTGAAAGAGTGTGCGTTCCATCTTCATCCCCTGGATTAAAAGGAGGAGCATTATGACACGTAAACTATTGATTACAGGAGCTAGTGGCGTTATCGGAAGCGTACTATTGGATGGCTTAAAGGAACATTACGATGTGGTTGGAGCCGATGTACAAGCAGACGAGTCCAGAGGCATCGTACCACTGGATGTGACGGACGAGCAGCGACTGAGCGAGCTAATGAATGGAATCGATACGGTGCTTCATATCGCCTGGAAAAAGGATGAAGACGACTTTCTCGGTGTGGCGTTGCCCGTTAATGTAGGTGGAGCGTATCAGGTATATGAGGCAGCACGCAAGCATGGTGTACGCCGCGTGATCTTTGCCAGCTCCAACCATGCGACAGGCTTCTATCCAGTCGGTGAAGAGATTGATGTGAACGATCCGTATCGCCCGGACAGCATCTATGGACTGAGCAAATGTTATATTGAACTGCTCGGTCGCTGGTACGCGGATCGTTATGGTTTATCTTCGTTTAATGTGCGAATCGGTAATTTCCCGGGTGATGATCGCCCTCATTCCGAGCGTTCCATGCATATTTGGATCTCGGAGCGCGATATGATCCAGCTAATGCGCTGTTGTATCGAAGCGGATGACGATCGTAAATATATGAATCTATACGGCACATCTGCCAATACGGACAATTATTACGATATTGGCTATCTCGAGCAGGAGATCGGCTACAAGCCGCAGGATAATGCAGAGGACGTGCTTGCTGGGGAAAAAGGACAGTCTGAACTCAAGCAGGATGAGACGATCTATCAAGGCGGTCAGCAGCCGTAAAGGTAGTAATACGTTAGCAGTAAGTAGCAGTAAGTAGCAGTAAGTAGCAGTAAGTAGCAGTAAGTAGCAGTAAGTAGCAGTATAGTGCTAGTTCATTCCTATGCACGTAACCTGATTGATGCGCAGTTGAAGCGAGTGAGTTATATGTGTGATAGATTGCATATGACACCTATGGCATGTGTTCACGATGCACATAGTACAAACTATGTGATGTGTTAGCGAGGCATATAATACCAACTGCAAACGATCATAAAGTGCGATTATAAAACGATCCCAATATCGTGGATAAGAGACGGACCCTATCGATAAAAAGCGACACATCACACACCAAAAAGCTACACAAAAAACCGATGCGCTCAGCAGTATGTGAGCACATCGGCTTTTTCGAATGTAATTATCGATGATATCGTTTCCATTTATTGCAGCATAGCTTCCTGTAGTGATCTGCTGATCATCTACGCTATCGTGCGCAAATCATTCGTACAGCCGCCTTTTACGCTGCTTATACTTATACTCTAAAACGAGATACCGAATCGTTCAATTCTTCTGCCAGCTGAGCGAGCGAGTGCGAAGATGCTGCGGTTTCTTCCGCAGATGCCGCTGATTCTTCGCTGGCCGCAGCGATATTTTCAACAGACAACATCACCTGACTGGCCTGTGCGGATTCTTCTTCACAAGCCGCAGCAATATCGTTCACTTTGAGTGCAGAATCGTTCACCATACGCAAAATGTTCTGGAACGCTTCACTCGTCTGATTTGATTGGCTGGTGCTCTGCTGGACAGACGTAACACTATCCTGCGTATTCCGCTGCATCGTTTTAATAATGCTGGCGATCTGTTTGGTCGCATCCATACTGCGCTCGGCAAGCTTACGCACCTCATCCGCCACGACAGCAAAGCCTTTACCTTGTTCACCCGCACGTGCCGCTTCAATCGCTGCATTCAAAGCAAGCAGGTTCGTCTGATCGGCAATATCGTCGATCACGTCCGTAATTTCGCCAATACGCAGCGAATCTTCTTCCAGGCGACGAATAGAATCGTTCACAGCCTGCATACTGACCATCGATTCATTAATAATCCCACTCCCCTGTTGGGCGACTTCCATCGTATGATTGGACAATTCGGCAGCTTCGCTTGCACTGGTAGCTACCGCTTCGATCGCGGTTGAAAGTTCACGGAACAGCTCGTTAATCGTTGTAGCGGATTGTGCCTGATTGGTGCTGGCATTGGCAATTTCTTCAGTTGTAGCAGAGATTTCCTGAGAAGATGCCGCTACACTTTGAGCAGACATCGTAATTTGGGAGATCAGGTTACGCAAATTTTCCGCCATAATATTGACCGAATTAGAAAGTTGTCCAACTTCGTCTTTACGGTTAATATCCGATTTGCCGCTCAGGTCGCCATCAGCAAAATGAGCAATGAGCGCAGATAGTTTTTTAAGTGGAGTCGCAATATTGCGTGTAATAATGAGAGCAAGCAGCAAACTAAGTAAAATGACCACAATAAGTACGATAATGGTGACGAGTCGAGTCGATTGGTAGGATGTGTTGGATTGATCATTGGCTTGTTTGGCGAGTGTATTATTGACTGCAATAAGCTGGTCAATCTGATCGGAAGCAAGATCACCGATTGGTTTAAGCTCGGTATCTTTAAAGGTGATAAATGCGGTACGACCCTGATCACCAGGAACTCGAGCGAGTTGGACAGCCTGATCAAATACAGTTAAGTATTTAGCGTACGTTTGATTAAATGTAGTTAGCTCTTGTTGCTCCTGGGTAGAAGTGGCGAGTGGAGTATAGACAGCCAGACTTTTATCGATACTTTCTTTTAAAGATTCGATCTTATCCAGGTAAGACTTCTGAATCGTAGCATCGGAATTCATATTCACATCGCGCAAATTCACCCGCAGACGTTGATAATAGATCTGTATTTCGGACAGTGTGCGGACAGAGACTAAATTGCTGGTATACACTTTATTCGTCTGCTGACTACTGGAATATAGATTTTGTAGACTGTATACGCCAAAAGCGAGAAACGTCAAAACAAGTACGAGAAAAGCGGAAATAATTTTGGTTGCAGTGTTTAAATCACGGAACCATTTCATGTATTCATCCTCCAATTTTAACCATGTTATATAATATATGTCGTATATTTTTTAGAAAAAATAATAGATGGATGGATAAAATGGTAATTTTTTATATTCTGTATTTGTAGAATACACAGGTTTGCCTTATTTTTACAAGCAACATGGATAGGATGATTCGTTGGCGAACGTGTTTCGTGATGTGGTATAGCGGGGATAAAGGAATAGACATATCACACAGCTATCGATCATCGTTCTACTTTCCAAAAAATATCGATGCTGTCTATGACTTTGATTCCTGAAGGAGTGAAATCGATGCATAACATCGTTGAAACTGAAAATGGATTGGCTGTACAGGTAGACGGACAACAAAAAGCAGAGATCGGCTTTGGCCCTTATGATGATCAATCGATCATTATTGATCATACATTTGTAGCGGAAGAGCTGCGTGGGCAAAAAGTAGGCGAGGAATTGGTCAAGCGTGTCGTTGACATTGCACGTGAACAAGGCAAAACGATCGTTCCGGCATGCTCTTATGCGCTGGCGCAATTTAAACGCCATGAAGAATATAGCGACATCTGGCGTAAAGAGTCCTGAGTGATCCAGCATCCGCAAAAAGTTCAAACTGTTGTCACCAAAAGCTTGGTTCGTGTTCGATATTTAAAATATAATGTACATTGAGGATGTACCATATCCTGAGTCTGAATCGCAAGGATGGGAGAATACTTATGGGCAAAGGAACACAAACAGGCAATCTCAAGCCGACAACAAATAAAAACTTTGCGGGGCTGATCATTACCGTATCGATTATTGCCAATGTGATTATTCTGTTGCTGTTTTTCGCACCAGGGATCGGTTACAAAGGTTCACTCGATTTCGATATTACGATTCTGCCACGTATGAATGCGATCTTTAACAGCTTTACGTTCATTTTTTTAGTAGCGGCATTGATCGCAATTCTTAAAAAGAACATTAAGCTGCATCGCGGATTTATTCTAGCGGCATTCTCGACGACACTGTTATTTCTAGTTACGTATCTTTCGTTCCATTATCTGTCCCCGGAGACAGCACGTTACGGTGGTCAGGGTATTATTCGTCCGATCTACTTTTTTATTCTGATTACGCATAGCTTCCTGGCGGCAGTTGTCGTGCCACTGGCGCTGTTCGCGCTCGTGTGGGGCTGGACGATGCAGATTACGAAGCACAAAAAGATCGTTCGCTGGACGATGCCGATCTGGTTATATGTTAGTTCTACCGGCGTTATCGTCTATCTGATGATGGCACCGTACTACTGATGCGTAGCTCGAAGCGTAGATAGGCATAAACAAAGTTGCTATGTATACACACAAGTGAATAAGTATAAGCAAAAACCCGCAGCGGATTAGCTGCGGGTTTTTCATATTGGTAGATGTTCAAGTCGGTTCTATCCATCAGATGACGGGTTGAATTAAAGTTGTACATCGATCTATTGGATCTGTGATCTATTTAATCTGTCTCAGCCCATGAAGGGCAGAAGCAGCTATCAAGGGAAGGTTCAAGCCGGTCAGCTACTAGAGATCAGCAAAGTCTGAATATCGGAATGAATCGGTGTGCAGCTCGCTTACTTGATACCGTCTTTGTAGTTTTTAGTCCAGTTCTTGTCGCCTACGTGTGAGAAGTCTTCAACCGTTCTTTCGAGTGTTTCCAGCAATTGTGCTTTGATTTCGGAGATGGTGTCACGATAGACGCGTTCTTCATTACCGTTGATTTTGTCGCCGTAGATTGCCATTGTAGCGTTATATTGACGGTGTTTTTCTACCAGTTCATCGATCGATTGCAGGGCATGTTCAACATAGCGAGAAATGGCTTGTTGATCTTGTGGAAGTTGTTGACACAGTTGAATGAGTTTAGTTTGGTTTGTCATGATTATTCACCTCTGAGTTTTGATTGTAAATTTACATTATCATATTTTCACACAATGTTCATTAAATTTAGCTTAAATATGTTAAATTTTTTATATGAACCGTAAGACCCTTGTGAAAATATGCTGATAAAACCTATATATCATCAAGATCAAGGACGAAAGTCACTTGAGTCTTGTTTGTTGAAAAAATGATGTGTCTAATTTGTGACTCGTGCTCTATATATTATTTTTCGGACGATGGGTTTGTAAACTTTATAGGAAATGAGACTTTTGTCGGGGAAATTCGACAAATAGGTAATTATTCCTATGTATGCGAAATGGAATGGACGAAGTTGAGAAGAATAGGAGTTATGTTAAATGGATGTTAACAGACTTTATTTACCACCTCCAGCCGGATAAGAAACAGCAGCTAAGTGAATGAGTAGGAAGACGGGTAGGAGCCTTTTGTGTATTTGTCTATACTGAAGATCACAATTTATGTGTTTGAACAGCAGGGTTTTGGGTTCAAAAAGCGAAAAGAGACATAAAGCACAGACATCGTTCTGATGGGACAAAGTACAGAATCGCTCTGGTACAGCGTGCATCAAACGATGGGGCTGTAGTGAAACGAATCTGGAACAAGTGGAGGTGAACGCATGGAAGTCCATTCTTTAAAGCAGGTCGAAAAGCTGGCACTGGAAAAAAACAGGATCTATACACAAAGTAAGCTGCGTTATGTATCTCGTTCGATGCTCGCCAGTATGTTTATCGGCTTCGGCGTCATCGTTGCCTTCAAGACAGGCAACTTCTTTTATGCGGTCGAGTCACCGGCAGCGTATCCGATGGCTGCGCTAACGTTCGGTGCGGCGATCATTCTGATCTCATTAGGTGGCGGCGATTTGTTTACAGGCGATACGTTCTACTATTCGTATGCTGCGCTCATTCGCAAACTAAGGTGGGTGCAGGTCGTCAGGCTATGGGTGACGAGCTATATCGGCAATATTATGGGGGCATGTGCATTTGCGCTGCTGATTTATTTAACAGGGCTATATGCCGATCATTCGGTCAATGGATTTTTACTTGGCGTAGTGGAACATAAAATGCAAGCGCCTACGATGCAGTTATTTTTCCGAGCGATTTTGTGTAACTGGCTCGTCTGTCTGGCATTTTTTATTCCGATGGGGCTAAAAAATGAAGTTGCCAAGCTATTCTGTATGATGTTATTCGTATTTTGCTTCTTTATTTCCGGGTATGAGCATAGTATCGCCAATATGTGTACATTTGCGATTGCGCTTGTTGTGGATCATCCAGAAACGATTAATTTTGCCGGTGTTATTCATAATCTGGTGCCGGTCACGATCGGTAATCTGATCGGGGGTTCGGTATTTATGGCGATGATGTACTATTATGTAAATAAGCCGTTTATGGATGATCCACAGCATGACCCTTCTATGGATGATAGCGAACGTTCTTCCTCGTCAGTGAAGGATGAGCACTACTATTGAAGTGATGAATTAAAAGTTATGTTTAGATGAATATAACTATCAGGGCAAATATAAACACGACGATCAATATAAACACCAACAGCAAAAAGCACTAATCAACATCAATATAAAAAGCAACATAAACAGAGCGCTGAGCGATCAGCGCTTTTTTTGCGTAGTGCATAGCCTATATAATGAATGATTTATGTGAGTGTTAGGTTTTGGCTCATATTCAGGGGACTTTTATCATACTTTTCGACAAATTTTTCTTATATGTAGTTTCAATTGCCTAGTTAATTGGTTACAATACGTTAGGCGCCATTATTATTTTACACAAGGGAGACGAGCAGAAAACGATGAGTGTATACCAATATTCCGCTAAAGCGATGAATGGGCGAGATATTTCGTTGGAAAATTACCGTGGTAAAGTGATTCTGATTGTGAACACAGCAAGTCAGTGTGGCTTTACTTTTCAATATGAAGACCTGCAACGTCTGTACGATCGTTATAAAGAGAAAGGGTTTGTTGTTCTAGGCTTCCCTTCTAACCAGTTTGCGGATCAAGAGCCGGATGGTAATGACCAGATTAATGCGTTTTGCACGCTAAACTATGGCGTTTCCTTCCCGATGTTCCAAAAAGTAGATGTGCGCGATAAACATGCTCATCCGCTGTTTACTTACCTGGCCAATAGCAAGCCTTTTGAAGGCTTTGATACAACACATTCCGTTGCGAAAATTTTGTTGCCACTGCTCCATGAACGTCATCCTGAATATTTGCCAGGCGACTCCATCAAATGGAATTTCACCAAATTCCTGATCGACCGTGATGGTCAGGTTATTCGCCGCTTTGAATCGACAACCGATCCATTGGATATGGAACAGGATATTGAAGCTCTGCTATAAATGAATGAATGACGTCCGGCTGTGTGGAGCAGGTCGTGCTGCCATGACCCGATCAGAGATAGGCTATAAGCACACACGACCTGTCCTATACAGCCGGACCTTATCCTATATACTGCCAAACAGCTAGATATTTTCATCAGAATGGTATGAATAAGTGCATCAGAACAGCATCGACCGTGACTAGAATAGCACAAAAAAACCGACTTCAACTTATGAGGTCGGTTTGTTCTATATGGTAGAAGTTTGAGGATATACGTGTTCTCGTTCGTCTCTTAACTCGTTTGGATCTGAAAGAGTATGATCTAATATGGTGCTATTAGCGGCTGCGGGAAGCGGTGGCACATTGCTTCAAATATTCCAGCTTGCGAATAATTTCCTTTTGCCATTTCCGATCACCGATATGCACAGCCAGATTGAGCAGATCGAGATAATCGTCTATTTGAAGTGTAGTCTTTTGTGTCATTGCGTTCATCCAGATTCCGTCTCCTTTTGAGGCGCGGTTCAGCGCGGCAGTCATATTGTGTACAATCTAAGGTGTTCCGTTAAGCGGTAGGCGATAGATGGTTGCCGAACAGCAAGCCAGCGATCATTATCATTCTATTCTCAAAACATCAGGAATGATAATCATTATCATATAACTTCATTGTAAGCATTCGATTAACGAATTGCAAACGATTTGTTTCAATTTTTAAAAAAATTAAGCGATGTTCACGTATTTTTCAAACTTGGGCTGTAGCCGAACCGCACTAGGTTTGGAAATGGTAGACCGAATCGACGCTTTCCGGTAGTGTGATGATTAAACGTGACCAATCTGGCGTATATTTGGATGTAAAGGAGAATACGATGTCGTATCAACATATTAAGTGGATGATTCTGTTTGTGCCGACACTGACGATTGGAATCTGGGAGTATGTGCGTCATCAATTTTTGATGCCGTATTTGTCGATGGATGCAGGCAACTGGCTATCGCCTCTAATCGTCTATATCGTGAGCATTACGCTGCTGCGCGGCTTGTTCACGATGATGGAAAATACCCGTGCCGCATTGGATCATGAGCGCATTGCCAAAGGCAAGCTGGAGGAACGGCAACTGCTTGCTGGGGAGCTACATGATGGGGTGGCACAGTCGCTCTTTTTACTCGGTGTGAAGCTGGATCAAGCCAAGCGCAAATTCGATGATCCCGAAGTGATGCAGCTACTACATGATCTGAGTCGTACCGTAGGGGAAGCGAATCATGATGTGCGGCAGGCGATTGCTGATCTCAAGCAGCCGCCACGACAGGAAGATGCCCATCAGAGCACGCTGGAAACGAGGATTCGCGAAATGGTTCCGCTTGCAGGCGTCAAGGTGAATGTGGACTGGCAGCTTGCAGACGGTTGTTTCAATACGGCGCAGCAGGCAGAATTGCTAGCCTGTATTCGTGAAGCACTGCTTAATGTGCATAAGCATGCTGGCGCACGCAGTGCAGCGATCCACGGAACAGGCGACCAGCAAGAATGGTGTGTGATCGTAGAGGATGATGGCAGCGGCTATATAGAGGATTCGCTTCAGCAGCCGGGCCGCTTCGGATTACGGATTACTGCCGAGCGCGCGATACAGCGTGGCTGGCGCTTTGAATTTCGCAGGCAGGACGGACGAACACAGTTTATACTGACAGGGGGCAACGCTCATGGATAAGGTGCGTGTACTCATTGTTGATGATCATGCCCACGCTCGCGAGGCAACGAGTGTAATTTTGTCGGAGGAGCCGCTATTTGAAATTGTAGGTACAGCGTCGAGCGGACAGGAAGCGCTTGAATTTACAGAGAAGTGGATGCCGGATCTGATCTTGATGGACATTTCCATGAAGGGAATGGATGGACTGGAGACAACCGGACTGATCAAATTACGCTTTCCTTACGTAAAAATTATTATGATGACCGTATCGGATGATGCGGCACATCTATTTCAGGCGATTAAGCAGGGAGCGCAGGGCTATTTGTTAAAAAGCTTACCGCCTTCGACATGGCTGGAATATTTGCGTAGCGTGGCGTTTGATCGGGAAGAGATGAGTCAGGAGATCGCACAGCGGATTTTGCAGGAGTTTCCGTTTGGCAAGACGCGCAGTGATCCAGCCGCAGATACATTAACACGTAGAGAACATGAGATTTTGCAATGGGTATCTTCGGGGATGACGAATCGAGAAATCGCCGCTGGACTGGGCATTTCAGAACAAACGGTAAAAAATCATCTCAAAAATATTTTGCAAAAGCTACAGCTGGAAAATCGGGTACAGCTCACCCGGTATGCACTGGAGCAGGGACTCGCCACCGAAAATAAACGGCATCGTCCATAATTCATTCAAATTTGCAGCATAAACATGGCATTTATAGCCCCATGTAGTCATTTTCAGGTGGAGCTGTTATTTGTATGATGAGAGGGAATCCATACGGAACGGAATGGTGGAATAACAGCCGCAACAGAGTAGGTAAACTAACATAAAGCAGGTGAGAGGCCATTATTCACAATATTGCTCGTTCAATGTGTACGACGATTAGCCAATCATCGAGGAGAAGTCGTCTGCATGCGATCATCAAGCTGATGCTCGTAACGATGCTTTTACTGCTGGCGGTAGGCTTTCCGCAGCAGGTGCTTGCGCATGCATCGGTAACCGAATCGTCACCGGCACAAAATGAAGTAGTACAGCAATCACCGAAGCAGATTATGATTCGCTTTAATGAAGACATTCAGCGTGCTTATTATGGCATTACGCTGCATCGTTCCTCCGGTAATGAGGTGAGCGGCATCCAAGCGTACATCGATCCAAAAGATGGCACACGCTTAGTAGCGGACTTGCCTTCTGCGTTACCGGAAGATATCTATACCGTGTCATGGAAAGCCATTTCCGGTGACGGGCATCCGGTAGAAGGCGCAATTATTTTCCAGGTTGGCAACGGTGCAGGCAAATCGCTAAAAGATGCAACCAGTGTCACGCTGGATGATAGCCGGCCGCTTAGTCCGCTATTGATCGCGATGCGCTGGGTACAATATGCAGCACAGGCGATCGTGCTCGGTGTGCTCTGTCTGCCTTTATTTCTGCTGCCGCTTGCGGCGCGCAGTGAACTGGGATGGCTACGCGAGCGGCGTTATACGTGGCTGGCGCTAGCCGGCGCGCTGCTGACGGTTATTGCGCTTGCCGCACAGTTACCGCTGCGTATCGCCTGGACAGCGGATATTCCGTTATCGGCGGTCGGCGGCGAATATGGCAATACATTTACCGGCACCGTATTCGGTAAAGTATGGTTGCTACAGATGGCGGCAGCTGTGATCGTATTGCTGCTGCTGATCGTGCGCCAGCTTCCGAGCATCAAGCCAGGGCTGCAACGTGTGCTTGGTCTGATCGCGATTGTCGTGCTGGCAGGTGGATTGCTAGCGAAGGCGTTTGACGGACATGCGTATGCGGCAGAAATTGCCGGTGTGGCGATTGCTGCTGATTATTTACACTTGTTATCTGCGCTGCTCTGGTCTGGTGCATTGCTTGCTATAGCATTGTTCCTGCCGCGTATCGTCAGAGATCATAAGGGGGATGAGCGTCGCAAGCTGTACTGGGGCGTAGTACGCCGCTTTTCATGGCTGGCGATCGGCTCAGTGGCAGCTCTGCTGGTGACTGGCATTTACGGTAGCCTGATCTATTTGCCAACGATCAATGCACTATTTAACACGGGCTACGGTCTGACACTGTTATCCAAAATGTTGCTATTTCTCGTGATGGCTGGCTTTGGTGGGATGAATTATGCTAAAGCACGCAGCCAGAAGGGCGATATCGGCAAAGATATGATCTGGGAAGTGTTAACCGGGTTCGTCGTGCTGGTGCTGGCTGCACTGCTCGTGCATTTATCACCGTATGCCGCTCCGCTCGGCAATGGCGGTGCACCGAGGGAAGTACAGGCGCAAGTTCAGCAGGTGAATGGGTATGAGATTAGCCTGCGTGTACCACCTAGCCGGATGGGGATGAATACGTTTGAGGTGATGGTCACCGACAGTCAGGGTAAACATGTGGATGTGGAGCAGATTACGATGCAGCTTCATCATCTGGATATGGCGATGGCACCGACCGATATTACGATCACCTCCAAAGACGGCAAGGATGGCATGTACGAAACACAGGGCATGATTAGTATGAACGGCAACTGGCAGGTCGATATGACGGTGCTGACGTCCAAGCTAGAATCGCTACAAGCGAAGTTTGTCCTTAAGGTGCCCGGTTCGTAGGGGAGCGGATGAGCAACCCCAATTCGGATCTGGTCTAGTATGATCGTAACGAGAGGAAGAGGGCGATGGAGGTGCTGCTTTTTTAAGTACCCATCCGATGAACAGCTTGTACGTGAGACGATGAACAGTTTGTACGCAACACGATGAACAGCGCATAAGTAACATAATGAGCACGAATAGAACAGTTTTAACTATACGATATGAAAAGGGGTATTGGATCGATGAACAAAAATTCGTTTTGGACGCGCTTTGCCGCGATCGCTTCAGCCGTTACATTAACAGGGATGATTGTATTTACAGGGGTAGCCAGTGCGCACGTAACAGTAAAGCCGGCTGAATCGATGACAGGCGCATGGGAAACGTACACGATGAAAGTACCATCGGAGAAAGATATTCCGACGATTAAAGTAACGCTGAAAGTGCCGGAAAATCTTTCCTTCAAACAATACCAGCCTGTTCCGGGCTGGAAAGTGACCACTGAGAAAAATGATGCAGGCGAAGTGTCGACCGTCACATGGGAAGCGGAAAGTGGCGGCATTGAAGCCGGTCAATTCCAACAATTCGTATTCGTTGGTCAAAACCCGGATAAGGACAGCGATCTTGTATGGGATGCGTTTCAATACTACAGCGATGGCAGTATTGTGCAGTGGACAGGGGACAAAGGCAGCGACTCGCCCCACTCGATCACCGTCGTAAGTAAAGATGGCGCTACAGGCGCAGCAGCAACTACCGATCATGGACATGATAGCGCTGGTACAGCAGGTAGTGGTACAGAGAGCGCTACAACCGGTACAGAAGCAACTGGAAGTACAGAGGGCATGGCGACCGGTACAGAAGCGAGTGCGGATACAGCAACTACTGGCGAAACAACAGATACGATGACAGCTGGCAACAGTGCAGCCGCTACGACAGCTGCTCCAGCGGCAAATAGTGGGATGCAGACCGCCACACTGGTCATTGCGATCGTTGCGCTGATCGCTGCTATCGGTGCTTGGGTCACAGCTGCACGTAAACGGGGTACAAAGTAAATTTTCCACCACAGCATCGGCTCTGTGTAAGTAGCAGAGCAGGATCATTTGCATCGATGTAGATGCATGATTGTGAATAGTGGAGAATCGATGTATGGAAACAGAATGTATAGAAACAGATAGATAGAGATAGTGATATATTGGAACAGCCAGATCGTAAAATGATATAACGCATAACGCATGACGTATGACGTATGACGCATAACGCATAACGCATGACGTAGAACATGGAACGTATGATGTAGAACATAGAGCGTATAACGCCTATGTATGTACTCGCCTGATAGGAACAGAGAGCTTGATTGCCTGTGTTCCTATCAGGCTTTTTTTGTGCTGTGAACTTGGTATAATGAATCGGAGTACCTGATAACAGATTCTATTTTCAATCCTATCCCTATATTTCTTATGTCCGAGAGATCATGCTGCGGATAGGATAGCATAACACAATGAGCGAAGGAGAATATGATGACGTATCGTTTTGGTGTGATCGGACCGATGCCTTCTGTGCAGCACATTATGCAGATTGCGGATACGCTGCACGAGGATGTTGTTTTTGTGCCTCTTGTGTATAATCATCCACACGACATTCCCGAGTTGATGGAACAGCATCGTCACGGGTTAAAGGGCTGGTTTTTCTCCGGTCCGATTCCACTGGCGATTGCGCAGCCTTATTTGAAGGAGCATGAGCTGGTCGTCTATTGTAAACCAGCAGGTGCGGCGCTGTACAAAAGCTTGATTGAGATGATGTTTGACCACGGCATTACGGATAAGCCGTATTCCATCGATATGATTCGTTCGGAGGATCTGGATCTGAACGAATCGTATGCTGAGCTAGGATTGTGTATCGATTCCACGCGGCTTCACCTTTTTGACGGCTGGGAAGATCCGGAAGAGATCGTGAACTTTCATCTGGAGCTATGGAAAACGGGCAAAAGCAAAGCGGCACTTACCTGTATGCATTTTGTGTACAGTGAATTACAAAAGCATGGCATGCCTGCATACCGCTTAACGATTACGAGGCAGGATATTCGGCAGGCGGCACAACTGCTCATTCAGCAAGCGCGCAGTTCTTATTTTAAAGAGACACAGATCGGTATGCAGATGATCGAAGCTGATCTGCTGGGCTCCAATACAGGCAAAGGTGGGCGTTATTCGGTACAACATGCCGAGCTGAATATGCAGCAGCGTATTTTGAAGCTGTGTGAGTATGTGGATGGTATGATGGTGCATCATGGCGTGGGCAGCTATCAAATCGTCAGCACGCGCGGCGCGATGGAGCGTGAGCTGGGTCGTATCGGACAGCTGATCGGACAGATGGAGCTGGAAATGGATGTGCAAATTTCTGTTGGCATCGGCTACGGTAATACGGCTTTTACAGCTAGCGACCATTCGATGCGTGCACTACAGCATGCCCGGCATAATCGTCAGCGACTGCTAGTTATTGTGCAGGACAACGGAGACATTCGCGAAATCGATCGGGATGAAGGAGAATGGAGCTATGCTTCACGCTCGCTGGATGTGGAGCTGCTGGAACTCCTGAATACCGTTAATATTAGTGCACGCACGTATCGTAAAATAGAAGCCTTAACCCGTCATATGAAATGGGATGGCTTCACGACGGTTCAACTGGCTCAGCATCTGTCGATGACGATTCGTAATGCACAGCGCATTATGAGTAGTCTCTGTCAGATCGGATTGGCTGAGGTGGAAGGCGAAGAACAGCAGACGGTACGCGGACGCCCGCGGAAAATTTATCGTTTGCGCGTGAATCATCCGTCTACAAACACAGTTTGAACATGAAGGGATGAGCAGCAGTGAAAAGTGGAAAATGGAGTACGATCATCAAAGTGTATTATGTGCTCATGGCGGTGCTTGTCGTCGGTTTGGTGACCGCAAAGCAGCGCTGGTTAGCGCAGGGAGCTGCCGGAACAGCAGCAGGGTGGATTTTTTATGGCGTCGTGATCGTGGGTATGTTGATCAGTGTACCTGCACTGGTGCTGTTATGGTTATGGCTGCGACGCTGGATGGAGCGTTATGGAGTAGAGCGGAAGTTACGGATGATCCTATTAATTGTAACAGTGCCGATGATGCTGGTGGTTGGGTATATGATAGAACTGGTATTTATTATGCTGTTTATTGGGCTGGGTGGGAATTAACGGGATCGGAATACCAGTGGATCGGATACAATAATTTTTCTTGAAAAAAGGAATTTCGATGTTGTGGAAATGCCCTTTTTTTCTCCTCTATGTGTATGGAGCCATTATATCGTGCTCTGAATTGAACATACTATTGGAGGGAATTAGTTATGGCATTTAGCGCAGCTGTTAAGATTCAAACTTTTATTTCGGAAGATTGGATTTTATTTCCATTTACCAACGATCGCAACTATACGTTGCACTTCAAAGGGGATCATCGTTCATTTACTTCTTCGGACAATGCCAGTTTTCGCACCAAACAGTATTTGTCATTCAATTATACAAGTGCGGATGGCAAATTTACATTTAATGGGGACGAAGATACGGGCACTACTGAATTGAGGAAAACGAATAATCGTACAGGGGCTTCTTCGATCGTAAAAGGGAAAGCTAGCCCTTCGACGATTACACATGAAGTCACGTATCGAGATGAAAAAAGAATTCAGATCAAATGTGTATGTGATTCGTCGAATCCGCTAGTATCTGTGGCACCAGCGATTAATTACACCTTCAACATTACCTTGTTTATGGATGGACGTGTTGAATTGGAAGGGAATCATGATGCTTTTCCATGTTATGAAGTGTATGCACGCGCGAATAATGGAGCGTGGAAACCGATCTATCAATTTACGGAAACGACGATCGATAAATTAGCTCCGCCGGTGGACGAATTTATTTATAAAATCGAGCGATTGTTTTAATGAACGATGTGCTATAGAACAAGGCATGCAGTAATTACTGCATGCCTTGTTTTGATGAATGTAGATTAAGAAAGTGACATGCCTTCATAGAGACTACTTGTACAACAGCAATCGTTATAAAGGTATATGCTGTTGCCTGATCTTATTGAATCGTTTGTACTTCAACGATCGGAATACGTTCGCTCACAGCCGGACGATCATTCGGCAAGCTATCGTTACGACCAAGTCCATATTCTGGCTCAAACGGATCATTTGGTGTTCCGTTTGCTCCGCTCATTTCATCCGTCATAGGATTACTACTCTCATTACTCTGACTATCCGAGTCAGTCGTAGTAGAAAGCGGTGGTAAATTCAGTGAAGCTGGACTGAAATCCTCATAGTCTCCATTAAAAGTACCGTACACTTTTACTGTGCCAACGTTGAACGATACACTACCACGCAAACGCACATAGCTACGATCTGTGCGCATGATCGCTCCCCCATCATCCACAGCTACAATCTCACCTGTAAACGCAATCGGCGCATTGGCATGCGCTTCAATCTCGCCAGTTGCAATTTCTGTATACGCGCTATCGTCTGCACGGCTATCGGTCTGACTGTACACACCGTCTGCATTCGCCATATACGTGTTCAACTGACCTGCACCGCCGTCTTCGGGCGCGACGTGTACAATCATGCTGCGATCTGGCATTACTTCATAGCTGGCACCGGACAGCGCAGCAATCGCCTGTAATCCATTCGGTGTAACGGCATACAGTGAGAATAGATGATTCGTACCGGCTGCTGCATCCGCAGGAGACTGCACAACGATCACAGGCCGATCTGCGGTGCTGAGTGCCGTATCAAGCGATAATTGCTGAATTTGGGCGGACTGTTGTTCGATCTGTCCAGACCAGACGCTAACCGCGCCATCTCGATCCATATGTCCGAAAAATAACCGATTGCTATGATCCGTAGCGATCGCATATACCGGAAATGCCTGCCAGTCGGTGCCGCCCACGGTATGCTCATACGCGACCGAAGCGTTGGAGCTTTGTAGCAAATAAGCGGGCTGATCGCTTGCCCAGGCAAGCTTGGTGCGAGCGATATCAGACGTCATATCGCCGAGTGGGGTAAGTGTTTCGTACAGCTGTAACGCCTCATTAAACTGCTTGTTCGTCGTCATCGTAAACGCCTGCTCCTGCAAGGAGGCCAGCTGCTGATCGATCGTGCGCTGTAAGGGTGAAGACGATAGCTCCAACTGTGTTGCCGCATTGCGGAAGCTAACTGCATGACGGACAAAATTTGCTGGTTGCTGGGATTGTATATCCTTCGCAATGACCGCCTGTGCTCCTGTATTCACGAGTGATGCGATCCAATCTGCGCCTGCATAGGCATGCTGCCCATAGGCTTGCCAGGTCGCAACAGCATTGCCCAGGAAAGCGTCAAAGTCTCCCGCAGCCGCCAGCCGTTTCAGCTTGGTCGTATCGTATTGCTGAAATTGCTGACGGAGATCATTTTGCTGGCGCTGTTGTGCAGCCGCAGCCGTTCCTGTACCGGAAGAATGGGGCGTCAACCAGTACGTAGCTGGAATGCGCAGCAGATTCCATTTTGCCGATTCATCCGTATACGTATCATTATCCAGATTGTGCTGAAGTGCCGCTGTAAATTGCGTGCGAAAAGCCGAAAAACCTTTCAGTAATCGCTCTTCCATCTGGTATTGCTTCGTCATCTGAGCATACTCGCTATGGAAACGATCCTGACGAGCATTTTGCTGTTCCTGTTGCTGTAGCCAGATGGCATAGGTGCTCAGAAAAGCATCGAATTGTCCGGTATCCGCAGCTGCTTGTAGACGGCTCGCCGTGGAGGATAGCGTATCATTCCATGCAGTAATCGGCTGTAATTCAGCCAGTCTGGACGCGATATGGTCTTCCTCATAGCGAACATCATCATTATCGCGAGCAGCACGATATAGCGATTCCGCCTGCATCCATTGCTGCTGTGCATAATAAGCATCGGCAGCTTTAACCGCCTGTATTTTGCTATACATTCCGTATCCTTTCATAACAAGCAGCACGAGTAAGATACCAAGACAGGCAAGCAGGAGGTTACGCAGAGCAAACCACCGCAGAATCGTTCTCATGATTGTATCGCTCCGTGGGGTGTTAGTTCTGGATCATTCGGATAAAGCTCGTGCCGAATCGCTTCCAGATCATGCGCCAGTGCATCTTGCAGCAGACCGGAATCAGACTGCACAATCCGGTATAAACGCACAAATCGTTCCCTGGGTAAATGGCGAGCATACCGGCGAATAAAGCCGGGATATGTCGTAATATAACGTTTCATCCGCACCATTGCGGACGTGACACCGACGAGAATGTTCCAGCCCTGCTCCATTTGCAAAATTTTCGGCTCATGCTCAATCACATAGCGGATAGAGCGTTCTTTAATCATATCGCGCTTGATGCGCGCCATTTCACCGATATATTCAGCGACAAGTGGATCAAAGCCGCGTGTGATCAGCGAATCCAGTTCCAAATCCATATCGCTGCGCAACCGGAAATTTTGCAATAAGGATAGCAGAGCGAGCCGCAGCCGATCATTTTGCACCAGTACAGCCGTTTTCCGCAAAATATGATAGCCCTCTACCTCGTTACCAGCGCGAACTTCCTCCACGCCGATTCGCTGATCTTCCACCAGCCCGTCGTAAATATCGCGCTGCTGACGGCGAAATAATCGGCTTAGCTCACGAGCTGTTTCCCGTTCTACCGCACGGCGTTGCACGAGCACTAACGCCACGAGCAGCACGATACCTACCGCTGCAAAAAGCGCCATCAGTCGCATATCTGGCGACAATAACAAGGCTGCAATCGTTAAAATAAATGTAATGAGCAGTTCATTCAGCATCCGCCGGATCGTTTGCGAGCGCGCCTGACGCATAACTGGAACGAGCTTCATTTTGCCGCAGTTAGGACAGCTTTCATCCATTAAAATGGTGAATCTGCCACATTTGCGGCACACGCGCAATCGATCATAATTGTGACGGCTTGGCTCCAGGATCGGCAGCTGTACCGCCTGCTTCGTTGTATTCATGGTTCGCATCACTCTCTATATCGAATTGGTCTAGCGTTATCCGCCTTGCTTCTGATTCACGACGTCCAGTAACAACTGTTCCAGCTGCTGTTCGGATGGAACGCGCTTGCGCCGATACGCGTACATGATCAATCGGCTACCGGCAAAAAGAAACGTTGCGCCGATACATACGTATGCAAGTATATCCATAATCGATTCCTCTCCTGATTCTGTTTTATCGTCGGCTGCTATGGTAGCAGCCAGTATGTTCAACAGAAGGTGTATGCTTTATTGTATGTCAAAATCTATTCCAGAATAAAGGGAGCGATGAGTATTATTCAACTTTTAGCCGATAGTCCAGTCGTTTCCCCCGTCTTAGGGTGGGGAAAGAATTCCTTTTTTTAAGCTATAATGATTCTGGTTCAGTGCTAGCGATTTCCTAGCACGGGGTGAAATGAAAAAGGATTTTTGCGCAGCAAAATATCGTACTGATTCTAGTGTTAGTGATCTTCTAACACGGGGTGAAATGAAAAAGGATTTTTGCGCAGCAAAATATCGTACTGATTCTAGTGTTAGTGATCTTCTAACACGGGGTGAAATGAAAAAGGATTTTTGCGCAGCAAAATATCGTACTGATTCTAGTGTTAGTGATCTTCTAACACGGGGTGAAATGAAAAAGGATTTTTGCGCAGCAAAATATCGTACTTCGCTTAGCGATCTCCCAGCACATAAACAGGCAATCCGTTCATACGCCAATGCTCGGGAACAGAGCAGTGGTCGTTTTTTGGAAATGAGGAAGATATGGATTATTATGGATATGGTGGTGAAAATGGTATCAAATTTTTCACTTTATGATTTTTAAGTCATGTTAAGGTGAATTTAACCGGCGCTTAATCCATACAGACTATACTACATGGGATTATGGCCGTATACCGCCAGCTATCGATTCACATTTTACCTTGAGTAAAGGAGTAGAATGATGCACGTACGAACATTCAAATTCATGCATATACTATTGGCGATGGCGATCATCGTCAGTCTGCTGCCCGGCGCTAGGATGACCTTTGCGGCAGCAAGCGGCAACTCCGGCGCGTCCGGTACAGCGGGTTCTAATATTGATGCGGTGCTGCTGCTCGACGTTAGTAATTCGATGAAGTCGAGCGATCCGCAGAAACTTGGGAACGAAGCGATGAAGCTATTCATCGATATGTTGCCCGCACAGGGCGACCGCGTAGGTGTCGTTGCTTATACCGATCAGATCGAGCGTGAAAAAGCGCTGACGAGTTTGAATTCGGCGGACAGCAAGGCAAGCCTGAAACGGTTTATCGATGATCTGAATCGCGGCCCGTATACCGATATTTCCATCGGGATGAGCGAAGCGATTAGCATCCTGCAAGATGGTGCTCGTCAGGGTAGTGAACCGATGATCGTATTATTCGCGGATGGCAATAACGATCTGAACAGCAATGCCGGCAAAACGAATAGCCAGGCAGACCAGCAGCTTAAAGCAGCGGTAGATAACGCCAAAAAGCTCGGTTATCCGGTATACACGGTCGGCTTGAATGCAGACGGAAAGCTCAATCAGCAGGCGCTGGCGAACATCGCAAGCGAAACCGGCGGTAAATCTTTTGTAACCAGTTCCGCAGATGAGTTGCCACAGATTTTGAGTGAGATTTTTGCGGCACATCAGCAGGTGAATGTGGTGCCTGTCGGCTCGATTACAGGGAATGGACAATTCCAAAATGTAAAGATCAATATCCCGAACGCAAGCGTAAAGGAAGCGAATATTTCCATCATGTCCTCGCAAAAAGTCGAAGTGAAGCTGATCGACCCGAACGGTAAAGCAGTCGCTGTTCCTTCTGATCAGGTAAACGTATCGACTTCCAAAAGCTACTCGCTCGTCAAGCTGCTGAATCCGCAGCAAGGCGATTGGACGCTTCAAGTTAAAGGAGTAGACAAGGACAAGATCGATATTAATTTGATCTTCAACTATAGTCTGGAACTGGCGCTGGAGCCGTTAGCGAACAAAAGCTACAGCAAAGGCGACAAGATCGATATTTCGGCTTATATGACAAGCAATGGTCAAAAGCTGACCGATGCTTCGCAAGTAGGCAGTCTCAAAGCGGTATTGAATGTGACCGATCTGGATAGCGGCGCCAAAAGTCAGGTTCCGCTCACGACCAAAGGTACACAATTTACAGGGACATTCGAAGTGCCAGACAATCATCGTTACCAGCTAGTGGTGCGTGCAGAAGAACAAAGCTTCTATCGCGAAACAGCACCGGTTACCGTTGATGCGACCGGCACAGCAAGCAGTGGAAGCACAACGCCAGCAACGCCTACCCCAGCCGATGATGGCAAAATCGCCGGACTCAGTCTTATAAACTGGATCATTATCGTGCTGGCAATCATTATACTCGGCGTTGGCATCTGGTTCCTGCTCCGCTTCCTGAAGCAACGCAACCGCGGTTTTGTCGGACAGATGGTGATCGAGATTCGCGACGAAAACACAGGTGAGAAGTCGTATCCGCAGTACAAAAAATTAAACACATTCCGCGGCCGCTTCAATCTGCATCAACTGCTCCAGCTTGCACCGGAGCTAAAAGAAACCGAACAAATCATCTTCACCCCAGGCAACAACGACCGCCTCCTGATTCGTAATGGAGCAGAAAGTGGCATCGAAAAATCCGGCCGCTCGATCGATGCTTCCAAAGGCTACGAACTCAAAAGCGGTGACCGTCTGACAATCGCACTGCGTCAGGTCGATAAGACGATTTTGCTGGAATATTTGAATTAAGCAGGTAAAGGTTAGCAAGCTGAGAATGGAGTAGCAGGTGATATAGCCAATTTCATAGCTTTGCAGAGTATAACCATGTAAAAGGTAATAAAGTCATATAAAAGGATGACACTGCAAAGACACGATCAACGATGTGAATTGAAATTTCACTTGATTATGGATACATTCAAGTCTTTTGTCGGCTCGTCTTGGACAGTCTTTATCAGCTAAACGAATTCCAATTTATCCGTAAGCCATCCGGCGAGCAATGTAATGCAGGCTCAGGAACAATCACAAGCTCAATTACACAGGCTCGGGAACACTGCTGGCGGTACGGATCGGGCATCTTGAGGCAATCAGGGAACAATTGCGAGAGATGCCCGGATATTTTCAATGAGTTCAATTATTTAATCGAATATGTGGGTAAACGAAGCGTAAGGTATGTGAATGCAAGGTAAGCTTCGTTCGTTTGAATCTTTTGAGTCGATCAGTCAATACGCTCCAACGACAAATCAAGCTCCTAACCGATTCACAACACGCACCCACAACTCAAATAGAAAACAGCACCGCATGCTAACACAGTTTAGCATCGGCACCGTTGTGCATCTAATTAGCACCTGATCATAAGCATCATGAACGGACACTATACTATGAAGGTTACAAGGGGGATCATCCATGAAACCAATTGTTAGAGAACACATCCAACAGCTCGACGTATCGCTAGGTGGCGGTATCGTCAGTGAGAAAATTCGAGTCGATACGATCGACAACCCGATACTCATTATCGGTCTGGGAGGCACAGGGATCGATGCCCTGCTGCGTCTGAAATATCAAATCAACCGTCGCTTTCGTCTGCCGGAAGATCCAGTAACGAAGAAAAAGCAAGAAAAGCCAAGCAACGTCGAATTTCTTGCTTTTGAAACGAACGAACAGGATCGCAACAAAAAGTACAAAGGCATCGGTCTTGATCCGCACAACGAATTCGTGCTGCTGTCCAATCCGGAAATCGGCGGACTGCTGCAAAACCGTAGCCTGTTAGAGCCGTACATCACCGAATGGCTGTCACCAGAAATGAGCATTACCGATGGCATGAACGGTGCGGCAGGTGTACGTCAGGCTGGACGTCTGCTGCTGTTCACCAAGATCAATCAAGTTGTACAAAGTATCGATAAAAAGATCAAAACATTATCGGTCGGCACGAACAAAAAGCTGATGGTATTCCTGCTGACCGGTCTGTCCGGCGGTACAGGCAGTGGCTCATTCCTGGATATTTCGTATATCGTGCGCGGAATTGTAGAGCGTGACTTCGGCTCTGCCGGTATTGACCGTCTGAACATGCTCGGTTATCTGTTCACACCCGACGTGAACCTGTCGAATAAAAGCTTGAGCGAGCATACCCGCGAATATATTCGCAAAAACGGTTATGCCGCGCTCAAAGAGCTGGACTACTGGATGAACGTGGATGCGCGTGGCGAACGATTCAAGCAGCAGTATGGCAGTATCCTGAATGTGAACTCGCCCTTACCACCGTTTAATCTGTGTCATCTGATTTCGGCGACCAATACCGAAGGCAAACTGCTCGAAAATGCGTATGACTACTGCATGAACGTAACGGCGGAGAATATTACGAACTTTATGGCGAGCGAGGAAAAAGCATCTGGCGAAGAGTTCGCAATCCATGACTATATTAGCAATATTCGCACCAATATCGCACAGATGAATCGCGCCTATCCGGCAAACTATGAATACAACATCATCGGTGCATCGTCTGCGGTGCTGCCGATTGAAGAAATGACTACGTATCTGGCGTATCGTCTGTTCCAGAAGATGGACAAAATGTTCGACAAAGCACCGGATCAAGAAGCGGTAGAAAACTTTGCCCGTAAGCTAGGTGTCGATCTGGATACGATGACCAAAACATTTGAATCGCGTGTACCCGAACCGCTGCCAGGCTTTGAAAACAGTGAACGTCTCAGCTACAACAATGTGGTGAGAATGCAGGCGGTCAGTCTGGATACCGAGCTGGAGCAGACATTCCTGACACGTGCGCGCGAAGAATATATTAAAGCGAAGCAGCAGCTACCAGGCGAGATTGTCGGTCAATTTTCCGATCAGATTCGCCGGATGTTCCTGCATCCAGAGCAAGGGCCGTTCTATGTATCCCGTTTACTGTACACAGAGCAAGGCTTCTGCCTACTGAAAATGCTGCTGTCTTACATCGAGACATTGCGTGAAAGCTTGACCCGTATTCCGCGTGATATCGAATCTGCATCGGAATATGCGAACGATCGTCTGGGCGATGCGAAAAGTGCTTTTGTATCCAAAGATAAAAAGAAAAACGCTTATGTAGAAGCAAAAATCGACGAATATTGGCTGCGCGCAGACATTGAGCGTACTCAGCAAATGATCGAGTTTTACGAGGATCTGTATCAATTGCTGAACCGTGAAAATAACCGCATTTACGGTGTGTTCACCGAGGTACTGAACGCGCTCAGCTCGATTTTCGAGAAAAATGGCGAGCTGCTCACAAGCGGCAACGAGCAGGAAGATCATCGCGGTAACAAAACGTACTATTGGAATCTAGTCAGCGTGCCGGACATTTCCAAAGCGGTCAGCGATATTATGGACAGCAAAGATGGCGACGATCTGATTCGCGACTTTGCGACTCAATTGCTTGACCATTCGGATCAATGGGTGAAGGAAAATGAAGTGGATATCGTGCGCTCCATCTCCGACTTCCTAAGCGATAAGTTCGGTGATCTGATCACACGTTCGATGGAAGACTTCCTGGTCATGAAATACGGCGATGACGAAGCGATTGAGAAGTTCGTTGAGCGTCAAATCGCCAGTCGTCTCGATGATGATGCGGTGCCAGTGTTCCATCTGAGCAACAGCGCAGGCAATCTGCACTTCCCATCATGGGGCTTTGTGTCCGTGCCGGTGCAGGCGCCAAGCATTCTGCGCGGTATTCGCAACTACCAGAACAATGCGATTGGCAAATCGCATTTTACGATTAAAGAAAGTCAGGTAAAGAACCGTATTTTCTGGCTGAACACACGTAACGGTGTACCGCTGTTTGTGTACACGCCGCTGAAAGTATACGAAGAGAACTATGAGCGTACAATTCTGGATCGTGAAGGCGTAGGTCGTCACCTTGTGATGAGCGAGAAGGAAAACTGGACGTATTTGCCATCACCTATTCCAGAGCGTTCATGGGGCGATACGTATGTGAATACACGCGTACAGGCGTACAATGCGCGTATTCGTAACGACTTTAACCGTGCTCGTCAGCTTGGGATTATCGTTGAGAAAGATGTCGATCAAAATACAAGCAGTCGTTTTGCAGTACGTTTTAGCCAGCCGATCGATCTGGAAGCGGTATTGAACGCGTATGATCTGCGTCTGGATGCGGCTCGTCCAAATCTGGGTGAAGTAAAACGTGCGCTCGTTGAACTGCGCCGCCTGATGAGCGAAGGATTGCCGCTGGAAGCATCGCGTGATATTTTCAACAGTTACAATGAAGAACTGGCTTCCGACAATCTAATTCGTTCGCCACGAATGATCGAGCGTCTGCGCGAGGAACTGGCAAAATATGATTCGATTCAGGTGAAGATCACCGAGCTGGAAAGTCTGCTCGGTCGTCATGAAGGCGAGGAAAAGCTGATCGATCAATTCGTACAAGCACTATACACCGATACGATTACGAAAAAAGGTGCACTGTTTGTATACGATCGCGATGAGGAAGAAGAAGCATGGGAGCCGTTCGTCAATTTGATGAAAACGAAAAATATCGTGGAATTCGAAATTTTCGAGCATTTCCGTCAATTGGATGAGAAAAGCCGTGCCGTACTGATGCGTAAAGCGGATCGTCGCGATAATGAGCTAACTTCGTCCGAAGATGTGACGCCACTGCTGAACAAGCTGGATGAATTATATGAAACGTACTTGGAAGCACGCGATCGTCTGGAATATGAACGTGTTGAGCTGGTAAACGGTGATGAAGCATACCAGTTCTACAAACAAATGGTTTCCAAATTAAATGATCTGCGCCGGAAGCTGAAATAAGATGAAGGAACGGCTGCGCTCATTTGCAGAAGCTTACGCTGCTGCTGAGGAAAAAACAGCCGGACAGGGAGATGGGCGGAGCAGTATTCACTACCCCGCCGTTTTCCTGTTTATCGGGGATCGATTGCAGGAAGCTGCGGATCATATCCGCAACGTAAATGCACGCAAATGGGACAATGGAGCTGGCGTGATGTATGTGGAAGTGCAGCCCGAACGGTCTGCCTTCCCCTCTACTCACCGGGAGGAGCATCCCCAGCAATTGATCTCCCGTTTGTCCGTACCCGATCCGGAACGCTCCACCGCGCAAACACGCCGTCCCGATTGGGCACGGCATTTTCGCGAGGAAGGGAGCCATCTGCTGGAGCTAAACCGGGTATTTCGTCAGGCTGCCCGGCGACTGGCTGATTTTGGACGGATGTATTCGTCGTTTGATCGGCTGCATCTGTCGGTCGTCACGCGGGTGGAAGACCCGATGAATGTGCTTGTGCCGGAAATTGCACTGCTGGCACGTTCCATTCTTGGTCAATCGTTCAAGTCGGTGCAGATGGATCTGTATGTGCTCGTACATGAAGGCGAGCAGGAGGAAAACTTCGGTTATGCTAGCTCAGCAGGGATTGCTTTTCTGCATGAAGTGGAGCTGATGCAGCGTGATGATTATCATTTGAGCGCACCGCTTCAGCGTACCGAGGATGGACTTGCTGTGATGGTACATCATACGGCGGCACCGCTGTTTGAACTGGTGTATACGTTGTCGGATCGCAATGAACGCGGCGTATCGGTCAATGGTGGCATCGCCAGCAATTACGATATCATTTGCCGGATCAGCCTGCTGAAAAATCGGCAGCGTTCAGATAACGGGCACGATAGCAGTTTATACGGTTCCGACTACAACAATATGGCGTTTCGCAACAATATTCGTATTGCGGATGGCACGCAAGGGCTTGTCTCGGCTGGCTTTGCACGGGTGCGTCGTCCTGATGAGGCGATTGCATTGACGGTGCTGGAACACTTCTTTCTTGGTATCGTACAGCGGATGAAGCAGGATTCAGCGATCGGTACACAGGAGCGAGAGCAGCTGCTCGGCGTAGACGAAGCATCGATGGAACGGCGGCTGGATGCGTTTATTCCGGACGAGTCGAGACTGGAAGATATGAATGGACTGATGACACGTTCCGTCAGCTTCTCGTCGCTGCGTTCGATGAGCTTGCACGAGGCAGAGCAGGCGTTGTTCGAACAGAGCGGAGATGACTTTTTCGGGCAAAATTATGAGCGAGAAGCGCAGCGCAGACTGGATGAATGGAATGTCGAGCATGAGTTTCGTACTGGGATGGATGAGCGGCTAAAAGGGCGCAGTGATGTGCACTTTTACCAGCTAGCTGCCTGGACAGAAGAAAATCATCCGGCAAGTCTATGGCCGCTGCTACATGGTCGTATTCGTGATCTGAATATTGCGATTGAGCAGGCACGACAAGATTTGGATGCATGGTATGGCAGTCGTGCGGACGATTTATCTTTTCAAAAGCTGCCATTTATGGATAAGCACAATGTGCGCAGTTTAACCCGTGCATTGCTTGCTACCATTTATCCACATAAGCTGTATATTTTACGACTACAAACGAAGCTCAAGCTGTATCGCCGCTGGGAAGATCAACTGCTGGCACTGCATCGTGGCTGTAGGGTGCTCGTTCAGCAAATGGATGAGCTGGGCACAGAGCTGCATAGTGCTTCGGCTACAAGCCTGCGTTTGGCGGATGACTATATCGGGCAAAATGTATCGGATTATTATAGTCGTCTGACTGCGGAAGCGATGCTGGAAGTGGAGGACAGGCGTGGAGAAGCTGCCTTTTTCGAGGAGCGTAGCATGGGCGATGTGACCGCGTTATTGAAGCAAGGAACGTCCGCCTTGCTGGAGCGCTTGATTGAAGTGTGCCGCCGTGAACTGTTGCCTGCACCTGCACTATCGCAAACATTTGAGCAAGAGCTACTCAGCCGTGCGAATGTGACGATCGACTATCATAATAAGCAAGCTCTGTCGCAGGAAGATCTATTCAAAGAGCTATATCGCACATTGGAAGATCGAGCCACGATTCATATTCGGCTGCTCGATTACACACATAAGCATCGGTATGAAGAAAAGTATATGTTTGGCAATGCCAATGGCGAATTTGTACGTTATGCCGCAGGTGTCGATCATACGACACGCATTTATAAAACAGGCTTTGTGCATGAAGATCGGACAAGTGGCGTGGAGAAGCTCAATCTGATGGGCGGCTTCGGCATTACCGATCTGATGTATTATCGCAATGGGCGCACGTATTACGATACGTATGTGGCGAACGGCTATCGTTTTCATGTCGAGGATGAGCAACAGCAGTAAGGATTGGATAAGGATGATATTTAGAAAGGGGTGAAGCCGCAGATGCAGCGAAAGATCAATTGGCTTCTCGTATTTTTCAGTCTGATCGGTGGGGCGCTCGGGTTTATTTTCAGCGAATGGCTGCTTCATGCGTATCTTGATCGGATGCCGCGTGTCGTATTGATGGGCATTTATTTTGGCATTATTAGCTTGATGGTCGGCATTTTCTGTTTGCTGGCAGAGATGATTTCACCGAAGCTAAATGGTGCTTCATGGCGTCAGCGGTATGCGGATATTTCGTGGAAGCTGCTCGTACCGGCAACACTGGTCGTGATGCTAATCGGCGGAATTGCTGCTGAGGCACTGTACCAGCTTGATTTTAATGGGGCACGTACAGTGAAAGATGTGGTCGTGGTGGTGGATAATTCCGGTAGCATGACGCAGACCGATCCGCAGAACCTGCGCTATCAGGCTGTGAAAAACATGGTCAATTCCATGAAGGACGATATGCGTGTCGGTATTATTGAATTTAGCGGTGACGCGCGTGTCGCATTGCCACTGACCGAGCTGAATAGCGCTTCACGGCAGCAGATTAATACGGTCATTGATGGCTTGAATGTGAGTGCAGGTGGAACGAATTTCACTGCTGCGCTGAGCACGGCGATGGATCAGATTACACAGCAGGAACAAGCGAATCGTGGAGTAACGGTCATTATGCTATCTGACGGATATAGCGATCTGGATATGTCTTCACTACAGCCTTACCGTGATCGTGGCATTGTGATCAATACGGTCGGTCTGAGCCTTGCCGCAGATGGCGGTCAGAATCTGCTGACCGAGATCGCTTCGCAAACAGGCGGTCAATATTACGGCGTTGCACAGGCAACTGACCTGACGCAGACGTTCCAGCAAATCTACAATACACTCGATAAACGCACACTCGTCACAGAGCGCAGCGAGCCGTTTAACAGCAATCTGTATTATCAAATTTTGCATGTCGCTCTTATGATGCTACTCGGTGCATTGCTCGGTGTTGGATTGGGCTTGATGTTCGACAATCGTTTCCTGGCGCGTAGCTTCGGTATCGGTGGCGGTGTGGGCGGTCTGCTGGCAGGTCTGCTACTTGAATGGGGCATCGGCAAAACCGATTGGTCATGGACAGACAGTGTGATTCGTTTCTTCGCGATTATGTTAATGGCGCTGATCCTCTCGCTGTTCACGCTGATCGTGCCGATCGGAGAAAATAACAAACGTATGATTCGCCGCAATGACGCACCCCCGCCGCCTGTTAGCACGTCCGGCTCACCACGCCGCAGACGCCCAGGCGAGAGTGGTCGCACGTTTCAACGGTAATCACGCAGATCGAAATGAATGAACGATCCCATGTAGCCCATTGCGATGAGCCTGGCTGGAGCGCATATTTGCAGCAATGGTGTACACGTAGAGTGGGATAGAAGATGCATAAATAAGCGCTGGATGAAGTTAAAGCTCCTTACAAACAAACACGATGAACACAGGGCAGGGAGCATTCCTGCCCTGCCATTGTATCTAGCGGTCCATACGTGATCATTGTAGTTAGGTATCCGACTCATTCTGGTTTACAATGGATGGTACACGTACACCATACAAGTGCAGCATACAATGACACAATAGATAAACGCGTATAGAGGAAGGGGAGGGTGCGATGCGTTATGTGGACGCCGAACCTGGAGATGAGCAGGTGATTCGTGGATTAACGGCGCAGGCAGAGGAAGGCTGGTGCATGTTGCGCTGGTTATGGCCTCGCGATGCGGCAGCGGTCTATATCGAAAAGCTGAATAGTAAAGAAGAAGCCGTCAGTCAGGCGGCAGATTATATGGATCATAGCGAAGCTTCCACAGCAGAACATGCCTCCGATTCATTTCCTGCCCACCGTACATTTAAGCTGTATACACGTGAAGAGTACAAGGCGACGAACGGTTATCGCGAACGGCTGGATCATTTTGGCAAGGTGGCGTACCGTGTTCATCTGGCGGTGGAGCAGAATGGCGAAATGATGCTTGTGCGTCAGCATGATGGCGGTAATGTCGTAGAACTGAGCGCAGGCAAGGCGAAAATCCGTTATTCCGTTCGCCAGCAAACAGGCTGGTTTAGCAAACGCAAAACGGTGCGGATCGAAGTACACGCCGAAGTTCCGGTAGAACGTGATGTGCTCTGTTATGTGAAAAAGGACGGCGGTTATCCTACCAGCCGTGAGGATGGTGTGGTCTACCCATTCGCCGAGCCGTTTCGTGCTGGACGCACCGAGCTGCCAGCGATTGAGATTGGTAAAAATGAATATGTACGTCTCTTTTTTACCGATGGGCGTACCTATGGACAACTATACGAATTAATTTTGGAGTAGGGGGAAGTTGGGGGATATGAACATTTTCGACTGGTTTAAACGTAAGCCGGAATCCGAACCCAGACCGCTATATTACGATATTGTATGCCCGTATTGTTTTAACAAGTTCGAGCCGGATGAGGTTGAGTTTCGGGCAAGTCATCATCGCGAGGATGACGAGGATTATGCACTGCGTGAAGATGCGCGTTTGAATCGCTACCGTGCTCGTTTTGGACTCGATACGATCCATGATATGGAGGCGGTATTGCGTCCGCAGGATGTGCCAGAGGAACATCGTATTTATTCGGATCAGGTGTTGGTCGGACTGAACGATCGCTACGGGGAAGTAACACGGCGCCGCCTATGTCCGCATTGTCACAATGAGCTTCCGGTGACGGCAGGTAAGGTGCCGAGTAATATTATTTCTATCGTTGGCGCTTCACAGGTCGGCAAATCGGTCTATATGACCGCCCTTATTCATACGCTGCAAAATTCGACGGCGGATCGCTTTGATGCGGCATGTATGCCACTGACGACGGAAATTAGTCGCAAATTCCGTATGAACTACGAAGAGCCATTGTTCGAACGTGGTGATCTACTCGCTTCGACACAAAAAGAGCGGATGCAGGAGCCGTTTATTTTCCAATTTGTATTTCGCGATGAATCGAAGCCGCCGCTGACGCTCGTCTTTTTCGATGTGGCCGGTGAGGGGATGGTCGATCAGGACTATCTCGGTCTGCACGGTCAGCATATTAAAAACTCGGCTGGCATTCTATTCATGATCGATCCGTTGCAAATTCGTTCCATCCGTGATCGTATCCGGCTGAAGCTGGGCGATACACGTGGCGAATGGGTATCGCGCTATGATGAGCCACGCGATGTAGTGCTGACGCTGTTCAGCGACTTTATCGCCCATCAGGAAGACAGCAAAACCGATATCCCTACCGCGGTCGTGCTCACAAAAAGCGATATGCTGGAATCGCTGCGTGGCGACGATGGCGAATATATCAAGTCGAACAGCAATATTTTCCACAATGTCGTGCATCGCGGGCATTTCGATCTGGACGAATATGAAAATATCGATGGTGAGATTCGCCGCTTTATTGAGCGTGTGGATCGTCCTTTTAAAGGCACAATGGATGTGTATTTCCGAGATACCGCGTATTTTGCCGTTTCTGCGCTGGGCAGCAATCCGGTAGAGCAGAAGCTGCAAAGCGTCGTTAGCCCGATCCGTGTCGATGAGCCGTTCATCTGGCTTCTATACAAATTGAATTATATCGAAGGGAGACGACAGACTTGAATCTAGTTTCGGATGCTCGTATTCAGCAGCAGCTGTACACACGCGAGAAGAACGGGATTTTCCGCACGACGGAAGGCTATGATACAGTCGCTCGTTCTCCCGGTCTTGACCTTTCCTTTATAAAAAAGAATATTCATCCGCTGTGCGCCTATGATGCTCCGACCGAGCTACAGGCGCAGGGCGAAAAGGACGCTTCGCTCTATCCAGCAGCGCTACAGCTCGTGCGATTGGATAATCGTGATCTGGTGCTTGGACAGAGCGTGTATGTGCCGACCGATTTTACGGGACTGCGCAGCGCCTTTTTTACACATAACTATGTGATTCCTGCTGTGCGTGGCGAAGAATGGGTGCATCACTATGACCGCTGGCTCCATGCTGATTTCCGTGAGCAATACGATACCGAGCAAGGTGCAGAATTGGATGAGCTGGAGGAGGTGCCGGTGCGCCCTTCGATCCCTGTACTGAATCCACAGGCGGTGCTGACTGAGCTTGGGCTGGATGAAACGTTATTTCGCCAGCTCTTAGGTGCGGTCATGTCGGCGATTCATCGTCATCGTAAAGTGTATATTTCGCTCAATGTGCCCGTGCGTGATTTGCCGGTGCAAGCGAATCGTCTGCTTCATGTGCTCATGCTGGCATTGCCGTATGCGTTTCGCCGTCGGCTTGGTTTTACGACCTATGCGAAAGAACCGGAAAGCCGCAAAGGAATGCAGATTTTGTTCGTTGAAAGTGGCTCGATTCGCGCCGGAGATCGGAATTTGGAGCGCGAGTACATTTTTGACCTGAGTAGCGGTCGTATTCAAGCCGCTCAAGCAGGCAAAGCCGGACAGCTGTATATCGATTATGCGTGGCAACATCTAACTCGCCCGGATCAATTGAAACAACTACAAGAATTTGCCGATCATGGGCAGGCAGGCATCGATGCCGCATCCGAAGCGTTGCCTGATCCCGCGCAATATGATGAGTGGACGATGCTGTATCGTGTGGAGCAAGGAGATGAGTCGCTGTATAGCAGTCATCGTGCGCAAATTTTGCAAACGTTGCTTCGTCATCTGCGTCCGGAAGGTGCGCTGGAAACGGCGATGCGTCTGAATGATCTGTTTCTGTCGCGCTTTGATCGTGAGTTTGATCGTGTACGTGCTGGAGAAGTACCGGAGACAGCCGTAGCGAGTGCATTTGCCGATTATTATGAGATTGATCCACAGCATACCGGGCGCAAAATTGTAAATTATTTTGTACTCGCTATTCATAGTGCGGTTAGTCGTCAGCAAGGTACAGATGTACAGGCACTATATGCTTTATTGGAAAAGTATCCGCCGCTATATGAGGAATTTCTTAAGTTTGTTGGCGGTCAGCCGAAGCTAGCTGCACAGCTGCTCACACCGCTGATCGAGCGCAAATTTCGTCAGGCTGCTTCGGTGGAGGATGTGATTCGACTTACCGCTGAATGGGGCAGCCGTTACCCACAACTACTTGAGCTGGACGATTATCGTCTTCAAGCAGGACAGGCATTTATGGAAGCATTACGCGGTAGCCGTGATATGCTGGCTGCGGCAAGCGAAGTGTTCCGCTTACTGGATCGTTTAGAATCCGGCAAACAGCCAGATGTGAATGAACAGGCATGGCGGCAATCCGGTATAGGCGAACAGATGCGCGTGGTGACAGAGCGTATTTTGCTAAGTGAACTGGAATGGTCGACGCTGACTCGTAGTCGCTTGCTACAAGCGGATTTTCTCGGATACCCGTTACCAAGCGATGAAGATCCGTCCAGGGCAGAGCGTCGTTTGAATGGCAAGAAGCGCGCGCTTCAATTGCTGTATTGCTGGTTTGATGACAGTGCGACGAGTATGGATGTAGATTGGATCGAGGAGATGGACAAGCTGCCGCCTGCTGAGAAGGACGAGGTGCAGAAGCTTGGACGCTCCTGGCTGGGCGAAGATATTCGCAATGGACGTTTTGAGCGTCTGCCAGTTGCTTTTGCGTACAGTTCGACGGTGAATGATCTCGATTATTCTACACTGGTGGATGAAGTGCGTAAGCAAGCCCCTTCTCCACAGACGATGTATGACTTTTTCGCATGGTCAGATGGTCAGCCTGCTTTTATGATATCCAATGATGGAGCTACAGGAGAACGCCGCCGTGAGCGCACAACCGAGCGTAGCAATGACCGTAACCGGGAGACGACGGGTTCGCGTGGCCTAAGTGGTAAACCACGCTTCGTGCCGGCGTATGAAGCAGCGATTCTGTCGTATTTCCGTAAGCATGATCGCGAAGCATTTCGGCGTAGTCCGCTCAAGCAGGGTGCACTTGCCAACAAGCCTGCCTTAGCTGCCGTCTATGATCGCGCTAGGGATGAACTGGCTACGCCGTGGCAAAAGTGGCTTCGTCGCAATCGTCGCCGGATGCCGATGTTGATCATTGCTGGGCTACTCGGGCTTGGTGCGATAGGCGGATTATCGGTCTATTTTGTGAACGTGTTTGGCGGTAATCAGACGGTGGCAACTGTGCCACAAACGACTCCGCAGCCGACACCTGTCATCAACCCGGATGAACTGCCGGATATACTGGTAACATTAAGTTCCAGCCGTTCCAGTAGTGGTACGTCCTCTGACAGTAATGGGCAGTCATCCAATGCCGACAATGCTGGCACCAATGGAAGCACAGCTTCCAATGCGGTAGCTGCTGCTTCCGCTGCTCCTACCATTACGCTGGTCTCCTCGTCGGCGACAGGAACGACTGATAATGGAGCGAGCACTTCCAATTCCGTTGATACCGGCTCGGACAGCGGATCAGCTAACGATGCTGCCGGTACAACCGATAAACAAAATAGCCAAAACGGAACAGAACGCGCACGTCTTGTGTTCCATTTTAAAATGATGGAGCCATGCGTCGCCTTTGAACCGAAAAAAGCGACACTGCTTTTAAAAGACGGTCAGCAGATCAACTATGAGAAGCTAGACCCGCAGTTATCATGTGGTACATCGGAATCGGCTGAATCGACAGATAGCGAATCTGGCTCAACTTCGAGCAATGATCGTTCGACCAGCTCCGAAACATCCAAAGGAACCGAAGTGGGATCAACGTCATCTACTAAAGGTACATCGTCTAGCACTACAGACAAAATGGACGCATCGGGTACATCGTCTAATAGCGCTACAGACAAGACGAATTCATCCGATCCGGCGTCTTCGTCAACAGGCGGATCATCTGGCGCAACCGATCAAGCTGGATCTTCATCCAGCACAGCGGACACATCGGGTAGCGAGAATAGTGTTCAGGCGCCAGCTTCGCTTGAGCTAACCGCAGCCGAGCTACAGCAGGTATATCCATATGAAGTCAGTCTGGCATTGCCTGCGGGGACGAATACGAATAACTTGCAAAGCATTCGCATCGGTGCTCAGCAATATATCATCACTACACTGTCTGGAACAACTACAGACACAACTACAGACACAACTACCAATTAGTTTACAGGAATAGCTCGCTCTTCGTTTATGAAAAGCGAGCTATTTGCACATAATGATACATGTTTATCGTGAAAGGGTGACATCTATGCAAGTACAGCAGCGTCGACCTGTCGTCGCTTTGCTGGTCGGTTGGGATATTGAGCCAGCTATGTTGCAAGCCTGTGCATTATCGGCAGCCAGTTTGCATGCAGACTTTTATTATTTCTTTCCATCCGGTGTCGATGAGGAACGGCAGCGGATTCAAGGGATGCATTTGAATGATGGGCAATGGGAAAAAGGGGAGTTTGCTTATCCAGATGTCGTGTATGATCGGATGCGTCGGCGCGAGGTGTCCGGTTTTACCGAAGTGTATCGCAAGCTGGAGCATGTCCCTTTTACCCACACGCTGCGTGGTAGATGGGGACGCAAATCGATCATCTACAATATGCTGCGCAAAGACGAGACGCTACGGCGCTATCTGATTCCATTTCAAACGTTACGCGATGCAGATGCTGCACTCGCGTTTATTCATGAATACCAATCGGTCATTCTCAAGTCGGACAGAGGGGCTTCGGGTGAAGGGATGTTTGTCGTTCAGGTGAAGGAAGGTTGGATCGAGGTGTCAGATCAGGAGTATGTGCATCGCTTAAACGATGCGCAGATGCGGGACATGCTGCAAATGCTCGTTCCACAACGATACTGTGTACAGCAGCTCATTCCAAGCGTGACGGCGCAGGGATTTCCGTTTCATATTCGTGTGCATGTGACCAAAAATGGTCAGGGGGAATGGATCGTAGGCTTTTGCTCCCCTTCGCTGTCGCTCCATCCGTCGATCAAGGTGACGAACAGTGAGCATGCGTTTCGTGTATCGCCCACATGGGAGAAGTTTTTAGCGCAGCATTTGAATGAGAAACTGGGCGGGGCTACCGATCGTCATATTCAGCGCTATGCGATTCAACTGGCACAGTTTATGGACGGGGAGCTGCAAGGCGGATTTCACGAAATTGGACTCGATATCGGCTTGACTGAGCAGGGTAGTATTCGGCTGTTTGAAGCGGGGCTAGGTCTTCCTTCTGCGCTCTTTCATTTTGTGGAAATGGCATTGCCGGCGATCGCGTACAGTCTGCATGTCGCTGCAAGGGCAGAACAGCAACAAACAGAGTTGTAAAATGAAGTTATCGAAGCATTCCGTAACTCCGGCAACTCGCAGAGCAGAAACGAACCGATTTGTAAAATCCTATAGTTTCCTGAACATGTATTGCTCTATCATGCTCTTGACAGGTACGCTACAAAGGGAAGTGTACTGTTTGGTCATGAACCGTGGGTTTTTGTAGATGAACGATATACGAATAGGCACTGCAAACGAGTAAGAAGAACGTTTATATGAGCAAGAAATTCATGTGTACGCACAGAAAATGCATAGTAGCAGCAACGATATAAGAGCAACATAGGCTCGCTCTCATGAACAATCTGATCTCTACCGGCACAGCACGATTCCGTTGACGATGGCAAATTAGCTATATCGGTATCCAATACAATCATGGTGTTGTCATCGGTATGATTCTTCTTATGTGATGAGCTTAACGGTACACATAATAAGCGAATAAAGGAGTGGGCGAAATATGTCAACTGGAAAGCAGCGGCTGACGATTGGTTTACTAATCGGCTGGAAGGTAGAGCCGGAGCTGCTGCTTGCGAATGCGCTGGTGGCTGCAAGCTATGGGGCGGACTTCTTTTATTTTTATCCGGCAGGCATTAATGAAGGGCAACGCCGCATTCACGGGCACCGTCTGGAGCACGGAGAATGGGTGGAGCGTGAGTTTACTTATCCTGATGTAATCTACGATCGTATGCGTCGCCGCGGCATTCAAAAGTATGCAGACGTATATCGAAAGCTGGAGACGATTCCGTTTACCCATACACTGCGCGGCATGTCGGTGCATAAGACGGTGGCATACAATATGCTACGCAAGGATGAGGAGCTGAAGTCGTATCTGATTCCATTTCAGACGCTACGGGATACGGCGAAAGGACTTGCGTTTATATATAAGCATAGGACAGTAATCGCTAAGCCGGATCGCGGCACCTCCGGCAAGGGCGCGTTTACGATTCGTATGGAGGGTAATGAATTTGAGGTGTTTGATCAGGAGTATGTGCACCGGATGAATGAAGAGCAGATGCTGGCCTTTCTGGAGATGCTTATTCGTGAAAAGTATTGCATGCAAAAGCTGATGACCAGTGTGACGAAGCAAGGGTTACCTTTTCACATTCGTGTGCATCTTGCCAAAAATGGTCACAATGAATGGATCGTCGCTTTTTGTGCCGTCTGGATTTCATCTGAGCCGCAGAGTAAGGTGACGAACAGCAAGCATACATTTCAGATGACGACGACATGGAACCGCTTTTTGCAGCATCAGTTTGACGAGGATGTGGGCGGTGCGATGGAGCAGCGGATTCATACGTATGCGCTGCGTCTGGCATCGTTTATGGAGCAGCAGCTGGATGGCCGTTTGCACGAGATCGGTCTGGATATTGGGATCGATGCAGAGGGACGGATTGGGCTGTTTGAAGTAGGCGCAGGGGTGCCATCTGCGATGTTTCAATTCGTCGAAATGGCGCGACCGGCGATTGCGTATAGCTTGTATGTTGCTACGCATCCGGACATGAAGTGAGATACGGACCGTGTTCTTATACGATGGTGATAGACCGTTATAGGCGGTTTTGTAGGTTTACCTTTTTCGATGCGCTGAGGGTACCATTTACGTAGCTTAACGTCCATTTTCAACGATTCATGTTCAATCAATTTCTATATAGGTCTATACAGAAGAAGGCAAGCCGAAAAGGAGTGATTCTGATGTCATTCAATGGATCTTCGCTTGATTCTTTACACGATGCTGCACATTCCTCCACCTGTGACGTGTTGATCGTCGGCGCCGGGCCAACCGGACTGACGCTGGCGATTGAGCTTGCAAGGCGCGGCCTCGCTATTCGTATTATCGATCAGGCGCCAGGGCCTTCTAAGCATAGTAAAGCGCTCGGTGTGATGGCACGTACGCTGGAGCTACTGGAACCGTCCATATCTGCACAAATGGTAGAGCACGGTTTGCCGATTCGACAGGCTGCGATGTATAGCGGCACCCGTCAGCTTGCTGATCTTGCGTTTGGTGAGCGCATTCCGAGCCGGTATCCTTTTGTGCTAATGTTACCGCAAAATGAGACAGAGCGGATTTTACTGGAACGGCTAGCCCAGCTTGGTGTGCAGGTAGAGTATGGACGTGCGCTTGTCGATATGGAGCATTACACGGCGCAGTCGAGCGAGTCGAATGCTGCTGCCGCATCGTCATCCCGTGTGGTGCTACCGCCACATCTGCGACGTGTATCATCGCCAGGCACGGGAAAGGGGAAAAGCTCTACTGTACTGCGAATGACAGCGCTCGTGGAGCAGGTACACAAGCAAGCGAATGACGCTGAAGCAGCTGAGAATACTCTGGCGGCTGAGTCAACTTTAGCAGACGGAAACACGCTAAAGAATGGAAGGAACCTAGAAGATGGAAACACGCTAGAGCATGGAAGCACTCCAGAAGATAGCAGCATGCTAAAGAATGGAAACACTCCAAAAAGTGGACACATGCCAGATGCTCTGCCGATTGATCGCAAAGAAATACAATCAGAGCGCATTCATACAGGCTGGATTATCGGTTGTGATGGAGCGCATAGTAGAGTACGTCATCTGCTCGGTATGGATTTTCCGGGTGTATCGATGATGCAAAATTTTGCATTGGCTGATGTGAAAGTGGAAGGTCCTATCGAGCAGGATCGCCTGCATATTCATTTGCATCAAGGGCAGATTGCCGCCTTTTTCCCAATGAGAGAAGGGCGTCATCGACTTATCCTTGCTTCGCCAGAACAGCCACAGGATCAGGCAACACCGTCATCGAACGACGGCAAGGCATGGTCGGCGGCAGACGGGAAAGCACGCGATATTTCGCTATCTGAGGTACAACATATATTGGATCAATGTACAGGTGGACAATTTCGCGTATATGATCCGATCTGGATGACACGCTTCCGGATTAATCAGCGCAAAGTGGAGCATTATCGCGCCGGTGCCGTGATGCTTGCTGGCGATGCCGCTCATATTCATTCTCCGCTCGGTGGGCAGGGGATGAACACCGGCATGCAGGATGCCCTCAATCTGGGCTGGAAGCTGGCACTCGTTTGTAGCGGACGCGCCGATGCAAGTCTGCTCGATAGCTATGAGGAAGAGCGTGAGCCGGTGGGACGCAATTTGCTGCGCTGGACAGGCTGGTTGACCCGACTGGCGCTCAATCGTTTCCCACTTTTTGCAGTTGCACGCAATACGATGGCACCGCTTGTCTCCTCACGACAGGTCGTGCAGCGTTTACTGGCACGCGCTTTATCGGAGACAGGTATCCACTATCGCCATAGCGAGATGGTGATGCAAGGCGATAGCTGGAAGCACGGCATGGTTGTACCTGGTGATCGTGCTCCGAATGGAGCGGCAGAGCTGGAGTGGTGGAGCAGGGAAAAGCATGTGCTGCTTGTGTTTCCTAATACCGAGCCGCTCCTACCGCGTCCCGAAGATCCGCAGCAATGGGATGAAGACGAACGTACCCATATTCCGCTGCTGAATCGCATTTCAGATAGCTGGCGTCCGGTGATGGATACCGTCATTGTATTGCCTGATCTGCCACTTATGCTTCCTGAGCCGCGTCCAAGCACATTTTTAGATGATCCGAATGCGGAGCTACGTAAATTATACGGGATGGAGCGCGGCGGTTATGTAGCCCTACGACCGGACGGCTATATCGGCTTTGCAGGCGGATTACCGGATGAAATGGAATTAATTGGATGGGTATATCGCCAATTTCGGATTCCATCGCAAGTACAGTAAATATTTTTTAAT
This sequence comes from Paenibacillus wenxiniae, assembly GCF_039822605.1. NCBI lineage: Bacteria > Bacillati > Bacillota > Bacilli > Caryophanales > Paenibacillaceae > Paenibacillus > Paenibacillus wenxiniae. The sequence continues at coordinate 107,226 of NZ_JBCGUH010000012.1, forward strand.
AAAATCGGACGATAAAATAAGCCGGAGCAACCCTATTGTGATACTTTCATGATAGTGCTTCGGCTTCTTGCTGCTACCTGAAATAACGAAAATATGTTCGTTACCTATACCAATCGGGCGAACGGTTCATGTATAATTGGGATATTATGTTGACTACGCTGAAATAGAAAGGCCAGGTTACATCATGACGTTAACTTCTCCGGTATCATTCACGGACAAATCGTATATCGCCCTGCTCAGCTTCGAGGAAGACCGAGGCTTTTTCCTGCATATCTCGTATGGCAGTCACGCCATCGAGCCGGAAAAGGCGCGGGATATCCAGCAGCTTGTGATGGGCTGCACGCTGTCCGGTGAGGAGCGCTGGCAGCTCAGCGCATCCGGTCATAGTGAATGTTTGCTGCGTCCTGATGAAGCAGGCAAATTGTATGCTCGGCTGCTCCGGCTGTTGCCAGGCACATTGGAAACGGAAGATGGCGCGCCTGTGCAAGCGTATTGGGACAAACATGCCGCAGCCGTGCTGGCAGGAAGTACAGATGTAGCGACAGCTACGCTGTATGAAGGAGATCGTGCTCGGTATGAGCATGAGGAAGCGAGCTTTATGGCGGATGTGGCAGATGATCTGCCGCTAGAGTCCGCTACGGAGGTAATGGCTGCATCCACGCCGCTTATTCCGTATGAAGAAACAACATTTGAAACGGACAGTCATACTGACGCTCGCTGGCTACTGGAAGGTCGGCTGGAGGAACGAGATGGTGTCGGTACGGTGATGGCGCTGCCGATGATTGAGATCGGTAGTATACGTTATCCAGCTGTAGAGTTATCACGCCGTATGGGTTCAGCAGGCGCGATGATTCGGCTGGAAGACGGCAACCATGTCGAAACCGATCTGCTGCGCGAGCTTGGACTGGGTCCGATGGGGCGAATGGCAGATGGCACGCCGATTGAGCGCAATAGTCGGCTGACACCGCAGGAAATTATCCAGCGTGGCTCTGAGCGACTGCGTGGACCCTGGGAAGAAATGATCATCCCCGAACTGGCATTACCGGACGGAAATGGCGGCTTATATGACCATTTTGAATTTTTATGCCGCTGGGGGATATCTGGCGCGATGCTGGGCGGTGTGATGTCGCAGGCAGATGCGCTGGGTGAGTTCATTGCGGAGCGTATTGGACGTTTTCCTTCCTGCCAGATCGCCCTGATCGGACGCAAAGCGCTGCTGACTGAACTCCGCAAGCGCTGGTCATCGATGCTGGAACCGCACTGGCAGGAAGCACAAACCGGCAAAGCGACAAAGTCTGGTACTGACTCCAATCGCTCGCTAACCGTTGTACCGGTTAGCCTGCTCAGTCAGCGCAGTGCCGTATTGCCTGGTGGTGTCGATATTGCGATCTATCTGGAGCCGGACCAAATGACCGCGGATGTGTCCAGCAAAATGTATCGTGCGATGAACAAAATGAATGCACGTATTCGACTGTCTATTTTTACAGAAAATGAATTTCTGGATGATCCGCATCTGCGTACAGCGCAGACGAGTCTGCTCAAGCTATTCCATTCGGTCGTGCGTGAATATGCGATTGCCGATCCAGAACATCCATTAACCGAGCTGCCGCCACCGTATACGATGATGGTTCGGCGTGCTGCACAGCCGGGATTACCGCAAATGGCGCGTACCGGCGGCTTTACCGAGCTAGAGCTGGGCACAGAAGAACGCGGCTTGCGTATTCCACCGCGAACGGAAACGATGGATGTGCCCAAACGAGTAGCATATTCACCGCAATGGGAATCGTCTGCATCGCAAATGCAGCATGGTGACCACCAATACGGTAACCAACAACACGACAACCAACAATATAGTAACAAGGAAGATATGGTTATCGAGCGACCACCAGTATCTTCCAAACCAGCGATAGATCATCGCAGCAAATCCGAACGGATGGAAGGACTGCTGCAAGAATTGTCCCGTCAGGGCATTCATGTCGAGCGACCGCCTGCATTTGTACAGCCGGAGTATCAGCAACATCCATCCGAGGTGCATGCTCCGACCGAATACACTCCGCATACTGCCTATGCAGGGGCAGAGCTGGAGATGCCACATACCGAAGCTAGCACGCGTCGCTTATATGTGCCGCCAGCAGTATCCGAACCTACGGAATTGAAGGATGCTTGGGATAAATGGAATCATCCATCTGCTGGAGCAGGATTGGGCTGGCGACAAGCGGCGAATGATGTGGCAACTGCTGCAAGTTCTCTACATCCGAGTACGGAGCAACGCGAAATCATCGAGATTGCACCTGCTGGGCGGACGAGAGAGGAGCAGTTTACAGATGGTCAGTCTACAGATGTGCACGCGGTAGAGAAAAACTTTACCGATGACACCACAATTGTAGGGGATGCTGATATTCCTAATTTGTCGGCATCACTGGAATCATCCTTTGCCGATAGAGATCAGAATGTTCATGGGACATACTCTGATGGTAAGACTGGGACGCATTCTGCTCATGCTCGTCCAGATGAAGCGAACGGGCATGAACGCCACGAAGGGCAAGGGCCGATTCTATTATCGCGCGCGGATGGGATTTCGTATTCCATTCCAGCACCGGAGGAGCCATTGCCACGCCAGGATGAGCTTCATTTGAAGGCGTCTGATTTGATACCGAAGCCGGATGTATCTTCATCTATACATCGTAATGAGCAACAGACGCCTGCCGAGCAGGAGCTGTTGTCACTGGAACCGCTGTTTGATGCGTATCCGCCAACGACGACGGGTACGACGGTGTTTGATCAGCCGGCTTCGTCAGGGATGGGACGCTCGATGTCAGCGATCCAGAGTGCGGAGCATGTATTTGCGCTACGTGCTCAGGAGATGGCAGCGCAGGTGGAGGAAGAAGCGGAATTTGTTCCATTTATGAGCTATTGGCCGACGTATGAGAGTATGACATGGCGGCAAAAGCGCTGGTATTTTTACTGGCGCGGTGAGGTGCGTCAGGAACGTTATCCGGCCACCGATCTATCGTATATTTTCCTGCTCTGCTATGAAGTGATTAATGGAGCAGGTTGGCAGGAGCCGCTGGATGGACATCGTTTGCTGATGAACCTATGGCGCCATTATCGTCATCGCTTTAGCAAACTGGATCGGTATTTGCCGCCGTGGATTGTCGACTTTGCACAGGTGCATGAATTGGATGAGTCGATGCTAGAGCTGTTGCTGCAATCTCCACGTCATGTGCCGTCTGAGCTGACCGATCTGGAATGGGAGCGACTGCTGACAGCATCGCCTGTAAACGTGCCGATGGAGCTGTTACCGTCGTTACTTGATTATGATCTGGAGCGAAGTCGTTTCTATATCGATGAAGGTAAAGAAGTCATGAACGAATATATTCCTAAAGTGCTGGCGGCGATCGATGCCTTTTTGGATCGTCAGCAAGGAAGTCGGTTGCTCGGTCTGTTCCGGCCACCGGTGTATCGGGAAAATGACCGCTATCTGTTCCGTAGCGCGGTATATGATTCCACACGACATGGACGTACATGCACGGTACGTCGCTTACCGCTGACAGAGCATGTGCCACTACGCGAATTTCTGACCGGGATCGTCAAGCTGACCGAAAATGAACTACGCAAGCAGTTAAATGTTAACGGACGACTACGTATTCAGCCGCCTGTCGAACCGGAAATTGCTCGTCTGATCGAGCGCTATATTCGCCGTGCTTTTACCGTTCCCGAAGAACAGGCTGCACCGCGCCGGGTAGAGATCGATCCGGCATTGCTGGAACGTCTACAGGCCGATTCAGCGGTCGTGCGCGATATGCTAACCTTGCGGGAAGAGGAGAAGGAAGCGATTCGTCAGGAGCACGAGGCGGAGCAAGCTTATGCTGAATGGGCTGCCGCGGCAGGTCAGTCAGGAGCATCGGAAGCGGTAGGTCAAGATGCAGGTCAGTCAGGAGTATCGGAAGCGGTGGGTCAAGACGCAGGTCAGTCAGGAGCATCGGAAGCGGCGATTCAAGCCGCAGTTGCAGGTGCAGCGAATGAAGCTCCTATTGCAGCTGTGCGTGCTGAAGCGATGTATCCACCGGATGAGCCGATCGATGACCAGAATGAAGTGATTGATGACTATGAACAACGAGATGAACTGGCTGTTCCTGGTGCAATCCATATGCTGGACGAAGCGGAGCAACCATTGGATATAAGCGAATCATTGAACATAAACGTAAACAACCCGTTAGCGATCAACAAGCAGCATGTATCGTCTGAATATGGCGCATCCGTGTATACGGAACATAAGCCTATAACTGTACAATCGGCTCAGGTGGGGCAACGACAGGATGAAGATTTCGTGCTAGAAGCAGAGCCGATTGCATATGGAACCGGCAACGGCAACACTATGCAATCTGCATCATCGCTAGCTGAGCAGGAATCTTCCGGGTTTGTCCATCAAACTACATCGAGCAAGCCTGACGCGGCGACAACATCCGCGGCGAGACTGCTGGACGTGTCGGAATTGGAAGAGGAATGGCAGGAATGTCTGCAAGCGATGCAGACGCCGCATATCGAACTACTGGCTGCAATGCTAGACGATGCCGACGAGCACGCATTACAAACAGTAGCCGCACGTTATGGCACGATGTCCGCGCTGCTGGCTGACGAGATCAACGATCTGGCGATGGATCATATTGGCGATCTATTGCTGGACGATGGTGCGGTTATGGAAGAATACAGATCATTGCTGGATGCAATCATCATGAGGTGAACTGGAAATGAATGATGTGAAAATACCAAAACGTGTGACGACCGCACTGGTGAATTCGTTTGCCGCAGGTGTAGTGCCAAGAATTGGCCTTGAGCATATCGCGGTTGGACGCAAATATGAGATTGAGTCCATTTTACGTGAGCTGGACAATGTTGCCGATGGTGGCGCAGCGTTCAAGCTCATTACCGGACGCTACGGTAGCGGGAAAAGCTTCCTGCTGCAAATGGTACGCAATTACGCGATGGATCGCGGTTTTATCGTTGCGGATGGTGATCTATCACCGGAGCGTCGTCTAACTGGAACGAAAGGACAGGGGTTGGCGACGTATCGTGAGCTGATGACCAATCTGTCCACACGCACACGCCCGGACGGCGGTGCACTGGAATCGATGCTGCAAAGGTGGATTTCCACCTTGCAACAGCAGGTGATGGAAGAACAACGTGTGTCTGCCGATGATCCAATGATTGGCATCGAAGTACAGCGCCGTATCCATGCGGTCACTGCCGAAATGGAAGGCTGGGTGCATGGCTTTGATTTTGCCAAAGTGTTATCGGCGTACTGGCAAGGCATTCGTTTGAATGAGGATGCGCTCAAGCAATCCGCTTTACGCTGGCTGCGTGGGGAATATCAGACACGCACCGAGGCAAAACGTGAATTAAATGTGAGCGTCATTATCGATGATGATGGCTGGTATGACTATATGAAGCTGTGGGCGGAATTTGCCGCTCGTATCGGTTATAAAGGCTTGCTGCTGTTTGTCGATGAAGGCGTGAATTTATACAAAATTTCGAATAGTGTCTCCCGTCAGAGTAACTATGAGAAGCTGCTGACCATTTTTAATGACACGATGCAGGGTAAAGCGGGGCATCTGGGCGTATTTGTTGGAGGAACGCCGCAATTTGTAGAGGACCCGCGCCGTGGCTTATACAGTTATGAAGCGCTGCGTTCGCGTCTGGCGGAAAGCCGCTTTGCTGCCAGCAGTACGAAAAATTTTGCCGGCCCTGTGATTCGTCTGGAAATGTTATCCCATGAGGAAATTTTAATCATGCTACAGAAGCTGCGTGATATTCACAGTCAGCATTATAAATATGACGTTGTACTGGAGCAGCATCAGCTCGTTGCCTTTATGCAAACAGCGGTAGGCAGACTGGGTGCAGATGAGCTGCTCACGCCGCGTGAAGTCGTGCGTGACTTTGTCGATCTGCTGAACACGCTCCATTTTAACGAGGAATTGAGCTTTGAGATTCTGCTTGGCGAGCTTGCTGCGGTTCCAGCTTCAGTTACTCCAACATCCGGGCATGAGGCAGTTCCGGCAAAAGCATCTGCCACAGGCAACGGCGCACGCGGACCGGTCGCTGCGGCTCAGCCGGATGAAGTGGATGATTTTCTGGCGGAGTTTGACCTGTGAGCGGTCATCCGTTTTACCGATTGGCGCCGTTCATTCAGGAATATATTTACCGTAGCGGCTGGAAAGAGCTGCGTGAGGCACAGGTCGAAGCGTGCCGCGTACTACTCGACACGCCGCATCATCTGCTAATCGCCTCCGGTACGGCTTCCGGCAAGACGGAAGCTGCCTTTTTCCCGGCGTTGACCGCATTGTATGAACAGCCGTCCAGCTCGGTCGGCATTCTGTACATTGGCCCGCTCAAGGCGCTCATTAACGACCAGTATGAACGGTTAAAAGGAGTGCTGCGTGACGCAGATATTCCAGTCTGGCACTGGCATGGCGATGTGCCGCAATCACATAAAACAAAGCTGGTTCAGAACCCATCCGGCATTTTGCAAATTACGCCTGAATCGCTGGAAGGATTACTGATGAACAAGCCGAATGCGATCCCGGCATTGTTCGGCGATCTGCGTTATATCGTCGTCGATGAAGTGCATGCCTTTATGGGTGTGGATCGCGGAGTGCAGGTATTAGCACAGCTGTCTCGCATTCAGCGTATGGCAGGCTGTCGACCGCAACGGATCGGTCTGTCTGCGACATTGAGCGATTATGAAAGTGCATGTGCATGGCTTAGCTCGGATACGGGGCAACCGGTTGAAGTGGTGTCCCCACAAGGATCGCGTAAGCTGCGCCTGAGTGTGGAACATTTCTCATTCCCGGATGCGCGCAATGAGGAGCAGGCACAGCAGCTGGAGTATGCGCAGCAGGCGTATCATAATTTCATTTACGATCAGACCCATCACAAAAAGGCGCTGATCTTCACCAATAGCCGCTCCGATGCGGAGTATTTGACGCTCGAAATGCGGCGTGTGGCAGCTAAACGACAGGAGCCGGACATTTTCCATGTGCATCATGGCAGCATCTCGGCGATGTTGCGCGAAGAAGCGGAAGCGGCTCTGCGTGAAGGCTATGGTCCTGCTGTAGCTGCTGCGACGCTCACGCTGGAGCTGGGGATCGATCTGGGTGAACTGGAACGGGTCATTCAGCTGGGTGCGCCGTATTCCTGTTCCAGCTTTGTCCAGCGACTTGGACGTTCCGGGCGCCGCGAAGGTGCGGTATCGGAAATGATTTTCGTTTGCCCGGAGGAAGAGGATGAAGAAGCACAGCTTCCGGCACGTATGCCGTGGATGATGCTGCGCGCGATTGCGGTCATTGAACTGTATGTGCGCGATCGCTGGGTCGAGCCATTTCAGGCGCGGCACCTGCCGATTGGCATTTTGTATCATCAGACGATGAGCACGCTCAAAAGTATGGGCGAAGCAGAGCCTGCTGAGCTGGCGCGTGCGATTATGACATTGCCGCCATTTCGCGAGTTTACGGTGGAGCAGTATCAGCAATTTTTGCAGTATTTGCTTCAGCTGGATCATATTCAGCGTACCGAGGAAGGTACGTTAATTATCGGTATGGCCGGTGAGAAAATCGTAAACAATTTCCGTTTTTATGCGGTGTTCAAGGACGATGAGGAGCATTCGGTGTATAACGGCTCAGAGGAGATCGGTTCGATCACGACCGTACCGCCGCCAGGCTATTGTTTCTCACTTGCTGGCAAGCTATGGAAAGTAGAAGAGATCGATAGTCGTCATAAGGCGGTGTATGTCAAATCGTCTCAAGGCAAAGTGGATACGCTCTGGCTAGGTGCCGGCGGCGATGTCGATACCCGTGTGATGCAGAAAATCCGTGATATCCTCGCATCGTCTGAGCTGTATTCTTATCTGGCACCTAATGCGGCGGCACGTTTGGAGCGTGCGCGTAGATTGGCGCGGGAAACAGGCTTGCTGCAAACGCCAGTGCTCCCTGCTGGTGGCGATTCCTGCTTCGTTTTGCCGTGGATGGGCAGTAAGTCGTTTCGCACGTTGGAGCGCTTGCTCAAGCATAATCTGTCCGAGCGTCTTGGACTGCGTGCGGTCACACCGATGGAGCCGTATTATTTTGTCGTCTCCGGTAAAGCGGATGCGTATGAATTGCTTGCAGAGATGATTGCCGAGTGCAAACGGATCGATTTTCCAGAGCAGCTGCTGGCGGATGAAGAAGCGCCGTATCTCGGTAAATACGATGAGTTTATCCAGCCGGGACTTGTTCGGCAGGCATTTGCAGCGGATGGTTTGGATCTGGAGGGCATGAGAGAAGCGCTGCTATCGATTGGAAATGTACACATCGAATTGCAGCCACAAGCCGATAATGAAGTCAGGGAGCTTTAACGCCCTGGCTTTTTTGGCACGTGCATGACAAAGTTGACAAAGGAACACTTATTACATATACTCTACTTATTAAAAGTAAGTATTAGTAATATATTCGTGTTGCTACTACAAATAAAGATACTGAAAAACAGGCGGAAAGGAGAAGCCGATGAGTTTACATGCAGAAGTTGTGATTGTAGGTGCAGGACCGGGCGGAGCGTTGCTTGGCTACCTGCTCGCTGCCAGCGGAGTGAACGTTATATTGCTGGAGCGGCATGGCGGGATAGATAAAGAGTTTCGCGGCGAGCATCTGAATGCGCAGGGCGAGCATATTTTACGAGAGCATGGTTTGTATGAGCATGTTCAGCAAGCAGGACTTTTACTGATGGAACGTGTAGAATATTTTCAGCAGGGACGTATCGTAAAAACGATTTTGCCCGCTCCAGGGGAGCAACACACCGGTATTCATGTTCCGCAAAAAAATTTATTGCAAGTGCTGATCGGTCAATCCGTTCCGTATCCGAACTATCGTTTCATGATGGATAGCCGTGTGACCGAACTGTTACACGATCCGATTAGCGGTGCGGTAAACGGGGTAAAAGTGCGTCATCAGGGCGAAGAAATGACAATTTATAGCAAATTGGTCATCGGTGCAGACGGGCGTTATTCCACGGTACGCAAGCTAGCGGGTATCGGTACTCAAATATTAAAGCATGGCTTTGATCTGTTATGGGCACGTATTCCTGCACCTACAGGCTGGCCGGCAACCGTGCGGATGGCACTTGCCAAGCAAGCGCAACTGGCGCTGTTTAGTCAGCAGGGAGGCTATATTCAGATTGGCTGGAATATTCAGCAGGACAGCTTTCCAGCGCTGCGTAAAACGCCGATTGAACCGTTTACCGAAGCGCTGATCGAATCGTTTCCCGAGTTAGAAGAAAACGTGCAGCGTCATTTGCGTGCATGGAATGATTTTGTGCTGCTCAAAGTACAGAGCTGTGTGTGTGATACATGGGCGCAGCCCGGTCTGGTCATTATGGGCGATGCCGCCCATACATTTAGTCCGACCGGTGCGATTGGTGTAAATAGCGCGATGCAAGACGCTCATGTGCTTGCCCCACTCCTGATGGAGGCATTGCACGCCGATGACACAGGACTGGCACGGCTCCAACAGTTTGAGCAGCTTCGTCGGCAGGAGACACGCGCCGAGCTGGAGAGCCAGTTTGCTCGTGAGTCTGGCTTTAGCGGTCAGTTTCCGGTCTATCAGCCCTGAATGCAGCAGTTGAATACAAGCGGCACGAATTGCAGCTATTTCGTATATTGGTCTATTCCAATGGATGTGTTCACGATCGCAGTTATGATCTACAGTCATCCAATTTTGTATATTACACGTATCTATCACTGACAAGATACACATAACCGGAGGTAATTTATAATGATTAATCCCCAAATCACAGAGGCGCTCAAAGATCGCATTCAAATTGTACCGAGCCAGGACAAATCGATCTATCTGGTCGGTCCGATTCGTTTGCCTGTCAATTTGGATGGAGAGACCGTTATCTTTCAATGGTATTGCTGGCTGCGCTGCGACAATATGCCAGGCGCAGAATGTGGCAATCCAAACATCGACCATGCATCGATTATCGAAATGCTGTCCTCGTCCAATCTGGCCGAAGCGCAGCAATCGAGCGTGCTCGTCTACGGTGACTTCAAAGGCTCGCCGGATGCGCTCATTCGGATGCATAGCATTTGCCATACCGGCGATATTTTCGGCAGCAAACGCTGTGACTGCGGCTATCAGCTGAAGCAATCGATGAAAATGATCGCAGCTCACGGAACTGGCGCATTATTTTATCTGGCCAACCATGAAGGACGCGGTATCGGCTTGTTCAGCAAAGCGATGGCGTATGTGCTGCAAGAGCAAGGTCTGGATACGGTGGAAGCGAATTTAGAGCTGGGCTTTGAAGATGATATGCGTAACTATGATGATGCGATCGCTGTCTTGAACCAGCTGCGTCAGCTGCCAGTTACACTGATCACCAACAATCCACGCAAGCTTGAAGCGCTGAAGCGCTCCGGTGCAGGTGTGAGCGGCCGTATTCCACTATGGGGTGACATTTCCGAATTTAACGAGAAATATTTGAAAACAAAAGTGGATCGCTCCGGTCATCTTGGTAGTGGTCCAATGACAAATACGATGACAGAATAAGCGAGAGTTCATCGGTTAATAGATGTTGATGACTTCTTTAGGGTGTGGACGCAAACTATTTTCGCTGGTGCAGACACGACTGCGGCTTACACGTATATGAGTTTGCACCCATGCCCTAGCGCAAGTGCACCCTATCCTGGCTAGTGAAGCAGTGACTTCGTTGTCTGTGCTGCTTCACTAGCTTTTATTTTATCGAACTATTCGTAGCGTATTCCCCTGTTGTGCTCATGATCGACAAGGAAATATGCTGTAACAGATAGGGGGATACGATACAGATCGGCTGCACAAAAAAAGCGATACCAGTAGCATTATTGGAGCATACAATTGGCACATACTCGGTTCGTACCTGACTTTAGAATGTAAAGTACATGTAAATCTGATATGGTAGAAATAGGAATCGTTTGGTAAAATTCGTAGACAGAGTAGCAGATACAAATCAAGGAGATATAGAGAAAACGATCCAAATTAGCATTGCATCTGTTCCTTTTAAATATCGCGGCAGGAGGTGAGTTTCTTGGAAGAGCTTAAGAAGATGGAAGAATATATCGAAGTTGAGCGCAGGGAACTTAATGACATGGTACAATACTATGATCTTCATGACCACCGCGTATTGGACCAGTCGAGAAGAGTAGATTCTATACTTAATCAGTACAATCATTTGAAGCAAGCATTACTAGGTACTCGCAGTTCAATCATGGGGTCGATGTAGACGGACATATACTTACGATGTGGGCGCATGGTTTTCTTCAACTAGCTTGTTATAGAGCTGGATATTCAGAAAAGTGCTGCACATAGGATAGTGAAGATATACTTTAGCAAATAACATTACGTTATCGCAATCCCACAATAGAATGATATTAACGCCTCCATGTTGAAATGGGGACTTTTTTGTTTGGATTTTGCAGAAGGTTTGGATTGCATTATTGTTGTTCAAGTATATATAAATAAAATATAAAAACACCGCCTATCGGCTCGAACGGAGCAGGCAGGCGGTGTTCGTTTACTTTAAAAGTATGTGAGGGAATGGGTCGAAGCTTAATTGATATCTATAGCATATCATTAGGCTATAGATACTCTACATCTGCACATACAGATGCTATAGATCCGACCTCATGTACAGACTAGACTCCGTTCCCATCATCCCAATTAGAAATTAAAATTATCTGGGTCTGGGCCAGTGCGTTCGTTTTTGTTAAGTGCGCTCAACTGATCGATCTCGTCGGTAGTGAGCTGGAAATCGAAAATGTTGGCGTTGTCGGCGATACGCTCTGGTTTAACGGAGCGAGTCAGTACGACTACACCTTTATCCAGTACCCAGCGCAGCAGAACCTGTGCAGGGCTTTTGCCGTATTGATCAGCGATCGTTTTAACAACGTCGTTATCGAACAGCTTGCCGCGTGCGAGTGGAGACCATGCTTCGACCTGAATGCCTTTTTGTGCGCAGTAGTCGAGCAACTCGTTTTGTGTCAGCAGCGGGTGGAATTCCACCTGATTGATCGCTGGCACGACTTCAGCATCGGCGAGTAGATCGTCCAGATGGTGTGGTTGGAAGTTACTTACGCCGATGGCACGGATGCGGCCGTCTTTGTACAGTTTCTCCATTGCGCGCCAGGAGTCTTTATATTTGCCTTTGACTGGCCAGTGGATCAGGTACAGATCGAGTACGTCCAATCCGAGTTTGTCCATCGTAGCATCAAATGCCGCCAGTGTGGATTCATAGCCTTGATCGGCATTCCACAGCTTGGATGTGATGAACAATTGGTCACGGGGAACATCGGATTCGCGGATCGCTTTGCCGACACTTTCCTCATTTTTATAAGCAGCAGCTGTATCGATCAATACATAGCCTGCGTTGATCGCAGCGGTTACCGATTGAGTTGCATCTTCGCCTTCTTCCACTTGCCATACGCCCAGACCGAACCATGGGATTTCTACGCCATTGTTCAGTTTGACGGTTGTTTTGATATCTGTTGTCATTGGTGATTCCTCCTCTGGGGGTGCTTTTGGACTCATTATAGAACATACCCTAATCTGAGCGAATTAATCTGAATTAAACTAGAAAATCACTGAATTGCGCGGATCATGACTATTGCGCATCGTTAGAAGAAAGCTGATTTTGTTGAAAAATCGAGCATTAATGGAACAGAAAAGCAGGGTAAGGCAAAATAAGAGTACATTAAGGTGAATATAATAACAATATACGGACACAAAAAGGACAACAAAGGAAAAGTATCATTTTAGCAAAAGTTAGAGCAAATCATATCTTAATTATGTCACATGATCGTATGAAGTGGACTTATGCTCGGTATGATAAAGGCTGACTTGTTATTTTTATATGTGTTAATAACAAGCTTGCTGTAAGGCATGAAGGATAGATTTCAGGTGTTGCTTTAAAGTTAGGTCTGTGATGGTGCCGTCTTTGGATAGCTTTAAAGCGATATGGGGGATCGTCAGGCTCATTTGCTGGGATACCTGAGCATTGATCATTTCTAGCGTGAGCAGTAAGGAAGCGTTCGCATAATTGCCGCCCATAGGAGATGGCGACGCTGTGATGACGGCGGTTGGTTTATTGACGAATTCGCCAGACGATACGATCCAGTCGAGGGCATTTTTCAGTGCACCCGGTACGCCGTTACCATATTCAGGGCTACAAATGAGTACGCCATCCGCTCCATCAAGCTGTGTTCTCAAGTGTTGAACAGACAGAGGACCATTGTCGGTATCCAGGTCTGGATTAAAATGGGGCAGGTCATTGAGACTGGTATAGGTGGTGAAGGTCATACTGTGTGGAGCAAGTCCAATGATAGCGTTCATTAATGTTGTATTGGAGGAAGACTGGCGGAGACTTCCTGAGATCGCAAGTATGCGCAGTGGATGGTTCATGAATGAATCTCCTCTTTTCTATCAATTAAAATATTTTTCGGAAAATTAAAATATGTAGAAAATTAAGATATGTAATACTATACGTTTAGATATAAGGTAGAACCGTTTTGTCTAGTATATATCAATATAGAACGATAGTGGGTGAAGAATAGATGCACCGAATATTGGAATAAGAGGAAGTTGGAAGGAGAATGCGAAAGGCGCACAACAGTATAGCAGTGAAGGAAGCGACAAACCGAAAAACGGAGCGGCAACCGTATACGGCTGCTGCTCCGCCCCATAAGTGATCGCATCATAATTGAATCGTTTGTAGCGATGGGGCACTACTTTACATGGATTTCATTATCTTTGGAGGCGTTAGGATAAATGTAGCCCGGACTGCCTGCACCTAAACCGGTGTACAGAAGTGTAGCCGCAGCGGCGACGAGCAGTAATAACGGAATCGTCCAGCTGTTGGATACATCATGCAGAATACCGAACAGCGTCGGTCCGCATGCCGCTAGCAAATATCCGATCGATTGTGCCATACCGGATACTTCGGTCGCTTGCTCTGGTGTACGTGTACGCAAATTAAAGAACATCATCGATAAGCTAAATGAAGCCGCACCAGCGATTCCGATCAAAATAAGACAGATCGCGATGAGTACGATATGACCGCCGCCGAAAATAAGCCCAGCCAGTCCGATCAAATACAGCGCCACGGTCACAAGCACAAGCAAACGCTGTGTCGCCAGGCGTGCTGCCAGAATCGGCACCATAAAGTTAAACGGCAGCATGGAGAACTGCATCAGTGACAACATATAGCCTGCTTGCAGACGGGTTAGCCCTTGCTGTTGCAAAATGTCTGGCAGCCAGGCGATCGATACATAGAAAATGAGCGACTGCATGCCCATGAAAAAGGTAATTTTCCAAGCTAGCGGTGAACGCCATACGCTCTGTCCTTGTTGATGTGTCCGTTTCGCCAGCCGAGCTACTCGATTATGACGTAGCTGTGTGGACCAGAATACCAGCGCAGCCGTACCAAGCACCGTCCATGTCAAAATAGACCCTTTCCAGCCGAGTCCGCCATTCATCGCCAGCGGCAAACTAACCGCAGACGCCAGTGCAGCGAATACATTGGTACAGATCGAGTAAATGCTAGTCATCAGCCCGATTCGATGCGGAAATTCCCGTTTGATCAGTCCTGGCAAAATTACATTAACGACCGCAATCGCCAGCCCCGTCAAAAACGTACCCAGAATGAGAAACGTCATTCCACCAAATGGACGCAGCCAGCCACCGATCACGAGCACAATCAGCGAGAAGAAAATAATCTTTTCCATCCCATAGCTACCTGCCAGCTTCGCCACAAAAGGAGATAACAATGCGAACGCCAGCAACGGAATAGTCGTTAGAAAGCCTGCCATCGTGTTGGAAATGGGGAAATCGCCCCGGATCAGATCCAGCAGTGGACTAAGCCCGGTAATCGGACTGCGCATATTAAACGAAACAAATAAAATACAAAACAACAGAAAAGCTGGATTTCGCAACGGTGCGTTCATACCAGCTGGTTGTAACGAACGGTTCATGATGTGTGATTCTCCTCTATATGGTTCTTGTCTGGATGATAGGTGGAAGCCGGATATACTCGCTTGTCTGGACTTCCTGAAACTGCGGAAGTTCGCGTTTGATCTATGCTTTCTTCGCCGTTCTCTTCGATCAGTATATTTTTAAAATGTCCAATATATTCATCAACAATGCTCGCCGCTTGTGCTTCGTTGCGCTCACGAATCGCGGCGATCAGATTACGATGCCCCGTATGATCGCTATCGCTGCTCACTTCTGTCGTGCTCATAATCGACATCTGAATACGCTCAAACAGATGCTGGTACAGATCAACAAGCAGCGCATTTCCAGAAGCTGCAACAATCGTCTGATGTAACTGCATATCCACATCTACAAATTGCTCAATCTGTTCAGCCGCCCGATGCTGCTCACATAGCCCGGCATAGTGCTCCATTTCTGTCAGTTGCTCCTCCGTCCGCCGCGCACAGGCAAGCACGACGGCTTCCCGATCCAGCGCATGACGCACTTCCAAAATCTCCACCGCGTTGGAGCTACCCAGCCGCTTTTGTAATACTGGACCTAGCGGACTGTCTGCAACGACAAATGTTCCATCACCTTGCCGGGTGGACAATAGCCCCACATGCACAAGCGCTCGCACCGCTTCCCGCAACGTATTGCGACTCACTCCAAACTGCTCCATCAAATCCGCTTCCTTCGGAATCCGCATCCCAACCTGCCACGCTCCACTCCGAATCTGCTGCTCCAGTCGCTCACAAAGCTGCTCGACCAGCGACTTTTTCTCTAATTTATCGAAAATAGTAATCTCCTCCATCGTTTGGTTTGTGTTTTGAGTGCTTACACCACTCCGTGAAGGAATAAAGGGACGGATTCTCGTCCCGTACAGGAATCTATAGAGTAGAATCATAATGTAGATTCCTGTGCTAGGAAGAGGTAAGATAGTTTGCTTCCGCAAAAAGCACTTTTTCATTGGACCTCGTGTTAGGAAACCACTAACACTATAGGTCGTCCTTACCCCTTAATACCTTACCGAAGTGCTGTTTCATGCAAGCACATCGTTAATAATTACCTGCTCATTTAACAAATTATATCTTAAATAAAATCCAATTCACTCAAAGGTAGGATGATTGACACATTGGACATTTTAGCTGAACTTCATTATTTTGTCCACTTTTGCTCAAAATCGTTCTCCACCATCGCCAAATTCAACGAAATCACAATCATTTGTTCCTACATAAAAGTAAATTTTATTAAATTTTTACATAAAAGAGGAATATGCTAGATAAAAAAGAATTATCTTTAATAAAGAATCATATTTTACCCATACCTACGGGTGCAGGAGGAATGCTTATGAAAAATCACATGAGAAAAAGATGGTCTGCTGTTATGCTGACCGTACTGCTGGCGGTCACATCGTTGTTCACCATCGTTCCGCAAGAGCAAGCTAAGGCAGCTGGTGCCTTAACGGTTGCACAGGCGATTCAATCGCAAAATGGCGGTACGATCACCGTAACAGGAATTATCGTTGGTCATGCATCCGGTTCACAGACGGCTAATTTTAAAAGTCCATTTGCTAACGATTTCAATGTATTGCTGGCAGATAGCAGCAGTGAAACGAACACAAGCAAGCTGCTGGACGTACAAATCACTTCATCGTATCGTTCTCAGTTCGGACTGCAATCGAATCCGAGTCTGATTGGTAAAACGATTACGGTTACTGGAACAGCAGGTACATATAACAATTTTGCAGGCGTGAAAAACCCAACTTCAATGACACTCGGTGGCGACAGCACAACGCCAACACCGAATCCTGATCCAGGCACGGGCTTGCCAGGCGGCTCAGGCAAAAAAGTATTGTTCGATAACACGCATGCACAAACAGCCGGTGCAGCCGACTGGGTCATCGATGGTGGGTTCTCTGATTTTGCTAGCGGATTACGCGCAGCTGGCTTCACGGTAGAATCGCTGGAGCGCTCGATTCCTTACACCTTTGGCGAGCAAGCGATCACGTATGACAAGCTGAAAAACTATGATGTATTCGTACTCGCTGAGCCAAATGTTCCTTTCAAAGCAAGCGAGCAGGCAGCGATGCTGCAATATGTAAAAGCAGGCGGAAGCATTTTCTTCATCGGCGACCATTATAATGCGGATCGTAACAAAAACCGCTGGGATGGTTCTGAAGCGATGAACGGTTACCGCCGTGGTGCTTACAGCAATCCAGCACTGGGCATGAGCAGTGAAGAGGCGAATTCGCCAGCGATGCAGGGCGTAACTAGCTCGGACTGGCTCGGTACTAACTTTGGTATTCGTTTCCGCTACAACGCACTCGGTGATGTGAACGCAACCGATATCGTAGCGCCATCACAATCGTTTGGCATTACACAGGGCGTAAGCTCGGTAGCGATGCATGCCGGCTCTACACTGGCTATTATCGATCCAAACAAAGCCAAAGGGATCGTATACATCCCAACGGGTGTATCCAAATGGGGCAATGCGGTTGACCAGGGCGTATACAATGGCGGTGGTCGCGCAGAAGGTCCTTATGCAGCGATTTCCAAGCTGGGCGCAGGTAAAGCCGCTTTTATCGGCGATTCTTCCCCAGTTGAAGATGCATCCCCGAAATACAAACGTGAAGAAAACGGACAAACGAAAAAGACATATGATGGCTTCAAAGAAGTCGACGATGCTACATTACTAGTAAACACGGTTCGCTGGTTGGCACAAAAAGAAAGCTATACTGATTTTACACAGGTGAACGGATTGACACTGGATAGCAAAACATCGCTGTTGTCGATCGAGAACCCATCCACCTCGACTGAACCACAGCAAGAACCGTGGGCGGCACCAGCAGCAGGTTACAAATGGTATGATCCAACAACGTTCAAATCCGGCTCTTACGGTTATGTCGCTTCCTAATGTAAACTTAAGGAGTCCTACTGGATAAGCGGATAAGCTACTGAGTAAACAACGCAGCTGCGTTACTACGCTCACAATGGAAGTACGGGACTATGGGCATCCGATGTAGCTAGTAAAGCACGCCGATCTAGTCACGCTTATCTAGTAAAGTACGCATATGTAAAGTACGTATATCTAGTAAAGCGCAAGCATATACCAAACAAGCAGGCTCTCCCATCCTTCAATGGACGTGGAGAGCCTGCTTGTTTTTGCTCAGTGATACCGAACGTGAGATGCGCCTGATTATCATATAGCACCTACGATCCGGTACGTTCACCCGTGTTACATTACAAAGGTTCCAATCACAAATGAAATACCAATAATAAGCGAGCGCAGCAGCTGGGCTACCGCCATATTGCCATTTTCAATCTGCTCACATACCTTTGTGCGCGGTGTGACTAGATCGAAAATAACGTACACCAGACACAACACCACAATACCTACTGCCGACCAGACGATCACATCGAGCCAGTTATCGGAGTTGATCGAGACGAGTCCAATGATAATACACAGACCGAGCAGCTTACTGCCCATATACATGCCGGCTGCTTCATTGCCAGCGGCGATTTCTTTATTATCATTGTAGCGCGTGAGCAGGCTGAAAATGTAATAACCTACAAACAAAATCGCAAATAAAATGACCAGCCCGATGCCTACATGCATCAGATCAGTTGCAAAATTTTTCAATGAAATTCCCTCCTAAAATAGCTTGAAATGGATGATGCTCAATTATACTTCGTCGCAGTCGCAGTCGCAGTCGCAGTCGCAGTCGCAGTCGCAGTCGCAGTCGCAGTCGCAGTCGCAGTCGCAACGGCTATGTGTTAAAAAGTAGCTATTCCGCATCCGGTATAACAGCGGCAGCACAATAATAAGCTAGATTGTCTGTCACTTTGCTGCCGATACGAGGTAACAGTCCAGCAAAGCGCCCACCAATTACAAAAGCGCCTGTTAACAAATAGCCCTCATAACGATCATCTGCCGTCTGTGCACAGATTGGCTGCATCGGTTGGAGCTGCTGATAAATTTTGGGCTGTTCGTTATAATAGGCAGCCGTTGCTTCAAGCTCATACGCTTCCTGCTCGGCAGGCGATAGCGATGCCCAGTCCACATCCGTCTGCTCCTGTAGTAGCGGATTAGGCACAGACACTTTCTGCTGATCCTGCTCGAAACGATCGGGAAGATCGTCAGATTGCTCGGTCTGCTTGGATTCATTTGGAAGTGAACTAGCTATTTCTTGCTGCTGAACGAGCGCTGTCGTTTGCGGCTGCTCTACAAGCTCTGTTCCCTGCCCTTCGCGTCCAAAATAACTTTTGCTCACATAAGGTGTGTCCGTCTGGATAAATGGCTCCGGTGTAAAATACGTTGGTAACATATACTGCTCAATCCACTGGCATTCCTCCGGTGTGAATAGCCGAAAGCCAGCGTGCTCTACCAGTTCGTCATTACGCTCATATAGCGACCAGAGCGTCGCTGTAAAGCCTTTGCTTTGCGTAATAATATGTTGTACCGGATTGATCAAACCTAGCTTACCAGCCTCAACCAGTTCCAGTAGATCCAAACCGACTGTCCGACCACTTTCTTCCTCGCGATCTTCAACGAGATACTCCAGCGGATACAAGCGGTATAACAGCTCAATCCGTTCCTCATCCTTATATAACCCTTCGCCAGGCACAATTCGCAATTGCTCCAACGGTACGAATGCTGCTTCCATTCCAGCCAGCTGACATTGTTCCATTAAATACAGCGTATTCACACGATCCTCATCATGCCAGTCATAGCTAGTCATATATAGCTTACCGCTGAGACCGTGCTGTCGGTAAGCTGCCACCGCATTCCTAAACATCTGCTGGATGCACGCATTCATCTGCGCTGAAGCAGGGCGAAGATGCGGCGCATATTCCAACAACTTACTTTCCAGATAAGCCACTTCGGGAATACCGGTCGGTGTTTCGGTATTATTTTCAATACATTTGAGTTGACCGTCCGGTCCAATAATCCAGTCCAGACGTGTGAGTCCGTCCCAGTTGACAGGGGAGCAGGCGATACGCGCCAGTACCGGATGAATGGCAAGCTGATCGGTCAGATAGTTCAGTGGCAAATACTGCTGCACAAATCGCAATACTTTATGGTACAGCTTATGTACACGTTCGGAAGCCAGGGCAATCTGCTCGTATTCGGCTGCTGTATACAGTGTGAGCGCAGGCAGGCAATACGGTTTGCCGTACATCGTATGATACGGAATCTGCTCTGCTAGCTCGCCGCTGAACAGCTGCTCATGAGGGATGTTCAGATTGTACACATGCCGCATCCCGTTACCCCCCAAAGAAGGAAAAGCCAGAGCCTGAGCTGCCAAAGCCGCTATGTGAATCAGAGCTACTGTTACTTTTGTAATAGTGACTGCTGCCAGATGAACTGCTGGAGGAATTGTCACAGTTGTACGGGTTGCCATTCTGATCGTATTCGCAACGGGCATTATCATTAGTCGAGCAGCCAGTAAGCGCTACAGGTACAGCCAGTAAGAGCGAGAAAGCTGTCATACGTGCGCGTCTGCTGTTCAAGCTGACGGAACTTTCTTTATTTTGTTTGATAATCGTTGAATTTGATTGCTCCGACGTATCCATATATACGGCAGGGATTCCGGTATGCGCAAGTAGCGGCAGTGGCTGTACGGATGCAGTCTGTGTAAGATCATTCGGTGTATTCCGCTCCATTTACACATTCACCTCTTTCATAAAAATCATCACCTTTTGCCGATCTGCATCCAATGTGATGTACAGCAGCTCATACGTTGTATCGCCTTCGGTGCGGTAATGATCAAGCAGTACACGTGCAATATCAAGTGCTGACATCCAGTTATTAGCTGGATCGTGGCGTACAAATTGGTACTCATCCCAGATCCAGTATTCGAGCACCATGCGAGACGGATGGTCTTTTTGCCCGTTAATGATCCGTGCCATCTCCTTCTGGTATGGCGCAGGCAATTCATCGCCAAAGGGACGCACGTAAATGAGATGGGACCGATCGTTTTCCGTTTCATGGGACACGTGCACCCAGATTCGATGATTCAGCTTGATCGAATCGACGAGCTTGTACAGAAATAACTCATCTGCTTGAACAGAAGGATACTCTTGAATAAGGCCCAGTTCGCGTTCTTCTTGCTCGGACCACTCTATATAACGTAGTGGATAATACATTGGTGTGTGTTCACTCCTTCTCGATGCTATTAATGAATTCTTCCATGTTTACGATGGAATTATTAAAAAGATGCACAAATCCCATTTTTCGATAAAATAGGAGATTTGACAACACTAATTTGCAGCAATACCGTATAAAAACGCGAAACTCCGTCTTCTGTCCTAACCATTTTCAGAATAGGTATGGAAATATGTACACGATATTGGTAAATCGACATCATGCGCTTGTATAATAGGTTCAAGCTAACAGCGTTTTTGACTGCATACCGATAGAAAAATCGTGACAGGTATGTCCGTCATCCTTGGATCAACGTCTGCCGCTTCCAGCGTCTGCATGAATAGACGCAGGGTGCAATGAATTATCGTTTTGCACTGCACAGGGAGGTTAGACTGTATGAATAAACGGTTTACATTACGATCTGCTAGCACATCCAACCGCTTGCGCCTAACACGACATCGCTGGATAAATGGACTGCTTCCCATCATCCTGTTATTCATCGCTGGCATCGCCGTGCGGATTTGGATGGGTGGGCGCTATCCGGGCTTTATCGATGATCAGCGGCTATTTGTACAATGGATGAGTGATGTGGGGAACTATGGACTGGGCAAAGTGTATACGAACAATGGTGGGATTAATTATCCACCGCTATTTTTGCTCATTATGGAAGGTTACGCTCATCTGCTGCGGCTACTTGGTTTGCAGGCGGTAGCTGGAACGTTAACGTACAAAAGTTTACTTATTTTGCTTGATATGCTTTCCTTTATCATCGTGACTTGGTGGTCGCGTCATGCAGCCCATCCGCGTACCCGTTTGCCGTTACTGGCATGGTTTGTACTAAATCCAGTGCTGATCGTGAACGGCGCGGTATGGGGACAGGTGGATGTGCTGAATGGGATGCTCATGGCTGGCTCGTTGCTGCTATTATTATCGCTGCCGCTGGGAGCCGGGATATTGTTTGCACTGGCACTACTGACCAAACTACAGGCGATTGTGATCGCGCCCGTACTCGGTTGGTATGTACTTCGTTGCTTGCTAGAGCGAAGGATTCGCCCGATCCTGTCTTTGCTGGGCGGTGCGCTATTGCCGCTGCTCGTCGCCGGGCTTTATTTTGCCGGTCATGGGGGGCTGAATTCGATGATTCGAGGGGCATATTTGAGCGCAGTCGGTATGTATACGCAGGTGACGCTCAATGCGCTAAACATCTGGTATTATCTGCTCGGCTTTGCGCCCGATACGAATGATACGACTCGTCTGCTGGGTATTATTTCGTTACGAAATATGGGGCTGCTGTTACTTGTGATTGCGGTATTATATAGCGGCTGGTATATGCTGCGTATGCGTAAACTGGATACGTCGGTTGTGCTCAAGGCAGGGGTATGGCTCTGTTTTGCCTTTTTTATGCTGCCGACTGAAATCCATGAGCGTTATAGTGTACCTGCGCTCATTTTGCTGCTGTTTGTAGCGATGCTCGATTCGTACTGGATTGTACTGGCATTGCTGCTAAGTATCACGATTACGTATAATTTATGGTCGGTGATGATGAGCACTATTTCGCCGGGACCGGGGATTGTTGTTGCCTGTTTACATGTGCTAGCATTTGCCTGGATGGGCTGGAAGTTATGGCGAGAGAACGTAAGCGCACGGTAGAGGATATGGCATGAGATGGGATAGGATCGAGCATATATAGAGCATATAAAATGAAATGGTTTGCCAGTATTGGTATTGACAAGCACGAGTAATTATTTTACTCTGAGCTTAAATAAATAACGACGACATGTGAAGCACACATCATTTCCAGGTTAGGGATGATGTGTGCTTTTTAGTTTTTCAAGCTGGTTGAAATTATAAAAAATGGAGGTACTGCCGATAAGGGAAAAGAAGCGTATGGATGTACTTGCCGATAAGGGAAAGAAGCGTAATGTAGGTCAGTTGTTCACTCCAAACATTGCACAATAGGGGAATAACAATGCATTACCGAAATGTATTGAGTCGCCCAGCAGAGAAGTAGCTCAGCAGATCCATCAATCAGACGAGCGATATAGCACGAGCGTAAGAGCGGACATACATAATAACAACAAGGGAAATAGAACAGCAGGCTAGCGCAGCTTTCACTTCATTCGATGACCTATTTTATTTATTCAGAGGAGGCTATTCTCATGACAGTACAACCGACTATGGTACAACAGACGAACGAAACTCAAAACATAACAGGGAGTGGAAACATAACGATGAAGCAGCATAAAAGCAAAGCATTGAACAAAGTAATCACATCGCTACTTGTAGCCAGCATGATCGCAGTGTCAGTACCGATGTTCACCCCACAAGCGACAGCAGCATCTGCTTCGGTCGAAGTACTGCTCAACGCCCGCAAAATGGCATTCCCTGATGCCAAACCATTTCAGGATGAGAACAGCGCAGTCATGGTACCGATCCGCTTTATTTCAGAAAAGCTGGGTGCGAAAGTTGGCTATGAACAGAGCGGTGGGAAGCAGACGGTGACGTTAAAGACAGACAAGCATAGCGTCACATTGACGGTAGGTTCGCCTACTGCGGTGGTAGATGGAGAGAGCAAGACGTATGACAGCAAGATTATCGTAAAGCAGCAACGTACATATGTGCCACTACGATTGGTGAGTGAAGGATTGGGCCAGACGGTCGATTGGGATGGGTTGAGCAAATGGGTGTGGATTGGGAGTAAGGTGCCGCCGACTGTGGATGAATTGGGGTTGGCGAAAACTAGTCTGGACCCCTATAAAGCGTTTTTTTCTAAAAAATCGTATTTATTAAAAGATGAGTATGGAACTCCCTTTCAATATGCTATAAAAATCACACTTTCAGACTTCCCTTTATTAATGTCTGATTACATTTATAGTATGGATTTGTATACATTTCATGACGGCAGTGCATATGATGGTCGAACGTATATCCGCGTCAGAAGTCACGCATGGTCACCTAACTTGTTTTTTCTAACTAACAAAGGTGACGTACGTTACCGATATGATCGCAAAGATTTACTGAAAAAGAATAACGATGGAACAGTGTACACCTTTTATGCTATCTATGCAGAAAGAGATGAGCTTCTTGATCATATCAAGGATGCTAAACCATTGACAATCCAAGATATTAAATATGTAGGGTTCCATACGAATTCTTCAAAAGATAGTTTGATTTTAATGGATAATCCATGGAGACAATGAGATGAAATGGTTGGAATGGTTTCATAAAAATAAAAGTTGTTGTGTATTTGTGCTTGTCGTTATTTTTGCTTGTAATGGTTTCTGCACATCGATAATTAACTCCCCTATTGTACAAGCTGCTGATATGACTACACCATTAAAGTATTATCAAGATGATTCAGAAAACACGACAAAAGCAAACTACAGATATTTTGTTGGCATGATGTATTACGATATGTGGCACGGCTCAACGTGGGAAGGTGGTAAAGCTCCCAACAGAGGTGACGATGGTCCAGCAGAACAAAATTATAAATTCTCATTTCCTGGGCGTACCATAAAAAGTATGGATGTTAGTTTATACAAACGTAATACGAAAAATGCTATTTACTTTGAATCTTCTCGAACAGAAAAAGCGGAAGAAGGACAAACGATATGGCAGAAATATGTTGCTGCAATGTCCATCGGAACAGAAGATACGGCACTTACCTATAGCAAAAGTGGTATTGGAACAGATACTGCAACCATTCCGACGAATGTTTTAATAAAATTAGATGCAAATGATCCTGAAGATATTACCAGTACGTGCACAAATAAATGCGGTCCGAATACAGTGGGGTATCGTATTTATGTTCCGGTTCTTTTTACGATTGAACTGGATTCAAAACTAAGCGTCTACTACAAAACCACCGACGGCAAATCACTTAACGATATCTTTCCTCCACGCTTGGAAGAAATGAAACCAGGACAAAATTATACATTTGAACCACCTACACATGAAGGCTACACTTATGCTGGCTACAAAAAAACGACAAATGGAAGCGATCCGTCTCAATCCAAAGAGATAGCCACAGGCAATCCGCCCAAACTAGAACCTTACACCGGCTCTTTCGAACAATACCGCATCTACCAATATTACGAAGTCGGCGTACCCTGTAAGTCTGGTCAAACCAGTGCCGATAATGAGAACTGCAATGATTCCGAAGTTTCGCCTGAAGGCAGGGGAGCTTGTACCTACACGATCTTACCTCCTACCCAATCCCAAGCCATCAGCAAGCAACTCATGAATCCCGAAGCCGCCGGTCATATTTTAGGTGACGATCGCGCCAATGGACGTCATTTTGATGCAACCAAAGGCATCCCGACAAGCGAAAACCTATACGCCAATGCCTGGGGCTATGACTACTTATTCCAGCATAAATTCAGTGAAATGAAAGGTCAAATTAAGTACGATTGTGAAGTGAAGGTGCGCTATAGTCTGAAATGGAAAGAGAAAAATAGTAAAGACCAGTGGAAGACGAAAACCGCGAGCGAGTCTAAAACGTATACATTTGACTTTACCCGAGAGTATTCGTACTGGCAGATTAATCAACTGCAAGTGCTGGGCATTGATTCTGCGAAGCTACATAACTATGCTTTGCCAGGTGGCGCTGTCACCTTGCAAGTAGCCAATTACACCCCACCTGCTTTAACTACGGAAGCCAGTACGGAAACGAAGGATCATGTTCGTCCAGCAAAGACAGGCGATGTTAGCTATAGTCCGGGTACAATCGATGGAGGAAGAAACGGTCGCCCCTCTGTACCGAATGATCATAGTAAGCTCAAAAGTAGGGCCGAAGCAAAAACGGATGAGCCTCAAGTTCGTAATGATGCGATTCAGTTTAGTTATAAGAACCAAGACACCGAAGTGATGAATGGAGACTGGACCAAAGCTACGACGCCAGCACCTAAAGAAATCCCAGCACCGACCAAGATTCGATCGTATAAAGATACAGGCGAAACGATCCTTTTCCAGAGTTCACAGCGCATTAGCCGCAAGCTCACCAACCGAGCAAATACGCCATCGAAGGGCACAATTTTCTATAGGATGGTGGAAGGTGATGTGAATGGAGAAGGCGATCAGAACTATCCAATTACGAATATCAACAACGTTACCGTACATACACCTGTCGTCGACTACGCATCCGTCTCCGACGACCAAGCCCACAACCAGAAAACCGTTCCGAGCACCGATCGCATGGCACTGATT
This sequence comes from Paenibacillus wenxiniae, assembly GCF_039822605.1. Classification (NCBI taxonomy): domain Bacteria; kingdom Bacillati; phylum Bacillota; class Bacilli; order Caryophanales; family Paenibacillaceae; genus Paenibacillus; species Paenibacillus wenxiniae. The sequence continues at coordinate 133,598 of NZ_JBCGUH010000012.1, forward strand.
CTAAATCGTCCCTTCATCGTGCGCATCCCTACGACCGGACAACATTTGGACAGTAGTGACTATCCGGGTTATGGCAAGCGAGATTATGCGAAGTATATTCAAGTTAAACAGGTCTGGTTCCCCTTTGACGTGTACAGCGAAGACCGAAGTACCTTTTACCCGCAACAAACGTGGATCGATATTCCAGTGCAGCAACTGGATACCGTGTTTCAGCTTCCCGTCTGGGCCGATGAAGGACACGATACGATCGCTTTTCGCACGGTCGCTGAGAATGCACCGGCTCGCTTTACCGCCCAGCAGGATGCCAATACCAACCTCAGCCATCATGTAGCCAAAGATACAGTCGACGTGGAGGTGATCGGGCGATTATACGATTTCCATGTGACCGATATCGCCGATTTTGCGTGGGAAACGGTATTCCGGCA